>NZ_JAWKMX010000008.1:0-85053 GCF_041392005.1 Flavobacterium sp.
AAAGCAACAAAATATGAAGATTTTGATCCCGAATTAAAAAAAGTTGCTTTAACTACTTTTGCTATCAGTATATTATTTTGGATGATTATTATATTTTCAACTAACTCCTAAAAACTTTAACTATGAGAATAACATTTTACGGTCACGCTTGTTTAGGAATTCAAATTGATGATGTTCATATCGTGGTTGACCCATTTATTACTGGAAATCCAAAAGCAGCTCATATTGATATAAACGCTATCAAAGCCGATTACATTTTGCTTACGCATGCGCATCAAGATCATATTTTAGATGTAGAAACTATTGCCAAGCGGACTAATGCGGTAATTGTTTCGAATTATGAAATTGCTACGCATTATGGCGCCAAAGGTTTTCAATTCCATCCTATGAATCATGGCGGAAGCTGGGATTTTGAATTTGGAATTATAAAATATGTACCTGCTATTCATACTTCGTCTTTCCCAGATGGAAGTTATGGCGGGCAACCCGGTGGATTTGTAATTGAAGGCGAACGCAAAAATATTTACATTGCTGGCGATACCGCTTTAACAATGGATATGAAACTTATTCCACTTCGAACAAAATTAGACTTAGCGATTTTACCTATTGGAAACAATTTTACAATGGATGTTGATGATGCAATCATCGCTTCGGATTTTGTACAATGCGATAAGATTTTGGGCTATCATTTTGATACTTTTGGTTACATCGAAATTAATCATGAAGAGGCAAAACGTAAATTTTTTGATGCAAATAAAGATTTAATGTTGCTAGAAATAGGAAATTCAATTGAATTATAAAATTTTCAATTACGAATTACGATTTTTTTTACAATGAAAGAAAATATCATTCAATCAAAAAGTTACGAGTTTGCTTTAAAAATTATTAAGGTATATAAATTGCTTGTCGAAGACAAAAAAGAGTTTGTTTTGTCGAAGCAATTATTGAGAAGCGGAACTTCAATTGGAGCTAATATTGAAGAAGCAATTGGCGGTCAATCAGAAAGAGATTTTTATGCTAAACTAACTATTTCTTATAAGGAAGCACGTGAAACTAAATATTGGATAAGATTACTTAAAGATTCTACTTATTTAGAATTAGATAGTGCAAATGAATTATTAAGAGATGTAGAAGAAATTTTACGAATTATTGGAAGTATTCAAAAAACATTAAAAAATAAAAATTCGTAATTGAACATTCGTAATTGAACATTCGTAATTGAACATTCGTAATTGAACATTCGTAATTGAACATTCGTAATTGTTAATTTAATGATTGCTACCTACCGAAAATATATACTTAATTTTAAACGACCTAGTGGAACTTCACGTGGTGTTTTAACCGAGAAAGAAACGTGGTTTTTGATTTTAGAAGAAAATGGAAAAATTGGAATAGGTGAGTGTGGTATTTTGAGAACATTATCCATTGATGATCGTCCCGATTATGAAGAAAAATTGCAATGGGTTTGCGAAAACATTCATTTAGGAAAAGAACAACTTTGGAACGAGCTTATTGCGTTTCCTTCAATTCAATTTGGTGTTGAAATGGCTTTTCTTTCCTTACAATCTAATTCGACTTTTGAATTGTTTCCGTCAGATTTTACATTGGGCAAAACGTCTATGGAAATAAACGGCTTGGTCTGGATGGGCGAAGCCAATTTTATGAAACAACAAATTGAAGAAAAATTAGCACAAGGTTTTCGTTGTATTAAGTTAAAAATTGGCGCTATTAATTTTGAAAAAGAATTGGAATTGTTGCAGTTTATTCGACAAAATTTTGATGAAAAAACCATTGAAATTCGAGTAGATGCTAATGGTGCTTTTGCTTTAAACAATGCTTTATATAAACTAAATCAATTAGCTGACTATAAGCTACATAGTATTGAGCAACCAATTGCAAAAAACAATACTGACACAATGTCAGAACTATGTAAAAACACACCTTTTCCTATTGCATTAGATGAAGAGTTAATCGGTGTTTTTTATACTAAAGATAAAGAAATATTACTTGAGAAAATTAGACCGCAATACATCATTTTAAAACCCAGTTTAATTGGCGGATTTAAAGGAACATTAGAATGGATTTCATTAGCTAAAAAGTACAATATTGGCTGGTGGATTACTTCGGCATTAGAGAGTAATATTGGTTTAAATGCCATAACTCAATTTACGTTTACACTCAATAATCCTATGCCGCAAGGTTTAGGAACAGGTGGTTTATATACTAACAATTTTGATTGTCCTTTATATATAGAAAATGGGAAAATAAAGTACAATCCAAATGAAAAATGGAATGCAACTTTTTTTAGCAATTTGCAATAGTGTGGTTTTTTTATCGTTATAATTAAAATTTTAAATGTGAAAAAAATTGTCATTATTGTTTTAGTTGTAGTCTTTTTATTTACTGCATTTATATTTGGATTTAAGTTACTGGTAACAACAATTGTAAACCAAAGAAATTGCGAATTTGCCAATATTGATAACGTTGAAGTAAATGTAGGTGTTAATATTCCTAAAATTGAAGTTTCGCAATGTAATTATGATGAATCGTTAAACTTGAAATCGGTATATTTTAAATTTAAAGAACAAAACAGTCAAGACTATATTACTACTTTTAAATTTAAAAAAGTTAAAAATTTAAACGATTTGGAAAAAGATAATTTACAATACTTTTTAGGTAATTTTTCAAGTCTATATAAAAACTTGGATAGTCTTTATATTAAAAAAGGAAATAGAAAAAACAATTCGCACGTTGCAGTTTACAATGCTTATACAAATGAATTTTGGGCTGTAATCCATTTTAAAGATTGAATTTGTATTTTTGCAAATCAATTTATTAAGTTTTATCTTTTAAGCTATTTAACAACTAACTTTCAACTTTTTAACTAAATTAAAATGTTCCGATTAAAATTACCAACCGACCCACGCTGGGCAAATATAGCCGAAGGCAACCTTGAAGAAATATTATCCGATCACGCTTGGTGCGAACAAAAAGCAGCTACCAATGCAATCAATTTAATTATTAATAATTCTGAAAAACCAGAGTTAGTTAAAGCTATGCTTGAAATTTCTATTGAGGAAATGGAGCATTTCAAGATGGTGCACGATATTATTTTAGCGCGTGGTTACGAATTTAAACGTGAACGAAAAGACGATTACGTAAACGAATTAATGAAATATTTAAAGCAAAATCAAGATGGTTCGCGCGAATCGGGTTTAATTGAACGTTTGCTGTTTGCCGCTATGATAGAAGCCCGTAGTTGCGAACGTTTTCGTGTTTTAAGCGAAAACATTCAAGATAAAGAATTAGCAAAATTTTATCGCGATTTAATGGAAAGCGAAGCCAATCATTACACGGCTTTTATTGGTTTTGCCCGTCAATATGCCGAAACAATAGATGTGGATAAACGCTGGAACGAATGGTTAGAAGCCGAAGCGAAAATTATTAAAAACTACGGAAATAGAGAAACTGTGCATGGGTAAATTTAGTTTTTCAGTTACAATTTTGGTCAGCTTTAGCTGAATGTGTTCTAACTCAAAACTAAACTGTATAAAAGATTATTTCTCTGGAATAAATTTAATAGAAACCGAATTAGTACAATAGCGTTTTCCAGTAGTTTCTTGCGGACCATCGTCAAAAACATGACCAAGATGTCCGCCACATTTAGCGCACATTACTTCGGTACGAACCATTCCAAAACTTAAATCTTCTTTATAAATAACCGAACCTTTTATGGCTTTATCGAACGAAGGCCAACCACAATGCGAATCAAATTTTGTATCCGATGTAAATAATTCGTTTCCGCAACCTGCACAAACGTATTTTCCTTTTTCAAAAAAGTCGTAATATTCGCCACTAAAAGCTCTTTCCGTTCCTTTTTCTCTTAAAATTCTATATTCTTCTTCCGAAAGTTGCGCTTTCCACTCGGCATCTGTTTTTTGCTGTTCCAAATCTGTTGTTTTTTTATTTTGTGAGTAACAAGAGTTTAGTAGTAATATTAACGAAAGTACTAGTAATTTTTTCATTTTCAAAATTTTTAGCGTTAGTAATTTTGTTCTTATATAATTCTGTTAAGTATTTATTTCTAAATCTTTTAAATACTCTTCGTATTCGTAATAAAATAACTCAAAAGCGGTCATTTTATTGTTGAAAAAATCGAAAATGGCTTCCCAAGTATTTTTATTATTTACGCTTACACCATCAAGCTGTGTCCAAATTCTACTCACTATTTTTCCATTTTCTAAAATATAATCTTGTTCAAAAATAGCATCGTTTACATAATCGTCTAATAATATAGTTTTCAACGATTCCATTTTTTCAAAATAAATTTTTCTATTTTCTTCATTTTTAGTTTCAATATCTAAAATTACGTGTGCTTTTTTGGTATCTACATAAAACTTAAAAGCAAAGTCTTTTACGCCCGTGTTGTATAATAACCATTTTCGCGGATAGGCTGCTGCAAATTCTATCCAAAATTCTTTTTTTATGCGTTTTGCTTCTTCTTTACTAAACATTTTTGTATCAAAAATTAAAATTCTTACAAAATTACGTTATCTTTATGTTTCGAATTTTTTAATATGCTATTTCAAGATTTTTTAAAATATATTCCAAAAATAGAAAAAGAAAAGCTATTAGCCGAAGATGCGCATGCAAAAATGGCACCTCTCGAACGAATTTCTTTTTTAAAACAAGAGCATTATAGCGATAAAAATCCTAAGCAAGCAGCTGTTTTAATGTTGTTTTATCCTAAAATGGGACAAACAAATTTGGCTTTAATTGTTAGAAATTCGTATCCGGGTGTGCATTCTTCTCAAATTGGTTTTCCTGGCGGAAAGGTAGAAAAGGAAGATAAAGATTTGGCAGCAACTGCATTGAGAGAAACAGAAGAAGAAGTAGGTGTGGCTCGACAAAAGGTTACTATAGTAAAACCGTTTAGTACAATTTACATTCCGCCGAGTAATTTTTTAGTTGCTCCTTTTATGGGAATTTCACAAGAAGAACTTCAATTTATACCCGATTTAGATGAGGTAAAACGAGTTTTAGAGTTTCCATTACAATTATTTTTAGATGATAATACAATAACAAAAGTGAAAATGACCACATCGTACGCAACAGATATTGAAGTGCCAGCCTTTATGGTTGATAAATATGTAGTTTGGGGAGCAACCGCCATGATGATGAGTGAATTAAAGGAAACCCTTAAAAATGCTTTAAACTTAAAGTAATCATTTTGTAAAATAATTTGATTTTATACATTTGTAGCCCAACCAATTTTAATATTTATGGGATTATTTAAGAAAAATCCTTTTGGACAAATACTTTTTTTAAAACTTTGGCTAATTCGCATTGCAGGATTAATTACGCACAAGCGTTACAGAGGTTTTAATAAATTACAAATAGAAGGTTCCGAAATTATACGCAATTTACCACCAACTAATGTTTTGTTTATTTCGAACCATCAAACGTATTTTGCCGATGTTGTAGCTATGTTTCATGTGTTTAATGCGTCGTTAAAAGGTAGAGAAAACACGTTAAAAGATGTAGGCTATTTATGGAATCCGAAGTTAAATTTGTATTATGTAGCAGCAAAGGAAACCATGACAGGAGGCTTGCTTCCTAAAATTTTAGCGTATGCGGGTTCTATATCGGTAGAACGAACTTGGCGTGCAAAAGGCGAAGATGTAAAACGAGAAGTTAACCCAAACGATACCGAAAATATAAAAGTAGCTTTAGACGATGGCTGGGTTATTACTTTTCCGCAAGGAACAACACGTTCGTTTAAACCTGTACGAAAAGGAACGGCACACATAATTTTACAACATAAACCTATTGTAGTACCAATTGTTATTGATGGTTTCCGTCGTTCTTTTGATAGAAAAGGAATATTTGTAAAGAAGAAAGGAATATTGCAAAGTATGGAAATTAAACCACCTTTAGAAATTGACTACGAGAATGAAACTGTAGATGGTTTGGTCGAAAAAATAGAATATGCTATAGAGCAACATCCTTCGTTATTAAAAGTTATTCCTGCCGAAGTTTTAGAGGAAAAAGAAAAAGAAGATAAAGAACGAATGTGGAGTTATTAAAAAAAGGCAATTTAATTGCCTTTTTTTATAATTCAAATTTTTCTAATTCTTTATAATTTTTGTTCAATTTTTTTAATAATATACCGTATAAAAGTTTATAGAACAACCATAAAAGTAGCATGCCTATTCCAACAAAAATTAAGCAAACGAAAGCAATAATAAAATAAGCTAGTAAAGAATTATCGCCGCCGTTTACTTTTTGTAACATGCGCTCCATTTCTGGACTGTAAGTAAATTGTGCCCACAAAGTTACAATCATAGATATGGTAAACAATACTAAGTTAAAAACGACATAATAATTTACCGATTTTCTAGTGTTTAATATATTTCGCATTAAGGCTTTTATCGTATCGGTTGTTTTTATTTTTGTATAATTTTTGTAGAATATATATATAAAAACAGCAATTCCTGTATAGTTAACAATACTACCTACTAAAATAAATGTTTTTAAATGATACAGTTCTATCATTTTATTGTATTTATCGTCGTTAAATGCAAAATTTAAGCTTAACCAAAATACAATTTCTAAAACACTAATAATCAAAATCCACTTCACAATTGAAGACGAACGTTTGTGTAGCATTCCATAAATTTGTTTTTCGGTAACTTGATTGTACGAACTTTCATTCTTTTTCCAATCGCGTTTCAATAATTCTAATTCATCTGTATTCATTACGGATTTAGTATTTTTTTTAATTTTCCTTTTACGCGGTTCATTTTTACTCGTGCATTTACTTCCGAAATACCTAGTGTTTCCGATATTTCTGCATAATTTTTGTCTTCTAAATACAAAAAAACCAATGCTTTTTCAATATCGTTTAATTCGCTGATGGCGCTGTATAATAATTTGAGTTGCTCTTCTTCTTCAAAGTTGTAATCTTCTTGTTTTACTTTATGAAAACTTCCATCAAACTCAATGGTATTAATAGTTTTTTTCTTTTTTCTATAGAGTGTAATGGCAGTATTTAAGCCCACACGATACGCCCAAGTGGTAAATTTAGAATCGCCTCTAAAATTAGGATAGGCTTTCCAAAGCTGAATGGTAATTTCTTGAAATAAATCGTTATGAGAATCATTATCAGTAGTGTATAATCGACAAATTTTGTGAATTATATTCTGATTTTCTTGTAATTGTTTTACAAATTCAACTTCCGATGATGATTTCATATAACAATAAGTAGTTTTTTATGAAAAATTGTTACAACTGAAGATTATTCAATTTTAATAAATAGTTGAATTGGTTTACAATTTTTATTTACTAAAACGATGCAAGGTGTAAACCATAACCGACAGTAGTAAAAAAGCAACCAACTGGTGCGCTAATCCTAACCAAAGTGGCACGTGAAATAAAAGTGTAAAAACACCCAGAATAAACTGCAGCAAAACAACAACAATTAAACTGGTAACACTGGTTTTTTGTTGTGTGCTTAAACGGTATTTTCTACTTTTAAAAAATAGTAAAAACATAACAAAAACCACTATATAAGCGAAAGTTCTATGAAAAAACTGCACACCACTTTTACCTTCGGTAATGGCTAAAAACCAATTCGATTTTTCGAGTAAAATACTTTCGTGAAAAAATTCGCCATCACTCATTAATGGCCAATTATTATGGACTAAACCAGCATTTAATCCAGCTACAAATCCGCCCCAAATTATTTGAATGAGCAATGCTGCTAAAGCCACCCGAGCTATAGTTTGTAGCGGTTTTATAACATAATTTTTTTCGGGATACATTAAATCTAACGCCACCCAAAGTGTATAAGCAAAAGTTATAAAAGCAAAAGTTAAATGTAGTGCCAAACGAAAATGACTCACGTCTGGATTATCAACAAGTCCGCTTTTTACCATAAACCAACCTAAAAAACCTTGAAAAGCGCCCATTGCTAAAAGAATAAGACATTTTTTAAAGGTGTTAAAATCAAGTTTCTTTTTTAGGATAAAATAGAGAAATGGAATAATGAAAACAATGCCAATTATTCGACCAATAAATCGATGAAACCATTCCCAAAAATAAATAAATTTATAGTCATCAATTGTAAAACCACCTTCTTTATATTGGTTAATTTTTTGGTATTCGGGAAAGGTTTTGTAAGCATTAAAAGCGTCGTTCCATTTGTCTTCAGATGTTGGTGGAAAGGTATCGGTAATTAAGTGCCAATCGGTCATCGATAAACCCGAATTGGTTAAACGGGTAATACCACCAACCATAACCATAATAAAAAGGAGTAAGCATCCAGATAGTAGCCAAATGATAACAGCTTTGTTAGGGTTTGCTTTTAGCATTTTAGGGTTTTAATTATAACGATACAATTAATTTACAATTACTTTTTTAGTTTCCGAAACGCCATTTGCACTAACAGTAATAAAATAGAAACCACTAGGTAAATTCGAAACTACATAGCCATTATTTACTTTTAAAGGATTTTTTTCAATAGTAATTTGTTGTCCATTAATGGCATAAACTGTAATAGTATCTAAATTTGCTGTTGTAGCAATAGTAAAAATTCCGTTATTACTTGGATTAGGGTAAATAGTAGTATTTTCCAATGCAAATGTGTTTGTGTTTAAAGTTGCACATTGCGCTTGCCAAATTTGGCACACATATTCTGGGTGGTCAATGTATGGATTTCGATTGTTTTGAAAATTAAAAATGGCGTTATTTTGATTGATTTCTTTTTGAGAAACGGGGTCGTCTAAGTGCCATTTAATTAATCGTAAAATAAAAGCATCAGAAAAAACTTTGTTTGTAGAACCGTCAAACATATTTTTTGCTTGGCAAGACGCAGCATCTGCACCAGAATAGAAGTTGTCCATTAAATCTTCATAACGAGTAGCAAAATAAAAATAAGCTCTAGCAATATCGCCTTTAAATTCATCTATTGGTTCAAAAACAGTTCCACTATAAGTTGAATAAGCGTCAATAACATTAGCGCCCTTTTTAGAACCGTTATATGAAGTATAAGAAGCACTATTTACTTCTCCAAATGGTAAATTATTACGTTGTCCATTTACATAGCCATCAGAAGGAACTGCGTGAAAAGGGTCGTTCTTCATTGGGTTTGTAGCGTAATGGTCAAAATATGATTGCGGTACTAAATGTTCTCTGTTGTAACAATCGCCTTCAGCAGAGTAATTTCCACACTGGTCGGTTACAGGAGTAAACTGGTATTGTGGTAATTCTGGTTCGCCTATTTTTTCAGAATACATATCGTAAATTGTACCGTCGTTATCGTCGTAAATATCTTTAAACGCATTATTTTCATTTGCAAAAAGCGTCCATAAGGCAGAATAACCTTGGTCGTTATGCTCATATTCTGGGCTTAAACCATCATTGTCATGGTCAATAATATTTTTTAATTGGGTTTTTAATGCGTAGCCACTACCAGTTGCAGAATTGTAATATCCTGTAGGAATTTGCGCTAAAACTACAGTTGATAATGCTATTAAAATAAGTGTAAAGTTTGTTTTCATTTTAACTATTTTTTCGTTCTAAAAGTGCCATATAAAAGCCATCGTAGCCACTTTCGTGTGCTAAAACTTTATGATCTTTTACAAAGGTAAAGTTTTTTCCTGTTTCTGTAGATAGAAATTTATCTACTTGTTTTTTATTTTCAGAGGGCAAAACCGAGCAAGTAGCATAAACTAGCTTGCCACCAGGTTTTACTATTTTAGAATAATTTTCTAATATTTCTGCCTGAACGAGTTTAATATTATCAATAAATTCGGGTTGTAATTTCCATTTGCTATCGGGGTTTCGCTTTAATACGCCTAATCCGCTACAAGGCGCATCAATTAAAACTCTATCGGCTTTTTCGTACAGTTTTTTAATGGTTTTTGTTCCTTCAATAACTCTAAATTCGGCATTGTGAACACCATTTCGCTTGGCTCTTGTTTTCAATTGCTTTAGTTTACTTTCGTAAATATCCATAGCAATAAGTTGGCCTTTGTTTTGCATTAATGAGGCTAAATGTAGTGTTTTTCCACCTGCACCTGCACAAGTATCTACAACTCGCATTCCGGGTTGCACATCTAAATAATAGGCAACTAATTGCGATGATGCGTCTTGAACTTCGAATAAACCGTTTTTAAAAGCTTGTGTTAAGAAAACATTGGCACGTTCTTTTAAAACTAAAGCATCTTCGTAACCTTTTCTAAATTCGGTTTCAATATCGCTATCCATTAAGATAGATCTTAGTTTTTCTTTAGTAGTTTTTAAAGTATTTACGCGCAAAATTACTTCGGCTTGTTTGTTTTGAGCCGCAATTTCTTTTGTCCATTTTTCTTCGCCTAGTTCTTGTACGCCCAGTTCGTCCATCCAATCAGGAATAGATTCTCTAAATTTTCGTGTTTTGGAAAGTTCATCAAAACGTCCTTTTATTCTGCGAACAGGTGTGTTTTCAAAATATTTCCAATCGGGTAGGGCGTAGCCACGTAATACTGCCCATACAGCAAACATTCGCCAAATATCATCTCGGGTAAAAGGTTCTTTAACTTCGGCAATTTCGGCGTATAGCCTTTTCCAACGAACAATTTCGTAAATGGTTTCGGCAACAAATTTTCGGTCTTTACTTCCCCAGCGTTTGTCGCGTTTTAATACTTTGGCTACTTCTTTATCGGCATAAGCACCTTCGTTAAAAATAGCTAACAAAGCATCTATTACCGCAAAAACTAAATTTCTATGTAATCGCATTATTATATAAATGAGCTTGCAAAGATAGTTATTTGTATAAAAAAAGAGCTGAATTTTCAGCTCTTTATTATTAAAATGATGTTTTATTAACTTCTTCCACCTCTGTTTGAAGATTGTCCTCTACTTGTATTGCTAGAAGAACGTGTAGCATTAGAACTGCTTCTAGATGAAGTTGAGTTTCTTGTACTCATTGAACTATTGCTACGAGTTGAACTACTACGTGTACTAACCGAGTTTGAACTAGAACGATTTGGCGTACTAGACACTCTTGGAGTTCGTGTAGTTGTAGTATTTCTTGTAGAAGATACATTTTTATTGTTTCTAACGGATTGTGTAGTGCTTCTTATTGGAACATTTGTACCTTCATTTCTAGTTGTACTTTCATTTCTAGTTTCAGAAATATTTCTAATTGAAGTAGCATTATTATTTCTAGTTGATTCACTATTTCGGGTAGTTCTAACGCTATTATTGGTAGAATTTCTAGTGGTGTTCGATGCTAATTCTCTCGTGCCAGCTACTCGTGTGCGAATAGTTCTGTTTTGATCCATTTCATATCGATTAGCATAACCATTATTTCTATGCGTAAAAGAACGATTAGGATAGCGTGTTTCATAACCATTTGCTCTTCGGCCATAATATGCGTTATAAGCAGTACTACATCTTCTGTAGTTTACATAATTGTAAGTTATACCATAGTTAATGTAAAGAGCAATGTTATTACGGTATCTAAACACAGGATATGGTGCCCAATACGTATAATAACTAGGGTAATAGCCCCAGTACCAAGCAGAACAATACGGGCGGTAATAAGGTGTCCAAAAAGTAGTATAAATAATAGGTCTAGTTACATAAACCGGTTCGTAAATATAATTAGTACCATACATATAAACATCGCCTACTACTTGTACTGCAACGTTGTTGTTACGGTCTTTTTCAACTTCTACTGTTGCAATGTCTTGGTATAAATCTTTATCTAAAACAGCTTGAATTACAATAATATGAGCATTTCCTTCAATTGATTCAATTACACGAAGGTAATCTACATAATTATCGCCATTTAAATCTAGATTCGAAATTTGCGCTTTCGGGTCGTTTAAGCGTTGTTCAAAATCTTCTAAATCTTTACTATCGCCAAAAATAGTCGCAACAGCTCTTAAATCTAAATTATCGCTAATATCGGTACTGTTAGCTCTAACCGTTGTTTTATCTTGTGCTAATGCAGGTAGCGAAACGAGCAACCCAAGCATTAAAATAATTATTTTAGTTTTCATAGTGTAAAGTGTTAAATTAAACTTCATTTCTATACTAAAACCAATTACTGTGCCAAAATGAAAAATGGAGTATTTCAAAAATTGTTATACTTTTGCTAAAACCCTTTAAAATATGGTGTTATGAAGTATTCGTGTTTTTTAATTTTATTTTTTATTTTAATTTTATCGTGTAAAAAAGAACAAACAAAATCTCAAACTACACGTAAAGAAGTAACTTCTATAAAAGTAGATACGATATACCAAGATGCAATAAGTATTAGAGCAATAAAAGTAAGCGATAGCCAAATATGGTTTGGCGCAAATAATGGAAAATATGGAGCAATACATTTAAAAAGCCATAAAATATTTAAAGGAAGAATTCAGTACGATACTATTTTTCCAGAATTTAGAAGTATTGCGCAAACTAAAAATGGTATTTTTTTACTAAGCGTTGCTAATCCTGCTTTACTGTATAAAGTTTCTAACGATAAAAAACAGATAAAACTGGTTTATAAAGAAGAAAACGAAAAGGTTTTTTACGATAGCATGCAGTTTTTAGACGATTCTTTTGGTGTTGCAATGGGCGATCCTGTAGAAAATTGTTTACATGTAATTTATACTGATAACGGAGGCGAAACTTGGCAAAAAATTCCTTGCAAAAATTTACCTAAAATTGCAGAAGGCGAAGCTGCTTTTGCAGCAAGTAATACAAATTTAATTCTAAAAGGAAATTCAATTTTTATGGTTTCAGGTGGCAAAAAAGCGCGCTGTTTTGTGAGTAATGATAAAGGAAAGTCTTGGAATGTTTACAATACACCAATTATTCAAGGCAAAGCAATGACGGGTATTTTTACGGCCGATTTTTACGATGAAAACACAGGTGTAATTGCAGGTGGAAATTATGAAAACCAAGAAGATAACACAAGCAATAAAGCCATAACTATTGATGGCGGCAAAACGTGGAAATTACTTGCCAAAAATTCAGGTTTTGGCTATGCTTCGTGCATTCAGTTTGTGCCAAATTCTAAAGGAAACAGCTTGGTTTGTGTGGGTGGAACGGGTATTTTTTATTCTACTACTAGAGGCGAAAGTTGGAAAAAACTTTCAGATGAAAAAGATGTGTACACATTACGTTTTTTAAACGACAGCGTTGCCTATGCAGCGGGTAACAAAAAAATTCTAAAACTTACTTTTAAGTAAAAAACTGCCTAAAATTAGACAGTTTCATTGTAATTAAATCTTATTTTTTGCCTTTTCGACCTTTAAATTCGTGAAGTAGTTTTCGGTTAAATTCGTCTTCTGTTTTTTTAAGTAAAATAATCTTTTTTGCAGAAAGTACTTTTTTTACTTCGTTTATAAATTTTTTACGAATGGTATGCAATTCGTCTTCGTTTTTTTCAAATTGTGTTAATAATTCTTGCGCTTCTTGTTCCGATAAATTATTTAAACCTTCATCGTCAATACGTTGCATTTTGTCTTTCCGCATGGCGTGTCGAAGTTCAAATTGTTTTTCATCGAAAGCATTATAAATAGGCCAAAATTTTTGTGCTTCTTCAGTTGTAAGATTAAGTTTTTCGGTAATATAGGCAATTTTTAAAGCTTTAATTTTATCTTTTCGTTCGTTCGTGTTTTGTCCAAAACTAAAAGCTGTTGCTACGAGTAAAAGCATTAACGCTACATTTGTTTTCATTTTCATACTATTTTATTCGGTTAAGTAATCTTCAATATTTTTGTTGTTTTCAAAATACGTTTCAATAGCTTCGTTGCTAATATCTGTAATGTCGGTAAATTCAATAGTTTCATCAGAATTTAACTTTTCGGCTAATTCGTACGAGCTAAATTCGGTTGCTAAATAACTTTCTAATGAAGCGGTTTCTATACTGTCAATTGTTGCAGTATTCGATTTTAAAACCATTGTTAAACAAAATAAAAGCGTTAAAACAGCAGCAATGCCGCTATACCAAAGTTTTTTGTTTTGTGTTAGCGATAAAACTTTAGTTCTCGAATCGTTTTCTTTTTTAATTTTTGTTAGTATAGTCGCTTCAAAATCAACAAAATAAGAATCGGGAGTTTTAAATCCAGGTTTTATTTTAGGGTTATGTAAATTGTAATTATTCATATAAATAAGATACTTTTTCTACTAAAAGGTTTAATTGTTTTGTAAATATTCTTCAATTTTCTTTACTGCTAAATGATAGCTTGCTTTAAGTGCGCCAACCGAAGTTTGCACAATTTCTGATATTTCTTCGTATTTTAACTCTTCAAAGTACTTCATTTTAAAAACCAATTGTTGTTTTTCGGGTAAAGTAGCAATGGCTTTTTGTAATTTTAGTTGAATTTCATCGCCGTCAAAATAGACATCGCTTTCGAGTTTGCTTATTGTTTTTTGTTGTAATTCTTCACTAGTAAAGCCTAACTTTTTGGCTTTGGTTTGTAAAAAGCGTAACGCTTCGTTTGTCGCAATGCGATACATCCACGAAAACAGCTTACTTTCGCCTTTAAATTGATGTAAGTTCTGAAATATTTTCATAAAAGTATTTTGCAAAACATCGTCTGCATCGTCGTGGTTTAAAACAATGTTCCGAATATGATTGTAAAGTGGCTTTTGATACAACTGCAATAACTGGTTAAACGCTTGTTGCTGCGTTTTTTTATTTTGTAGTTGTTCTAAAAATACTTGTTCGTTTTGCAAAAGATTACTTTCTATTTTAGATGTAAATTAGTAAAAAAGGTTTAATTAGATACTAATTTTTTTCGGTTATTTTTGCAAAAACAACTACAATGATTAAAACCGTAATTTTTGATATGGATGGTGTTATTGTTGATACAGAGCCTATTCATAAATATGCGTATTACCAGCATTTTAAAGAATTAAGTATTGAAGTTTCCGATGAAATGTTTGCTTCTTTTACAGGTAATTCTACTCGAAATGTTTATCAAAAATTAAAAGCTATTTTTAATTTAAAAGAAAATACTGAAGATTTAGTATTGCGCAAACGTGCTATATTTAATGAAGCTTTCGATACAAAACCCGATTTATTTTTAATTGAAGGTGTTGAAGGTTTAATTAAAGAATTGTTTACTAATAATTTTGAATTAATTTTAGCTTCATCGGCTTCAAAAAGTACTATTAATAAGGTTTTTAATCGGTTTAATCTGCACAATTATTTTGCACATAAAGTAAGTGGCGAAGATTTTCCAAAATCGAAGCCTAATCCTGAAATTTTTATATACGCTGCTCAACTTTCCAAGCATAATGCTGCAGAATGCGTCGTAATTGAAGATAGTACGAACGGAGTAGCAGCTGCAAAAGCCGCAAACTTAAAATGTATTGGTTATAACAGTTTTCATTCTAAATTGCAAAACTTATCGCAAGCCGATTTTGTAATTCATCATTTTAATGAAATTGATGTAACAAAACTAGCTAACGGCTTGTTTGTAAACGAGTAAACAACGTTCGCGTGCTTCTTTGTGATTAACTATTGGTTTAGGATACTTTATGGTGTCTATTTCGGGTATCCATTTTTTAACGTATTTTAAATTGGTATCAAACTTTTTAAGTTGTTCTTCTGGATTAAAAATTCTGAAATAAGGTGCAGCATCTACACCGCTACCTGCTGCCCATTGCCAATTGCCTACATTGCTTGCTTGGTCGTAATCTAATAATTTTTGTGCAAAATAAGTTTCGCCCCAGCGCCAATCTATAAGTAAATGTTTACATAAAAAACTAGCTACAATCATACGCACGCGGTTGTGCATGTGGCCAGTTGTATTAAGTTCGCGCATACCAGCATCTACAAATGGGTAACCTGTTTTGCCTTCGCACCACATTTTAAATTCTTGTTCGTTATTATGCCACTTAATGCTATCGTATTGAGGTTTAAAACTTTGAGTTGTGGTATGCGGAAAATGCCATAGAATTTGCATAAAAAATTCGCGCCAAATTAATTCGTTTAAAAACGTTTCATTTTTAAAAGATTGCGCTAGCTTTACCATTTTTCGTATTGAAACCGAACCAAAACGCAAGTGAATGCCTAAGCGCGATGTTCCTTCAATAGCAGGAAAATTTCGGGTAGCCTCATAGTTTTTAATAAGCTCTCCAGAACAATTAAAATCTGGAATATGTATATTTGACTTTTCAAAACCTATAGCATTTAACGGTAAAAATGAGTAGTTATGATTTACAATATGATCTAAAAACGTTTCGGAAGGATAATGCGTTATGTTTTTTTGAGCTAGTGTTTCTTTCCATTTTTTTGAAAAAGGTGTAAATACCACATAAGGCGAACCATCTTGTTTTACAATTTCATTTTTTTCAAAAATTACTTGATCTTTAGCCGTTTTAAATGGTATATTTTCTTCTTTTAGTATTTGATAAATTTCTTTATCTCTTTTACGTGCGTAAGGCTCATAATCGTGATTGGTGTAAACGGCTTCAATTTTATTTTCTGCAATTAATTGCTTAAAAACAGTAATTGGTTTACCATAAAAAACGGCTAGCGATTTTTTGTGTAATTGAAATTCCGTATTTATTTTTTCGATTTGATTATGTATGAATGTAACCCGAGCATCATTTTTAGGTAATTGCGATAAAATACTGTCGTCGAAAATAAAAATAGGTAAAACGTTAGTAGAGGCTTGTAAGGCATGGTAAAATGCAGCGTTATCATCTATGCGTAAATCGCGTCTAAACCAGAAAATAGTCATTAATAAAAGTGTTTTACTGTTTAAATTCGCCAAAAAGGCTAATAAGTTTTTGTTTTCTATACTCAAAAATTTGTTCCAATTTTGGTCGCACAATAAATGGGTGTACAAACTGTCCAAGAATTCCAAACGGTACTTTGTAATGAATAATATCTTCCATTTCTACACCACCATGAATTTCTTTTAAAAAGTGTTTATGATGCCAAAGTGAGTATGGACCAAATCGTTGTTCATCTACAAAATAGTTTTTCTCTACAACATGTGTAATTTCAGTTACCCATTTTGTAGGTATGCCCAGAACAGGTTTTACAATATATTCAATAATTTGCCCAGGATACATTTTTTTGTCAGCTCCGGAAACAATATCAAACCCCATATAACTAGGTGTAATTGTTTTTAAATTTTTTGGATCAGACAAAAAATCCCAAGCTTCTTGTAAAGAAATAGGTAAATTTTGTTTCGAATGCAATTGATATATTTTCATAACAAAAAAATGTTTAACAAAAATACTAAAAAACTTAAACAAAATTATTAAATTTTAGGAATTGATTAACAATAAAAAGCAATTTTTATTTCTAATTTAGCGCAAACTAAAATTTATAATATGAAAAAAGGATTTATTTTACTACTAGTTTTTACGCTTAATTCTTTTTTGTATGCGCAAGTAAAAGTACCGCAAGCAAGCCCAGCGGCAAAAGTAGAGCAAGTGGTGGGCTTAACAACAGTTAATATTGAATATTCGCGTCCTAGTATAAAAGGAAGAACTGTTTATGGCGATTTGGTTCCTTTTGGAAAATATTGGCGTACAGGAGCAAACGCTTGTACTACAATTCATTTTTCTACCGATGTTACTATTGATAACAAAACATTAAAAGCAGGTAAATACGCTTTATATACCTTACCAAAAGCCGATACTTGGACAGTTATTTTTTATAACGATACTACTGCTTGGGGTTTACCGCAAGAGTGGAATGATGAAGCGGTAGCTTTACGTGTAATGATTAATCCTACTATTTTATCGCAATCGGTAGAAACTTTTACAATTCAAGTAGATAACATTACAAACGATTCGGCTACTTTAGATATTTTATGGGAACGAACTAAGATAACAGTTCCGTTTACAGTTCCTACAAAAGATATAGCATTAGCAAGTATTAATAAAGTAATAAGTGGTCCAGCACGTGCAGATTTTTATGCTGCAGCGCAATATTACTACCAATCAAATCAAGATTTAAATCAAGCTTTATTGTGGGTAGATAAAGCTGTTGAAGGCGATAATACACCTTTTTGGTATTACCGATTAAAGTCGTTAATTCAAGCAAAAATGGGTAATAAAAAAGGAGCAATAGAAACGGCAAAAATGTCGCTTGATGGCGCAATAAAAGCTGGTAATTCTGATTATGAAAAAATGAATAAAGAGAGCATAGCTGAATGGTCGAAATAATTTTAGACTAACCAGTATGCTACAAAAAAGCGCTTTCAATTTTGAAAGCGCTTTTTACTTTAGTTATAGTATATTGTTATACTTTATAACTTAGACATATTTTGAGCTAAAGTTTCTATAAATTTTCCAATAGGTCCTTTTATCATCATTGCCATCATAGGGTTAAATTCGCCTTCAAATAAAAGTTGAACTTCTGTTTTATCGGGCGAAATTTCATTTAAATTTCCAGTTAGGGTAAAAGGTAATTTGCTAGATGCTGCACCAAGAATAATTTTGGTGTAAGGTGTAGTTTCTTTTTTTATCAATTTTATTTCGGGCATACCTTTTAAAGCGAATTCAAAGCAATTTTCATCAATTACTTCAAATTTTGCAATGTTTTCGGGCATTAACTTTTCAAAATTTTTAACATCAACTAAGGCGTTAAATAAATATTTTGCGGGTTTGTTAACGGTAACTTTTGGACTTTCTAAATTCATAATCTATTTTTTATTTTTTCCAATCTGCTGGGTTTTTTCGCCAATCTTCAAGGCTTGATAATTCTTCTACAGAAATATATTTTTTGGCAACGGCTTCTTTTAAAAGTGTATCGTAATTACTTAGTGTAAATACTTCTAGGTTGCTTTCTCTGAATCTATTTACTGAAACATCAAACCCGTAACTAAAAATAGCAGCCATTCCTTTTATAGTTGCTCCTGCATTTTTTAAAGCTTCAATTGCTTGTAAACTGCTCCCTCCTGTGCTAATTAAATCTTCTACAACCACTACACTTTGGCCTTTTTGTAAAAAGCCTTCTATTTGGTTTTGCCTACCGTGTTTTTTGGGTTCAGGGCGCACATATACAAAAGGTAACCCCATACATTCTGCAACAAGTATGCCAATTCCAATAGCTCCAGTTGCTACGCCAGCAATAACATTGGGTTTACCAAATTTTTTTTCAATTTGTTTAGCAAAAGCTTCTTTTACAAAATTACGAACAGCTGGAAATGAGAGAATTACACGATTATCGCAATAAATGGGCGACTTCCAACCCGAAGCCCATGTAAAAGGGCTTTCAGAATTTAATTTAATTGCGTTTATTTGTAAAAGCAATTCGGCTGTTTTTTCGGCAGTATTAATATCAAAAATCATAGTTGCAAATGTATAAAGTTTTTGTGAACGAAAAGCCACTTTTTTTAACTAGTAAAGTAGAAAAAGAAACCGATTTTCAATTGTTTTTATTGGAAAGTGTTGATATAAAGAAGGTTATAATTAAAATGTTTCAAAATAAAATACAAAAAGCTATTTTATATCATCCTGACGAAAAACTGATAATGAAAACTTTAAAAGCAAAAATACCTGTAGCTAAAGCAGGTGGAGGCTTGGTGTATAATCAAAAAGGAGAAGTGCTTTTTATTTTTAGAAATGGGAAATGGGATTTGCCAAAAGGCGGCACCGAAAAAAAAGAAACAATTGAAGAAACCGCTATTAGAGAAGTAGAAGAAGAAACAGGCGTTAAGGGTTTAAAAATTGTAAAAAAATTACAAAAAACGTATCATGTTTTTAAACGAAACGGACGCTATAAACTAAAGCAAACGCATTGGTTCGAAATGAAAACTAATTTTAATGGAAAATTAGAAGGCCAGGCGGAAGAAGGAATAGAAAAAGTAGTTTGGGTAAAACCAAATAAAATACCAGAGCTTTTAGAAAATTCGTATAAAAATATTGAGTTGTTGTTTTAAGCTTTTACATAATTCGCTTAATTACTCGTAGTTTATGTGTGTGTTTATTGGTTTCGGCATTATAAATTCCTAAATGATCGAGCCTGTCGATACGTACTTTCCCCGAAGCGTGAATAATATAATTTTCGTTTAACACAATGCCAACGTGTGTTATTACGCCATTTTCATTATCAAAAAAGGCTAAATCTCCAGCTTCGCTTTCTTCTATAAAACTTAGTGCTTCGCCTTGTGTTGCCTGTTGTGAAGCATCGCGAAATAAAGTGTATCCATTTAATTTGTAAACCATTTGCGTAAAGCCAGAACAATCTATCCCAAAAGGCGATTTTCCTCCCCATAAATAAGGCGTATTTAAATACATAAATGCAGTTTTAGCTATCTCGGTTTTTGCTTTTACACCGCAGGTTTTTGCTCCTTCGAATATAAAGTTTTTACGGTTTATAGCTTCTTGGTCTAAAAAACTTATACTACTACCTAAAGGAATAGCAATTAACTCATTTTCAGTATTAGAAACATATTCTATTAAATTTGTGTTTAGAATTTCGGGCGAATTCTTTAAAATTAAAAATTGTTCTTCCGATAGTTCTTGAAATTGTTTTTTATCAATCCAACCTACATAATCGTCAAAAGAAATTTTAATTTTTACCCATTTTTCAATTTGCTCTATTATAGCAAAACTTTCGCCAAATAAAAGTTGTGTTACTTGCTCACTTTTATCTGACGGTTCTAGGCGAACTGGCACAATAGCCAAATTACAAATTCCAAACATTAAATGAATTATAAATTAAAAATTTAGAATTATGAATTATAAATTACAAACAGCAACACTATTCATAATTTATAATTCATAACTTATAATTATGTCTAAGCTCTTTCAATAACAATTGCAGAAGCGCCGCCACCGCCATTACATATAGCGGCTGCGCCAATTTTTGCATTGTTTTGCTCTAAAACATTTAAAAGCGTAACAATAATACGAGCTCCAGAACAACCTAAAGGATGGCCTAATGAAACAGCACCACCATTTACATTTATTTTATTTTCCGTTATACCAAGTATTTTAGCATTTGCTAATCCTACTACAGCAAAGGCTTCGTTAAACTCAAAATAATCTACATCAGAAATGGTAATATTAGCTTTGTCTAAAGCTTTTGGCAATGCTTTTGCAGGAGCTGTTGTAAACCATTTTGGTTCTTGTGCAGCATCGGCAAATGATTTTATGTAAGCTAAAGGTTTTAAACCTAATTCTTTTGCTTTTTCTTCACTCATTAAAACTAAAGCTGCTGCGCCATCATTAATGGTAGAAGCGTTGGCAGCTGTAACTGTTCCGTCTTTAGTAAAAACAGCGTTTAATGCAGGAATTTTATCGAGTTTTACATTAGTGTATTCTTCATCTTTGCTAACAATAATAGGTTCGCCTCTGCGTTGTGGTACTTCTACTGGAACAATCTCTGAATTAAATTTACCAGCTTCCCATGCTGCTGTTGAACGTTTATACGATTGAATAGCAAAATTATCTTGTTCTTCTCTAGAAATAGCATATTCTGAAGCACACAAATCGGCACAAACACCCATTGCATTATTATCGTAAGCATCTGTTAATCCATCTTTTTGCATACCATCGACCAAAGAAGTAGGGCCAAATTTTACACCATTGCGCATATGTACGTAATGCGGAATTAAGCTCATGTTTTCCATTCCGCCAGCTACAACAACATCCGCATCGCCACACATTATAGCTTGTGCGCCTTGCATAACAGCTTTCATACCACTTGCACAAACTTTGTTAACCGTGGTACAAGGAACATTATCGGGAATTCCAGCGTGTATTGCAGCTTGGCGAGCTGGTGCTTGACCATTTCCAGCCTGAACGACATTACCCATTAAAACTTCGTTAACTTCATTTGGGTTTAAATTTATTTTGGCAAGAGCTCCTTTTATTGCAGTAGCGCCTAATTGTGTTGCGGGAACTGTAGATAATGCTCCCATAAAACTTCCAATAGGTGTTCTAACAGCAGAAACTATAACAACTTTTTTACTCATAATATTTGTTTTTCGTTTTGCGAATTTACTATTTTTTAATTGATTTTATAATGCTTTTATTATTTTTATACTGTTTTATTTTGTATAAATTGTAAAAAAAACATTTAGTTAATTAATTGATAAATAAATGGTTTAATTTTATTTTAATTTTAAAACTAAAAAAACTAAAAAAAATGTTGTGAAAAACAATAGTAAATTATACATTTGCAACCTCAAAAAAAAGTTCTTAAACTAACTATATAAAATAGGAGAGGTGCCGGAGTGGTAACGGAGCAGATTGCTAATCTGTCATCGGGTAACCGATGCCAGGGTTCGAGTCCCTGTCTCTCCGCTTTTTTCGGGGTGTAGCGTAGCCCGGTCATCGCGCTTGGTTTGGGACCAAGAGGTCGCAGGTTCGAATCCTGCCACCCCGACGAAATTGTCGGGATTTTTAAATCGGAAAAAGCTTTGGTCCAATAGCTCAGCTGGATAGAGCAACTGCCTTCTAAGCAGTAGGTCTCAGGTTCGAATCCTGATTGGATCACAAAAAAACCAAGCAAAATTTGCTTGGTTTTTTTGTTTCTACTCAATACATTTTAAGTTGTTTATAAAAAAATTGCTAGGCTGTGTTGTTTTTTGGTTAATTTCAGAAATTAACTCATTTTTGATGTTGTAATCTTCTTTTTCGCCTACAAATTGTAATCGCATAATGGAAATTGGCGACATTTTAAGCATTTCATAATTGGGTTTTGTAAATATAAAGTAGCCTTCTAAAATTCGAATATTTGACTGGTCTTCTTTATTATAGTTTAAAATAGAACACGCATTTTCGGTAATACTTTTTAATACTACAAATTTTCCGTTTTCTAACTGAAACAGTAATTTTGAAGTTAAATCGAAGCATTTTGCAGGAATAAACGCAGTGTTTTTTTCTACAATTTGCACTTTTAGAGTAGGTGTGCCATCTATTTGCATTGGCGTAAATTGAATAAATTTTTTAGATGCACCAAAAGTTTTTTCGTAAATAATTTTTTCAGCTACTATTTTTATAGTGGTAGAGTCGGTTTTTTCTTCAATTTCGTAATTGCAATCTTTAACTTGTGAAAAAGCAAAAGTAGTGGTTAAAAATAATAGCAGGTATAATTTCATAATTAAATTTTTTCGCAAAGTAATACAATTTTTTCATTAGTACTATTGGTAGTAAAAAAAGCAAAAACTGTTCCACCATCTGTAATTTTATATTTCTTTTTTAATTCTTCTGGTTTTAACGGAAAATTTCGTGTTGCTACATTCATTTTTTGTCCTACAATATACTTTTTAATACTTTCTTTAGTAAATAGAATATTGGTGTTTATTTTAAATTTTCTTCCTTGAAAAGGCACAATGTTGGTAGCGGTATATAAATGCGAGTGCTGGTGTAGTTTGTGTACTTTAAAAAGGGTGCTAATTTCGTTAAACTTACCCGATTTTAACAATGCTGCATTTGGTTCGTATAAATACTTTAAAGGTTTAGAAAAAGTAGCAACATCGTTACTTTTTAAATTAAATTCGCAACTCTCGGTTGCCTCTTTTTCAATGTTTGTTGCTATAAGTTTTATGTTGCCTAAATATTCTTTTTCTATAAGCCAAAGTAATTCTTTTACTTCGTTTTCTACCGCTACAATATGTATTTTAGATACAAATTGAAGTTCTAATAATGCTGCTTTAATATCAAGAATTGGCGCGGTTTTTACGAGTAAAGTATTAGTGTAATTAAAATAAAAAGGTAAGAGTTCTGGAACATTAGGTTCGCAATCGGTTAGCATAAAAACTTTTCCTTTTTTTTCGTTTCTACGAGAAGGATCAATATAAATGCAATCTATTGCTTGCGAAATGTTTTTTAAAATATTGGTACTATTGCCGGTTACGCATGTAATATTTTTAGTTTTTAATTGTTTAAAATTATATGCTACAATAGAAGATAATTCAGTATTTAACTCGCAATGAATTACAGCGTCAAATTTTTTGGCGAAATAGTAATCATCAACCCCAAAACCGCCAGAGGCATCAAGTAGTGTTTTACCGCTAACGAGTGTTGCTTTATATTGTGCCGTTTTTTCGGAAGAAGTTTGTTCTACCGAAATTTTACTAGGATAATATATGTTTTTTGAAGAAAACCAAGTTGGTAATTTGTTTTTAGCTTTATTTTTTGCAACAATTTGATTTAATATAGCCTGATATGAAATTTCTGGAAATGGATTTTTTTGAAGTGCTAATTTTTTAATATCAACCTTCAAATTAGCATCTATAAAATTTTGAATATCTTTTTTTAATAACGCTGTTATTTCCATTTGCTATATTTTTGAGTAATTTCATATAAAGCAATGCCAAGTGCTTGTGCAACGTTTATACTACTGTTTTTTCCAAACATTTTAATATGATAAGCATTTTGTGTTTTGGCTAATAATTCGGTAGAAATACCATAAATTTCGCTTCCAATAAGCAATATTATTGGTTCATTTTTTTTGATGCTAATTTCAGATATTGGTTTACTTTCAGTAGTAATTTCTAGTGCTATAATTTGGGCTTTACTAGTTTGTAAAAAATGTAAAATTTGCGCTGTATTAGGTATAATTTCGTACGGTACAGTTTTGTGCGTGTTTCGCGAAGTTTTATTAATTTTCCTTTCTGAAAAAACAAAATTTGCACCTGTAAAAATTATTTTTTCAACACCAAATGCTTCGCAAATTCTAAAAATACTTCCTATATTTTGTTGCAAATAAACATTGTCGCACACCACGGTAATAGGAAATTGTTGCGAAGTAAAAAAAGTAGTTTCGTGTGTAAGCTGTTCCAATTAATTTTTAAAAACGTAATTTATAATGTTAGCACCCATTTTTAGTGCTTTTTGTCGAACTTCTTCTGGGTCGTGGTGTACTTCGTAGTCTTCCCAGCCATCGCCTAAATCGCATTCAAAAGTGTAAAGTAGTACTAGTCTGTTTTCTACAAAAATGCCAAAAGCTTGGGCACGTTTTTTATCGTGTTCATGAATTTTTGGCAAACCATTTTCAAATACAAAAGGTTCTTGAAAAAGACTATGGTTGTTAGGAATTTCTACCAATTCATTATTTGGAAAAAGTTTTGTGATTTCTTTTCTAATATATTGGTCCATTCCATAATTATCATCAATATGCAAAAAACCTCCCGAGAGTAAATAATTGCGTAGGTTGTTAATTTCGATTGGGCTAAAAACTACATTTCCGTGTCCCGTCATATGTAAAAAGGGATAATTAAAAATTTCAGAACTTTCTGCCGAAACGGTTGCCGGTTTAACGGCTAAGTTGGTTTTAATAGTGTTGTTGCAAAACTTTATTAAATTAGGAAGCGATGTTGGGTTGGCATACCAGTCGCCACCGCCAGAATATTTTAAAAGGGCAATTTCTTGCGAAAAACCAAATAAAGATACGAATAGAATTAAGCAATATATTTTTTTCATTTACTCGTTAATTAATGCAATGGTATGGCAAGCTACTACGGCGGCGGTTTCGGTTCGTAATCGTGTATTGCCAAGCAAAACAGGTTTGTAATTGTTTTCTAATGCTAAATTAATTTCTTTTTTGGAAAAATCGCCTTCTGGACCAATTAAAATAACATACGACTTGTTTGCTGTAATGCAATTTTTTAATTGCTTTCGTTCGGTTTCGGCACAATGTGCTATATATTTAAAGTCGCAATTTGTATTCGCAATAAATTCTTTAAAAGAAATAGGATTGTTTATTTTGGGTAAAAAAAACTGATTAGATTGTTTCATTGCCGATTGAATAATTTTTTCGGCTCTATCAATTTTATATACTTTTCGTTCCGAATTTTCGCAAATAATAGGCGTAATTTCTTGTATGCCAATTTCGGTTGCTTTTTCTAAAAACCATTCTGTGCGATCGTTCATTTTAGTAGGGGCAATGGCAATGTGTAAATGGTAAGTAGGCTTTTTAAATTCTTGAACTTCTAAAATTTTTACTTCACATTTTTTATCAGATGCTAAAATAATTTTACTTTTAAATAAAAAACCAAGTCCGTTTGTTATAAAAATAATGTCGCTTTCTTTTTTTCGCAGCACTTTTACTATATGTTTGCTTTCTTCTTTATCGAAAAAAAATTTAGTATCGGTATTTTTTATGTTAGAATTATAGAAAAGCTGCATGTTTAATTATGATGAATTATAAATTATAAATTACGAATTACGAATTACGAATTACGAATTAAAATGATACATTAAAATGCAATTCGTGCTTTTGAAACCACAGTATTATTGCTAAAATTATTTTCTAGAAAATAGTAATAACCTACAATTCCTATCATTGCGGCATTATCGGTTGTGTATTCAAATTTAGGAATATACGTTTGCCATCCATATTTTGCTTCTGCTTCTTTTAATGTTTTACGAATTCCAGAATTAGCAGAAACACCACCACCAATAGCTATTTGATTGATTCCAGTTTCTTGTACGGCTATTTTTAGCTTATCCATTAAAATTTGAATAATGGTGTATTGAATAGAAGCACAAATATCGGTTAAGTTTTCTGTAATAAAATTTGGGTTTTCTTTTACGTTTTTTTGAATAAAATATAAAATTTGAGTTTTTAATCCGCTAAAACTAAAATTTAAACCATCAACTTTTGGCTTTGTAAATTGAAAAGCTTTCGGGTTTCCTTCTTTTGCATATTGGTCTATTAACGGACCACCAGGATAAGGCAAACCTAGTATTTTTGCCGATTTGTCAAAGGCTTCGCCCACAGCATCGTCTGTAGTTTCGCCAATAATTTCCATATTAAAAAAACTAGTTACCTTAACAATTTGCGTATGTCCGCCCGAAATAGTTAAGGCTAAGAATGGAAATGAAGGTTTATTAAATCCTTCTTCATCAATAAAATGTGCTAAAATATGTGCTTTCATATGGTTAACAGCAAGTAACGGAATATGTAGCGCCATACTCATAGATTTTGCAAAGGAACCGCCTACTAATAACGAACCCATTAACCCTGGGCCTTGTGTAAAAGCAATACAATTTAGGTCTTTTTTAGTAATACCTGCTTTTTTTATAGCCACATCTATAACAGGAACAATATTTTGTTGATGGGCTCTAGAGGCTAGCTCTGGAACCACACCACCATATTCTTCATGCACGGCTTGTCTTGCCACAATGTTTGAAAGCACTTTGTCGTTACACAAAACAGCAGCCGATGTGTCGTCGCAAGAACTTTCAATAGCAAGTGTATAAATGTTTTTTAAACTCATATTTTTAGGCACGAAAATTGTTTAATATCCTTGTAATAAATCTTACAAATTTACTACTTTTGTTAGTTGTATCAATTTTATTCGTTTGGCAAAATTACAAAATAATAACACGTTAAAAAAAATAAGAAAAATAGTAGTACGAAGTATTGTTTTTTTACTATTACTTTTTCTTGTATTAGGTGTTTTACTTGCGCTACCATTTGTACAAACGAAATTAGGAAAAGTAGCAACAAATTATATTAATAAAGATTTTGGTACCGAAATAGAAATAAAAAAAGTAGCTATTTCGCCATTTGGAACTATAAAGCTTGGAGAAGTTTTAATACGCGATCACCATCAAGACTCGTTGTTTTACATACAAAAACTAAATACTTCAATTCTTAATTTTAACGATTTTAAAAAGTTATATACAAGTGGTCATCCGTATTTTGGCGATATGACTATTCATGGCTTAAAGGCTAAAATTATTCAATATAAAGGAGAGAAAGAAACCAATTTAGACCGTTTCGTAGCCGCTTTCGACGATGGCTCTCCATCTTCAGGAAATTTTAGAATGCTGGTCAATTCGTTTACGGTTTACAACAGTAGTTTTCAGTATATTGACCAAGAACTCGAATCGCCACAACTTTTAAATTTTACAAATTTAAATGCAAAACTGCA
Organism: Flavobacterium sp.; assembly: GCF_041392005.1. GTDB lineage: Bacteria > Bacteroidota > Bacteroidia > Flavobacteriales > Flavobacteriaceae > Flavobacterium. Next base: position 27,849 of record NZ_JAWKMX010000008.1, read on the forward strand.
CGATTTTAAAATTAAAGGCGCCGATGTAACGGTTTTTATAGAACAGTTGGGTTTTAATGATCATAGAGGAATTAAAGTAAACCAATTAACCTCTAATTTTACTTATACAAAACAATATATTAAACTTGATAATTTAGCGCTGGCTACAGACGAATCGAAACTAAAGGGTAAAGTAGCCTTGTTTTATAAGCGAGAAGAGTTTTCAGATTTTAATAATAAAGTAAAATGGGATGTTATGCTCGATGAAACACATATTTCATCGAACGATTTAAATCGTTTTTACAATGAATTTGGTGCTAATAATTATTTTGACCTTACAACGCACTTAACAGGAACACTTAATAATTTTACAACAGAAAACTTAACACTACACGATAAACACAATTCTGAAATTATTGGTACAGTTACTTTTAAAAATTTATTTGAAAAAGAAAAACCCTACTATGTTAATGGTAATTTCGACAAAATAGAATCGAATTATAATAATTTAACTAAAATTTTACCACGATTATTGGGTAATAATTTACCATCATCATTACAAAAATTAGGCGAAGTAACAATAAATGGCTGGACCGAGTTAAGCACAACATATATAAATTCTAAAATAGATGTTATATCGAATTTAGGTTTTGCCAAGACCGATTTATCAATACATAATATCAATCATATTGATAACGCTTCGTACAAAGGAAATTTACGTTTAAAAGATTTTAATGTTGGCGAATTGTTAAACGAAAATAATTTAGGAAATGTTACAGCAACTATTGATGTAGATGGAAAAGGCTTTAGCCAGAAATTTTTAGATACTAAAATAAAAGGTGAAATTGAAAAAATGTATTTTAACCAATACAATTATACCAATATTGCCATTGACGGGAGAATGAAAATGCCTTATTTTGAAGGCTACTTTAACAGTAACGATCCAAACCTTCGTATGGATTTTAAAGGATTAATCGATTTGAGTTCTAAAGTATATAACTACAATTTTACATCGCAAATAGATTATGTAGATTTAGAAGCACTTCATCTTAATAAAAACGATTCTATTTCTATTTTTAAAGGCAATATTGCTATCGATTCTAAAGGGAATTCTTTAGATAATTTAGAAGGCACTATTAAACTTAAAAACATATCGTATCAAAACACCAAACAACAATATTTTTTTACCGATTTTGAATTTACATCAACTTTCGATAACGACAGAGTTCGTACAATTACAATTAACTCGCCCGATATTATTACGGGTTCGGCAATTGGAAAATATAAAATTAAAGAACTACCATTAATAGTAGAAAACGCTGTAGGAAGTTTATATGCTAATTATTCGCCAAATAAATTAGAACCCAATCAGTTTTTAAATTTCGATTTTACCGTTCACAATAAAATTGTCGAAATTTTTGTTCCCGATATTTCCATTTCAGAAAACACTAAAATAAAAGGTAAAATACAAGCCGATCAAGGAAAATTTGAGCTCGATTTTAGTGCACCATTAATCGTAGCATTCGAAAATCATTTTAACAATATTAAAATCGATATCGACAATAAAAATCCGTTATACAACACCTATATAGTAATGGATAGTATTCGGAATAAAAATTATAAAATATCAGATTTTAATTTAATTAATCTAACCCTAAACGATACTTTGTTTGTGCGTACAGAGTTTAAAGGCGGCTCAAAAGACCAAGATTTATACGAACTAAATTTATATCACACTATCGACAGCAGCAAACAATCAATTGTAGGGTTTAAAAAATCTGAAGTAAAATTTAAAGACTATTTGTGGTATATTAACGAAAACGAAACAAAAGACAATAAAATTGTTTTTTCTAAAGATTTAAAAAATTTCGATTTTGAAAAACTAAGCCTGTCGCACAACAATCAAAGTATGAGCTTTTTTGGTCATATTTACGGTAAATCCGAAAAAGACTTAAATTTAAACTTTCACGATGTCGATTTAAAAAAACTAATTCCATCTGTTGATAATTTAACCTTTGGCGGAATGCTCAATGGCTATGCACATATAAAACAACAAGGCGAACGCTTTAATCCATCTTCCAGTTTAGAAATCGACAATCTAGAAGTTAATAATTTTCTACTAGGTAATTTAAATGTAAACGTTAAAGGAAATGAAGATTTAAATAATTTTGAAATTAATTCTACTATTGAAAAAGACAATAAAGAGCAATTTTATTTAAACGGAAATATTGGCTATAAAAACAACAATAGCAAAATGAATTTAGTAGCAGGCTTTAACGAGTTTAGCCTAGAACCATTTAGTCCGCTTTTAAGTCATATAGTATCTAAAGTAAGAGGAAGTACAAACGGAAAAATAGCTATAAATGGTAGTTTTTCTAAACCCGAAGTAGATGGACGACTTTATCTTTCAAATGCTGGTTTAACCATTCCATATTTAAATACAGACTATAATTTTGATGAAAACTCAATAGTCGATGTTACCGAAAAAGCCTTTTTATTGCGAAACATTAAAATTACCGATACCAAATACAACACGCAAGGTTTAGTAAACGGAAGCATTAAACACACAGCTTTTACCGATTGGGAGCTCGATTTAAGTTTAAAATCAAACAATATTTTAGCACTCGACACCGAAGATGGCGACGATGTGTATTACTACGGAACTGCTTTTATGAATGGCTGGGCAACTATAAAAGGAAGTACAAATGCACTAGTTGTAAATGTAGTAGGAGAATCAGAAAAAGGAACTACTATTAAAATTCCAGTAAGCGATGTAGCCGACGTAGGCGATAATTCGTATATAAAATACCTTTCAATAGCCGAAAAAAACAATCAAGAAAAAGGAAATGTTACAAGCAGTAATAGTTACCAAGGTATAGAACTCGATTTCGATTTTGATATTGATACCGATGCTGAAGTAGAAGTAATTTTAAACAGAGAAACCGGTCATGCCATGAAAGGAAGAGGCTACGGTTCCTTAAAAATGGAAATTAATACACTAGGAAAATTTTTAATGACAGGAAACGTTATTGTAGTAGAAGGCGAATATAATTTTAGATACAAAGGAATTATCGATAAAAAATTTAAAGTTAAAAACGGCGGCACTATAGACTGGGATGGTAACCCAATGAACGCCAGACTAAATATTGAAGGAATTTACGAAACCTATGCAAACCCAGGTGTTTTACTAGAAAGTGCTTCGCTTAATCGAAAAGTAGATACAGATGTTTCTATTTTAATTACAGGTAATTTGGAAGCGCCAAACATCGATTTCGATATCGAATTTCCAACAGTAAGTACCGTAATAAAAAGCGAAATTGAATACCAACTTCAAAATAACGATATTCGACAAAATCAAGCATTTGCACTTTTATCAACAGGCTCGTTTATAACAGCCGAATCGGCGGGTAATGTTGCGTATGGCCCTGTAATTGAACGATTAAGTTCGCTTGTAAACGGGCTTTTAGCAGATGAAGATAGTAAATTACAATTAGGAGTAGATTATACCCAAGGCGATAGACTAAATGAAGTTTCCGACAGGGTAGGGTTTACTCTTGCTACACAAATAAACGATAGAATATCAATTAACGGACAAGTAGGTGTGCCAGTAGGCGGTGTTACCGAATCGGTTTTAGTAGGTAACGTAGAAATTCAAATGGAATTAAACGAAGACGGAACATTAAGAGCTCGAGTTTTTAACAGAGAAAACGATATTAATTATATAGGCGAAGGCATTGGCTACACGCAAGGTCTAGGGTTAACCTATACAGTAGATTTTGATACTTTTAACGAATTAATTCAGAAAATATTCAAAAAAAATAAAAAAGAAACAGAACAAAACGAAGCCAAAAACCAAATAGACGATTCCGAACTTTCTCCAGATTATATTCAGTATATCAATAAAAAACGTCAAAATAAACCATCAGAAGCAAAAGACGAAGAAATTCAAAAAGTACCAGAAATTAACTAAAAACACATTAAATTATTACATAATGTAAAAAGTTATTAACGAAAACGTTTGAATTTCTCAAAAAAATACACATCTTTAATTAAATCGTTTCTTTTTTTAAATTCCTTTAGTAATTTTACAATAAATTAATTTTAATGTTAGAAAAAATTAAAAAAATTGCAGTACTTACCTCTGGTGGCGATTCGCCCGGAATGAATGCTGCTATCCGTTCTGTAGTTCGCACTTGCGCCTATCATGGTGTAGATTGTATAGGTATTTACAGAGGTTACCAAGGTATGATTGAAGGCGACTTTAAGCTAATGGGACCGCGTTCTGTGAAAGATATCGTAAACAAAGGCGGAACAATCTTAAAATCGGCTCGTTCTAAAGAATTTATGACAAAAGAAGGACGCCAAAAAGCCTACACAAACTTCAAAAAAGCCGATATTGATGCACTAATTGTTATCGGTGGCGATGGTTCATTTACCGGAGCTCAAGTTTTTAATAAAGAATTTAATGTGCCAATCATCGGAATTCCAGGAACTATAGATAACGATATTTATGGAACAAGCCATACTTTAGGCTACGATACAGCACTTAATACAGTTGTCGAAGTAATCGATAAAATTAGAGATACAGCTAGTTCTCACAATCGTTTGTTTTTTGTAGAAGTAATGGGGCGCGATGCAGGACATATAGCATTAAATGCAGGTATAGGTGCTGGAGCCGAAGAAATATTAATTCCAGAAGAAAACCTAGGTTTAGACCGACTTTTAGACTCTTTAAAAAGAAGTAAGCTTTCTGGTAAATCGTCAAGTATAGTGGTTGTAGCAGAAGGCGATAAAACAGGTAAAAATGTTTTCGAACTTAAAGATTATGTAGAACAAAATATGCCCGAATACGATGTGCGCGTATCGGTTTTAGGACATATGCAACGTGGCGGCTCTCCATCGTGTTTCGATCGTGTACTAGCTTCACGGTTAGGTGTAAAAGCAGTAGAGTCGTTACTCGAAGGTAAAACAAATTATATGGTAGGATTGTTAAACGATAAAGTAACACTAACACCTATCGATCAAGCTATAAAAGGAAGCACCGAAGTAGATAGAGAACTACTAAAAGTTTCCGATATAATGTCAATTTAAAAATAAATATAAAAATGTCAAAATTAAAATTAGGAATTAACGGCTTTGGAAGAATAGGTCGTATTGTTTTTAGAGAAACCTTAAACAGAGATAATGTAGAAGTTGTAGCTATTAATGATTTGTTAGATGTAGAACATTTAGCCTATTTATTAAAATACGATTCAGTTCACGGAAATTTCGCTGGTAAAGTAGAAGTAAAAGACGGACAATTATATGTAAACGATAAATTTATTCGTGTAACTGCAGAAAAAGACCCAACATTAATTAAGTGGGACGACGAAAAAGTAGATGTAGATATCGTTGCAGAATGTACGGGTATTTTTACGACTATAGAAAAAGCACAAGCTCATATTAAAGGTGGTGCTAAAAAAGTAGTAATTTCAGCGCCATCTGCAGATGCGCCAATGTTTGTAATGGGTGTAAACCACGATAAAGCAACGGCAGCTGATACTATCGTTTCAAATGCTTCTTGTACAACAAACTGTTTAGCGCCATTAGCCAAAGTTATTAACGATAATTTCGGAATAGTTGAAGGTTTAATGACAACAGTACACGCAACAACTGCTACACAATTAACAGTTGATGGTCCTTCACGTAAAGATTTCCGTGGCGGTAGAGCAGCTTTATTAAACATTATCCCTGCTTCAACTGGAGCTGCTAAAGCGGTAGGTAAAGTAATTCCAGACTTAAACGGTAAATTAACGGGTATGTCAATGCGTGTGCCTACTGCTGACGTTTCTGTTGTTGATTTAACCGTAAAAGTAGCAAAAGAAACTACTTACGAAGAAATTATGAAAGTAATAAAAAATGCTTCAGAAACCTCAATGAAAGGAATTTTAGGTTATACCGAAGATTTAGTAGTGTCTCAAGATTTTGTTTCCGATTCTAGAACTTCAATCGTAGATGCTAATGCGGGAATCGGATTAAATTCTACTTTTTTCAAGCTAGTATCTTGGTACGATAACGAATACGGATACTCAAGTAAGTTAATCGATTTAGCATTACACATTTCAACTTTAAAATAAAAAACAATAATAAGCCTCTATATTATATTCTTTTATAGAGGTTTATTTTTTGAAATAAAATAACACAAAAGGTTTTTACCTTTATTTATAGAAATTATACAGATGAAATTAATTGTTGATAGCGGCTCTACAAAAGCCGATTGGATTGCGTTAGACGAAAACGGAAAAGTTTTTTTTACCACTCAATCTCTTGGTTTAAACCCCGAAGTGTTGTCTAAAGAAGAAATTCTTAATCGGTTAAATGATAAATTCGATATTTCGCACAATAGAACAAAAACAACTCATCTGTTTTTTTATGGCGCTGGTTGTGGAACCAGTAGAATGCAAAAATTTCTCAAAGAAGTACTTCAAGAATATTTTATAAATGCAGTAATTACAGTAAACGAAGATACCTATGCGGCCGTTTATGCCACAACCCCAAAAAATGAAAAAGCAATTGTTTCTATATTAGGCACGGGTTCAAATTGTAGCTATTTCGATGGAAATATTTTGCATCAAAAAGTACAATCTCTAGGCTATATTGCTATGGACGATTGTAGTGGTAACCGTTTCGGGCGACATCTTTTACGAGGCTATTTTTTTAATAAAATGCCTAAGAAAATGGCAGAAGAATTTGAAAACGAATACAATTTAGATGCCGATTTTGTTAAAAATAAATTGTACAAAGAACCAAACCCAAATGCTTACTTAGCAAAATTTGCTAAATTTTTAATAAAGCACAAAGACACCGATTTTTGTAAAAAGTATATTCATTTTGAAATGGAAGCTTTTGTCGAAAATTATATAAAACAATTTGAAGAATATCAAAAAGTTCCAGTGCATTTTGTGGGTTCAATAGCTTTTTATTTAAAAGAAGAGTTAATGGAAATTCTTACAAATAACAACATTACTATTGGAAAAATTCTTCGAAGACCAATAGATGGTTTAATAGAATACCATATCACAAACAATTAATTTTACGAATAGCTAACACTCTGTTAGTAAGGTTATAGTAAAAAACTTTATAAAAAAGGTTGGAAAAAGTTTGCAAAAAAGAAAAAGAGTATTAATAACCTTTTCTAGATAAGGCATGTTCATTGGATTTAGGGTGTTTTGTTTATATAAATAAAAGTTTTAAAAAAACTTAAAATTTATTTGGATAATAAGGAATAAAGCTAGTATCTTTGCCGTCCGTTTAGAAACGGAAAAGCAGTAGAGGTTCCTTATGTTTTGTGCGTTTTCAATTTTTCAAAAAAAGTTTCAAAAACATTTGCCAGATAAAAAAAAGTTACTACTTTTTGCACTCGTTAAAATTAGCGAAATAAAAGAGAAGAATACGTCTTTAGACATATTGGATTAACAGCATACAAAAATAAGAAAGTAAGGCGATATTAAGAATAACCTAGCAATTTATCGAATAATATTATAATATACGATGAAGAGTTTGATCCTGGCTCAGGATGAACGCTAGCGCAGCCTAACACATGCAAGTCGAGGGGTAGTAAGTGCTTGCACTTATGAGACCGGCGACGGGTGCGTAACGCGTATGCAATCTACCTTGTACAAAGGGGATAGCCCAGAGAAATTTGGATTAATACCCCATAGTATTATCGAATGGCATCATTTGATGATTAAAGTTCCAACGGTACAAGATGAGCATGCGTCCCATTATTAGTTGGTAAGGTAACGGCTTACCAAGACGATGATGGTAGGGGTCCTGAGAGGGAGATCCCCCACACTGGTACTGAGATACGGACCAGACTCCTACGGGAGGCAGCAGTGAGGAATATTGGGCAATGGAGGCAACTCTGACCCAGCCATGCCGCGTGCAGGAAGACGGTCTCTATGGGTTGTAAACTGCTTTTGCACGAAGAAACGCTAGTTCGTGAACTAGTTTGACGGTACTGTAAGAATAAGGATCGGCTAACTCCGTGCCAGCAGCCGCGGTAATACGGAGGATTCGAGCGTTATCCGGAATCATTGGGTTTAAAGGGTCCGTAGGCGGTCTTATAAGTCATGAAAATCTCCCAGCTCAACTCCGGGAAACTGCCATTGATACTGTAGACTTAATTTTTGTGAAGTAACTAGAATATGTAGTGTAGCGGTGAAATGCTTAGATATTACATGGAATACCAATTGCGAAGGCAGTACACAACAGACGATTGACGCTGATGGACGAAAGCGTGGGTAGCGAACAAGATTAGATACCCTGGTAGTCCACGCCGTAAACGATGGATACTAGCTGTTCGGCATTTATGTTGAGTGGCTGAAAGTGATAAGTATCCCACCTGGGGAGTACGCACGCAAGTGTGAAACTCAAAGGAATTGACGTGTACTCCCGCACAAGCGGTGTGGAGCATGTGGTTTAATTCGATGATACGCGAGAACCTTTACCAGGGCTTAAATGGGAGACGACGTTATTGGAAACAGTACTTTCTTCGACGTCTTTCAAGGTGCTGCATGGTTGTCGTCAAAGCTCGCCTGAGGTGTCAGGTTCAAGTCCTATAACGAGCGCAACCCCTGTTGTTAGTTGCCAGCACAAGGGAACTCTAACAAGACTGCCGGTGTAAAACCAGAGGAAGGTGGGGATGATCAAATCATCACGGCTCCTGCCGTCCCGGGCCACACAATGTGCCAATGGCCGGTACAGAGAGCAGCTACCTAGCGATAGGATGTAATCTATAAAACCGGTCTGTTCGGATTGGAGTCTGCAACCTGACTCATGAAGCTGGAATCGCTAGTAATCGGATATCAGCTATGATCCGGTGAATACGTTCCCGGCCTTGTACACACCGCCCGTCAAGCCATGGAAGCTGGGGGTACCTGAAGTCGGTCGCCGCAAGGAGCTGCTCTAGGGTAAAACCGTAACTGGGGCTGGGGTCGTAACAAGGTAGCCGTACCGGAAAGGTGCGGCTGGAACACCTCCTTTTAGAGAAACGATAAAATTAAGTTATTTTAGGCATTATTTTATTTTCTAGCTGTTGGTTCAAAACTATTAAAATGCTGAGAGTTCCGTAGTCAGCTGGTTAGAGTACTACACTGATAATGTAGGGGTCGGCAGTTCGATCAGTTCGGGACTACTTTTTTTAATTACGAATTATAACACAATTAAAACTAGACAATAAAAGGAAATTCTGGAAGTTGAGAATTCAAAATTCGTAATTCTGAATTCATAATTCTGAATTTAAGAATGGGGACAGCTCAGCTGGCTAGAGCGCCCGCCTTGCACGCAGGAGGTCACTGCCCGACCTCGACATTCTCCACTATTCAAGTGAATAGTAGAGTGAATAGTAATTAGTAAAAAAAAACTAATCACTAATTACTAGGTACTAATCAATTAAGAAAAGTCATTGACATATTGAGAAAAAATATAATAAGTAGAATAGAAAGCACAGTTTTAAGCTGATAGCTATAAGCTATAAGTTTAATCTAAAAAGTACAATAAGCAAAATAAGGGCGTATGGGGGATGCCTAGGCTCAGAGGCGATGAAGGACGTGATAAGCTGCGAAAAGCGGTGGGGATTGGCACATACGAGTTGATCCGCAGATATCCGAATGGGGCAACCCACTATGTTGAAGACATAGTACACCGATAGGTGAGTGAACCCGCTGAACTGAAACATCTAAGTAGGCGGAGGAGAAGAAACAAAAAGTGATTCCGTAAGTAGTGGCGAGCGAACGCGGACTAGCCCAAACCGTTGTTGTTACGGCAATAACGGGGTTGTAGGACTGCGATATTCGAGCTATAATGAATTAGAATAACCTGGAAAGGTTAACCACAGAGGGTGATAGTCCCGTATATAAAGCGTAGTAAGATAGCAGTATCCCGAGTAGTGCGGCACGTGAAACCTCAGAGGACCTGAAGGGACCATCCGCTAAGGCTAAATACTCCTGAGAGACCGATAGTGAACCAAGACCGTGAGGGTGAAAAGAACCGTGAATAACGGAGTGAAATAGATCCTGAAACCATACGCTTACAAGTGGTCGGAGCCAATTTATTTGGTGACGGCGTGCCTTTTGCATAATGAGCCTAATGAGTTACCGTTGCTGGCAAGGATAAGGTATTGGGCACGGATCCGTAGCGAAAGCGAGTCTGAATAGGGCGCGCTATAGTCAGTAATGGTAGACGCGAAACCAGATCTACCCATGGGCAGGTTGAAGCTGTGGTAACACACAGTGGAGGACTGAACCGGTTGACGTTGAAAAGTCTTCGGATGAATTTGTGGTAGGGCAGCGCCAATCAATCCTGGAAATAGCTCGTACCGAAATGCCTTTAGGGGCAGCGCTTATAATAGTTTACTAGAGGTAGAGCTACTGATTGGATGTGGGTTTTACCGCCTCACTCACCTCGACAAACCTCGAATGCTAAGAAAATGATAATAATCAGTGAGGGCATGGGTGCTAAGGTCCATGTCCGAGAGGGAAAGAACCCAGACCATCAGCTAAGGTCCCTAAATGTATGCTAAGTTGAAAAACGCGGTTTGCCTGTTTAGACAGCTAGGATGTTGGCTTGGAAGCAGCCATTCATTTAAAGAGTGCGTAACAGCTCACTAGTCGAGCGGGCGAGCATGGATAATAATCGGGCATAAGTATACTACCATTATGGATTGTAAGGCAAATACAGTGGTAGGGGAGCATTCCTAACCAAGTTGAAGGTAAACTGCGAGGTTTGCTGGACCTGTTTAGAAAAGCAAATGTAGGCATAAGTAACGATAATGCGGGCGAGAAACCCGCACACACCGAAAAACTAAGGTTTCCTCAACATGCCAATTAAAGCTTATGGTTGGTCGGGTCCTAAGGCGTACCCGAAGGGGGAAGTCGATGGCCAACGGGTTAATATTCTATTACTTATCATTGTGATGGAATGACGGAGTGATGAGCAACGCGAACAGACGGAATTGTTCGTTGAAGGTTGTAGCTATATCTTTTTATAGGCAAATCCGTAGAGAATGGCAAGCACCGATAGTACTCAGCGTCTTCGGACAAAGAGATAGTGTGCCTAAGGGCTTCCAAGAAAAGTTTCTAAACTTAGATGATATACCCGTACCGTAAACCGACACAGAAGTTGAGGAGAGAATCCTAGCGCTTCGAGAGATTCATGGCTAAGGAATTAGCAAAATAGACCTCAGAACTTCGGGAGAGAGGTCGCCCTGATGTAATAATCGGGGCCGCAGTGAAGAGGTCCAGGCGACTGCTTATCAAAAACACAGTAATTTGCAAAATCGTAAGATGACGTATAGGGCCTGACACCTGCCCGGTGCTGGAAGGTTAAGAGGAGATGTTATCTTCGGAGAAGCATTGAATTGAAGCCCCAGTAAACGGCGGCCGTAACTATAACGGTCCTAAGGTAGCGAAATTCCTTGTCGGGTAAGTTCCGACCTGCATCAGAATGGTGTAATGATCTGGACACTGTCTCAGCCATGAAACCTCGGTGAAATTGTAGTATCGGTGAAGATGCCGATTACCCGCAGTGGGACGAAAGACCACAGACCTTTACTATAGCTTAGTATTGACCTTGGACACGTGATGTGTAGGATAGGTGGGAGACTATGAAGTGGCGTCGCTAGGCGTTGTGGAGCTATTGCTGAAATACCACCCTTTGCTTGTCTGGAGCTCCAACCCGCGATTGCGGGGGACATTGCTTGGTGGGTAGTTTGACTGGGGTGGTCGCCTCCAAAAGAGTAACGGAGGCTTCTAAAGGTTCCCTCAGCACGCTTGGTAACCGTGCGTAGAGTGCAATGGCATAAGGGAGCTTTGACTGAGAGACATACAGGTCGATCAGGTACGAAAGTATATAGTGATCCGGTGGTTCCGCATGGAAGGGCCATCGCTCAGTTAGATAAAAGGTACGCCGGGATAACAGGCTGATCTCCCCAAGAGTTTCACATCGACGGGGGGTTTGGCACCTCGATGTCGGCTCGTCACATCCTGGGGCTGGAGAAGTCCCAAGGGTTGGGCCACCTGCCCATTAAAGTGGCACGCGAGCTGGGTTCAGAACGTCGTGAGACAGTTCGGTCTCTATCTACTGCGGGCGTTAGAAATTTGAGTGGATCTGATTCTAGTACGAGAGGACTGAATTGGACGAACCGCTGGTGTATCTGTTGTCTCGCCAGGGGCATTGCAGAGTAGCTACGTTCGGAAGGGATAAGCGCTGAAAGCATATAAGCGCGAAACCCACCACAAGATGAGATTTTCTTTAAAGGGTCCTAGAAGATGACTAGGTTGATAGGCTATAGATGTAAAGGCAGTAATGTCATAGTCGAGTAGTACTAATAACCCGTAAGCTTATGTACACGTCTCCGCTTAATTGCGGGGGAAACTTCTTTCTTATTTAAATTCTTTTTTTTCTCAATATGTTAAAATATTAGCAACAAAGTTGCAGTTATGAGTTTTGAGTTGGCAAGTTAAGAGTTGTAAAACTGTAAACTAAAAACTGTGAACTGAAAACTAAAAACTTAAGGTGGTTATTGCGTCGGGGCTCACCTCTTCCCATTCCGAACAGAGAAGTTAAGCCCGATAGCGCCGATGGTACTGCAGTAATGTGGGAGAGTAGGTCGCTGCCTTTCTTTTGAAAAGCCTGTCTATTATTTAGACAGGCTTTTTTGTTTAATATATGTCGAATGTCAAAAGTCCATCAAATGAATGTTGAATGTCGGATGTTGAAAATTAGCAAAGGTAAAAAGTCGAAAGTTGAGTGAAATGTTTTAGGTAAAAGGGAAATGATAAAAAGGTAAAATCACTAGTATTTTCAAATTCGCTAATTTTCTAATTGTGCTTCATTGTCACATTTGCTAAATCGCTAATTACAAAGACTTAGGTGTTTATTAGCCCCGATAGAGCCAAGCATCGAGTACAGGCGATAGCGGGAAGAGTACGTGTTTTGAAAAATGAAAAAAGTGCTCTAATTTAATGAATTTTTTACTTCAATCCATTTACTCATAAATTTTGTGCTCTGTAAGGTATGATGCTGAAATAGCTGACCTAAAAAGTTGTGCTGGCGATGTTTTTTTGTATTATTTATGAGATAATTTATTTGTTCAATAAATTTACTTTTAAATAGGTTGGTGTTAAATTTATTTTCTAAAATAATATAGCCATTGTTTTGACATTTGTTCCAAATGTTTTCATTAGTATAGAGTTGTATCGTTTTTGTAATAAATTGACTCTTGTTGTTTGTAATAAATCCGTTCCAAGTTTTATTAAATTGCATGGCTTCGGCACCAATGGAATTGGTAATGTTTGGTAAACCGTATTGCATACTCTCGAATAGTTTTCCTTTTAGACCAGCACCAAATGGAATAGGAGCAAGTAGTACGCGATATTTTTTGTACACTTCTTTACTAGAATTTGCTCTTCCTTTTATAAGAAAACCTTCTTTTTCGTTATGCAATTGATTTACTTTATTGCTTGTATAGGCGCCATATATATGCAATTCTGTTTCGGGAAGTTCTTTTTTAATTGTTTTCCAAACTGTTTTTAATTGCAAAACCGTTTGCCAATTGGGTTCGTGCAGAAAGTTGCCAATACTCATAAAATGCTTTCGTTCTGAAAATGTAGGTTGGTTTTTATTTATATTATCTATTAAAAAAGGTAAATAAAATAGAAGTGAACGGTCTATTTTAAAGGTATTGGTTAATAAATCTATTTCATATTCTGAGATAATTAAGCTTAAATCGCATCTGTAAATAGCGGCTATTTCTCGTTTAAATATATCGGATAAGTAATCTTCGAAAATTAAATTGCGTTGCTTTTTAAAGGCATTTTCTCTAGCTTTTCTTAAAAAATGTAAATCTTCGGTATCTAATATTTTTAAAGCGTTTGGGCAATTTTCTGTTACTCGCCAGCCATATTGTTCTTCGGTTATGAAACGATCGAATAAAACAGCTGTTGGGTTTAGAGTTGTAATAACGGTATTAAACGAATTGTTATTAAGTTCTATACTACGAGTTTGTATATTTATACTGGCTAAATCAAAAGAAAATTCGTTTTTTTTTGCCGAAGTTAAAAATGTAATACTAAAATTATAGCTTTTAAATAAATCGATTAGTTGTAACATTCTACTACCTGCAGCAGTAGCACTAGGTTCTGGCCAAACGTTTCCTATTATTACTAAATGATTTTGCATAGCACAAAGATAATTATAAAGTAAAAAGTAAAAAGTAAAAAGTAAAAAGTAAAAAGTAAAAAGTAAAAAGTAAATTTGCACTAATCACTAATCACTAATCACTAATCACTAATCACTAATCACTAATTGATGACGTTTTTTAAGTACTGTCCGAATTGTAAATCACAAAATTTTGAATTTCCTAATAATGTACGGTTTCATTGTAACGATTGTGGTTTTACATACTTTCATAATATTGCGGCTGCCGTTGCTGTAATTTTTACTTTTGAAGATAAAATTTTATTTACCGTAAGGAATGTTGATCCCGATAGGGGAAAATGGGATTTACCAGGCGGATTTATTGATCCAAATGAAAATGCTGAACAAGCTGCTTGCCGCGAAATACAAGAAGAATTGAATTTGCTTATTTTACCTAAAGATTTACATTATATAACCACTGCGCCTAATAATTATTTGTATAAAAATGTTCCTTATAGAACAATGGATATTTTTTATGAATGTCAATTAAAATCGGATGTTTTAAAAATTAATGCTGAAGATGAAATTAGCGATTTAATTTGGGTAAAACGTTCAGAAATTAAGTTAAACCAAATAGGTTTTGTTTCAATACAAAAAGTTATTAAAGAGCAGTATTGCATTGAAATATAAATTTTTGTTACTTTATAAGTAAAACATATATTAGAAATTGAAAAATAATTACATTTATTGTTTAGAATTAGTTGAAGATGTTGAAATAGTCAAAAAAAGTGTTGTTTTAACATCGTTAGAAAATTTAGCTTTACAATACGGTATAACAAGCGTTTACAAAACCTGCGATAGTATTGATACTTTTGAAGAAAGCTTAAGCACTCTTTTATATGAAGATAAGCATTTTAACGATTATGCCGTTATTTATTTAGTTGTAAAAGGAAGAGAAAACCAAATTGTAATGGGTAATTATTGTTTTTCATTTGAAGAAATTGCCGAACTTTTCGAAGGAAAATTACAAGATAAAATAATTCATTTTGCTAATTTATTTCAGCTCGAATTAGAAGAAGAAACGTTTCAATATTTTTTAGATGTTACTGGAGCTAAGGCAATTTCTGGCTACTGTAATTGCGTACCAATAGTAAGCACTATGCTCGACAACTTATATTTTTCAATTTACGAGCAAAGCGATACCATTTTTGAAACGGTAGAAACACTTTTCGATAAACAATATAACTTGTGTACCACTTTAGGGTTTAGAATGTATTATTAAATAATTGCAGCAATTCTTTTTTGTTTTTCTTTATTTAATTTGTTTATTTTAAGTGTTTTAAAAATAAAAAAGAAACTCATTAAAAACGTTATTATAGCAATACTTGTAGTAATAATTGTATAACGATTTTCCATTTCTTTAATGCTATTTTGTGTAGTATTGTCAATATTGTTAAGTAAAGAATTAATCGATTTTAATTCGTTTTGTTCTCTTTCGAACTGCGTTTTTTTATACAATTCGTTGTGCACATTATATTCATTAAAATTACCAATACTTAAATAGCTATCGGCTAATCCTTTATAAATTCCTTCGTTTAACACTACATCGCCTATTTTTGAAGCTTTAACTTTTGCATTTTCAAAATTAGTAAGTGCTAAATTGTATTCTTTTTGTAAAAAATAATTATCGCCTAAACCTTTTAAAGCATAAGCTTCTAAACTAACAGCTTTCGATTTTTTAGCATAATTTATAGCTTTTTTAAAATTAATTTCGGCTTCAGAGTTGTTGTGTAACAATAAAAAACAATACCCCATATTGTAATAAACTATGCTGGTATTATTAGTATTCGCAATAGATTGTGGCGCATTTTTTAAATTATGTATTGCTTTTAAAAATTTTTCTAATGCAATATCGTAATTTTCCGAAGATTTGTAAATAATACCTCTAATAGCATATATTTTTCCTAGCCAGCTATATTTTTCATTACTAAAAGTAGTGTTTAAATTGGCGCAAATGGCATCTACTTCGTCTAGGGTTTCTAAACATTTGTTGTACAATTCCATTTGTTGGTACTGAATGGCAATTAAGATTAAAACATCTATTTTAGAAGCTATATTACTCGATTTCTCTACAATTGCTTTAGCATTTAAAAGTGTTTTAAAAGAAGCATCAAAATCTCTCTTTGCGGTATAAGCTTTTGCTAAATACAAGTAATATTTAATTTGAATATCAATATTTTTTTCTTCACTAATTTTATTTTTAGCAATTGTTATGGCTTTATTAGGGTTTTCATACAAATAAGGTTGAATACTTTCATAGAAAGTATCATTTTTTTCTTGACTAAAACTACTATTAGGCAATAGTATAATTAAAATAATATGGAAAATAAATAGTTTCATTATAAATTATCGGATAGTTTTTTTATAAAATCATTTGGCGAAATTCCTGTAATAGATTTAAAAACGGCTGTAAATGCGCTATGCGATGAAAAACCTGAAATTTCGGCTAAATAGCTTACTTTATAATTTAAATAACTAGGATTTGTTTTTAATATTTTTACCAAATGCTGAATTCGTAGTTCATTAATATAACTGTTAAAATTTTTATTTTTAAATTTTCGAATAACTTCAGATAGGTATTTAATATTAGTATCGAGTTCTGCGGCTAAAAGTGGCAACGACATTTGGTTGCTTAAATAGTGTTCTGAATTTTCAAAAATTTCTAATTTTGCTAATAGTTCATTTTCTTTTTCTTCAGATAATACATTTACTTTTTTAGCTACAGTTTCGGTTGTATTAATTGTATTTTTTTCTTGTAATTTTTCAAAAAAATCTATTTGTTTGGTTAACGATTTAGAAGTTTTGGTCGTGTAAAAAAATAAGCTTCCTAAAATTAACAAAAGTGCAATTGAAAACGAAAAAGTAACATAACTAGTATCGGTCAATTTTTGCTTGTTATACTGAATTTTTTCTTTTTCTATAAATTCTAATTCGCTAACTAATAAATTAATAGCCGATTTTTTGTTTTTATCTAATTCTTGTTTTAAAGCAACCGATAAATTTTGATAATACTTATACTCTGTTTCGTTTTTCTGACTTAAGTACGCATTAGAAAGTCCATCAAAAACTCGTTTTTTAAGTTGTTTATAATCTTTTGCGTCTATTTTTACTAAAGCTTCAGTTAATAATGCAATTGCTTTTGAAACATTTTGATTTAAAAAATAAGCGCGAGCAGCATTTTCTCTAGCTAGTGCATATAAAAAATCATACCGATTGAGTGTTTCTTTACTTAAAACTTCTTCAAATAAAGCAATTGCTTTTTCTACTTGTTTAGTATTTGTATAAATTAGTGCTTTAAATAATTCGTTTTCAATTTTTAAAATAGCATTTTCTTCGGTTTTATCAGTTAAATTAGCATTGCTTTTAGCAAATAAACTTAATGCTGTATCATATTTTTTAGTAACTACAAAATTTAGTGCTTGTAACTGGTATAATTTTCCTAATAAGGGTTTATTTTTTGGACTAGATAAAAAGTTAGTATCGTTTAAAAATTGATCAATTATTTTTTTAGATTGTTCGTATAAACCTAAATTTTGATACTGATCGGCTAGTGAAAAATCTAAATAATTTTGTTGAAATTTACTTTTATACGAATCTTTTAAACTATTTGTATAAATTATGGTTTTTATAGCATTTAAAAAATCGCCTTTTAACGCGTACGACTGGCTTAAAATATTTTGATATACAATTTTATTATCATCATTTTTATCGTTTACAATTAAACTTTGAGAAAGTGTAATACACGCATCGGGGTCGTTATAAAGGTTCGTAATAGATTTTTCAAAAAAATAATTAAAATCGCCTTTATTTTGACCTGTTACAATAGTAGTAAAATTTAAAAGTAATATCAATAAAATGGTTCTCAAGCGCTTTTTAGTTTTAAATTTTGTTTAGTTTTTCAAAGATAATTCTTTTGTTTTAAGATTACTGTAATTTTAGTAACAAAAATTAAATTATTGTAAATCAATGTTTTAATGTTTTTATATTACCAAATTTCCCGAATTTTAGAAGTACTTTAATTGTATAACGTAAAATACCATTCTACATTTGTTGGTGTAATAACTAAAACCTTACAACATGAAAAAAACAGTACTATTAGTTTCTTTAATTATTTCTTTAATGTATTTAGAAACAAACGCACAAAATTATTACGGAAGCCAATTTGTTGGCGATAGCGGCGTAAACTCGCCACAAAGAATAACAAAATTAAACGACGGCGGATACGCAATTTCTACTTTATTAGGCGGAAGTTTAACAGGCGATTTTCCAATAACTCATAAAGGCGGAAACGCAGATGGCGCTTTAATAAAATTATCGCAAACGGGTGCTATAGAGTGGATTAAACAATTTGGTGGTGGTTTAGACGAAGTATTAATAGATACCGCACAAGATAGTGATGGTAATTATTATTTAACGGGCTATTTTATGGGCGCAGGCAGTAATGCTTTAGATGCAGACCCTAGCGATGCCGTAGTTAGTTTAAGTGTAACTTCTACATTTGCAAATAGAGATGTTTTTTTAATAAAACTAGATGCCGCTGGAGATTTTGTTTGGGCAAAACAAATGAGCTCTCCTTCTGGTGGTCCTCACGACGATGTTTCTACCATAAAAATAGATGCTAATGGAAATATTTACTTAGCGGGAAGTTATGTATATCTCGATTTTGACCCAGGTGCTGCAGAAGAAATACACATAGCTACTGGAAGCAGCGATTCTTTTATTGTAAAGCTAGATAACGATGGTAATTTTATTTGGGTAAAAACACTAGACGGTACATCGAATAAGAAAATTATGAATATGGATTTAGATGAAAATGGAAATATTTATGTAGTAGGGCGTTTTCAAGGAACAATCGATTTAGATCCAGACGATGCAACAACCGATATAAGAACAACTGCAGGAAGTTACGATACATTTGTTGCAAAATACGATGTTGATGGCAATTATATATGGGGGTTAAATTATGGTAGCACGGGTTCCGATACACCAGAAAAAATACTAGTAAACGGAACAGATTTATATGTAGGTGGCGGTTTTAACGCAACAGTCGATTTAGATCCATCGAGCACAGGAACTAATAGTTTTACTTCTGCAGGAGGACAAGAAGCTTATATTTCAAAATTTACTACAGAGGGTACTTATGTTAATTCTTTTGTAATTCCTGGAACAACATCAAATTTAGATACCATTAAAGATATTGTAATAACAGATGATGGTTCTTTAGTTTTAGCAGGTTTGTTTCAAAATATTACATTAGATGGTAATAATTATGCCGCTTCGGCAACAAATGCCGATGCGTATTATTTAAAACTTGATTCAAGTTTAAATTTCTCGAGTATTTATTTAATACAAGGCGTTCAAGCACAAAGCAATCCATTTGTTCAAACTTTAGATGCTACTAAATTTATAGGAATAGGTTCGAGTAGAGGAGTGGCTGCATTTGATTACACCAATCCATCTACTACAGAAGGAAATGCAACACCACAATCTTTTGTATATATTACAAAGTTCGATTTTGAAGCTACTTTAAATGCTGCAACGTTTAATGCAATAAACGATTTGTTAGTTTATCCAAATCCTGTACAATCAACTTTAAATATCAATTCAAAAAATAAAATAGTTGCTTTAGATATTTACAATTTACAAGGTAGAAAAGTTTTCTCTCAAGTAAATACACAAATAGTAAATGCAGACGTTACCATACTACCATCGGGCACTTATATACTACAAGTAAAAGATGAAAATGGTACCATTGCAACTCAAAAATTGATTAAACTATAATACTAAAAAACAAACTACTTAACCACTAATTTTCACACAAAAAGCAACATACTAGTATGTTGCTTTTTTAGTTAAAAATTTATAAAAAATACCAAATTACGGTTTTCCGCAAGGAAAACATTTTTTGTTTTTATACGTTTGGAGAGAATTTAATACTTAATTATGAAAAAATAGTATGTAGATAGAATTATAAAAACAAATGGTTGTTATTTCTGTTAAAAGAATGTTATGCAACATAGTTTTGGTTACTAATTTATAAACCTTTACATTTAATCATTATAATAATCAAATAATTATGATTAAAAACACATTATTTTTTTTCAAATTTTATTCATCTGTTTTAATTAAAATTATCCAAATTTTATTTAAAAAGAATAAAACATTGCAAAAAATAGAGTTTGATTATATCTCAAATCCTCATGCTGAAGATGATTTTCTATTAATGAATTTTTCATTTACAAATGCCTTGTATTTTAGGATTAATAGAACAAATTATTTATATGATGGTAAAAAAATAATTTATTTAAAACCTCATAATCATAAAATTGATTTTGAAGCAATAGGTTTATTTAAAAACTACAAGAAACAAATAGAAATTGACCCTTCTTTGAAAACTAATTTCTCAAATTTTAAAATAAAAAGTCAAGAATTAAATTTGGGATACAATCACCATTCCGATTTACAGATTATTAATTTACAACGAACATTTGACTTAAAAAACAGTAATGTCAAATTTGAAATTGTAAAATTAAAAAGACAAAATATTACTTTAAAACTAGATAAATTCAACCAAAACAACTATTTATGAAACGAGATTATTATGAATTACCCAAATCAGGCTCTATTATGCGTTTTTTATGGAAATGCGCAGGGGGTGACCGTTATTTATTAGAAAGAGCAACCTATTCTGATCAAATTAAATATATGTGTTTGGGAGGAATCGTTTTTGCAACAGGTGTTATGGCTGGTTTAGCTGGTGGATATGCTTTTTATACTATATTTTCTCCTAAAGCTTCAGACGTTTTAGATAAAACCAAAACAGTTATTGAAAACCCTAATTATATTCCTTTAGATATTCCAACTCTATTAATGTCAATTGTTTTTGGATTGATTTGGGGATTAATTATTTTTAATATCGACCGTTTTATTGTGACCAGTACAGGAAAGGGAGATGGTACGGAAAAAATTACTTGGGATGAGTTAAAAGGAGCAATTCCACGTATTTTAATGGGAGCAATTATAGCTATAACCATTTCAAAGCCAATTGAGATTAGAATGTTTCAGACAGAGATTAATGTAGAGCTTTACAAATTGCAAAAGGCAGAAGAATTAAAAATGAAAGAGGCTACTTCAAAAATATCTTCACCAGAAATTGAAAGAATTAATAAAGATTTAAAAAATATAGATGAATTGTTTAATGAATTAATTAAAAATGAAGGGATTGCAAGAAAGGATTTAAGAGATTGTTTAATGCAAAATAAGCCGTGTCCTCAAAATAGAGCATTATATGAAGAAGCAAAAAAAGCAAAATTAGATTTTGAGATTGAAAATAAACCTAAAATAGCTGCGCTTGAAGCAAAAAAAATTGAACTTCAAGGAGGTAAAGAGGAAATTGAGCAAGTTTCTCAAAGAGTAGCATCAGGATTGGATGGATTGTCACAAAGAATTCAACTAGCTCATAAGGTTGCAGGTACATGGATTTCAATTTTTATAACCTTATTGTTTATGGCAATTGAATTAACTCCTGTGTTTTTCAAACTAATGTTAATTAAGTCACCTTATGATTATTTAGCCGAGAATAGAGATGACTTATAAAAGCTGAAAAGGTATAGAAGTTAAATATGATTTTTATAAAGATAAAGAAGGTATTGAACGTCATTTAGTTATTAATCATGAAGCCCATCGCTTAATATATGAGAAAATAAAACTTACTGAAATTCAAAAAGAACTTACTGATTATGCTGTAAATAAGTATAAAGAGCAGGAGATGAAAAAGATTGATGAAAATTTAGAAAATTACATCAAGCCAATACAAAATGAAGAATAGTTTTATAGAAAACATACGATTAACACTTACCACTTTTTCAGGAGAAGATGGCTATATTTTAAAAAAATGTGCAACTTCTCTTAAAGTTCATTTTGCAGTAATCGGATTTTTTGTAATGCTAATTTTTATAGGATGTTTTGTTAGTGCAACAACTTTTACTTACTCACTTTTTAATGAAAATCCATTAATAAGTACACCTTTTGGAATTTTATGGGCATCTATTATTACAATAATTTATTTGTTGTTGTTATACACTATTTCGCCACCAACATTGCCAAATAAATATAAAGTAAAAGATAAAACATTTATTACTGACGAAAAAAATCATACTCGTTTTTTTACTCCGTCAATGTTTTTACGTTTAGGTTTTATGACATTAATGGCTATAATTATTGCACAACCTATTAATGTGTATTTTTTATCGAAATCTATAGAACCCAGTTTAGAAAAATTTAAACAATTGCAAAAAGCGAATATGACAATTGTTGCCGATAGTTTATTTATATCAGATGAAATAAGAGTAAAGGAAGATTTTGAAAGAGTAATTAGATTGAAACTAGACGAACAAGAACTCAATTTAGTCAACAATAAACTTACAGATTTCAATTCAAAAATAAATTTAGATAAAGTTTTTATAACAAAAGCTTTTTCACTTTTAGATTCTTTAAAAAAATGCGATGTAAAACCACTTTTTACTAAGGTTAATAAAAAACAAGATTCTTTAGTTAATGAATTGCATAATCTATTACAATTAGAAGTACAAAGTGATTTGAATTATCAAGCAGAATTGCAAAATGTTTTATTGTCGAATGCTAAAATTGAAAACGAATTTAACTCATACAAAGAACAATTAAACAAAATAATTTCAGCTAAAATAAATAACTATAACAATTTAGAAAAGTTACTTTCAAAAAGCAATTTTTACATTCAGAGAATTAAATTGTTGTTGCACGAAAATGCTTTATCTTGGATTATAACGCTTGTTGTAATACTCGTTTTTTTATATCCTATTCGGTTGAAATTCTTAGTGAGAAACAAAAGGTTTTATGTTTTAAAAAGAGAAATCGAAGAACAATTAGTTATTGATAATTATAATGAATTTAGACGACATTATTCTCAAGTATTAGAAGAGAAAATTGATAAAGTTAATAATGAAGTTTTAAATAAATTATTGGTAAAACTTTTAAAAATTAAAGAAATAAATAAATTTCGTTACCAAACTATTTTAAAAGAAATTAAAGAAGAACTACAACCTGAGAAAATAGATTTTTATGAGAATTGGGAAAACCCACCATTTAGGACAATACAAAAATCGGAAATATCTAAATTTAGTTCTGAAAAAGACTTTTTAGATTTATTATATAACAATGTAGAATAAATGGAAGAACGAATAATTACAGAAATTAAGCGTGAGCCATTTATAGATGAAGATGGTTTAAAATGGGAAAAGATTTCTTATGAAGTAAAAACGCCTCGTAAAACGTATATTCTTGGCAGTATAAAAGGAAAATATAGAGGAAGTATTTTAAAGTATTCAGAAGAGTATTATAATGCTGAATTCTATGATTTTGAGATATATGAAGCATTAGTCGAAATAAAACAAACTTCTAAAAACATTCCATTTGATAACGAATGTAATAACAAGCAATTTCCAAGAGAAAAACTTCCTGAACTTTTAAAAGTTCATATTGAACAGGCTGGGAAATATTTTGAATTGGGTATAATTGAGCCCAAAATATGTGAATTTAAATCCAATAAAAAATTACATCAAATAGAAGGGAATGAAATTTTTGGAACATTTACAGGAAAGATAACGGGTTATATTTTTGATTATGAAATTAGTTATGAAGAAAAAATAATTCAGATAATTGAAATTATCAAAGAACCAATATTTGATGAACCTAATATAAATGATTATTGTATATCTAATGGTGTAAAAACGGGAAAGAAAGAAGAAAAAGACAATTATATTCGCTACGAATATTATTGTAAACGACATAATGATACCGTTTGGGGTAATTGGGAGAAAAAGAATGAAACTGTTTCAACCACAGGAGGAATTTTTGAAGGCTGTTTTTCAACAATTTTAACTATAATAGGTTTTTTAATTATTGGGACAATATTAATAAATTTTTTACCAGCTCTTTTATATATAATAGGTTTTGGCATATTAATTTGGTTGCTAAATCTGCTTGCTCCTTTTCTTAAATGGATATTTAGAGGATTAATTAGTTTGTTCTTTTTAGGGCTTTTAATTTCCTTAATTTATAATTTCAGTAATAGAAGCACTAATTATATTCCAAACCCTAAACCAATTGAATCAGAAAGAGAATTAAATCCTGTTATTGAACCAATTACAGATACTACTATTGATAATCAAAATTCGGAACCAGAAATTGCAAACGATAAAGTAATTAAGCATTATCGTATTTGGAAAGATTACAATGGTACTCAATATGAAGGAACTTATTATATAAAACAAAGTAGTTATTTAAAATCGGGGCAGCATAAAAATCAGTTAAGTTATAGAAGTAATTTAAATTATGATGAAATTCTTTATAAGCTACAACAATTTGATACTAATAATTTTAGTAGTATTTATACAATGTTAGACAGTATAGGCTATGCTAATAAATTAAACAAAATTGATTTTGCTAAAATGGTGGTTAGTTTTGTTCAAGATATTCCATATAACATAGTATTAGAAAACGATTGTAATGCTTCGTATCAATCCGACGCATTTACAAGAGAATTTCTTAGAAATAATAAAGGTAAATGTATAGGAAATCAAGAATTTGGTATTTGTACACCTGTAGAGTTTTTATATCATTTAAAAGGCGATTGCGATACAAGAACGCTACTTTTATATTCAATATTTAAGCATTATAATTATGATGTTGCCATTTTAAGTAGCGAACATTATTTACACTCTATTTTAGGAATTAACTTGCCATTAAATGGTCAATATTATAACTATAAAGGGAAAAAATACTATTTCTGGGAAACAACCGCTTTAGGAGTTGAGCCAGGAGAACTTTCAAACGAATTTAATAATTTACATTTTTGGAGAATATCATTAAAAACTAAATAACATGAACAAACAAAGTATCTTTTTTACAATATTAGTTGGAGTAATTAGTTTACTTCTTGCACTAGGATTAATACAATTTTTAGCCCAAAAAACGTTTAAGCTTAATCCTCATGAAAAGCCATCTTGGTCATTCCTAATTTGGCAAAGTACATGGTTAATTCCTTTTTTTATTTTTTTAAATTCAGCTTTAGAAATTACCGAAAATACCATAGAAACGGTTATTTATTCTAATACCGTTCAAAATACATTTTTATATAGCACTGGTAAAATTTTGTTGTACATAGGTTTTACTTTTTTGTTTACTCTTTTTGTAAATAAAATAGTGGATGTAATTGATAATTTTTTCTTTTCTAAGAACAATACTAGTATTGAGTTAGAAAATAATAATGTTGTTTATTTTACATTTAAATTAGTATTAGTAGTAGGTTTAGCTTTTTCATTACTAACTGTTTTTGAACATTTTTTAAGTTGGTTTGTACCATCAATTGAAACACCTTTTTATCATTAAATTTTTAAATTATGAAAAGTATTATTTTTAGCTTTTTTGCTCTTTGTTTCCTTTTATCGTGTAAAGTTGAAAGGAATGATTCTGAAATTATTGAA
This sequence comes from Flavobacterium sp., assembly GCF_041392005.1. Lineage (GTDB taxonomy): Bacteria > Bacteroidota > Bacteroidia > Flavobacteriales > Flavobacteriaceae > Flavobacterium. The sequence continues at coordinate 53,588 of NZ_JAWKMX010000008.1, forward strand.
GAAAGTTTTGATTCTGCAAATTCCTATGTAATTGATTCTGCTGCTACTTCTATTGACGATGATTATTATGTAGTTGATAGTGCAGCTGCTCCAATTGATTATAATTATGAAGAAGTAGAAACAGTATCTAAACCACTAACTTATGATGATGTTAAAAATTCATTTTCAATATATGATATAAAACAATTTATAAAAGAGAATCCAAATCATAAAAAGATTACCGAACTTGAAAAACGAATTATTGACTTAGAGGTAGAGAATATTTTTAACGATGCGAACACAGGGCAAATGCCTTCTTCCGAAAAAATTAGCTATGGAAACAGCAAAATTTCAGAAATTAGTATTACAAACGATACTTCTTGCGATTTAACAATTCGATATAGCGGACCAGAATCTAAAGTAATTACAATTTTGCCAAACAGAACAAAAGCTATAAATCTACTAAGCGGGAATTATAGAATTGCGGCATCAGCTTGTGGTTACAATTATGCAGGAAGCGAAAGCCTAAACGGCGATTATACTTCTTCTTATTATATAACAACTACTCGATATTAAATTGAAATGAAAAAACTCCTCCCATTATTTTTGCTACTGTTTCTGGCAACGTCTGCAACTTCGCCCTTAGAAAAAGAAGTGTATATTTGCGGTTCAAACGGTGCAAAACGCTACCACTTTACTAAAAATTGTAGAGGTTTAAATAATTGCCAACATAAACTATATAAAAAATCGTTAAGTAGCGCTAAATCCTTAGGATTAACTTTATGCAAATGGGAAGACTAATTGGTTTCATTGTTTTAGTATTTTCAGGAGTAACTTTTGCTCAAGTTTCGGTTTGTACTTGGAATTTAGAAAATTTTGGGCAATCAAAATCAGATAGCATAATTACCTACATTACAAAGAAAATAAAAAACTACGACATTGTTGCTATTCAAGAAGTAGTTGCAGGATTTGGTGGAACACAAGCAGTGGCTAAACTAACAGATGAACTAAATAGAACGGGAGCAAAGTGGGAGTATGTTGTGAGTAACCCAACTTCTGGAAGTGCTTACAAAACCGAACGTTACGCTTTTTTATGGAAACCTTCAAAGGTAAAGTTAATAGAAAAACCTTGGCTTGAGCAAAAGTATAAGCAAGAAATAGATAGAGAACCTTTTTTTGCAACGTTTGCGTATGAGGGCAAAGAATTTACTCTAGTCAATTTTCACGCAATTACTAAAAAAATGCAACCCGAAACAGAGATTAAGTATTTTAAATATTTTTTTGAGGAATATTCAAATCTAAATTTAATATTTGTAGGCGATTTCAATTGTCCGCAATCGCATTCTGTTTTTAATCCTTGGCGAAAAAAGCAATATCTTCCCGTATTTGTTCATCAAAAAACAACTTTAAAAAACCAGTGTAAAAAACAAGAATGTTTAGCATCTGAATTTGATAATATTTGGTATGCAAAAAACAAGTTAGTAGTGCTGCAAACAAAAGCTATTCATTTTTATGAAGATTTTACATCGTTAAAAAAAGCAAAAACAATCTCGGATCATATTCCTTTAGTATTTGAATTTAATGTAAAATAATTTTCAATTCGTCTTTTTAGGTTATTACTAAGATTATTTTTTAGCTTCTAAAAATGAACTATCGTTGGCTGCAATTACTCCAAATCGTCAATTCGAGTAAAATTCTTTTAAAATTTTGTGTCGAGAATCGATTTGAAAGAAATTTTTCCGAGTTTTCGATACGATTTTCTATCAAAAATCACTTAAACTGACGGAAATAATTACCTAATTTTAATTACGCCCAACGGGTTAATGTTATTTAATTTTAATACTCCTATTTAGTGTTTCGTCTATGTTATCTATAAGAAAAATAGTACCAAAAAATCCGTAAGCAATTAGATTTTCTTCGCCGTTGTGTGCTATTCTTGCTAATGAAAAAATGAAATAATTATCTACTGTAATTGCATTTTCTACAATTGCATTTATTAGCGATTTTCCTAAGAAATTGCCCAATATTGAAGTGTTTTCTTCGGTTTTTGTATCGTTAGGTATCGATTTTTTAGAATAAGTGGTAAAAGTTTCTTTTATTTTTTGCTTATAGTCTTCGATAGTAGGATTTGTAAAAAGCGCTATCATTACAAGCGCAACGCATGCAATAATTATGTGGTGTTTGGTTTTCATGTTTTAATAGGTAACCTTATAGAAGTAAAGTATAATTGTTTTTTTAATTAGTTAGTAGTCTTTCGGCTATTTCTTTGTTACGAATTATTTCTCCATTTAGTAATAGCATTTCTTGTTCTCCCGAAATAGGATTGGTATAAATTTCAAAACCTGCTCTACAAGTATTGTATCGATATAAAAAAGCCTTAATACCAGAATTAAATCCATTTTTTGATGTTTCTTCGTAAACAAATTTTGAACACGATTCTTTAAAAATACATTTTCTTCTTTTGTTTTTTGGTATTAAAAACCAGTATAGTTTTACAATTAAAATAAGACTATATTTCATGTTATTTTTCAAAAACTACCATTTGTCTAGTTGTTGTGTATCCGGGTTTTGCTCCAAAGCCAAAGCAACCGTTTTCTGGTTGAATAAACGTTGTTACGCTTTCGAGTCTAATGTATTTCCAACCTTGATTAGTGTAGTTTTTAATTAATATTTCTAATTGTTCTGCAACATGTTCAGATGTGCCTTTTTTTGCATCTATTGAAGCTACAAATGGTACTACTTTATATTCCATAATATTTCAAATTAAAATTTATTCAAACATAAAGCCAATAAAAGAGTATTCCTTACGTAAATCCGTAAAGTGAATTATTTTTTTTAAAGTAACTACTTTTAGATAATGCCTAAATCTTTTGTAATAGCAATTAAATTAAGAGTATTTTTAGCCTTAAAATAGTCTTTAAGTTTACTCACTCGCTTTTCGATAGAGCTTTTACTATTTGGTGTAATGTTTAGCTTTTTAAATAAAGTTTCTATTTGTTCTATTGCTACACCATCGGCTAAATAGTTTAGTAAAGAAATATCGTAACTATCTATTTCTTTTGTTTTTTTGTTTTGTAATAAATAATCTAATTCGGGCGTAATATATGTTTTGTTAGTAAGCAGAGCATTAATAGCTTTTTTAAGTTGGCTAATGCTGTTTCGCCCTTTATGTACAAAAGCATTTATATTTTGTTCTTCGAAAAGCGATTTAATAATATAGCTTTTGTCTTCTACAGAATATACAATTATAGGAAGTTCGGGTTCTATTTTTTTTATAGCTTCAATAAGTTTTTCGCCCGATGCTATGTTAACTTTTCTGTAATCTTCTACAAACGATAAATCGCTTATTAGCAAATCGAAAGGGTTATTGTCTTGTTTGGCTCGTTTAAATTTTAATAGTGCATCATCGCAATATTTTGCATATTCAATCTCTTGAATACCAAGCGATTCTAATGATTGTTTAAGCGCAATGTTAATACTGTCGAAATCTTCTGCTATTAAAACTTTTTTAAACATACGTATGCTGTTTTGGAATTTCAATTGTTACTTTAAAGCCATTTTCGGGCGACGTATCAAAGATAATAGTTCCATTTATTGAAAAAATACGGTTTTCCACATTTTGAAGTCCATTTTTTAAGTTTTTTAAATTATTAGTTCCTTTTCCATTATCGGAATAGTTAATTTGTAGTACTTTTTTTTGAGGTATAATAGCAATGCTTACCAGTGTACATTGGCTATGTTTTTTCATATTTACCATTAATTCTTGAAGCACTCGGTAAATAATTATTTTTATTTCTTTTGGTGTTTTTGAAGCATTAAAATGAGCTAAATTTATAATTACATTTCTATTTTCTGAATTGTAAGTAGTAAGCATTATTTTAAGTTTTTCTATATAATTAGTACCGGTATCGATACTTTTATTTTCATTTGAAATATTACGAGCTCTGTTGTAAATGGTTTCTAAATTTTCTAATAATGTTTCTTTGTTAGTAAAATTTTCTAGGTTTTGCGTTTCGGCAAAGGCAATGGCATTGTGTACGTCGTTTGCTAATTCGTCGTGCAATTTTTTTGCTATTCTAGTTTCGGTTTGGTAAGCGGTTTCGCGTATTTTCTGTTTATTTGTTTTTTTAATTCTGTAAAAAATAAAAAGGGCAAGTCCAAAAACAGTAATAATAGAAATTACAAATAATTCTTTTAGCTGTTTTTGTTTTTTTAATTCTTTAAGTGCTTCTTTAGAATCGTATTTTATTTTGGCAAACTCATTTTTTTCGCGCTGTCTAACTAGTTTTATACTATCGGTTAAATTAAAAGTTTGTAATGCAAATTGTTTGGCTTCGTCATCAGCAGCTAGTTTTGTAATAAATTGTAAAGCTTCTATTTTATCATCGGTATTGTTTGTTATTTTAGCCATTTCATAGGCTTTTAAAGCGTTGTTTTTAGCAATATTAGGATTATTATTTTCATAAAATTCTGCAAAATGAATGTAAGATGCTGTTAAGCCAAATACATCGTTTTCTTTTTCTCGTAGTTGTTTTGATAGTTGTAAGTAGTTTAGTGCATTTTTATCATTTAATTGAAACAGTACATAGCCTAAATTATCAATAACTCTAGCATATTCTTTTAAATTAGCTTTTAACGCATTGTTGTTTAAAATAGATTCTAAAACAGTTTTTGCTTTTCCAAATTTCTTTTGTTTAATATAACTATACGCTATATTATTTTGTATAATACATTTTGAAACAGCATCAGAAGTAATTGCTAAACTTTTTTCATAATACTTTTGTGCTTCGTTGTAATTAGCTTGTTCTAATAATGCTATGCCTAAATTATTGTATATAAAAGTAATATAGCTTTTTTTAGTGTTTTTAGTAACATATTTTAAAGCTTCGGTAACGGTTTCTTCGCAGCCCGAATAGTCATTTTTTATGCGTTGAATTTCCGACATCATTAAAATGGGATACATAATGTTTTCAAAATCATTTTCGCTTTCGCACAGTAGTTTTGTTTTTTGATAGTAGTAAAATGCAGCATCATATTTTGCAGCATCAAATAATTCTTCGGCTTTATTATAAGAATTTAAGTATAAAGAATTATTTTGTATATTCGATTCGCAAGCAAACAAGCTGAAAATCAAAAGTATAAGATAAAAAAACGGGAAATGGATTTTCGTAATTACCATTCCCCGAAAATAGATAATAATTTTTATTTTTCTAAAAAAATTAAGGTCTAATTGGTGTCGAACCACTTTGCCCGCCTGTATCGCCTTGCGCGGTAGAATCGGCTGTTTTTTGAAGTAACAAATAATTGTAATTGTTGGTATCAAAATTTGATTTTGATGCGGGTACAACATCAGTATCTGCTGTACATGAAACGGCAAAACTTCCTATAGCTATTATAACTACTATTTTTATTTTTTTCATTTTATAAACTTTAAAATTGAACATACGTTTGGCTGTCCGAAATTTTTCGAATTCAGCTTTTTAGGATAATTATCCTAATGGTTTTTGAGTACTCGTATAGTTTTTTGGGAAGTAAAGTGTGCCAAACAGAACTTTCAGTTTATACTTCCCATACTAAAAATTCGGTTCTGTAGTGCCACACTTTTTTAAAATCAGTTTTGTACATTTGTTGTAATAGCTAGTTAAACAAAAACTGATTCTGACGCAAAGAAATAGCGTTTTTGCTTGAGTGTTTATAAGGAATTCCTGAAATTCCGAAAAATCCTAACGATTCCTAAAAATTCCAATATGATAACAAAAACTGAAAGTTTAGAAGCTTATAAAAATGCCATAAAAGCGCATTATGAAATTGAAAAAAGTGGAAAATACTCTAGTTTTTTAATTCATTTATCAAGAGCAAGGCTACGACAATTATGTGAAGAACGATTAAAAGAATCGAATAATATAGAAGATAAATTAAGTTTTAGTTTAGTTTTTGGTTTTGAATATGACGTAAATAATAGAAACAAACTAAAACTGCAAACCGATAAGTTTAGACCAATTGAAACTTTTTTTAAAGGCGAAACCGATTTGGCTGATATTGAAGCTATAAATATTGCTGCATTATTAGTAAATTTTAACCCAAGACCTTTTCGCTATTTTATTTCAAAACCACTGCCAAATGAAGCGTTAATTAATGAGGAAAAACATAAAATAGGAGTAAAGCATTCTTATAAAAATCGTAATAAATTAAAACATACAATTGTAAAAAAAATTGGAATTGGATTGCTAGGAGTAATCGGAATTACGTCAATTGGTTATACTACAAAAAATATTATATTACCCGAGCCGCAATGTATGCAATGGCAAAACAATCATTATGAAGTGGTAGATTGCAATAGCAACGAAGACAATTTAATTAAACAGCACAATATTATTCCTTTTAACGAAGAACAAAGTAAATTAATTAAAGTTGAAGTTTCAGATACAACTCAATTTTTTAAAAATGGAAAACCACTATATTGGTACGCAAAAGTAAATGGAAAACCCGAGTTTTTTAATACTCATGGCGTGCATCCAGAAACAGGCAAGGCTTTAAAACAAGTAAGCGAATATATAGTTAACAAGTATGTAAAAAACAATAACTATTTAAAAAAGTTTTAGATAAAAAAAATCCTTAAAATCTTACCAATTAAGAAATTAAGGATTTTTTTAGTGACCTCGACAGGATTCAAACCTGTAACCTTCTGAGCCGTAATCAGATGCGCTATTCAGTTGCGCCACGAGGCCGTTATTTTGTGGGTGCAAATATAAAAAGAATTGATTAACTTGCAAACCAAATAATGAAAAAAATATAAAAAAATGCAACTTAAAAACTATATTCGTGATATTCAAGACTTTCCAAAAAAGGGAATTTTGTTTAAAGACATAACTCCTATGCTGCTAAATTATGAAGCCACACAGTATTGTGTAAATGAATTAGTAAATGCAATACCTATTAAAATAGATAAAGTAGTAGCAGTAGAAAGTAGAGGTTTCTTTTTGGGGAGTTTGCTAGCTCAGAAATTAAACGCAGGCTTTGTACCAGTTAGAAAACCGAATAAATTACCTTTTACTACGGTTGCCGCTTCTTACGATTTAGAATACGGAACTGATACTTTAGAAATTCATACAGATGCTATTAGTAAAGGCGATAAAGTGCTTATACACGATGACGTATTGGCTACGGGTGGAACAGCTAAAGCAGTATGCGAATTGGTTGAAAAATTAGGTGGCGAAATTGTACAGTTAAATTTTATTATGGAACTTTCTTTTTTAAATGGAAAAGAAAAGTTAGGTAACAAACCAATTTTTGCAGCAATAACTTATTAATTGCTTAAAGCTCTCGTAGTAATAAAATAACGCCAAGCAATAATTGCTTTTTGGAATTTTGTAGCTTTTGCTAAATCTAATTTACGCTTGGTATAACTAGGAAGTAAAAGCGTATTTAATTTTGCTAAAAATTTATACATAATTACAATTAAAAAATCCGTTTCATTACAGTAACGAAACGGATTTTTACCTTTTTTATAATTTAGTTTTTAATAAACTGTTCTGTAATTTTTTTGCCATCGGTAGTTTCAATGCTTAAAATATAAATGCCATTTTCAAGATTGGTTACATTTATAGCGTTTGAAAGTGTTTTATGGTTTATTACTTCTTGTCCTAAAGTGTTGTAAACTTTAATGCTTTTAGGAGTAAAAAGCTCTAAATTAGAAATAAATAACATATTATTAGCCGGATTAGGGTACACTGCAATAGCAGATGTTTCGGCAAACGTAGCAGCATTTAATGGGTAGTTTCCTTCTGTTACTACTAGTAATTGGTTAATAGAAGGATTTTCAATAACATCTATTGTTCCAGAAGGCCAAATAATTTTTATTTCTTCAATAGCAGTAGCTGTTCCTATTCCAAAATGAGCATTAAGCGTACTCATATATTTAAAACCTTCGCCACTTCTAATGTCTCTAATTTGTTTTCCCCAGCTACCGTAAATTTCAACTCTGGCACCAATACCGTTTTTGTTGCTAACCACACCATCTAGACCAATTTTTATCCAATTGTTTCCATTAGGAATAGCATATCGAATAGTACTACCGTTTTGAATGTCTAAAAAGCCGTCGTTATTTAAATCGCCAACCGCACCAACAGTAATTCCACTGCTATATACAGATTCTGAAAATGTTCCATTTCCATCATTATTAAACATAATTTTATTTCCGCCACCAAGCACATCTACATAACCGTCGTTATCAAAATCGTAAGCAATATTATCAATGTTTTTATCGGCATTAATATCCCAGCCCGAACCAGAAGTTATATTAGTATAGGCTTCTTCAGTTGTATTGGTAGTGTCTAAATTGTTTCTAAAATAATTATGGTTTCCAGCACTAGCGGTAATAATAATATCCATATCGCCATCGTTATCGAAATCTGCAATTGCAGAAGACCACGTTTGAATAGGCGTAATGTTTATTTGTGCAACGGCAGAAATATCGGTATATGTTCCATCGCCATTGTTTCTATGAAGCTCGCAAGCTGGTCCAGAGCATTTTGAAATGAATACATCGGTGTCGCCATCGTTATCAAAATCGGTAAATAAGGTTGCATAATTACCTGTAATGCTTCCTAAATTCATTGCCCCTGGTGTATTGCCACATTGGTAATAGGTAAAATTACTACTTCCGTCGTTTAAATAATATACATTAGCATCAATATCGTGACAAGAAAAAACATCTAGGTTTCCATCGTTATTTAAATCGGCAAAATTGGTTCTTTGGCAAAATATATAATCGCTTGGCGAAAAATTTGAATAAGTTAAAGTAGAACCATTATAGTTCGAACTCCAAACGCTTAAGCCACTTCCGCTTCCTAAAATTAAATCGTTATAACCATCTTTGTTGTGATCGCCAGCTGCCATACTCCAACTAGGCATTTTACTTGTTCCAGCAATGGTATAAGTAGCCGCTGTAAAATTTCCAGGAGTTGTTTGGTAGTTAATTTTTAAACTATTAGCGTTTATACCAACAATGTCATCTTTATAGTCGCCGTCCATATCGACCACACAAATATTATATGAGCTGTTTATAGCAGCTAAGTTTTGAGTAGTATATTCTACAGGAGCAGGTATTGGCGGAATATATGTGTTTTCGATTAATTGAAACGTAAAACCATTACTAGACCATCTGTTATCCCAAGCAATATAATAGGTTGTTCCAGCAACTACATCAAAATTACATACAGAAGAATAACCATTAGCTGCACCACCGCCGTCATCGTCTCCAGCGTGGCAAGCTAAACTTCCGCATGTTCCTGTATAAACATGAACACGAGTATCTACTTTAGGATTGTTTTGAGGAATGTTAGAAGTTATGGTAACAGTATAATCATCATCTGGAGTGTAAACATACCATTCACCATGGGGTGTGCCCCCAAGTGCTCCATTTTGTGCACAAATTAATGTAGGTGCGGTTCCGTTTACGCCGCTAACTACAAATAAACCTTCGGTAGTAATGGGAAACGCTGTATTACAAGTGTTTCCATCTTGGGCGAAGTTTAAGAAAGGTAGCGTAAACACTACGAAAACAAGTAATTTTTTTTTCATATTTACTTAAATTTAATTTTTATTCACAAGGTCCTTGTAAGGAGTTAATCCATTCTTCTATTAAGGCTACGCCTTCTTCGTGTATTATAGAACGTCCGTGTAAAGGCATTAAATAACTAGGATTATCAGTATTCATACGATAATACATCATTGATCTATTTACATTTCCAGGAGTAACAATTTTTGATAATGCAGGAGGGAAATCTTGCATATCTTGTGTATTTACACAAACCCCCATATTTGTGGGGTTGTTAAATGTGCTGCTAAAATTGTAACGCATGGGTCTATAATTGCAATGACCTTCGTCTTGATGGCAATGCGCACAATTAATATCTACATAAGCACGAACTCTATCTTCTAATGGTTTAGAAGTGTCGTTATAATTTACAACTGTGTTTTGTTCTGATGGTAATGAAAAAGTAGCATCTAAGTAGCCTGCTTCAATCCATTTTAAAAGTTGATTTTGCGAACTACCATCTTTATAGGTATAATTCCAATTTAAACTTTGCGGTTTTATAGCAATTGGCACATGAGTAGTAACTAAGTTGTTATTAACATACGTTACCGTTTTGTGGCAGGTAATACACTGTGCTTCATTAGGAATATCGTAATTAGCTGTTCTTATAACATCGTTGTCATCTTTAAAAGTGATATTAATTACGCTTCCGTCTAAATCTAAAAAGGCTTCTGTTTGTTCTTGATTCCAAATATAATCAGCAAATATCCAACCTTCTGCTTTACGAATCATTATTCTGGTTTCGATAATTTGCGTGGTATTATTAGGTTGCATTTTATCGTAGTAGAAATTTTTAATAATAGCAGCGCCAACAGGTAATTCTATAACTTTATCATCGGCAACATAAGTTGCTTTCGTTCCTTTTGGTAACCAAATAAATCGTTTTTTATGTGCATAATCGGTAAACAATGTGCTAGAAGGTTCATAAGGCAACACATCAAGCGATGGTTCTAAATTTTTTAAATCGCCATCAAAAAAATGATAATCGGATAGTTTAGGATATGGAACTTGTGTTAAATCGACCGTTACAGGCGATACGGGAGTTGGTATATAGATGTCTTTATCATCGGCATCATCGGCACAAGAAGCCAATAAAAAACTAAAAAAACTTAATTTTAAAAAGTTGAAAATAGTGTGTTTATTTTTCATTTTTTTTAGGAATATGTTAACAAATGTAAAAAAAAAATAAAACAAAGCAAGTATTTTAATCAGAAATACTGTTAATAATAACATTGTATTTTTTTAAATGCACTACAACTTCTTCTTTTGTGTGGTCAAATTTTTCTTCAAGAATTAAATTTTTCTTTCGTAAATTAATTTTTCTTACAGCATCAAAAAAGCGGCGAACTTCTTCAGAATTGGTTATTTCGAGTTTTGGTACAGTTGTGTTGTTTCCTTTTTCATCTTTAGCAACCATAGTAAAATAACTAGAGTTACAATGCTTTTTTACGCCCGATGTAATGTTTTCGGAATCAACTCGAATTCCTACAACCATAGAGCTGTTTCCTACATAGTTGACCGATGCTTTTAAAGTAACCAATTCGCCAATTTCTATTGGGTTTAAAAAATCGACACGATCTACCGATGCTGTTACACAATAACACCCCGAGTATTTAGAAGCGCTAGCAAAAGCAATTTGATCCATTAGATTTAAAATATAACCACCGTGAATTTTTCCACCAAAATTAGAATGCGAAGGTAGCATTAACTCGGATAAGGTTACTTTTGATGCGTTTACAGAATTGCTTTTTTTCATTCGTTTCCTTTTTGATTAAAGTGTGGCGATTGTTCTTTTTCTACCGATGTAATAAAATAAGTAGTATCGCCTAGCCAAAAGAAAGACCGATAGCGTTCCATATATTGTACTTTTACGTAATAGCCTTGGTATTCTTGTAATTTATCAATAATAGAAGTTTTGTTACTTTCTACGGAAAATCGAAAAATTTGGGCGCCAGAAATCCCTTGGCTTATTTCGCCTTCCCACGTTTTTACTAAATATCCTTTTTTACTTATTTTAATGAGCTCTCCAGAACGTGTACCTTCGCTATATGGAACATAATATACAAATGCTGTGTAGGCTATAAAACCCAATGTAAAGAATAGAATTACATAAAATAAAATTTTCTTAAATTTTGCCATAGTTTTAATTTTCTAAAGTTTTGTTTTCGTTTGCGCGTTTAATAATATTTTCTGGAAGCGATTTTTTTGCTTTTGCTCCCATTTTTTTAAGTTTTTCTACGCTGGTTATTAAATTGCCTCTACCTTCAACAAGTTTGTTCATAGCGCTGCCGTATTCAACTTTGGCTTCGTCCATTTTTTTGCCAATTTTAACTAAATCTTGAACAAATCCTTCAAACTTATCGTACAATGCACCGGCTTGTCGTGCAATTTCAATGGCATTTTCTTGTTGTTTTTGGTTGGTCCACATACTATCAATCGTACGAAGAGTAGCCAAAAGGGTAGAAGGAGTAACAATTACAATATTTTTTTCAAAAGCTTTATTGTAAAGCGAGTTTTCTTCGTTTAAAGCAATGGCAAAAGCGGGTTCAATTGGTATAAAAAGCAGCACAAAATCGGGGCTTTCCATTTGGTAAATATCCTGATAGTTTTTATCGCCTAGCTGTTCTACGTGGCGTTTTATTGAAGTTACATGTTCTTTTAAGAAAATGGCTTTTTGAGTTTCATCATCTTCATTTATGTAACGTTCATAAGCGGTTAACGACACTTTAGAATCGACAACCATTTTTTTACCATCGGGCAAGTTAATAATTACATCGGGCATTATGCGGTTGCCGTCTTCTGTTGTAAAACTTTGCTGTACTTCGTATTCGCGCCCTTTTTCTAATCCCGATTTTTCGAGCACACGTTCTAAAACTAATTCGCCCCAGTTGCCTTGCATTTTGCTATCGCCTTTTAGCGCTTTAGTAAGGTTAAGGGTTTCTTTGCTCATTTGCTCGTTCATTTCTTTTAAGCCTAAAATTTGCTGGCGAAGTGCGGCATGATAGTCGATGCTCTCTTTGTGAGTATCTTCAACTTTTTTCTCAAACAACTGAATTTTTTCTTGTAACGGATTTAGTATATTTTTTATGTTTTCTTTGTTTTGCTCGGTAAACTTAGTTGTTTTTTCTTCCAGAATTTTATTGGCTAATAATTCAAATTCTTTGGTAAATTTTTCTTGAACGTCTGTTAATTCTTGTTTTTGTTCTTTGTTTCGTTCTAATAAATTATCAAAATCATTTTCTTTTTTAGCTAAATGAATGGCTAACGATTCTTTTTCGGTTTGAAGATGCTGCTTTTCTTCGGTTATTTTTTCAACTGTTTTTTCAAGCTGATTTTTTTCCACCAAAAATTGCTCTTTTAATTGATGTATCTGGTTTTGAAAACTAGCATTTCGTTCTTCTAAAATGCTTAATTCGGCTTTATTTTCAGTTTTTGTAATGTTTTTTCCAATAAAAAAACCTATTGCTAAAGCTAAAAAAAAGGCAACTATGGAAATAATGTAAATTATCATTAACCTATTGTTTTATAAATTTTAAATTTGTTTTTTTTGATAAATTGTTGATCTCAACCCAATACAAGCCACTTTGTAACTTCGAAATATCTAGTTGGGTTTCTTTACTGTCCAATTTCGATTGTAATACATTTTGCCCTAAAGTATTATAAATTATAATAGTGCTTCCAATATAACTTTCGTCATAACTTTGAATAAAAATACTATTTGTAGCAGGATTAGGAAATATAGTAAGTGTTACATCATTAAAATTTTTAGTTGTTAAATTGTTTAGTAATAATGTAATAGCGGCTTGCATATTAGGCAACGGACCTATGTTTTTAGTAGTATCGCCACCTTGTGGAATTCCTGTTTGCACAAGTAAATCGCGAATTTGCTGACTGGTTAAATAGCTGCCGTTTGTTGCATAATGAATAGCTTGTAAAACTACTGCACACGATGCTACTATGGGTGTTGCAGAACTTGTTCCGGAAAAATAGGTGTATTGTTGGTTAAAATCGCTACCAAAAATATAAGCATCGCCATAACCTGGTGCTAAAACGTTTTGCCCCCAACCTTGTACATTAATACGACTACCGTATGTACTATAATTTAGACGCGAATGTGTAGTGTTTGATGTTCCTGCGCCTACTAATATGGCACCGCTATCGCCATAGTTCATATAGGTAGTATAACTAGCACTATCTAAGTTTTGATTGCCGTTTCCAGCTGCTGCAACTACAATTATTCCTGCATCGGTAGCCGCTTTGGTTAGTTGCCAAATGGGAAAATCGTATTCTGCAGGTACAAAATCGTTTGCACTGCCGCCACTTACTCCGTAGGCTTGCATTTCGTACATTATTACATCGCCAGCAGACGAGTTGCTAATAGCTTGTGAAACAGCATAAACCCTATTATAGCCATTTTCATTTGTCCATTCTGGGTAGAGTACAGCTTCATTTGCACCATAGGCTAATCCGCTAACGCCATAAATGCCATTATCGGCAAACATAATTCCTATTGCAGCTGTTCCGTGTTCGGTGTAAGCAGCCGTTGCACCAGAATTTACCGTCATTCCTGTTGCTATTGAAGTGTTTATAGCATTAAATTCTTCATGATTATCATTCATTCCATATTCGATATCTCGAATGTTAATGCCGCTTCCAGTGTAGCCGTTATCCCAAGCATATTGCATATTTACACCAGGATTTGCTTGAATGTATGTTTGCGAAGCTATTAAATTTGGAGTTGTAGGAGGAATATCTGTTGGTGGAGGAACCACTTTATGTTGTTTTAGCTGAATTTGATCAATAAAAGGAAGTTGCGTCAATTCTGTTACAAGTTTTTCTTTTTTCTCGTAAGTTAAAATTTCTTTAATCTGCAATACAACTATGCGTTGCAAAGCATCTACGGCTTTTGTATTTCCTACGTTTTTTAAAGCTTCATTTTTAAGATATTCTATTTTTTCGGGCGTTATAGCTATAGCTTTTTCAAAAGTAAAATCGTACTGTTGTATAACATTGTTTAGTTGTACAATTTCTTCATTTTGTAAATTTTCCAATGAAGTATTTTTGAAACTTATGTAAAAACTGGTTGTGTTGGGTACGGTATAATGCTGCGAAAAAGCATTAAAAATAACCATTACCATAAATACTACAAATTTTGATTTCATTTGAGAGATAAATTGATAATCAAAAATACAATTATTTTACTATAAATGAACCTTTTTCTTTATCAAAATAAACGGCTTCGTTTTTAAAAATTTTTTCAAAAACCCCGTTATTAATTAAATTAGTAGGCGTGTTTTTATAAACGGCTTCTTCTGTAAAAACAATTATTTCATCTGCCATTTGAATAGCTAAATCTAAATCGTGTGTAGAGTAGAGTATGGTTTTATGAACTTCTTTACATAATTTTTGTAATAATTTTAAAACAGCAACTTTATGTACCAAATCGAGATGCGTTGTGGGTTCATCTAACACAATAAGGGGTGTGTCTTGTGCTAAGGCTCTTGCAATTAAAACTTTTTGAAGCTGTCCATCGCTTATTTCGTAATGTTTTTTTGTTGTTAAAGTTGAAATTTCAGTTACTGTAATGGCTTTTTCTATGCTAGTTCTATCGTTTTCAGATAAATTTTCCAACCAATTGGTATAAGGTTGGCGTCCTAAAGCCACTATTTCATATACCGATAAGTTACTTGGTGGTAATTTTTCGGTAAGCACTACACTTAAAAGCTGTGCTATTTCATTAGCATTGCATTGCGAAAGTGCTTTGTTTTTAATAAATATATCGCCAGAAAGCGCTGGAATTATTCTAGTAATGGTTTTTAAAAAAGTCGATTTTCCTATTCCGTTTTTTCCTATAACAGCAACAAGTTTACCTTTTTCAATGGATAAATCAATATTTTGTTTTATTACAGTTTTTGTTTTCCCTTTAGCATAGCCAATTGTTAACTGATGGATATGTACAAATGCTTGTTTCATAAAATTTGATGATTTCGTTTTCGTACTAATAACCAAATAACAATAGGAGCTCCAAATAACGATGTAATAGCATTTATAGGCAATGTTAAATCGCTTCCTGGAAGTTGCGCAATGCTATCGCAAACAAGCATAATACAAGCGCCAAGCAAAAGCGTTGCTAAAAATAAAACAAAATGGTTACTCGTTTTAAAAAGTAGCTTTGCTATGTGCGGAACCGCTAATCCAATAAAAGCAATTGGTCCCACAAAAGCCGTTATGCTACCTGCTAAAATACTTGTAATAGCAATAATAATGAAACGGGTTTTGGTAAAATTAAGACCAATGCTTTTTGCATAATTTTCGCCTAATAAAAGTGCATTTAGAGGTTTTATAATCCATAAGGAACCAATTGTGCCTATACTGACGAAAATACTTAAAATACCTACTTGATTCCACGATAAATTAGCAATACTCCCTAGCGACCAAAAGGTGTATTTTTGTAATTGTTCGGCAGTAGAAAAATAGGTAAAAACGCCAACCACAGCACTTGAAAAACTACTAAACATTAGCCCAACAATTAGAATAGCCATTGTGTTTTTTAATTTTGTAGCAACCAAAACTACTGCTAAAAGCACTAAAAAACTACCTAGCGCAGCAGCAAAAGTAATACCGTAAGCCGAAGTAAAAATACTAGAAATGCTTACAGGTAAAATAGAGGCACCTAAAATTACAAAAGCAACGCCTAAACTAGCACCAGAGCTTAAACCTAAAACATAAGGACCAGCAAGCGGATTTCTAAAAAGAGTTTGCATTAATAAACCACTAACGGCTAAACCAATGCCAACTAAAATTGCGGTAATCGCTTTTGGTAAACGAAAGTTAAATAAAATAATTTCCCAAGTATCTTTTTCCATTGTAATACCCAGTATGCCTTTTACAATTTCTTGTATTGGAATTATAACCGAGCCTAAGCTAATGTTTAGTAAAAAAAATAACAATACTCCTAAAAATAAAAGCACAATTCTTTTTTTATGTTGGTTTACAGTAAACATTAGTTTAGTTTTTCAAAAAAATACAATTCATAATTGGGCAATACTTCGGGATGCAAAATTTTTATTAAATCTTTCAAAACCAAATCGGGTCTATTAGGCGCTAATTCATAATAAATAACACCGCCTGTTTTTCCTTTTTTAGTGCTAAAAGAGTAAATTTCTTTGTTTTGTACGGCTTTAAAATAACGATAATTTTCGTTTGATTTTAGTAATTCATCAATTCGGGTAAATTGTCCAGGACCAATCCAAAAATCGGCATTTTTTCCTTTTTCTAAAACAGTTTCAAACGAAAGAGCTAAACTACCTGTTCCGGTAGTGTTTTTCCATAAATAATTGCCGTTAGCTTCGTTAAAAAAATATGCGCCCCAGCTATTACCTTGTGGTAAATACCAACGATCTTGGTAAATACTACCCGATAGAATGGTAGGCTGTGTTGTTGCTTTTTTAGCCAAATTTACGGCTTGTAAATAATCGGTTTTTATGGTGTTAAAAATAGTTTCAGCTTCTTTGTTTTTATCGAATAACGCACCAAAAAGTTTAATCCATTCGGCTTTTCCAAGTGGTGTTTTCTCTGTCCAATCGCTGTTAAAAAGTATTTTTATTCCGTTTTTTTCTAAATTAGTATAGGCTTTTTTATCGCCATCAACACTAAAACCTACTACTACATCGGGCTGCATATCTATAATTACTTCAGTGTTTAAACTTTGATTCGTGCCAATTTCCCTAATTTTTCCTTCTTCAATTCGCTTTCGAGCTGTTGTTGTAGAAATGTAATTTGTATTTGGGAAAGCCACTAAACTGTTCATTTCATCTAACATATCGAGAGATGGAATATGAGTAGTTGAGGTTACAATAATGTTTTTTACAGGAACTTCAAGCGAAGTAAATTTAGCTAAACTATCGGGAATTAGGGCGTTTTTTTTATGAAAAATATACGTATAAGCTTCGGTTGAATTAGGAAACGAATTGGAAATGGTTACTATTGAAAAGTTTTCATATTTTTTAATAGATAAACCTTCGGCATTGGTTACAATTTCTTTTCCAGAAACTACGGTTGTGTTAGTTGGTGCACTTTTTTTGCATTGTACACCGCATAAAATTAGGAAAAAAGCTAGCAACGATAATTTACCAAAATTCATTTTCTTTTTTTGCAAAAGTAATTGAAATGCTTTTAGCAAACAAAATGAAGTGTATTTCTATTAGAATGAATATTTTTGCTAAAAATTTAAAAAATGGATTTTAGTGTCGAATTTTGGGCAGCGGTTGCTACAATTGTTGTAGTGCATTTACTTATTGGCGGATTTTGGTTTTATAACAAAAACAAAAAAAAGAAAAGTAATAACCAAAAGCCGTAATGTAATAAATGTTACGCTACAGGGTCTATAATTTTTTACTTTTGAGTAAAATATAGAAACATGAAAAATACTCCTACGTTTGCTTATGTTGTAATGGCAATAGTTATGTTACATTTTATAGCAGGATTTGTTTGGCTGTGGTACAAAATGAATAAGAAAAAGTAAAAATTAGTACAACCACAACTAGCGCGAGCATCTTGCTCGTGCTACATTTAATTCAAATCGATATTTATTACACTACTGTATTTCCTGTCTATTGGATTGATATAACAAAATAAGACTCATTTTTTTCTTCAAATTTATATTTTCTGCTCATCTTTTTAAAAATTTTTTATTGGCACAAGCAAGATGCTTGCGCTAGCGTAGGGAAGTGGTTTAAATTTATTCTTTGAAAAGTTTATCAAAACTTAAAATCAAA
This sequence comes from Flavobacterium sp., assembly GCF_041392005.1. Classification (GTDB taxonomy): domain Bacteria; phylum Bacteroidota; class Bacteroidia; order Flavobacteriales; family Flavobacteriaceae; genus Flavobacterium. Next base: position 71,942 of record NZ_JAWKMX010000008.1, read on the forward strand.
ACTTTTTCATTTTTTAATGAATCTTTAATTGAATAAAAAATATACTTATCATTCAAATATTTAATTTCTACTTTAGTTTTTGGATTATTCTCTTTAATTTCATTTTCAACTTTTTCAATATTAATTAAATTATCAGGTAGCAACATCAGTTTATTAAATTTTAAATAATAATTCTTTGAAAAACTGATTACAAAAAATATTAAAATTAATGTGAAATAAAATTTTAATCTATCCAAACGAGCTTTTGAAAATATTTTTTCAACATAACTGATACCAATCAAAAACAAGAATGCACTTAGACTAACTAGAAAAATATTCAACGGCAAAACAACCCAAATGGTATATGCAAAATCTAATTTTTCTAAAAAAAAGTTATTAATAAAATCTAAACCAAAAATTATTATAACCAAAGAAATTGCAAAAAAAAGGAATGACAAATAAGGTTTACCTTCTTTAGGTTCAAAAACATCATTTTTAGAGGACTTTTCTAATTGTTCATCAGATTTATTTTTTTTATCTATATAATCAAAAAAATATTTCAATAAAATAGTAGTATAAAAAAACAATAACAGAGACCCTAAAAATAGAACTCCATCAGGTACAAGTTGAGAAATTGAAAAAAAACGGATATATGAAACATTTATTCTACTTAATTCAATTAATTGCCAAACAGCACCAAAAAAAGGAGGTACTGCAACAATTAATGAAAAATTATCTTTTAGAATATTATAATATTGTTTCATGTGTTTTATTAACTTAACTATTATACTACCCGCTGCGCAAAGTCTCCTGACTTTGAGCCACTACTGACTAATATATTTTTCAAATGAAGATGGTTTTAATACATCAACTTTTGGAATTTCTAACAGTTCAACTTCAATAACTCCAGTTCCATTAACATAATTACTTGCGCTCGAATAAATATAGTCTTCAATATTTGAAACAATTCCTGCACGAATTGGATTCATGTGAATATAATCTAATTTAGACCACAAAAAATGCTCCGTGTAAATTTCTTCAGCATGATTACCATATTGCCAAAATTGATAATTTTTATTTCTTGAGTGGCTTTCAGTTGCTTTTTTAAACCTTTCCAACATCCACTCCCTTCTGCTTTCAGGTTCATTTTGTATCTTTTCTAAAATAGTTTTAGCAGAAAACTTTTTAAAATCTCTCAATAAATTAGAAAGTTCAGCAACATTAGATTGTATTATCATGTGTATATGATTACTCATTATTACATATCCATATAAAATCATCCCTTTATTTTTTATGCAATAATCCAAACATTCAATAACACAATCTCTATAGCTTTTTCTTGAAAAAACATCTATCCAATCCACAACTGTAGCAGTTACAAAATGTGCTTTTCCCTGTTCTCGTATAATATATCCTTCTTTCATGGCGTATAAATAATTTATCAAATATAATCAATCTCAACTTTTTTAAAAAACTATAATGTTAATCTTTAGTAATAGCTCAAAGTCGGGAGACTTTGCGCAGCTGGAAAAAATTAATACAACCACAACTAGCGCGAGCATCTTGCTCGTGCTACATTCAATTTAAATCAATTTCTAAAGCTTTTTAATTATGGGTTTCCTAATTTTTTGCACTACTGTATTTTCAATCTATTGGATTGATGTAACAAAATAAGACTCATCGTTTTCTTCAAATTTATATTTTCTGCTCATCTTTTTAAAAATTTTTTATTGGCACAAGCAAGATGCTTGCGCTAGCTGGGTTTTACTTAGCTTTGTTACAAAATAAACAATTAATTTAATTTAAAATTAATAGGTATTACATACCTAACATTTACATTTTTTCCATTTTGCATACCGGGTTTTAGCTGTGGCAATTTTGCTATTATGCGTTCGGCTTCTGCTATTAACAAATTAGCACCTTCAACTTTTGGTCCGCGCGATTTTATATCGGTTATATTTCCTTCTTTATCAATAGTAAACTTAACAAATACTCGTCCTTGAACATCGTTGTTTGTAGCTTCATCAGGATAATGAAAGTTTTTTTGAATATGACGGTTCATTTGCTCATTAAAACAGTTCATTTGCTCTTCTTTGGCAACACTTTCACATTCTTTAAATAACGGAATTTGCTCTATAACAGCAAAAGGCATTTCTTCTAAAATTTCTTCTTTTTCTTGTTTGCTAGGCGCTGGAATAACAGGTACAATATCGTCATTTTCGCTTCTTTTTTCCATTTCTTGTACTTGTGCAAAACCAAATTGCGCAATACCCATTAAAAGCACACAATATTTTTTCATAAAACTTTTTCTTTCAAACATACTAAAAAGAATTAACTTTGCAAGCGAATTATGGTTGGAAAATTGTAACAAATACAATTTCCATTAAAAGGGAATCAAGTGATGATTTTAAAGATTTCTAAATTCTGAAATCTAAATTCAAAATCTTGAGCTGTACCCGCAACTGTAAGCTATAAAACTTGTTGTTTGCTACACAACCATTGTTTTGTTTAACAAAATGAGAAGGTTAACAACAAGATGCAAGCCAGGAGACCTGCCTAATTTGTGCATTTAAAAACTTTCGGGAAAAAAAGTTTACAAATTATGAAAAGAAACTATTGTTTATTACTCTGTATTGTTTCCACATTTTGTTGGTCGCAAACCAATAGTGTTACCCAGTTGAAAGAATTGGTATTAACCGATGTTTCGTTGCAACTTTTTTCTAATAAAGTAACTAAAATTCAATTAACCGATAGTGTAATTGCTAACGCTACTTCTTTAACGGCTTTACTATCAAACCATACCGGAATTTATTGTAAAGAAAACGGGCGTGGAATGGTAGCTTCGGCTTCATTTAGAGGAACAACCGCGCAACAAACAGCGGTTATTTGGAACGGTATTGCTGTAAACTCTTCCTTAACAGGGCAAACCGATTTTAATACCATAAATCCGTCTGATTTTGAAAATATTACGGTTCGAAATGGTGGCGGAAGTGTATTGTATGGCAGTGGAGCAGTTGGCGGTAGTGTTCATTTAAATACCGATGTTGCGTTTAAGGAAAGCCTTAAAAATAGGTTTAATTTGCAATATGGAAGTTATAGCACAGCACGTTTACAGTACAATTTTTTAAAAGCTACAGAAAAATTTATAGCCACGTTTAGCGTAACCCGAAATCAATCGGAAAACGATTATGATTACATTGGTTTTAATAAAAAAAATGAAAACGGAAAGTATGAAAATACCAGTTTTACGACTGTTCTTGGATATAAAATTAATGATGAGAACCAACTAAAACTGTTCAGCTATTTTTATGATGGCGAACGCTTTTTATCGGGAACAATTGCAGCGCCTTCTAAAAATAAATACAACGATTTTGTTACACGAAACCTACTAGAATGGCGCAATACAAGTATTGGTTCTATACTTTCTACCACTAAAATTGCCTATTTAACAGAAGCGTATCAATATTTCGAGAATTTTGAACATAGCAACTACACGTTTTCGAAAGCCGAAACTTTTTTAGTGCGAAACAATTTGCTTTTTAAAGTAAACAATCGCATAAAAATGAATTCCATAATCGAATGGAATACTACAACAGCAAAAGGTTCGAATAGTAGTAAAAATAACCGCAATATTGTTTCGGGAAGTTTGCTTTTTTCGCAACAGCTATCTAATAAATTGAATTATGAAGCCAGTATTCGTACCGAAAATACATCGGTTTACAAAAGCCCTTTTTTGTATCATTTTTCGGCAAAATACAACGCTTTTAATGAGTATGCAATTCGATTATCAACTTCAAAAAACTTTAGAATTCCTTCGTTTAACGATTTGTATTGGGAAGCATCGGGTAATCCTAATTTAAAACCTGAAATTTCGGTTCAATATGAAATTTCGCACGATTTCCAATTTAAAAAATTCAATTTTACGCTTACAGGTTTTCAAAACACATTAACCGATATGCTACGATGGTTGCCCAATGCTTCGGGTTTATGGATTCCCGAAAACACCAATAATGTTGCCATAAAAGGAATAGAAACTTTAGCGCAATACAAGGCTAGTTTTAATAAATTGAACTACCAGTTGCAAGCCGTTTATTCTTACACAAAATCGGAAGATGCAACTACTAAAAAGCAATTAATTTACGTGCCGTATCATAAAATAGTTTCTTCTTTAGCATTGCAATACAAACGTTTAAGTTGGGTTTATCAATATACTTACAATGGCGAAGTTTACACATCGTCTGATAATAAAAACAAATTACCGAATTACGGAATTTCAAACCTTTATTTTAAATGGAATTTGCCTTTAAAATGGCGAAGTTCTATTGGTTTTACCATTTATAATGTCGAAAATAAGCCGTACCAAGTTGTAGAGTCGCGTCCTATGCCAGGGCGAAATTATATGTTCAATTTTAATCTAAATTTATAATATGAAATACATTCAAGTAGCAACAATAGCTATTGCAAGTAGTTTTTTGTTTTCGTGTAGTAACGATGATGCCGAAACAACCAATAATCCGTTAGGTGCATACGATAACGGAATTTTAATTTTAAACGAAGGAAATTTTGGAGTAGATAATGGTACAATTTCATTTTTGTCAAACGATTTTACAACTTTTCAAGCCGATGCGTATAAAACGGTAAACAACGAAGCAGTAGGTAATACAGCGCAAAGTATTGGTTTTTATGGTAATTTGGCTTTTATTGTTGTAAACGGTTCTAATAAAATAGAAGTTATCAATCGTTATACGTTACAAAAAGTAGCAACTATTACAAACGGTTTATCAAATCCGCGTTATATTGCATTTTCAAACGGAAAAGGCTTTGTTACCAATTGGGGCGATGCTACGCTACCTACTGACGATTATGTAGCCGTAATTGATTTATCGAACTACAATGTAACCGCTACTATTTCAGTTGCTGAAGGTCCAGAAAAAATACAAGAACAAAACGGTAATTTATTTGTGTTACACAAAGGCGGTTATAATTACGGTAACACTATTTCGGTTATTGCTACTTCAACTAACTTGGTTACCAATGCAATAACAGTTGGTGATATTCCTAGCGGAATTGAAGAAGCAAACGGATATTTATATGTGTTATGTAGCGGAAAACCTAGCTGGACAGGCGATGAAACATTAGCAAAATTAGTAAAAATAAATCCTACCGATTTTTCGGTTACCGAGCTTACTAGTTTTGCACCAACACAGCATCCTACAAATTTAGCTGTAGAAGATAATGTTGTTTATTATACGCTAAACAATAAAGTATATAAAATGAATAGTACTACAGCAACTAGTAACGTTTTAATAGATTTAGCAGCTAATCAAGGTTTTTCTTATGATTATGCTTATGGTTTTGCGGTACAAAACAATACAATATTTGTAGCCGATGCTAAAGATTTTAGCGCAAACGGAAAGGTTTATATTTATTCCTTAACAGGCGTTTTAGAAAATGAATTTGAAGTGAAGACAAGTCCTAATGGGTTTTATTTTAATTAGGGTTTAATTGTTTGCTTCGTCAGCTGGATAAGTTATTATGTCTTAATATAACTATGCGTCTTACTTGGAAAGATTGATAGTTTACTTAAGCAATTTTTTGCTTATAATCTACGAACTACAACTTAACATAGAACAGCCTATTTTTGTTCGTGCCCAAGTTGGGCGTTTGGCAAACCATTTTTGGTGTTGCGGTTGTTCGTTGTAGGGTTTCTTTAACAGTTCAAACAACTCGTTTACAAGAGTATAGTCTTCTTTTTCGGCAGCTTCAATGGCTAATTGCGCCATATAATTTCGCAAAACGTATTTTGGGTTTACTAAATTCATTTTGTTGCTTCGTTCTTCGTCTGAAGCGGTTTCTTTTTGTAAAGAATTTAAATAAAGTGTAAACCAGTACAACCAACTTTGCTTTACAGTTTCAACTACTTCTTCGGGTTTATAAAAGGCAAATTGTATTTTTTCTAAAGCTATTTCTGGCGTATCGTTTTTAGAAACAGTAGCCAATAACCGATAAAAAATAGTCATATCGGTTTCGGTTTCTTGTAAAGTAATTAGCAGTTGATTAAGCAGTTTTTCAATTAAACTAGTAGTGTTTTCGATACCAATTTTTGTCGCCATCATTTTCATAAAATCCGATTGAAATTCGTTAGAAAATACTTCTAAATAATGCTCTAATGCTTTTGCATCTTCAATTAAAGGGTACAACGCATTGGCTAATTGTAGTAAATTCCACAGTGCAATATTGGGCTGATTCCCAAAACGGTAACGTTTTTCTTGTGCATCGGTAGTATTAGGTGTCCAGTTTGGGTTGTAATCATCTTGCCAACCATATGGACCATAATCTATTGTTAAACCCAGAATCGACATATTATCGGTATTCATAACGCCATGAACAAAACCAACACGTTGCCAATCTAAAATCATTGCTTTAGTTGTTTGGCAAACATCGCTGAAGAAGTCGAGATATCTTTGTTTCCCTTTCGTTTTTATGTTTGGAAAATAGTGTTTAATGGTAAAATCAGTAAGCTTTTTTAAGTTTTTAATATCATTTTGTGCGGCAAACAATTCAAAATTTCCAAAGCGGATAAAACTTGGTGCCACTCGGCATACTATAGCGCCTTTTTCGTAAGCAGCATTTCCATTGTATAAAACATCGCGAAGTACTTCATTACCTGTTTCAAAAAGTGCTAACGAACGAGTAGTGGAAATACCCAAATGGTGCATAGCTTCGCTACACAAATGTTCGCGAATAGACGAACGTAAAACGGCTAAACCATCGCCACGACGTGAATACGGTGTTTTTCCTGCGCCTTTTAATTGTACTGTCCAAAATTTGTTTTGATGCCCTACTTCAAATAAATTTATAGCTCTGCCATCTCCTAATTGCCCAGCCCAATTGCCAAATTGTTGCCCAGCATAATTCATAGCAAATGGTTGGGTTTTAGGATAAATGGTTTTTCCTGAAAAAACATTTAAAAATTCATCTGATAGAAGATCATCTTTAGAAATACCTAATAAACTAGCCACTTCAATTGATGTGTGAATTAATTTGGGCTTTTTCGGAATAGTAGGGTTTACAAATGAAAAACAGGCGCCATGCACCTGTCTTACTTCATTTGTAGTATTTTTATCAGAAGGTAACTCTGTGATAAATCTATTTTGAATAGGTAAGTTCATTTCTGACTTAATGGTTAAAAGATTCAATAATTGAAAAATTATTTTTTAAATCATTCAATCTTTAAATTTTTAATATACAATTAAAAAGCATTTACAATAGCTAAGAAATCGTTAGCTTTTAAGGAAGCGCCGCCAATTAAGCCACCATCAACATCGGGTTTTGAAAATATTTCTTTAGCATTATCGGGTTTTACGCTTCCACCATATAAAATGGAAACATTATCTGCAACATCGTTGCCATAAACTTTCGCAATTAACTCGCGAATAAATAAGTGCATTTCTTGTGCTTGCTCTGGTGTTGCGGTTTCGCCTGTTCCAATTGCCCAAACGGGTTCGTAAGCCAATACAATATTTGCCCAATCTTTTTTCTCTAAAGCAAACAAAGCATCGCGCAATTGATACTCTACTACATTAAAATGATTGTTGTTTTGGCGGTCTTTTAATTCTTCGCCAAAGCAGAAAATAACACGCATATTGTGCTTTAAAGCTGTATTCACTTTATTTTCTAACAAAGCATCGGTTTCGTGAAAATAAGCACGACGTTCGCTATGCCCAAGAATTACAGTGTTTACACCAATGTCGGTTAACATATTAGCGGCAATTTCGCCTGTAAAAGCGCCACCTTCTGCTTGGTGCATATTTTGTGCTGCAACGGTTATATGATGGCCTTTAACAGTATCTACCGCTGTTTTGAGGTTCACAAATGTTGGTGCGAAAATTACTTCGCAATTTGGCGTTTTTAATTGGGCCATAATTTCATTTAATAATGCAACAGTTTCAGTGTTTGTTTTGTGCATTTTCCAGTTTCCTGCTACTATGTTTTTTCTCATATTTATTTAGAATTAGAACAAAAATAAGGGTTATTTTTTTAAGTTAAAAGTCGAAAGTTAAAAGTCGAAAGTTAAAAGTTGAAAGTCGAAAGTCGAAAGTTAAAAGTGTTACTTACATTTTGAAATTATCTCATTTTCAAAATTCCAAATTGATTAATCATATTTAGCATCAAAATGCGCCATCCATTTATGTTGTACTTTCATTACTTGTTCAATTACATCGCGCACACAACCCGTACCGCCATCTTTATGAGAAACATATTTGGAAATAGCTTTTATTTCAGGACTTGCATTTTGCGGACAAGTTGGTAAACCAACCAATTGCATGACATGATAATCGGGAATATCATCGCCCATATACAATACTTGTTCGGGTTTTATGTTATAAATATCGCAGTATTCTTTAAAAGTTTCTACTTTATTCGATACGCCCAAGTGAATATCGGTAATGCCCAAATTGCGTAAACGAACACGAACACCTTCGTTACTTCCGCCCGAAATGATACACACATTATAGCCATTTTCTACTGCGGCTTTCATGGCATATCCATCGCGAATATTCATATTGCGAAGCATTTCGCCAGTTTGTGTTACATGAATAGTTCCGTCAGTAAGTACTCCATCAACATCTAAAACAAAGGTTGTAATGTGATTCATGAGTTCTTTATAGCTTTTTTGCGACATTTTGAATGGATTGCGTTAATAGTTGGTAAATATCGTAATAATTCGAATCTTTTAAAAATTTGAGATGTTTTTCTATGGTTTTGGTATCGTTTCGCAGGGCTGGTCCGGTTTGTGCTTCTTTTGGTGAAAGTGTTTCAATTTTATTCGCAACTTCCTGAATTAATGGTTTTAAAATTTCAAAAGGAACATCATTTTCTTTACAAATTTCACTACCAATGCTATACAAATGATTTACAAAATTGCTCACAAATACAGCGGCTACATGTAGACTTTTTCGCTGTTCCGATGAAATGGAATACACATTGTTTGAAATGGCATTGGCTAAGCTTTCCAAGAGTGAATAATCTTCTTTGTTTTCAGCTTCTAAGCAAATTGGGATGGTTGAAAAATCGACAACTTTATTTTTAGAAAACGTTTGTAACGGATAAAAAACACCTTTTCTGTTTTTATCAGTAATAGCATCTAAACCCGTTGTCCCCGAAGTATGCACCACCAATTTATTAGTAAAAGGCAGTTGATTGGAAACTTCGTTTATGGCATTATCCGAAACCGAAATAATATACACATCGGCATCTTGCAAAGTGTTGTAATCGTTCGTAATTTTTTCTTTTGGAAGCAAATGTAATGATGCTTGGGGTTGACGTGCAAAAGCCTGAACCAACTCAATTTTAGGTGCTTGTAAAAACACTTTTATAAGATGTTGTGCCACATTGCCACTGCCAATTACCGAAACTTTTATCATAGTGCTAAAGTATAACTTTTTACGGAAACGTAAAAGTTGAAAATTACTCAATTTTGTCACTCCGTAGGAGTCTTATTTTTTAGCTGTTAGTGATTGGCTGTTTACGATTTATAGCATAAATTTCGATTTTTTAACGTTATGTGCTTATTTGTAATTAAAATAATATATCTTTATAATTATAAATCAGTTATTTATGAAAAAATGCTACTTTTTATTTAGTTTATTGTTATGTTTTGTAGCTAATGCTCAAATTGTAAACATACCCGATGCGAATTTTAAAGCAAAGTTGCTGAGTGCGAGTTCTAATAATCAAGTTGCATCTAGCTCTTTAGTTTTTGTAAACAGTGAATGGAGTCCACCAGATTATTGTAAAATTGATATAAACAATGATGGAGAAATACAAGTAAGTGAAGCATTAAACATAAAGTTTCTGCAACTTCAAGGTGTAGATATTACTGACTTAACTGGATTAGAGGCATTTATAAATTTAGAATATTTTTCACACGGTAGTTCCTATTTAAATCCCTCATTAAACTCTATTAATGTTTCTCAAAATACATTATTAAAAGTTTTAAGAATTGGCAATAATAATTTTAGCTCATTAGATGTTTCAAATAATATAAACTTATTAGAATTGTATTGTAATAGTAATAATTTGGCGAGTTTAGATATTTCAAATAACCCTTTATTGAAAAAATTATATTGTTATAATAACAATATATCAATCTTAGATTTTAGCAACAATCCTAATTTATCATATTTACAATGTGGTGAAAATTCTTTAACATCTATTGATGTTTCTATTTGTCCTTTGCTTACTTTTTTGTCATGTTATTTTAATAATGATCTTTTAAGTATAAATGTTAAGAATAATAATCCTGGGTTGATATTAAGTTTTAGTGGTACTCCTAATTTACAGTATATATGTGCAGATGAGGGGGATATAGCAATGATACAACAAAAGATTAATGACTATGGTTACACTACTTGTCACGTAAACAGTTATTGTACTTTTACTCCTGGAGGTACATTTTATGACGTTCAAGGAAATATTTATTTAGATATCGATAATAATGGTTGTGATACAACCGATCCTACACTTCCTAATATGAGAGCTACTATTGTTAGTGGAACATCAAATTCTACATTAATAACAAGCAATCAATTAAGTTCCTATTATATTCCTGTTGGCGCAGGAAATCATACAATCACTTATGATTTTTTAAATTCAAATTATTTTACAATTTCTCCTTCTAGTATTACAGTCGATTTTCCAACACAAGCAAGTCCGTTTATGCAAGATATTTGTGTAACCCCAAATGGTCAACATTCTGATGTGGAAGTAACTATTTTACCTTTAAATGCAGCACGACCTGGTTTTTGATGCAATTATAAAATAGTGTATAAAATATAGGTAATCAAGCGGAAACGGAAATGTAAACCCTAACATTTCAAGATGATGTGTTGGATTACGTTACTTCAACACCTGTTTTAATGCAACAGGAAGCAATACATAACTTGGGATTTTACTAATTTATTACCGTTTGAAACCAGAGAAATATTGGTAATTTTCAATGTTAACGGTCCAACGGAAACACCACCTGTAAATAATGGTGATATTTTTAAATTACAGCAACGATTGCTATAAATACACCGATGAAGATTTATCAAATAATGTGGCAGATTTAGTACAAATTGTTGTTGGTTCATTTGACAATGATAAAACCTGTTTGGAAGGCGAAACGGTTACCAAATATGGTAGGTGAGTATGTGCACTATATGATTCGTTTTGAAAATACAGGAACGTATCCTGCAGAAAACATTGTAGTGAAAGACATGATTGATACCACTAAGTTTGATATAGCAACATTGGTTCCAATAAGTGGCAGTCATGAGTTTTATACCCGAATTAACGGTAACAAAGTAGAATTTATTTTTGAAAATATTAATTTACCATTTAATGATGCTAATAATGACGGCTACGTGGTTTTTAAAATTAAAACCTTACCGAGTTTAGTAATTGGCGATACGTTTAGCAACCAAGCGAATATTTATTTTGATTATAATTTTCCAATAACGACCAATAATTTCACAACAACAGTGCAACAACCTTTATCAATACAAGATTTTGCATTTGATAAAGAATTTACAATCTATCCAAACCCAGTTAAAAATGAGTTGCATATTTCCAATAAAAATAAAATGGAAATTCAATCATTAGAAATTTACAATGTATTGGGTCAATTGGTTATGGCAATAACGCATCCAAACGAAGCAATTGAAGTTTCGCAATTAAAAACTGGAAATTACTTTGTAAAAGTTACAACTGAAAAGGGTAGTAGCACAACTAAGTTTATTAAAGACTAGTTTTTAGCAACATTAGAACAAACACCATAAAAAGAGGCTGTTTAAAAAGTATATTTTTGTCATTCCGAAATTATTTCGGAATCTTATAAATTTTGATAATCAAAATTTTATAGAAACTGAAACAAGTTCAGTTTGACAAGGATTCTATTTTTAGGATACCCACTTTTGATAATTTACGGTTTAGATTTCGGATTGTCTGTTGGTTTGATCTACTTCTTCGTAGGTAAATTCTTTTACTGCGTAGACTGGACTTCCTTTTCGCATTAGTCTTGTGAAATTGTGTTTTTTTAAAGCTTTTCCGATTTTGTTTATTGTTCCATCGGTGATGGTGATTTTTGCTCTTTCGGCTAGTTTAGCTGCTATTTGTGAGGCGTTTAAATAATGGGTGGCATTTTCTCTATCGCAAGGTTCAAACCATGTTAAAAGCAATTCTTCTTCTGGGCTTCGTAGTTGGTATTGTTCGTTGTTTTCGGTGATGTTTTTGATTTCTTCTTGGTCGAACCAATGTCTGAATCCTGTTTTAAATAAATACAAGGCTTGTGATAATACATTGTCAATGTTGATTTCGTGTTGGTATTGGATGTTTTCCACTTCAAAACAAAGGAATCGTCTGCTACCTGTACTGTCGTTTAAGAATTGAGCTGTGTTGACACTACCGGCAAATGATGCGCGTCTTGGCATGGTTTCGTTGTTGTGTCCGTAGGCTTTTCTCATTCTGATTTGTGTCTTTGTGATGATTTCTTTTAAGCTTCCAATTTCGGAACGGTTTAGGTTTTCTAATTCGTCCAGGTTGATTAACATACATTCTGAAAGCTGCACTAAAGTGTCTTTGTTGTTTGGGTTTATGGTTCCAGAGAACAAATACTCTTTTAATTTTCTAGGTACTAGTTTTTCTACCCAAGTGGTTTTTCCTAATCCTTGTTTTCCGCTGAATACAATTACGGTGTGATTGATTACTTTGTCATCTAATACACAACCGACCATTGCTACCATCCATTTTTTAAAACATTCTTGCCAAAGTTCTTGTTTAGTGGTGGTTATCGTGTTTGCCAATTCTAAAATATAGTCTGTTTTTTCATCATACGATGGTAGATTGTAAAAGTAATCTTCGAACGGATTGTATAATTCACAGAAATCGGAATACAATAGGTTTCGCAAAGAAGAAAGATTTGTTTTGATTCTTCCTTTTAAACATTCGCGAAGCATTGAGTTTTCAATAAAGTCGTTCATTACATGCCATTTCTTTTTACCGAAGTATTGAAACTCTAACTTACCAGAAACCATGTTGTGCCGAAATACATATCTTATGGATAGGAATAGTTCTAATCGGTCTATTTG
>NZ_JAWKMX010000009.1:0-78583 GCF_041392005.1 Flavobacterium sp.
TTTGTTTCTGGTTTAATAATTTGTTATTGTGGAACTGTATTTTTATTTTTAGTATCAAGTTCTATATATACATATGATAAATCTAATTTTCAGTATTAGTGGCTTTTAAATATACTATTAAACTTTGTCTTACGTTCGTTATTAATAATAGGAGTATGGAAAGCCCGAGTGAAGTAAAAATATTATTTTGGTTAGGAACATCTGTAATGTTGTTGTTAACTTTTGGATTATTGTCTTTGGTTATGTTTTACCAGAAACAATTTTTAAAGTCAAAACAATTGGAATCTGAACGTTTATTAAAAGCAATACTAGATTCGGAAAAAAAGGAACGTCAACGTATTGCTCAAGATTTACATGATGGTGTGCAGAGTGATTTGAGAGCAATTAGTAACTATTTTTTATTGCTATCACGAAAAATAAAGGAAGAACAATTGCAGAGTCTACTAAAAGATACACGCAATGCTTTGGAAGATACCATTGAGAGTACACGATTTATTTCGTACAAGCTTATGCCTCCTTTAATAGAAATTCGTGGATTTGTAATGGCAGTTCAGGATTATTTTGAACGTTTGAGTAAATCTTCGAATAAAAAATTTTCACTACAAGATAATGTTAAAGAAATTGTAGTGTCTGATTCAGTAGGGTATGAGTTATTTAGAATAGTACAAGAGTTTACTTCCAATATGCTGAAATATGGCTCTATACAAGAATGTAAGTTGTTTTTTTACGAGATTAATAACCGTATATGTTTAGAGTTAGTTGATGATGGTGTGCCATTTGATTTTATGTCGAGTTATAAGACATCATTTGGTTCTGGCTTGCAGAATATACAATCACGATTGAAGAGTATTCATGCTACATTGGAGCAGAGAAAAGTCGTTACTGGGAATCATTTTGTTATTTATTTACCTAAAGAATTATGATTAAAATTGCATTAGTTGATGACCACCAACTTTTCAGAAAAAGTTTGGCTTTGTTGCTAGAATCATCGGATGATTTTGATATTGTTTATGATACTGATGATGGATTACATTTTATAGATTATGTAGATACTACTGCTATTGACGTTGTATTGCTTGATATTCAAATGCCTATATTGAATGGTTATGAAGTGTGTAAGCGATTAAAAATGATTAATCCTGATATTAAAATTTTAATTATTTCTCAATTAACTTCTAAAGAAGCTATACATCATGTTATGGAATGTGGAGCTAATGGTTTTTGTTCTAAAAACTCATCTCCAGAAAATTTGGAAAAAGCTATCCGTAAAATAAAGGAGCACGATTATTATTTTGACAATGAGTTAGGTTCAGTAATTAGAGATGCTATTTTATGGGATAAGAAAGAAGGCTTATCCCTAGACTCTAATGGGACTATTTTCTTAACAGAACGAGAGATTGAGATTGTTAGACTAGCTTGTGTTGAATTAAGCACTAAACAGATTGCTAATCAATTATATATAAGTTCTCGTACTGTGGAAAATCACAAAAAAAAATATTATGAAAAAGACTCATGCCAAAAATTTTATAGGTGTTATTCTGTATGCTCTCAAAATTAATGCAATTAGTTTGGAGGATTTTTGATTAAGTATTTGTAGTTTATTATTCATGGGTTATGATGTTAAAAAATGCTTCAAAAAGCTTCGAATACCTTTGATATTTAGTAAAAAATGACTTGATTTAATATTAAAAAATAATTTATATCATATAATTTTTTACATTTGAATTTAATTATAAAATTATTAATAATCAAGCTCTAATCTTGAACATAAAATTGAACACGATTTTGTAAAAAACATACAAGTTATGGACTTGCAAGCCCAGTAAATACATTATAAAAATACTGATTGCTAAATTCATAACCCTGAGGTCACGGGTTCAACTCCCGTCTTCGCTACGAATAAAAAAAGGCTTTAGATTTTCTAAAGCCTTTTATTTTTTAATTTTTCGCCAATCCAAACACCTATTTTGTAAGCAAAATAAATTCCGAAAACCACAATTACGTTAGTTATAAAAACGTACAAAACATACTGAAACGTATCGCGTTTAGAATCGATACAATAGTTTGAAGTTATACAAACGTTTATTGTGTTTTTTTGAAACTGCGTCATTACAAAACTTAAGGCTAAAAGCCCAATTAACACAACGGTTACATATTTTGGTCCGTTCGATTTTGGTTTTTTCCCTGTCGGTTTAAAGGCATTTCGTTCTTCTTCGTTTCGTTTGTTGTTCTGTAACGACCAAAGTACTTTTTTAGCATCGTTATCAATTTCCATTTTAGTCTTTTAAAATTTCAAGCAGTGCGTCAAAATTTACAGTTTGTTGCTCGCCTGTTGTTAAGTTTTTAACGGTATAACTATTTTTTTCAATTTCTTCGGCTCCTACTAAAACAGCAAACGGAATTCCTCGCTTATCAATATGCTGAAATTGTTTCCCTATTTTGGCTTTATCAGGGTATAGTTCTACTTTTATGTTTTTTTGACGCAGTTTTGCAATGGTTTTCATAGCATATTTAGCTTCGTTATCGCCAAAATTTAAAAACATAGCTTTTGAGGTTGCCGAAACCGTTTCTGGAAATAAATTAAGTTCGTCTAAAACTAAATAAATTCGGTCTAACCCAAATGAAATACCAACGCCACTCATGTTTTTTAATCCAAAAATTCCTGTTAAATCGTCGTAGCGACCGCCGCCACCTATTGAACCCATAGCAACACCTTGTGGAGCGGCCACTTCAAATATAGCACCGGTGTAATAATTTAGCCCGCGAGCTAGCGTTACATCTAAATCTAAAGTAGCCGATTGCAAACCTATTTCACTTATACTATCGCAAATAAACTGTAGTTCTTGTACACCTTTCATTCCTTCCTCTGAAGTTGAAAGTAAATTAGCTAATTTTTTTATTTTCTCCGAAATTGTTCCGGTAAAATTAAATAACGGTAGTATTTTTTCGATGGCATTTTCTGAAATACCTTTTTCAAGCATTTCCTTTTTTACACCATCTTCACCTATTTTATCTAGCTTATCTAATGCAACCGTAAAATCAATTAATTTATCGCTAGCACCAATTACTTCTGCGATTCCTGATAAAATTTTACGATTATTAATTTTGATGGTTACACCTTGTAAACCTAATTCGGTAAAAACCGAGTCGTATAATTGTACCAATTCTACTTCTTGCCAAAGCGAATTAGAACCTACCACATCGGCATCGCATTGATAAAACTCTCTAAAACGTCCTTTTTGCGGACGATCGGCACGCCAAACGGGTTGCATTTGATACCGCTTAAACGGAAACTCAATTTCATTTTGGTGCATAACCACATAGCGTGCAAATGGAACCGTTAAATCGTAACGCAGTGCTTTTTCGGAAATTTGGGCTGTTAATTTTAAGCTATCTTTATTTGTTAAAAACTGTTCGTTTGATTTTGCCAAATAATCTCCAGAATTTAAAATTTTAAAAATGAGTCGGTCGCCTTCTTCGCCGTATTTTCCCATTAATGTTTCCGAATTTTCAAACGAAGGTGTTTCAATGGGTTGAAATCCAAACTTTTCAAAATTAGCTTTTATAATAGTAAAAATATAATTACGCTTGGTAACTTCAATAGGCGAAAAATCGCGTGTTCCTTTTGGTATTCCTGGTTTTTTTGACATTATTCTAAATTTGATAATTTGAAAATGAGATAATTTGAAAATGTAGTGCAAATATCGAATTTATTCATCAGTATAAAAAATCTATTTCTTTGTACTTTTCTCTTTGCTCTATTTTCTAAAAAATTGTAACAAAAAATTAAAATAGTAGTCTAATACTTCAGTATGGTAGGATTATTTAAAGAAAACACAAAAATAGCTCTTGACTCAATTAAAAGTCAGGTTTTGCGTACATCGCTAACGGTTTTTATTATTGCATTAGGAATTACAGCTTTAGTAGGAATTTTAACGGTAGTTTCGGCTTTACAGAATACTATTTTAAACGATTTTGCCTCAATGGGCGCTAATACATTTTCGATAAGTCGTTACGATGCTTCTTCTCAAATAAACCGAAACAATTCGGATACACGAATAAATCCTATAATTAGTTATCCAGAAGCAAAAGCTTTTAAAGACGAATATAATTTTCCGTTTACGCAAACTTCGTTATCGTTTACCGCTGCTTCAAATGTAGAAGTAAAGTATAGCGATAAAAAAACCGATCCAGAAATTGCCATTGTAGGTGTTGATGAGAATTTTTGCCCTAATAAAGGTTTGCAAATTGCAAAAGGACGAAACTTTAATTCGTTCGATATTGCTAATAATAATTTTGTTTGTGTTTTAGGCTCCGATTTTGAAAAAGGACTTTTTAAAGATATGAATCCTTTAGATAAAACGATTTCTATTCGTGGTGCAAAATTTAAAGTTATTGGTGTTTTAAAGGAAAAAGGTTCAACATTTGGCAACAGCCAAGATTTACGGGTTTTAATTCCAAATCAAATTGCGCGTTCTATTTTTTCGCAACCAAATATAAATTACGATTTATCGGTAATGGTTACTAATGAAAATTTGCTTGATGAAGCGGTTGATAATGCGATTATAACTATGCGAAGAATTCGAAAATTAAACCCAATTGAAACAGAAAATTTTGGTGTTTCACGTAGCGACGATTTAATTCAAACTTTGTTAGACAATACGGCTACGTTAAGTATTGCTGCTTGGGTTATTGGTGTAATTACCGTTTTTGGTTCGTCTATAGCTTTAATGAATATTATGCTGGTTTCTGTAACCGAAAGAACACGTGAAATTGGTATTCGAAAAGCACTTGGCGCAAAGCGAAGCACTATTGCGTGGCAGTTTTTTACCGAAACTTTGGTTATTGGACAATTGGGCGGAATTGTTGGAATTATTTTAGGCATTTTAAGCGGTTTCGGTATTGCAATGGCGTTTAAATTTCAGTTCGCAATTCCTTGGTTAGCCATTATTGCGGCATTTATTACTACTTTTATTGTAACCATTGTTTCTGGTTTATACCCTGCAATTAAAGCCTCAAAATTAGATCCGGTTGAAGCGTTGCGATATGAGTAGTTTTTGAGTACGATTTACGAAGTTTGAAATACGAAGTTTAAAAACTTGAAAGCGCTATTTTTTATTATTTTGATTATTTCTTAAAGTTTTTATTGAAGCGACAACAATAGCTAAGATTTCATTACCTTCTTTTAAAAGATATTCTATTTCATTTTTTATTTTTTGATTTGTATTTATTTCAGAAATGATTTCAAGAAAAAACAAACTTTCATCAGCTTCTTCCTCGACTATTTTTAGTTTATTAATAAAATCCGCTGTTGATTTAGCTCGTTGAGAAGCTCTATAATTTGCTCCTACCGAACTTGAACTTCTAATTAATTGATTTACATAAGCATTAAACTCTCTTGAATGCGGCAATTTAGAACACAACAAAGAACAAGCTATTGTAAACTTTTTTGTTCTTGATTTCATATCTATTCTCATTTCAGTACATTTTTGAAAGCTTAAATTCGTAACTCGTAATTCTTAACTCGTACATTTTATCATTCTATCATTTCCTTTTAAATCTTTACGAAGTTCGATGTTTTTGAAACCTAATTTTTCTAATAATTCAATGGTTTCTTTTCCTAAATATTGATTGATTTCAAAGAAAAGAAATCCATTTGGTTTAAGACTTTTTTTTGCCAATTGTGCTATTTTTCTATAAAACAATAAAGCATCGTTATCTTCTACAAAAAGTGCTAAATGCGGTTCGTAATCCAAAACATTTTTTTTTATTTCTTCTTTTTCTAAATTTCGAACATATGGCGGATTGGAAACGATAACGTCTAATTTAGTCGAAAGTTGAAAGTTGAAAGTTAAAAGGCTATCTAAATTTTCAACTTTTAAAATATCTGCTTGAATAAAGTTAACATCTACATTATTATTTTTTGCATTTTGTTTAGCAACTTCCAATGCTTTTTCTGAAATATCAATGGCAAAAACTTCCGCTTGCGGTAAATTGGTTTTTAAACTTATTGGAATACAACCCGTTCCTGTTCCGATGTCTAAAATTGACATCTCGACTCCGCTCGATATAACACACTTTTGACTTTCGACTTTTGACTTTTGACTTTTAATAATCCATTCTACTAACTCTTCAGTTTCATAACGAGGAATTAAGGTATTTTCATTCACTTTAAATAGTAAACCATAAAACCAAGCTTCTCCTAAAATATATTGAATCGGTTTTTCGTCTTTTAAATAAGAAATTATTTTTTCCCATTCAGATGTATTTGTAATTTCAAAATCAGGTTGTAATGAAATATCAATTCTTTTTTTTTGATAGAATTTTTCCGTTATTATAAAGAAAAAACTGTCAATTTCTTCCTTATCGTAAAGGGATTGCAACTCGTTTTGAAAATGTATTTTTTGTTCCTTAATTGTCATCTATAATTCTTTTATCATCCACACATCGCAACTCGTATGACCCGTGCAACCCATTGGTTTTTCTAAATACTGAAATCCCATTTTTTCATACAATTTTCTTGCATTTTGCATAAATGGTAAGGTTTCTAAATAACATTTTGTAAAACCTTGTTCTTTAGCAAAAGTCAAACTTTTTTCAATAATTTCTTTGCCCAAACCTAAACCGCGTGCTTGTGGTGAAAAATACATTTTTTGAAGTTCGCAAAATTCTTCCGTTGCATTCTCCAAAGGCGCTAAGCCTCCGCCGCCAATAACTTTACCCTCATGTTCTACAATAAAATAAATCGATTTGGGTTGTTGATAGACATCATACAACTGATCTAAAATTGGATCAGCATAGGCAGTTTCTTCTTTTGGCGCATTTAATTCGTCAAAAATATCACGAATTACTTTTGCAATTTGCTCATTATCTTGAGGTTGTATTTTTCGTAAAATCATTGTAAAAAGATATGCGTAAAAGTACTAAAATTCACACATGGTTATCGCAAAAGATTGTTAAAAACACTATTTTTGTAGAATGACGACTCACGAATTTTTCATGGAACGTGCTTTACAATTAGCTAAAAATGGTTTAGGAACAACTTATCCTAATCCGTTAGTGGGAAGCGTTATTGTACACGATGGAAAAATCATTGGTGAAGGTTGGCATAAAAAAGCTGGTGAACCTCATGCTGAAGTTAATGCGGTACATTCGGTAAAAGACAAGTCGCTTTTAAAAGAAGCTACCATTTATGTTACACTAGAACCCTGTAGTCATTTTGGTAAAACACCGCCGTGTTGTGATTTAATTATTGCTCATGAAATTCCGAATGTTGTAGTAGGAACGATTGACCCATTTGCAAAAGTTGCCGGAACAGGCATTCAAAAATTGAAAGCATCGGGGAAAAATGTTTTGGTTGGTGTTTTAGAAAAAGAATGCCGAGAATTAAACAAGCGTTTTTTTACATTTCACGAAAAAAAGCGTCCATTTATTATTTTGAAATGGGCAGAAAGCGCCGATGGTTTTTTGGCACCATTATTTAAAAATAAAAATCGTCCCGTTTGGATAACCAATCAATATTCCCGACAATTGGTACATAAATGGCGTACCGAAGAGCAAGCCATTTTGGTAGGAACGCAAACTGTTTTAGATGATAATCCAAAGCTTGATGCACGTGATTATTATGGAAAAAATCCAATTCGAATAGCAATTGATAAAACCAATAAAATTCCTGAAAATTTTGAAATTAAAAATGGAAAACAATCTACAATTATATTTTCAGAAGCTAATTTTTTAACAGAAAGTAAAAAATATTCACACAAAAAAGCTATATTTGATATTCAATTTTTAGATTTTTTAGTAAAATCACTATATGTTGAAAATATTCAGTCGATAATAATTGAAGGCGGAAAGTTTACACTTGAAGCGTTTATTTCGGCAGAAATTTGGGATGAAGCTCGTATTTTTATTGGAAAAAATAATTTAAATAGTGGTTTATCTGCTCCTGTTTTAAATAAAAAGACTTTCAAAAAAGAGTTTATATTTGATGATCAACTAAATTATATCAAGAATTATGATTGAAGCTATTATTTTTGATTTCGGAAATATCTTTGTCAATATTGACCCAGATAAAACTTTTGATGCTTTAAAGAAATTAGGCTTAAAAGAATGGAATACCGATTTAGATGCGTTAAACGATTTATATGAAAAGGGAAAAATTGAAGAAAACGATTATTTAAAAGGCATTCAAAAATTTGTTCCTAATGCAAGTTTGCCCGAAATTAAAAAAGCTTGGAACAGTTTGGTGCTTGATTTTCCTGAAGAACGTCTTGATTTTTTGCAAATATTAACCGATAAATACAAACTATTTTTATTAAGCAATGCCGATAAAACCCACATTGAACGTTTTGAGTATTTGCACGGCGAATCGTTTGCTCGCGATTTTTACAGTTGTTTTGAGAAGGTTTATTTTTCATTCGAATTTGGTTTTCGCAAACCCGATATTTCGGCTTTTCAGTTTATAATGAATATGCACCATTTAAACCCTAAAAAAACATTGTTTGTTGATGATACGCTACAAAATATTGAAGGCGCCGAGAAATTAGGTCTTCTTACTTGGCATTTAAACCCAGCAACGCAAGATGTAACCCACTTGCCACAGCTTTTTAAATCGTTGCATGCTTAATATACTGTTTACCATTATATTTTCGAGTATTTTATACGTTGTATTTAAGATTTTTAAAATTTTAAACATTAATATTTTTCAAGCTATTGTTTGTAACTATTTTTTTGCTTCATTTTTAGGTTTGTATTTTAGCGAAACTCCGTTTCAGTTTTCTGAAATTTCATATAAAAGTTGGTTCCCATTTGCAATAATTATAGGTGTATTATTTGTTACTGTTTTTAATGTAATGGCAAAAACCATTTTGGTTACCAATTTAACGGTAGCTTCGGTTGCCAGTAAAATGTCGATGGTAATTCCTGCACTTTTTGGAATTTTAATTTTAAAAGAACCTACTTCGTTATTTTTATGGATAGGTTTATTTTTGGCTATTATTTCAGTTTATTTTGTATCGAAAAAACCAAACGAAAGCTTTACGATATCGCATTTTGGTTTTCCTATTCTATTATTTCTAGGTTCAGGAACAGTTGATACTTTAATAAACGTAACCCAACATTCGTATTTAAATAAAAGTGAAACCGCTTTATTTTCGGGCTTTGCCTTTTTATTTGCTTTTTTAAGTGGTTTTTCGGTTTTATTATTTTTATTTTTTATCAAAAAACAACACTTCGCTTTAAAAAATTTAATTGCAGGATTATTTTTGGGAATTCCCAACTATTTTTCGTTGTATTTTACCACCCGTTCACTTCAAATAGATACATTAAGTAGTGCTACAATTTTTACAATACTAAATATTGGTGTAATTTTGCTAACCACTTTAATTGGGTTGCTATTTTTTAAAGAAAAATTATACAAACTCAATTACATTGGAATACTATTAGCACTTATAGCTTTATTTTTGGTTACCCAATAGAATGAACGAAAACGACATAAATGATATTTATAAAACTATAAATTCCGCATCGGAAGAGGTTTTGTATAAAGAGAAAAACAGCAAGTTTTTT
The DNA here is from genome assembly GCF_041392005.1 of Flavobacterium sp. Taxonomy (GTDB): domain Bacteria; phylum Bacteroidota; class Bacteroidia; order Flavobacteriales; family Flavobacteriaceae; genus Flavobacterium. Next base: position 9,568 of record NZ_JAWKMX010000009.1, read on the forward strand.
GGTTATGCTTTTCCTGTTTCTACCGAAGATGAAGTAAAAGAAATTATCGCGCAATTAAAAAAAGAACACCATTCGGCAAGGCATTGGTGCTATGCTTTTCAATTAGGAACAGAAACTATTTCATATCGAGCAAATGACGATGGCGAGCCAAATAATAGTGCGGGAATGCCTATTTATGGACAAATTCAATCGTTTAATGTTACCAATGTTTTAGTAGTGGTGGTTAGGTATTTTGGTGGTGTAAAACTAGGCGTTGGCGGATTAATTTCAGCCTATAGAACAGCAGCACAAATGGCACTCGAAAATGCAGTAATTGTTGAAAAAACTATTAACAAGCATTTTACTATTCGTTTTGATTATCAAAATATGAATAAAGTAATGCGTGTAATTAAAGAAAAAAATATTGATATTGTTTCCCAAAAAATGGAAATGAATTGCGAGATTGAAATTGCCACTCGAAAAAAAAATGTTGAAGAAATTTACAATATTTTTGAGAGTTTATATGGTGTTACTATTACAGAAAAAGAAACATTATAAATTGGTTAATTTATCGGTTATATAATTTGGCGGAGCAATAGGTCTTCCTGTTTTCATATCTACAAAAACCAGCATAGAGTAACCAGTTGTTAACAACTCGTTTTTTTCGTTGTAAATTTCATAGTCAAATTCAATTTTAACCGATGTTTGACTTTTAAAAATAGTACAAATTGTTAATAATTCATCGTAGCGGGCTGGTTTTTTATAATTCATTGTTAAGGTAACCACAGGAAGCATTATGCCTTCGTCTTCCATAGATTTGTAAGAAATTCCTAAATTTCGCAACCATTCAACTCTACCCATTTCAAAATATTGCGCATAGTTTCCGTGGTACACAACTCCCATTTGATCGGTTTCGGCATAACGCACTCTTGTTTTTATAGAAAATTGTTTCATTTTTATGTGTTTTTTATAAATTAATACGACTATTCTTACTCTTTTTTTAAAAAGAAAATTAGAGTCATAAAAAAGTTAATTTGCATACCATATTTTTTTTAAAAAATCAATAGTGTTTTATTTTTTTTTACCAAAAAATGTTCACATATTTGCCTAACCAAATTTATCGCGAAACTGATTTTTTTAATCTCTAAAAAAACAGATTTTTAACTAAAACCAAAAGTAAAAGAGAATTTATGAGTAAAACTGCGCAATCGGTATGGGATAACTGTCTTCTTTTTATAAGCGACAATATTCAAGAACAAGCCTTTAAGACTTGGTTCGAGCCTATACAGCCAGTTGAACTTATAAACAATTCACTTTCTATACAAGTTCCTAGTAAATTTTTCTACGAATGGTTAGAGGAACACTATGTAAAACTTTTAAAAGTAGCATTAACAAAAGAACTTGGAACAGGCGCAAAGTTACTATATAAAATTAAAATGGAAAATACTTATGGTAATAAAGCTCCATTTACACACCAGTTGCCTAGTAACTCTCGCCAAGCTGTAAAAACACAAGAGGTTGATGTGCCTATAGTGCAAAAAGACCCGCAGCTTAAAAATCCGTTTATTATTCCTGGTATTCGCAATATTAATATAGAATCGCAATTAAATTCAAATTACAGTTTCGATAATTTTTTAGAAGGCGATTCTAACCGTTTGGCTCGAAATGCGGGTATGGCTGTTGCTAATAAACCGGGTGGAACATCTTTTAATCCGTTGTTAATTTTTGGTGGAGTAGGGCTTGGTAAAACACACTTAGCGCACGCAATAGGAGTAGAAATAAAAGATAAACACCCAGAAAAAACCGTTTTGTATATTTCTGCCGAAGTTTTTACCCAGCAATTTATAGAATCTGTTAAAAAAAATACGCGCAACGATTTTATTCATTTCTATCAATTAATAGATGTATTAATTATTGACGATGTTCAGTTTTTATCTGGAAAATCGGGTACGCAAGATGTGTTTTTTCATATATTTAATTATTTACACCAAAATGGCAAGCAAGTAATTTTAACTTCAGATAAAGCGCCTGTTGATATGCAAGATATAGAACAACGTTTGCTATCGCGGTTTAAATGGGGTTTATCGGCAGAGTTACACCAGCCCGATTATGAAACTAGAATATCTATTTTACAAAATATATTGTTTAGAGATGGCGTTACTATGCCAGAAGAGATTGTAGAATATGTGGCCAAAAACATTAAAACAAACGTTCGCGAACTAGAAGGAGCTATTATTTCGTTAATTGCGCAATCTTCTTTCAATAAAAAAGAAGTTAATTTAGAATTAGCAAAACAAGTAGTAGAAAAGTTTGTTAAAAACGTTAAACGAGAAATTTCTATTGATTATATTCAAAAAGTAGTTTCCGATTATTTTCAATTAGATTTAGATACTTTACAATCTAAAACAAGGAAACGTCATGTAGTACAAGCGCGCCAATTGGCAATGTTTTTTGCTAAAAAATACACTAAAAATTCTTTGGCAAATATTGGTAATCAAATAGGTGATAGAGACCATGCTACAGTGTTACACGCTTGTAAAACAGTTGATAATCTAATAGCAACCGATAAGCAGTTTAGAAAGTTTGTAGATGATTTAAACAAAAAATTTTCGCATTAAAAAGCCTATTAAAATATTAATGGTTTGCTTGGGCAACATTTGTAGATCGCCTTTAGCAGAAGGTATATTAAAAAGCAAATTACCACAAACTAATTTTTTGGTAGATTCTGCAGGAACAGGAGGTTGGCACGCTGGCGAGCAACCCGACAAGCGTTCTATTGCAGTGGCTAAAAAATATGGAATTGATATTTCGACTCAAAAAGCAAGAAAGTTTACAATTTCCGACTTTGACACTTTCGATTTTATTTATGTAATGGATAAATCGAATTATGCTGATGTTTTGGCTCTTGCTAAAAAGGATCATCATAAAAAGAAAGTTACTTTAATTTTAAACGAGCTTTATTCTGGCAAAAACGTAGAAGTACCCGATCCGTATTATGGTGGAGAAGATGGTTTTGAGCATGTATATAAAATGCTTGATGCCGTTTGCGATGTAATTGCTAAGAAAGTTTTGCGATGATTTTTCTTTCCTAAAATGTTATTTATCAGCATATAAGGCTATTTTTTTAACATTAATTTGTATATTGTTCTACTATAAAACTAGTTAGAATGATAAAAAAATCTATTTTACTTGAAAATAAAGCCTCTATTACTACGCAACATTTACAATTAAAAATTAAAACCGAAAGCAGAGAAAGTTCCATTCCAATTGAAGATATTGGTTTTATAGTAATTGATAATGCTGAAACATACATTAGTATTCCTGCTATTAATTTATTGGTTAATAACAATGCCGCTGTTATTTTTTGCAATACCAATCATTTACCTAATGGAATGTTGCTAAACCTAAACAGTCATCATATTCAACAAGAATTATTTAAAAGCCAAATAAATGCAAGTTTGCCTTTAAAAAAACAACTTTGGCAACAAACTATTATAGAAAAAATTACTAACCAAGGAATACTATTAGAAAAAATTACCAATAAGAAAAATAATTTCGATTTTTTAGCATCGAAAGTTTTGAGTGGCGATACAACAAATATGGAAGGTGTAGCAGCTAGTTTTTATTGGAAAACATTTTTTGAAACAGATTTTAAACGCGAACGATTTGGCGATTATCCTAATAATTTTTTAAACTACGGTTATGCGTTGTTACGAGCCGCAACCGCAAGAGCACTTTCGGCTAGCGGATTGTTAAATACTTTAGGAATTCATCATAAAAGCAAATACAATGCTTTTGCTTTAGCCGATGATATAATGGAACCATTTCGACCTATTGTTGATGAAAAGGTTTATGAATTAATGCAACAATATGAAGAACAAGAGTTAAACACAGCTATTAAAGCAGAATTGTTACAAATACTTACGCGAACAGTTTATTTTAAAACCGATAAAAGTCCGTTAATGGTAGGATTGCAAAAAACGGCAAGTTCGCTACAGCAATGTTTTACAGGTAATCGTAAAAAAATAAAGTATCCAAAACTATGGATTTAAATGCGTATAGAGTTATGTGGTTATTTGTGTTTTTTGATTTGCCTACAGAAACAAAAAAAGATCGAAAAAACGCATCGGGTTTTAGAACGAACTTGTTAAAAGACGGTTTTAGTATGATGCAATATTCGGTTTATATACGGCATTGTGCTAGTAGTGAAAGTGCTGATGTTCATGAAAAGCGAATTTTTAAGTTATTACCGCCATTTGGAAAAGTTAGCATTTTAAGAATTACCGATAAGCAATTTGGTAATATTATGAATTTTTGGGGAAGGGCAGAGGTAGCTAAAACGGTTCAGCCTACACAATTAGAACTGTTTTAAAAACAAAAAAATGCTTCAATCTTAGTTTATCAAGCTAAAAAAGAAGCATTTTTTTAATTGAGAATTTACGATAATGTTTTGATAATCAATTGATAAAAGCGGTGCTAATATCGTAATTTCTAATCTTTAATCAAACCACAACAGGCGCTACACATTGAGTAAGCAATGTTTAATATCGTAATTTCTAATCTTTAATCAAACCACAACTCACAATGAATTTATAAAAAAATACGGTATTTTCTAATCTTTAATCAAACCACAACTTAGATTATCTAGGCGGTATTATAAATTTAATATCGTAATTTTCTAATCTTTAATCAAACCACAACTTTAGGTCAATTGTTGGTCGTAATTTTTATTTCAATGAATATCGTAATTTCTAATCTTTAATCAAACCACAACAGAACACAAGGTAGATGGTATCACAAATAATATCGTAATTTCTAATCTTTAATCAAACCACAACAATTTCAGTTTTCTGCCTTTGAACTTAATATCGTAATTTCTAATCTTTAATCAAACCACAACAGTAACGAGAGTAACAATGTTTAAATATCGTAATTTCTAATCTTTAATCAAACCACAACAGCGGAGTACGATAAATTTATGGAGGAGTAATATCGTAATTTCTAATCTTTAATCAAACCACAACCAAATTTACAAAGTTAATCACAGCCGAAAAAATATCGTAATTTCTAATCTTTAATCAAACCACAACATATAACAAATAATTACTAAATTATAGAAAAATATCGTAATTTCTAATCTTTAATCAAACCACAAGAAGATCGCAAACGAATTTAAAAGAGGTAAATATCGTAATTTATAATCTTTAATCAAACCACAACATGCTGCCAAAGCCCTTAAAGATAAACGCAATATCGTAATTTCTAATCTTTAATCAAACCACAACAAGAGTTGACTTCGAAAACTTTATGGATGGAATATCGTAATTTCTAATCTTTAATCAAACCACAACCGAAGCTGCAATGGTAAAAGAATATTAATATCGTAATTTCTGTCTTTAATCAAACCACAACTTGTTCTATCAGTTGTGTTGAGAAAAATATCGTAATTTCTAATCTTTAATCAAACCACAACTTCACCAAGTGCGAAAAGTTTAAGGAGTTAATATCGTAATTTCTAATCTTTAATCAAACCACAACAAATCGCTAAACCTTTTTTCTGTGTCAAATATCGTAATTTCTAATCTTTAATCAAACCACAACCAGAAAAAGCTGGACAATAATAGTGTTATTAAGAAATATCGTAATTTCTAATCTTTAATCAAACCACAACGGATAATCGCTTTACGCTTGTCTGAAATTGAACGCTAATATCGTAATTTCTAATCTTTAATCAAACCACAACAAGCCTTTTTGGTGGATTTTGTTATTAATAACCTAAATATCGTAATTTCTAATCTTTAATCAAACCACAACAATCCAAGAGGTTGTTGATGGAAAACGATTAAAAATATCGTAATTTCTAATCTTTAATCAAACCACAACGAGGATAGTAAAAGCCTAATTACAAACGACAATATCGTAATTTCTAATCTTTAATCAAACCACAACTGTTAGGTGGTGCTCCGTTCAATTACTTGTAATATCGTAATATTCTAATCTTTAATCAAACCACAACGCTTATCTAATTTTGTAAAACGCAAACATTAATATCGTAATTTCTAATCTTTAATCAAACCACAACTGAAACTTTAGAATATAGTATTGCACCTTAAATATCGTAATTTCTAATCTTTAATCAAACCACAACATTCTAAATGTGTTTTTCTTCCTATCTCTAATATCGTAATTTCTAATCTTTAATCAAACCACAACAGTAACTTCTTTCGGAGCTTACTATTTAGAAATATCGTAATTTCTAATCTTTAATCAAACCACAACTCGCCCCGCCGTGTTAATATTAAATTTGTTAATATCGTAATTTCTAATCTTTAATCAAACCACAACGCTTTTTTTATTTAGTAAAACAAAAAAAGAATATCGTAATTTCTAATCTTTAATCAAACCACAACTAATAATACCAGTTTGTAAAACTTGAGCTTAATATCGTAATTTCTAATCTTTAATCAAACCACAACATATTCTAATTTAGAAACCTTACCGTTTTTAATATCGTAATTTTAATCTTTAATCAAACCACAACGCAAAAACCACGCAAACTGTAGAAATTAATAAAATAATATCGTAATTTCTAATCTTTAATCAAACCACAACAATAGCCGAAATAGCTTTCTCATTACTTCTTGCAATATCGTAATTTCTAATCTTTAATCAAACCACAACGAGCGACGTTGACTTGCATTGCCATAAATATCGAATTTCTAATCTTTAATCAAACCACAACTGCACCGGTTTTATCGGTGAATATCGTAATTTCTAATCTTTAATCAAACCACAACAGCGCAATTTACGAATGCAATTAGCAATATCGTAATTTCTAATCTTTAATCAAACCACAACTATAAACATGGAAAAAAACAATTTATACAATATCGTAATTTCTAATCTTTAATCAAACCACACGACATTGTTCGGCTGATGTGAATGCAATAAAATATCGTAATTTCTAATCTTTAATCAAACCACAACAATAACACTTTACCGTTGTTGCTTCATCAATATCGTAATTTCTAATGTTTAATCAAACCAACGGGGGCTGAAATTTATTAAAGATAGTTTAATATCGTAATTTCTAATCTTTAATCAAACCACAACTTATGTAGTTTTAATCCCGCAGAATTGAATATCGTAATTTTAATCTTTAATCAAACCACACAGGTTTGAATCCTTCAAAATTTTAGTAGCAATATCGTAATTTCTAATCTTTAATCAAACCACAACGACTACGGTCGGTCGCACAAGCACGAAGTGCGACTAATATCGTAATTTCTAATCTTTAATCAAACCACAACGGAAAACGCAAGAAATATGCAGATAGAAGCAATATCGTAATTTCTAATCTTTAATCAAACCACAACATAATAAAAATTATGATTTAACTATCGGTAAATATCGTAATTTCTAATCTTTAATCAAACCACAACGAAATATACCTATGATATTTTTATCTGGTAAATATCGTAATTTCTAATCTTTAATCAAACCACAACTAAACTTGCGTATGAGTTGAAATTCACAACAATATCGTAATTTCTAATCTTTAATCAAACCACAACAGATACCATTTTCAAGAAGTCCAAAGATTTAATATCGTAATTTCTAATCTTTAATCAAACCACAACAAGAAAATCAACAATTATTTTCTTTCCTCGAATATCGTAATTTCTAATCTTTAATCAAACCACAACTTGGAATGAGTTTATAAGTTACTTAGAAGAAATATCGTAATTTCTAATCTTTAATCAAACCACAACAAAAGCAGAAGGCTGTAGTTTTAAAATAAAATATCGTAATTTCTAATCTTTAATCAAACCACAACATATTCTCCATCATCATAGTTTCAGATGAAATATCGTAATTTCTAATCTTTAATCAAACCACAACATGTTTAATTGTTTTTGTTTTTCTAAATTTAATATCGTAATTTCTAATCTTTAATCAAACCACAACTAAAAAATTGGGTAAAATAGCCGATTTATTAATATCGTAATTTCTAATCTTTAATCAAACCACAACACAGAATCACCATTTTGATTGTAACCAGAAAATATCGTAATTTCTAATCTTTAATCAAACCACAACAAGAAAATCAACAATTATTTTCTTTCCTCGAATATCGTAATTTCTAATCTTTAATCAAACCACAACTTGGAATGAGTTTATAAGTTACTTAGAAGAAATATCGTAATTTCTAATCTTTAATCAAACCACAACAAAAGCAGAAGGCTGTAGTTTTAAAATAAAATATCGTAATTTCTAATCTTTAATCAAACCACAACATATTCTCCATCATCATAAGTTTCAGATGAAATATCGTAATTTCTAATCTTTAATCAAACCACAACATGTTTAATTGTTTTTGTTTTTCTAAATTTAATATCGTAATTTCTAATCTTTAATCAAACCACAACTAAAAAATTGGGTAAAATAGCCGATTTATTAATATCGTAATTTCTAATCTTTAATCAAACCACAACACAGAATCACCATTTTGATTGTAACCAGAAAATATCGTAATTTCTAATCTTTAATCAAACCACAACCATGCTGCTATTTTTTTACCCACTACAATTAATATCGTAATTTCTAATCTTTAATCAAACCACAACAAGAAAATCAACAATTATTTTCTTTCCTCGAATATCGTAATTTCTAATCTTTAATCAAACCACAACAAAAAAAATATTCATTAAACTCTATGATGAATATCGTAATTTCTAATCTTTAATCAAACCACAACCTATTTCGGCTACTTCCTTTATTTCGTTATAATATCGTAATTTCTAATCTTTAATCAAACCACAACAGAGTGACTTCGTAGAAACTCCGTTGCGGTTTGAGCTGTTAAAGAATTTGAAATTTTATTTCAATGAACTTATTTTATCAAATTTACAACTTTTCAATTTTTCCTGAAACCGAAATTTTCACTTTAATCGGATTAATATTTGAAAAAGCCTTTAAACTTTGTATTCTTTTTTCTTCCGATTTATTATCTAAAGTTGATGTTTTATGATATCTAAATGAAAAATCAGATGATGACAATTTCTGAACTCTATACAAATGGTCTCTTAATAAATCATAATCTGGTTTTTCCCAATTAATCTCATCTTCATTTAATCCCAATAAAAACATATCGTTTATATGCAAGGTGGTAACCATTTCTTTTCCATCAACTGGTAATTGATATGCTGATTGCCCTGTTCGTTTGCGTTCTACAACCGTCCAAAATGTTACCACTTCTTCTTTTAGGTTTCCTTTGTCATCTTTGTAAATCAAAACGTGATGGTTATTTCTTGGATTTACCCATTGGTTTACATTTTCCTTTAATTTTTCGGCTCCACCAATATTTTCTTTCATTCTTACTTTTAATATTGGAACTGGTGCTCCATTTTTATTTGGTAAAAATATTTGGGGTTGCTTTATTCCGTTTTCGTCTGATATAAAAAATGTATTGGCTGGAATTGCACCTTTTACAAAACCGCCTAGTTCATGAATTTTTTTTCTAATTAGGGCTTTAATGGTTTCGTCTACTACTTTGTCTAATTGTTTTTCAGTAGTTAATGATTCTATTGGTTTTCTAATATGAAAAGCTTCTTCTCCATTAAAAGTTCGTTTACCAAATATGGTTTCTTTATGCAATTGCCCGCGTGCAGCTACGCCTATATTTATGTGCGTTTTGCCGTTTTTTTCACATTTGTGAGTTCTAATAGTAATATCATTGGAAACTTTTTTATGAGAAATTAAAATTTTATCCACCGCAATTTCGGCATCTCGTCTAAACGTTTCCCATGGTAAAGGGAAATCTTTCATTTCGTGAGTTCGATTATAGCGATTCCATCGCGATAATTCTTGCACATAAGACAATTTGGTACAAGCCATAACCAAAGCATCAACTGCATGATGGCGATGATCTTCTCTTGTTTTTTCATTTTCGTCATTCAAAATGTTATTCATACCCCACTTTTGGCGTAAGTTTGATGTAGCTTGTCCAGGTGACACCATAACAATCTTGCAAATTTGTGATAAATAGTTTTTTGCTTCTTTACTAATATATCGTGTATCGTTTAATTGACGTGAAGTAAAATCATCATCGAATTTCTGCTGTATAAATCGCTTAAATTTCTGGTAAGCATTTGGATACTCTTTAGTATCAGAGAACAGTTTCAATGCTCTTTCTTTGATAGCCGACCAATTGGCTTGGTCACTTCCATAAAATTCGTATGGCGTTTTGTCGCCTTTTTTTCTATTCTCATCTGCGTAACAAAGTGTTTTATTTGTAAAGCTATCATTCAAAGAACGACTCCAAGGATGTATATGTTCTATTTGAATTTCGCCTGTAAACAATTTGTGTAATGGAATAGGATTTCCAGTATAAGGACACGTTTTTTTACATTCTTCCCACAATTTATATAATAAAATATTGTCGTGCGTAATGCGTTGTCCTTCCTCTAATAATCTTGCTTTAACTCTGTCATTTTCTTTTTCTAAACGTTTTTGGTCGCGTCTTATTTTGTTGCGTTGCGATTTGGATATTTTTAAGTCGCGTGCCATTTCTACTTTGATTTCATCAATTGTACCAAAATCGTCAATTAACTCATTGACTAATTTACGTAATTCAAACAGCGCCGTAATCACAATTGGATTTTTAATTTTTTGAATTTCTTTATCTGCTTCTTTACCTACAGGTAATTTTTTCAGTAATTCAGTAGCATCAATTGTTGCAGAGTGATGGTATAATTTTTTCATTTGATTATCTGAAACAGCATAATCATTTCTCAAAATGTCTTTAATAATATCGATAAATCCGCCTTTGTTTTTTGAACGCACTATTCCTTCAACATTATCCAACAAATAATTTCTTTTTTCGTCGGATAATTTTTCCCATTCTGACCCGAAAACATTTTTTATTCCACCAAGTACAACCGCAACATCATATGTGAAACCAAGTTTTAAAAAAGGTAAAATATTGGAAATGGCTTTTCTACTTAAACTAGAATAACCGTCTTTAACGTTAAATTTTGAAATTGCTTCGGCTTGTTCTTCTGTGAAATTCCAATTTTTGATAGCGTATTCCTTTAAATTCGATTTACTATCAAAAAAATACAAAATGTGCCAAATATCTTCTTGCTCTTTTTCGGTAAACTCAAACCATTTTTTTCCAAAAAACTTTTTGTTAGACAAATTAGAGATGGTATGCGTGCCTACAATTTTGTCGTCATCTTTGTAATTAAATTTGAACTCGGCACTTTCTTTCCCTATTGCTTTTCTTATTTTTTTAAAATCGGGTTTTTCATTGGCATACAAAAAATCAACGATTTTTTCTTTATCAGCTTGCGAAATTTTCTTTCCATTATATTCTACAGTATTTACCCATTGCCAAACTCTAAATTGTTCAAATGAAATAACACTAATAGGACATTTAGTCTTGGTGGGTTCAAAAGAACAATTTCCTACTAAATGCTTTTGTGAACGCAACGGACGTTGATGAAATAAAATTCCATCGGCTGGGTAACCGTCTAATTTTCGACCGCCTAATAGTGTTTTTAAATCTTCCGATAATTCAGAATGGAACTGAGCTTGTTTGTTCCAAATCATTTCAAATTCATCCACATACATTTTACGAGTAGTATATCGGTTACGAATTCTTTCCAGCCCATTTTGAAAGTGTTCTTTATCTTTTGGATAAATTTCATACAAATACGAACCTAAAGTTTTATCTTGAATACGTTCTTGCGTTTCTGTAATACCAATTTTCCCTTCTTTGGCGTTACCTTTAAAAATTGCACCGTCGTCACTGCTACCTTTTCTACTATTACTTAAAAAACCACGACGTTGTATTAAATGATAGAATATGCGACCAATTTCCTCCAAAGATAATTTTTCAGAAAGTGCTTTATTTCTTAATTCATAAGGATTTAATGCAAACCATTCCACTAATTTTTCAGATGGAAATTGTTTAGTTTTTTTCCAATTTTCAAAATCTGAAGCTTTTAGTGGACACATCTTGTTTTCTGAAAGAGCTTTCAGTAATATTTTTTTTCGTAATCGTCTCCTGAAAAATTGACGTCTTACCCCACGAGCATCTGTTCTGGTAGCGTTTTTAGACATTTCTCTTCCTTCGCCTTCGCCTAAATTTTCTACTCCCATAGGAAATATTCGACTGCCCATTCCTATAATTTTATTTTGAACATCGTCTATCAATGCCCACCCAATACTATTCGTTCCTAAATCTAATCCTAAAATTCTTGCCATAATAGTGTTTGTTAATTAAGTTTTTAAAAATAAAAAAAAGAAAATTAATAACATTACGTAAAACCGTAATCAACGTATTCTGTTTTTTTATTACATTTGTAACAGATTAAAATTGTCTAATCTTTAATCTTATCACAATAAGGCTATATGCCGTAGATGAAAATCTTTAGTCCTGCTTCGGTGGGACTTTTTTTATTACTTTTGTGGTTTATATTTTTACTATGAAACCTGTATCTTTATTTGGTAAACTTTATTTAATTCCCACAACTTTAGGCGAAATGAATCCTGATGATGTTTTGCCACAAACCATAAAAAGAAGTATTGATTTTATCGACTTTTATATTGTAGAAAATGAAAAAACAGCGCGCAGATTCATTAAAAGTATTCAACCCGAAAAAAAACAATCCGAATTACAATTAAGTTTATTAAACAAGTACACCGAGCAAGGCGATTATACTAAAATGATGCAACCGCTTTTTAACGGCGCTAATATAGGTTTAATGAGTGAAGCAGGTTGCCCAGGTGTTGCCGACCCAGGTGCGGTTATTGTAAAAATGGCACACGAAAAAGGAATTCAGGTAGTACCACTTGTGGGTCCAAGTTCTATTTTATTGGCACTTATGGCTAGCGGAATGAATGGGCAAAGTTTTGCCTTTAATGGTTATTTACCAATAGATGCTCACGATAAAAAAAATACTATAAAACAACTCGAAAAATTATCGCAAGAAAAAAATCAATCGCAATTGTTTATAGAAACACCATACAGAAATAATAAATTACTCGATACTTTAGTTGAAACACTACACCCAAATACTAATTTATGCGTAGCTTGCGATATTACGCTTCCTACAGAATTTATTAAAACAAAAAGTATAAAAGAGTGGAAAAAAAACAAGGCCGACTTACATAAGCGACCTTGCATTTTTATTATTCATAAATACTAAACTAACTTAATTTTACTTTAGCGTTTTTATCGGCTTTAATGTGGGAAACATCGTAACCTCCAAATTTTTTAATGTAGCTTCGCAACGAAGTACCAAAGCCATCTTTAAAGCCTCTTCTTCCGTTGCTTTTTAGGTATTTTTTTACAGAGCCAGCACCGCCTAAATGCGCAGCCGCTAAAATGCCCGATTCGGTAATTTCGACACCATTAATTTCGCGACCGCAATATTTTTCAATTTCTTTGCGCAATTCCCATTTGTTTCGTGCAATTAAGGCTTTAAAAGCTTTGTCTTGCCAATCGGCATTGCGTAAAAATTCTTGAAAATCGTAAATACCTACAGTTCGTAAGGTGCTTTTTCCAAACTGGTATTTGCCCATATAACCAAAAGGATTTACCAAATGAATTTTACCTCTCGATTCTTTAAAGGCTATGGCTTCTTTAAAACCTACATAGGTTTTACCCATAAACGGAACAACAATTTGTTCGGCGTTCAAATCGTTGGTTACATCTGTAACAGCTACGTTGTAAACTAAATTTTCATTTTCATTAACATGAAAACCTTCTAATTTATTAATTTCGGCTGTTCCAAAACCAGACGAAACTAGTAGTACAAGGACGGTTAATCCTAAAAAATACAACCCTTTTTTTATCATAAATTTTTATTTCTCAGTGTCTGTCACCCTTCTGAAATTTTCGCCTGCAAAGATACAAAATATTTTATAATATTGATTTACAGTGTGTTAAATTTTTCTAAAAGTAGAGTATGTAGGCTTTAAACCCTTTGAAATCATTTGTTTGAAGTGCGGGCGCAGGAATTTTTACAGTAGAAAATAGCGAAAAAATAGTACTTAAAAAATGCGATTTGGTTTCTATTTTCGTTAAATCGAGATCTAAACTTAAATAAAATTGACGCCTTGGATTTTGATAAAAACCGTTTTCTAGAGCTTCCGAATTTGTACCAAAGAGCATTCCGTTTCCGCCATAACCAATAGCTAGGTTTAACCATTTTGGAAGTTTACTTTTTTTTGCAAATGAATGTAAATTAAACGAAAGCCAGTAGGTTTGTCCGTTGTAATCTTTTACGAGTTGCTCGCTGAATGAATTTCCTAATTTATCTGGATTTTGAACGGCATATTTTGTGGTATGAAATGAAAATTTAGTTGTTACTCGCTGTTCGTTCCATAGTAACTCTTGTGATACATATAAACCTGTACCCGAAACATTTGCTATCATGTCTGTCCAAGAAAAACCCCATTCGGACGAAAAACCATCAAATATTTCTATTGTGGTTAAAAAACCGAAACCTAATGTGGAGCCGTAAATTAATTGCTGTTTTTGTGTTGTGCCACTCCACGCTAAGGATTCGGCACCTAATCGTGTTAAATGGTAAGTGCTGTAAAAATGTCCTATTTTATCGAGTTGCAACCATTCGTCGCTATCGTTAATAGTGTGAAAAGAGGTTTGCTCAAAATCGTTATACCATAATTGATTTAATCCAATTAATGTTGTGCCTAATAAAGCACTTTCTGTAAGTAGTACTGCTTTTTTTCGGTTTTTATTTAACGTGTCGCTTGGTGTTAGAAATGTATTTATTTTTGATTGTGAAAAACTGAAACAGCTAGCCAGTAAGAAAATGAAAGCCCAACTAACCCTGATTGAGGCGATAGCTTTCGCAAAAAAAAGTATTTTTTTTTGCGGCACTAAAGACGAAAGCAGGAATAAGGCTTGCTGATATAGACTGTAATTTCGTTTCAAAAACAATTAACGATTTATTCCGAGTTTGTTTACCCAGTTTGCATATTTTCGGGCATTAACTAAATGTTGGTTATAATTTGATGCAAAAGCGTGATAACCAGGTTTATCTGGTGTGGCACAAAAATAGAGATAATCGTGTTTTTCGGCATTTAAAACAGCATCGATAGATGAGATGTCGGGCATGGCTATTGGTCCTGGTGGTAAGCCAGCATTTAAATACGTGTTGTAAGGCGAATTAATTGTTAAATCGGCTTTTAAAACGCGTTTTATTACTTGGTTAAAATTTCCCGATTCACGTTTAATAGCATAAATAATAGTTGGGTCGGCTTGTAGTGGCATTCCTGTTTCCATACGGTTAAGATAAACGCCAGCCACGCGAGGACGTTCGCTAACTTTTGCGGTTTCTTTTTGTACAATTGATGCTAAAATGGAAATTTCTTGTGGTGTTAAATTTAAGTTTTTTGCTTTTTGTAAACGTGCGTCTGTCCAAAATTTTCGATGTTCTTTGGCTAATTTTTGAGCAATTTTTTCGGCCGATGTATTCCAAAAAAATTCATACGAATTAGGAATAAATAAACTTAAATTGTTTTCGGTGTCTAAATTATTATCGGCTAATAATTCTGGATTTGAAAAAGCGTTGTATAAGGCTAAACTATCGGGTTCTAGTTGATTGGCAATTCTACCGGCTAGTTGTGCTACTGTTTCTTGGTTGTTAAACGATACTCTAACAGGTAAGTTTTGTCGTAAAGCTTGTACTAATGAGTAGCTGTGCATATCTTTTTTAAATAAAAAGCGTCCCGATTTTACATTGGTTGTATATTGTCTTTGTTTGGCTACAAATTCAAATTTGTCCATATCTTTTACAAACGGACTAATTTCTTCTTTTACTTGTTCGAAAGAAGCGTTAGTAGGAATATATACATATACTTCGTTTTGTACAAAAGTTGTGTTAGGGCTAAAAGCTTTGTTGTAAATAGTGTACGTAATAATTGCGGCGATAACTACGCCTACAACAGCCGCTATTGTTAAGATTTTTTTAATGTTCAATGTTTAGTGTTTTGGGTTAATTAATTGCAATAAAATTTCGTCTTTGTAAACGTTATTTATTTTATTCCATTGTTTTTTGGTTCCAATTTCTTGGAAACCAAATTTAGTAAAAAGTTGTAAACTAATTTGGTTGTCGGTACTAATATTTGCGTATAGTTGATGTAGTTGTAATGATGAAAATGAATATTCAATTAATAAGTGAAGTGCTTCTGAACCTATTCCGTTTCCTCTATTTTGAAATTGATGAATTAAAATGCCAATTCCTGCACGGTTATGTTGTGGGTCGAAATCGAATAAATCGATTAAACCAATTACGTTATGTGAATTGTTTAAACAGATTGCTAATCGCAATTGTTTGGCTTCATATATGTCTTGATGTGCATTTTCTAAATATTGCCGAATTAAGTAGCGACTATAAGGCGTTTGTGTATGGCTAACCTCCCAAACCGATTCGTCGTTTTCAATAGCATAGATAAACTCTAAATCTTCGGGTTCGAGTGCACGTAAATAGATATTTTTTCCTTTTAAAGTCATTTGTAAATTATTTTTGCCAAAATACATCAGTTACATAAAAAACAGTATCAATAAAATACAATGTATTATTTTTGGTTAATACATTTTCGTCATGTAAATCTTCTAAAATTATTCCTAACTCACTGTTATAATAGTCGTTATTTCGAGTATTTATAAAACCATTTTGGGTTAAAAATTCTTTTACCAAGTTCAAATTGGTTTTATTCGTAATTGAAACAAACGCTTGTTTAACAACTGCATATAAAATAGTATCATTTTTTGTAAAACCAATCAACTCATAAGCAGTATCAGCAAAAAAATAATTATGAAGTAATAAATTGTGAAAATAATCTACCCAAGAAGTATAATAAATTGAATCGTTTAACTTTAAAACATGCTCAGAATCTACTAAATATACTTTTTGTTCGGCTCCTTCACTTACATATTGAGAAAAATCAATAGTATTTAACCATAAATTATTTTTAGAAATATAAAGCTCTAATTTCTCTTTTTCTTCTTCTTTGAAGTGCTTTGTTCCTTTAACCACTTGGCTTGCTCGCGTGCAGTTTTCAAGGTAACTGGCAATTGTTTGGATAGTTGTTCCAAACCTAACTTTGTACGTTCCTGAAAAGACATTGTGTAGCTCATCTTTTATAGTCATTTAAAAACAAATATACGTATTCTATTTAAAATTTTCCTTCAACTAGCTTTCTTAAAAAAACTACTTCTTCTTTTAAATGTTGATTTTCGGTTTCTAAGGTTGTTAGCAGTTTACTTTACCTTTAAAAACAAATTGTGCAGGTCCAATTAGAAAAATATCTGAAAATTTTCCATTGTTTTCGTTAAAACTAACTGCTAATTTTCCGCCCTCAACATTTAAATTTACCTTGTGTGAATCTGTTTTATGATTGGCATACATTGCTAAAGCAACAGCTGTAACTCCTGTTCCGCAAGATAATGTTTCGTCTTCAACACCACGTTCATACGTTCGTACCGAAAAAGTATCTCCATCAACTTGATTTACAAAATTGATATTACTTCCAGCTTTTCCATACAAATCAGAATAACGAATTTTAGCACCTTCTTCTTTTACATTTACATTTTTTACATCTTCTACAAATTCTATGTGATGCGGCGAACCTGTATTTAAAAAGGTATAATTATTTTCAACTTTAACATCATCAACATTTATCATTTGTAAAGAAACAATATTTTCGGTATCTATTGTTGCGTAGTGATAACCATCTACGGCTTCAAATTCGGCTTTAGATGTTATTATACCCAATTGTTTTGCAAACGCTACTAAACACCGTCCACCGTTACCACACATACTACTTTCATTACCATCGGCATTATAATAAACCATCTTAAAATCATATGAGTGATGATTTTCTAACAAAATTAATCCATCAGCTCCAATTCCAAAACGACGGTCGCATAAATGCTTAATTAATGTATTGTCATTTTTAGGAAAAATATTTTTTCGATTATCTATCATTACAAAATCGTTTCCTGTGCCTTGGTACTTATAAAAAGATAATTCCATAGAAAAATAATTATTTGGTTATTTCTTCAACTTTTTTGTTGTCTATAAATTTTATCTTTTTATTAAGTTCGTCTATTTCGCTTTGTGTTTTATCTATTTTACGTTGAATTTTTTCTATTTTTTTGTTGCTTTTGGCTAATTTTCTATTGTTTTTTTCGGCTTTGTTTAATGCTTTTCGTGTCGCTTTAGCTTCGCTTGCAATAGTTTCAGGCTCTGTATCTGTGGAAAAACTATAAGTTTTTTGGTCTACTTTGCTATTAAGGTTTTTTACGTCTTTTTTTAACGCTTCATTTTCGATTTTTTCTTTTTCATAATCAATTTTTAAACTGTTTAGTTCTTGATATAAATCCAAAACCTCTTCTTTAGCTTTTAGCTTAGCTATTTCAGGTGATTTAGTACCACAAGAAAAAAGAAGTGTTAATAAAAATACAATTGGTATTAATTTGTAAGTCATATCTTGTTTATTGAGTTTTTATTGCTACAAATTTAAAGAAAAGTATTGTATATATGTAAGACAAGATGGATTACTTATAAGAGTTAACCTTAAAAAAAAGTTAAACATTGTTAATCGTGCGTTAAACTGATTTTTTGTTAAAATTTTGTCATTAATTTTACAATAGAATTTAAAAGCTACACAGATTATGAAAAGATTAGGAAATTTACTTTTAGTATCGCTTTTTAGTGGTGCTGTTACATTAGGGGCTTATAAATTGTTTTTTGAACCTAAATTACACCAAACAAACGGAGTTGCTACTTTAGCTACACCAAACTATACTAAAAATGTTGCACTAGGCACAGAAACTACTACCGATTTTACGTTGGCGGCAGATAAAGCTGTACATAGCGTAGTGCACGTAAAAAATGTTTCTACACGACGAGTTTACAACCCTATTATGGAATTTTTCTATGGTTCTCGAGGCGGTGTACAGCAACAAGAGCAAGTAGGCACAGGTTCTGGTGTTATAATTTCAGAAGATGGTTATATTGTTACCAATAATCATGTAATTGATGGCGCAAACGAATTGGAAGTAACGCTTAATAATAATAAGAGTTATAAAGCTAAGTTAATAGGTACCGATTCTAAAATGGATATTGCATTGTTGAAAATTGAAGCAAACGACAAATTACCTTATATAGTTTTTGGCGATTCGGAAGCAATTAATGTTGGCGAATGGGTTTTAGCAGTTGGTAATCCCTATAATTTAAATTCTACTGTTACGGCAGGAATAATTTCGGCAAAAGCTCGCGATTTAAGTAACGAAGGTTTGCAATCGTTTATACAAACCGATGCGGCAGTAAATCCTGGCAATAGCGGTGGCGCTTTAGTTAATACGCGTGGCGAATTGATAGGAATTAACACTATGATTTCTTCGCCAACAGGTAGCTATGCAGGTTATTCTTTTGCAGTTCCGTCAAATATTACACGCAAAATTATTGAAGATTTAATGCAATACGGCAACGTACAGCGAGGTGTTTTAGGTGTTCAAGGTCAAGAATTAAATAGTGCTGTTGCCGATAAAATAGGTATTTCAAACACTCAAGGGTTTTATGTTAACGATGTAACACCAAAATCGGGTGCAGAAAAAGCAGGTATAAAATCGGGCGACATTATTGTAAAACTCGATAATCATAATGTTAATAGTTTTTCGCAGCTTTCGGCTTACATTAACACCAAACGACCAGATGATGTAGTAAATGTTACTGTTATACGAAACGAAGAAGAAAAAAATATTCCCGTAAAATTATCAAAACGAGAATTGCTCTCTTACGAAGTAAATGGTTTTGAATTTGAAGATTTATCTACCGCCGAAAAGAAAGAAATTGGTATAAACAGCGGTGTAAAAATTAAATCGATAACAAATGACGATTATGCGCAATATGCCGATGATTTAACAGGAAGTGTTGTACTTGCGGTTGATGGTAAAAAAATAAATAGCTCAGATGCTTTAGTTAAATACTTAAAAGAAAAAGGTTCAAACAGCAGATCGCAATACGAATTATTATTACCAAGTGGACAACGAATGCGGGCTATTTTTTAACAAAATAAAAACAAAGTAAAAATCTGCACTTTTAATGTGCAGATTTTTTTTAGGCAAAAAAGTTTACGAAAACGTTTGAAATCAGTATTTTTGCCAAAAATTATAAACAACACTTTATTTTTATTTTATGAGTACTTCTTCTTTATACGAAAAAGAGCTTGCTTTTCAAGCCGATAGACGAAAGGCGTGTGTAGAGTTCATTAAAATTATTAGCGATTTATGGTACGATAAATCTATTGAATTGGTCTTATTTCGAAATCAGTTAATCGATAGAAATGTAAGCGATATTATAAATTTACACGAATATGCTGGCGAATTTGTTCAAAAACCCATTAATATTTTCGACTCGGTTGAAATTGCACAAGCTATTCAAAGTTTAGATTTGCCACCATCGAAAATTGATATTGGAAAACTAACTTACGAATACCATTTAGAAGACGATAAATATAACGATGCTAAAGCTTTTGTTATCGATAAACTAAGAGATGCAAAAGATTATTCTGAAATTAAACCAAAAGATGTTGTACTTTATGGTTTTGGTCGTATCGGTCGTTTATTAGCGCGCGAAATGATGAGTAAAATGGGTAAGGGGCAACAATTACGCTTACGTGCTATTGTAACTCGCGATAAAAATGATGCGGTTTTATTAGAAAAAAGAGCTTCATTGTTAAGACACGATTCGGTTCATGGCGATTTTCAAGGTTCTGTTCAAGCCGATGTAGAAAATAATGCGTTACTAATAAATGGCACAACAGTTCATATTATTACAGCAAATTCGCCAGAAGAAATAGATTATACACAATACGGAATTGAAGACGCTTTAGTAATTGATAACACAGGTGCCTTTACTACAGAAGAAGCGTTAAAACGTCATTTAACCTCTAAAGGTGTCGATAAAGTTTTACTTACCGCGCCAGGAAAGGGTGTACCTAATATAGTATATGGTGTAAACCACAACGAGTATAACCCTGATGAGGTTACAATTTTTTCGGCAGCATCGTGTACAACTAATGCTATTACGCCAATTTTAGCCGTAATGGAAGAAACTTATGGTGTAGAAAAAGGACATTTAGAAACTATACACGCTTATACAAACGACCAAAATTTGGTTGACAATATGCACAAAAAATACCGTAGAGGTAGAGCTGCCGGCTTAAATATGGTAATTACCGAAACAGGCGCAGGTAGCGCAGTTGCCAAAGCATTGCCTAGTTTAACAGGAAAATTAACGTCAAATGCTATTCGTGTTCCTGTTCCAAATGGTTCGCTAGTAGTGTTAAATTTAGAAGTAAACCAACCTACTTCTAAAGAAGCATTAAACAATACCATGCGCAAATATGCTCTTGAAGGGAATTTAGTTGAGCAAATTAAATATTCGTTAAACAACGAGCTAGTATCGTCAGATATTGTAGGAAGTTCGGCTCCATCTATTTTTGATAGTAATGCTACAATTGTTTCTGCCGATGGTAAAAACGTTGTGCTATATGTTTGGTACGATAACGAATATGGTTATAGCCACCAAGTTATTCGATTGGCAAAATACATTTCTAAAGTACGACGTTATACGTATTATTAATAGGTTAATTTATTATTATTTAAAAAAAAATCCGAGCACTGCTCGGATTTTTTTAATTATTTACTACTTCAATTTCAAATATAATATTGCTATTTGGCGGAATTACATTGCCAGCTCCTTTTTCGCCATAAGCTAAATCGGCAGGGATAAATAAAATAGCTTTGTCGCCAATGTTTAATAAACTTAAACCTTCATCGAAACCTTTAATAAATCGTCCGCCGCCTATAGTGGCTTGCATTGGGCTGTAGCCGTTTGCAACAGCACGTCTTTCGTCAAATTTTCCGAATTGCTTGGCAACTTCTTCTACACAAGAATCGAATAATTGTCCGTTTTCTAAAAATCCAGAATAATTAACTTTTACATTGCTACCAGCAGCAGGTTTTTCGCCAGTTCCTTTTTCCGTTATTACATATTGTAAACCAGAAGCAGTAGTTATAGCTTTTGCTTTTTGCTCTTCTAATTCTTCTTTTTTGCTAGCACAAATAGGTGCAAATTTTGCTTCTAATTCTTTTTGTTTTTGTAGAGCTATTGCTTGCTGTTCTTTTGCTAGTTCTTGTCGTTTAGTTCTTATTTCATTGTCGCGAGCTTCTTTATTTGCCATATAATCTGAAAAGATTTCTGCAGCATCAAATTTTTTAGCTTCTTTTCCGTTTCTAATAATGGTAATAGTTTCTATTATATCATTTTGAACAATTGTATTAACCACATCTTGTCCGCTTACTACTTTGCCAAAAACAGTATGTTTGCCATCTAACCAAGGTGTATCTTTGTGGGTAATAAAGAATTGTGAGCCATTTGTACCAGGCCCAGCATTTGCCATAGATAGTATTCCTGCGCTATCGTGTTTTAAATCGGTAATTTCATCGGTAAATTTATAACCAGGTCCACTTGTTCCTGTTCCTGTAGGATCGCCACCTTGAATCATAAAATTAGGAATTACACGGTGAAATTTTAATCCGTTATAATAAGGTTTTCCTTTAAATTTATCTTCTACAGCGGTGTTTGTACCTTCGGCTAAACTTACAAAGTTAGCTACGGTTATGGGCGTTTTTTGGTATTCTAATTTTAGAACAATATCGCCTTTATTAGTTTTAACAGCAGCAAACAATCCGTCTTCTTTTGGAGTTTGTGCAAATACTAAAGAGCAAGTAATACTTAAAATTATTATTAACGATTTCATTTTTACTATTATTTTAATGGTTTTTCTAACATTTCAATTTCAAAAATAAGGTTGGTGTTTGGCGGAATTATATCGCCAGCGCCTTGTTCGCCATACGCTAATTTTGCAGGAATAAACACTTGTACTTTATCGTTATACGACATTAAGTTTATAGTGTTTATAAATCCTTGAATTAAGCCTCTGTCGTTGCCATAAGGAAAAGGGAAAGGTGCATAGCCATTCATAGCATCGCGCTGTGCATCGTACATATAAAATTGTTCGGCAATATTTTTATAATTGGTATCAAATAATTCGCCGCTTTCGAAATAACCTGCATAATTTATGAATACCTGTGTGCCTTTTTTAGGCTTGTTGCCTTCGCCTTTTTTAAGGAATTCGTAAATAATACCCGACTTATCGGTAGTTCCATTCATTTTTAATTTTTCAAATTGGATTCTTTTTTTAATCCCAATTTTTCGCGCTTTTTCTTTATTTTCGCTTTGAATTTTTGCTTCTTTGTTGTAGTATTCTTTAAATATTTTTACAGCATCAAACTTCTTAGCTTCGGCGCCAATTCTAATAATTTCAATTTTATTAATTACATCATTTTGAAGAATAGAATCGGCAACTGTTTGTCCGTCTATTACGTTACCAAATACAGTATGTTTGCCATCTAACCAAGGGGTTTCTACTAATGTAATAAAGAACTGCGAGCCATTTGTTGCTGGTCCGGCATTTGCCATAGAGAGTATGCCAGGTTTATTATGTTTAAGGTCGGCAAAAATTTCGTCTTTAAATTTGTAGCCAGGGCCACCTTCGCCACTACCTAATGGGTCGCCACCTTGAATCATAAAATCTTGTTCATCGCCATTATTTTTAGAAATAACACGATGAAAGGTTAAACCATCATAGAATGGTTTGTCTTTAAATTTTTCGTCAACAAAAGGGTTTTTACCTTCTGCCAGCGATACGAAGTTAGCGACTGTTACAGGTGTTTTTTTAAATTCGAGTTGTACTATAATATCGCCTTTTGAAGTTTCAATATTGGCATATAATCCGTCTTTTAAATCTTTATATTTGTTGTTACAAGAAGTTAAAAAACTTATTGAAAATAACATAATAACAGTAAGTTTAGAAAATAATTTCATATTTATTTTATTTTTTAGCGTTTAAATCGGGTTTTATATCGTGTAAGGTTACAGTATATATAAGCGGTTGGTTAGCACCAATTTTTTTGTCGTCGCCACGATAGCCATAAACCAAGTGCGATGGAAATAAAAATGTTACCGTTTCTCCTTTTCGCATTAATTTTATAGCATTGCGCAGTCCTATAACGATATCTTCTTTATCTACATAATATTCTTGCGGTTTAAGTTCTTCTTTGGTATAAATTATAGTATTTTGTAAGTCTTTTATTTCATAATCGAAATAAGCAATATCGCCTCTAATAGGAGTAGCCAATGTGCTATCAACTTTATTTTCGTATTTGTACCAATAGCCTCTTGTAGATGAAAAATATTCGTGTAAACTATCTTTTTTAATAATATCGTTAATTTGAGTTTCTTCGTTTGCAATTAGCTTTTTATTTCTCTCTATAGATTCTTTCATAAATTTATTTTGCGTGTATGAAACAGGTTTTCGAGCTTGTTGTTTGGTACAGCCAATTGTTAAAAGAAGTATCAAAATTGTGGTTAAAATTTTTTTCATCATTTTTGTTTTTCGCTTGCTAAAATAGCAATAAATTGATTTACAGTTTCGCTTAATGATGAAAATGATTTTCCACCTGCTGCGTTTATATGACCACCACCATTGAAATAGTTTCGTGCAAACTGATTTACATCGAAATTGCCTTGCGAACGGAACGATATTTTAATAAATTCGTCATCGTTAGTTTCAATAAAAATAGCGGTAACGGTAATGCCTTTTATAGTTAAACCATAATTTACTATGCCTTCGGTGTCGCCTTTTTCATAATTAAATTCGGCTAAATCGGCTTTGCTTAAAGTTATATACGAGGCATTATATTCGGGTAATATTTTTAAATTTTGTAGTGCACGTCCTAATAACTGTAAGCGATTATAACTTGAATTGTCGTATAATAAATTGTAAACTTCGGTATTGTTAACGCCACATTCTAATAACGTTGCTACGCAACGATGGGTTTGAGGAGTCGTTTTTGGAAAACGAAACCCACCAGAATCGGTTAAAATACCAGTATAAATGCACGTGGCAATGTCTTTGTTTAATAAGTTTTCATAACCTAACGCTACTATAAAATCGTAAACCATTTGGCAGGTTGAACCGTAACTCGTATCGGAAAAAGTATATTTTGCATAGCTATCGGGTAGTTCATGATGATCGATTAAAATCATAGGAAGCGATAAAGTTTCTAGGAACATGCACATTGCATTTCCAGTTCGATGCAGTGCATTAAAATCGAGTGTAAAAATAAAATCAGAATTTTTAGCAATTTTTTGAGCTGTTGTTGCGTTTTCTTCGTATATAATTACTTTTTCGCTATTAGGAAGCCAAGCTAAAAAACTGGGGAAGGCATTAGGCGAAATATAAGTTACATTATGATTTAGTTGTTTTAACAAATGCAATAAACCTAATGATGAACCCATTGCATCGCCATCTGGATTTCGGTGCGATACAATAGTAATGTTTTTTGGTGTGCTTAAACTATTTTTTATTTCGGCAATTTCGGTAGTAGTAAACATATTTTATTTTGACAGATAAATTCCTAAGGTTACAAAAAGTATTCCAATAATAATACTTAAAGATGTATAAAGTAATGAAGTGCTAATATTTCCAGATTGTATAAGCGTATAATTTTCTAATCCAAAGGTTGAAAACGTAGTAAAACCACCGCAAAAACCAGTAATTATTGCTAGTTTTAAAAATTCGTTATCGGTTGTATATTTTTGAAAATAACCAATGCTGTAACCGATAAAAAAACAACCTATAGTATTTACTAGAAAAGTGGCCAAATACAACCGAGTAGGTAAATTTTTAGCAATAAAAAGATTCATTAAAAAACGTAAAACGCTTCCTAAACCACCACCTAGTGCTACTAATAGTATGTTTTTTATCATATTATCTAATTAATGAAAAATGTCCTTTTACGGTTCTTTCATTGTTTAATTCTAATACAAACCAATAATCTGTAGCGGGTAAGTTATAGCCGTTAAAAGTGCCATTCCAACCCGCTTCATTAGATTTTATTTCTTTTATTAGTTTGCCATATCGGTCAAAGATATAAATTTTAACAGCTAAAAATCCTCGTTTTTTCAAATTTTTAATCGTCCAAAAATCGTTTATGCCATCGCCATTTGGTGTAAAATATTTAGGATAATCTAATACATAAAAATTTTTAGAAACCGTACCACAGCCTTTTTTATCTTTTACAAAAACGGTATATTCGCCTTCTTCTAAATTAGTAAAAATAGCACTTTCTTGGTAGTTAATTCCGTCAAGAGAAAAATTATAAGCACCACTTCCGCTAACTAAAACTTCGGCAGTATTATTCGCAGAAAAATCATTAACAATAATAGCATCTATAGTGGCTATTTCAGAGTTTATAACTGTAAATTGCTGTACAGTAGAACAATTGTTATTGTTTGTTACTGTTACACTATAGCTTCCTGCGACATCTACGGTTATGTTTTGTGAAGTTTCGCCAGTGTTCCATAAATATGAATTAGCGGTAACAGCTTCAAGAACTACGGGCGAGTTGTTACAAGTGTTTATTATTTTGTTTTCAACTACAAACGCATTAATTTCTAGAGTTATAGGAAAAGCATTTGGTGCGAAACAATTTGCATTAGTAACTTGTGCATAAAGTAATTGTGTATGCGCCGTAGTATTGGTATAAGGTAATGTAATAGGCTCTCCACCATTTGGATTTTCGAAAAGTTGTAAAGTATAATTTGAATTAATAGTAGGAAAAGCATTGGTAATAATGGTAGTAATGTCTGCAGCAGAAAAAGTAGTATAGCCGTCTTGTTCGCTATCGGTATCGCAAAACGAAAATGTAGTTTGATTACTTTGTATGTTTTCTGAAAAATCTAAAAAAATGTTTCCAGTTTTTTCACAGGTTGTTCCTTGATCAATTACTACAGCATACTCACCATTTTGTGCAGGCGAGTAGGGCGGGTTAAAAGATAGCGTAGAATTAGTTGCACCAGCAATACTAATGCCGTTAAAATACCACTGATAAGTTGCCCCCGAAACTACCGAAGCATCTAGCATAAAATTTTCGTTATAACATATAGGGTTTTCATTAGCAAAGGTTCTGTTTTCGCCTAAATCTACTTCATAAGCAAAACTTCCGCCTAATAAAAAAATAGCCGAATCGTAACGGTAATTGGCTTCGTCTGCTATTACTAATTTTATATGATAGGTATTTCCAGGTATAACGTTTGCTTTAGCAGTAAGTACAACAGTTTGCCCGTTGTAATTAGTTGGGTGATTTGTACCATTAAAAGCATCGAAATATTCTTCATTTTGCGCAGCGCACCCATTTGGAATTTCGGGATGAACGGTTGTTACTTTTACTGGAATATTAGTGTTAGGAATTAAGGCTAAATTTTGATACGATGAAGTTCCTACTTCTTTTAAAAGAAAAGCAAAACCATCAGAATAGGTACAAGTTGCTGTTCCGTGATATTCTTCGGAAGAAAAAATATAATCGAAACTAATTTTATTAGCAGATGGTATAAAATCGAATTCTAAAGTGGTAGCGTTTATAGAATTGCTAATGTTTAAGGCTTGGTTTAAATCGTTATCGCCGCCCCAACCATTTGCATTATCGTCTGATAGTGATGAATTTGGCCCAATAGCATTTTGTATTTTTCCCGTGCTTAAAATAATACCATCTTGAAAAGGAAACGAAGAACCATTGGCATTAAAATATCCCCAACTTTGTTCTGATGTACCAAAATTGCCACCAGAAACCGAAACATTTGAAACAGTTCCAGAACACGAGTTCGAAAATAAAATATTCTCGACTAGCTGTTGCGCAGTATAATTTTCATCTACACTAATATATTGTGAAAGTGCAAACTGTCCACAAAAAAATAAAACAAATAAAAATAAATGTTTCTTTATAGCCATAATGTGGCAAAGATACTACAAATCTCTTTTTTGTAACAATTTATACGATAGCCAAATAAATGTTAAAGTCCAACCTAAAACAATTAATGCTTCGGTAAGTTGTAGGCTGTAAATTCTTGCTATACTTTCGCCAGTAATAGTAGCTTCTATGTTTTTTATGGCAGATAATCGCGAAAAAGGTTCGTCAATTAAATTGCTCATTGCCGTTAAAGGGAAAAATTGGCTTACATAATGATATATTTCAGTTTTTGGAAATAAATTCCAACGTAAAAATTGCGTAACCATAAATTCGCCTACAAAAAGCAAGAATAAAAAACCTAAAGCAAAAGCACTTTTTTTGACTAAAATTCCTAAAAATAAACAAAAAGAAAAAAATGCAACTAGTTTTAGAAAAAATGCTAGTAGGTAGTCTAAATCGGAAAATACTATTGATAATTCGGTATATGATGAAAACGAATAGCCTAAAATTAATGATAAAATGAAAATGAAAACTGTTGAAGCAAATGCAAAAACAACAATAGTATAGAATTTTGAAAGGACAAATTCTTTCTTACTCAAACCATCAATTAAATTTTGTTTTAGCGTTCCGTAGCTGTATTCGTTTGCCATCATTGACACCACAACGATTGCCAAAAACATTTTAAACCAAGCTGCAATATAAGTGTTAAAGTGCCAAATGTATGGAAAGTTAAAAATTCCTTGATCGGCAATACGAAGTTTAAAATCGCCAATCTCAAATTCTATCGAAACAATAAATGCAATAAAAGTGAGTAAGATAAAATATGCCAATACTAGAAATTTACTAGCTCTATTTTTAAATATTTTTTGAAATTCTATTGTAAGTAAACGGTACATAACTATTACGATTGATGGTTGGTAAGTTGTAAAAATTGTTCCTCTAGGCTGTGTTTTCTTTTTACTAAATGCTGTAAAATAATTCCTTTTTTAAACAAATAATCGTTTAGCTCGCTTGCTTCTAACTCGGATTTTAAGTAAACCAACATTTTTTCATCTTCTAAAACTATTTTTTCTACTGCTGCAAGCTGTTTCACTTCGGTTTCGAGATTCTTCATGTTGTTCGCTTTTAATTCAAAAAAGCCATCGTTACTACTTATACTATCTACGCTACCTTGATACAACATTACGCCTTTTTGTAACACCACTACATGGCTACACACTTTTTCAACTTCGTCTAACAAATGCGATGCTAATAAAATTGTAGTGCCTTGCGAAGCAATAAGCTTTATTAAATCGCGTATTTGACGAATTCCTTGCGGATCGAGACCATTTGTGGGTTCATCTAAAATTAATATTTCAGGATCGTTAAGTAGGGCAGAAGCAATAGCTAAACGCTGTTTCATTCCTAATGAAAAGGTTCTAAATTTATCGTTCTTGCGGTCTAGCAAGCCTACAAGTTCTAATTTTTCGGCAGTTTTAGAAAACGGAATTTCTTTTATTTTACATACTAAATTCAAATTTTCTTCTGCTGTCATATACGGATAAAAATTTGGACGTTCAATAATAGCTCCTACTTTTTTAAGCGCATCGTGTGTAGCTATAGTTCCGCCAAACCATTCAAAATTTCCCGAAGTTTTGTTTACTACATTTAGTACAATTCCAAGTGTAGTCGATTTTCCGGATCCATTTGGGCCTAAAATACCATAAACATTGCCTTTTTCAATTGTAAAAGACAAGTTTTTTACAGCGTGAACACGTTTGCCGTAAATTTTATTGAGGTTGTCAATAGTTAGTATTGTTTTCAAAGTAAATAGTTTAAAAAGTTAGACGATGTAAAAAAGAATTTGTTACATTTGTACGGTTATTTGTTACAATATGGGGGATTGGCGCAGTTGGCTAGCGCGTTTGACTGGCAGTCAAAAGGTCACGGGTTCGAATCCCGTATTCTCCACAAGAACGTTTTACATAAAATGTAAAACGTTTTTTACTTTAAAACCCTTCAAAAACGCCAAGTCCAAACAAAGCAAAATCGTATTTTACAGGATCGTTAGCGTCAAATTTTCGTAAATTACTATCAAGTTCCAGCAACGCTTTTGCATCGTTTTGTTTTCGGGTTAAAATCCCTAATTTTCGTGCAACATTACCCGAATGCACATCGAGTGGGCACGATAAATAAGCAGGATTAATGTTTTTCCAAATGCCAAAATCGACACCATTTTTATCGTTACGAACAAGCCAGCGCAGCATCATATTTATTCGTTTTGCTGCAGAACCTTGTAAAGGGTTCGATATGTGTTTCGTAGTTCTTTGCAAATGCGGAATTTCAAAAAATAAGGTTTTAAAACTGGCAATACTTTCTGTTTGATTGTTTTGGTTTTGAAATTTTGTAAAAACAGTTTCTAATCCGTTATAATTTTTATAAATATTTTGTAATGCTAGAATAAAGGTTTTAGCATCTTGTCCGTTAAATGTTCTGTGCACAAAAGTGTTGAGGTTTTCCAGATTGTTTTCGGAATGATTTAGTACAAAATCGTAAGGCGAATTTCCCAAAATGTTCATCAATTTTTTAGCATTATTAATAATCATTTTGCGGTTTCCCCAAGCAATAGTTGCTGTTAAAAAGGCAGAAATTTCGATGTCTTCTTTTAACGAATACGAATGTGGAATTTGTATAGGATCAGATGCTATAAAATTAGGATTGTTATATAGCGTAACTTTTTCGTCTAAAAATTCTTTTAGTTCGTTATTCGTCATTTTTTTTACTACTGCAATTGTATTCGAGAAGTGAATTTGACAGATTTTTTAAAATATGTAAAGCTTTTCGAGTTTCAACGTGTTACTTTTTAACTCTTAAACAATATTTCCGTCAACCATTGTTAATTTTCTATCGGCCATATTAGCTAGCTCTTCGTTGTGTGTAACAATTACAAACGTTTGGCCTAGTTCATCGCGAAGTTTAAAAAACAAATGGTGTAAATTTTCGGCGGTTTGTGTATCTAAATTTCCCGAAGGTTCATCGGCAAAAATAACGGCAGGTTTGTTAATTAGGGCACGAGCAACAGCTACACGTTGTTGTTCGCCACCCGAAAGTTCGCTTGGTTTATGATTAATTCGATGCGATAAACCCAAGTACTCTAGCAATTTTTTAGCCTCTTTTACCGCTTCTTTTTTATCTTTTTTAGCAATAAAAGCAGGAATACAAACGTTTTCAAGTGCTGTAAATTCGGGTAATAACTGATGAAACTGAAAAATAAAACCTAAATGTAAATTTCTAAATTTAGATAAATTTTTATCGGATAATTGCAAAACATTTTCGTTGTTAATAAAAAGCTGTGTATCGGCATTTGCAGAAGGCTTGTCTAGTGTACCTAAAAGTTGTAAAAGTGTGGTTTTTCCTGCGCCCGATGCACCAACTATCGATACAATTTCGCCCTTTTTTATATGAAGATTTACACCTTTTAAAACATGTAAATCATCAAAATATTTATGAATAGAAGTTGCTTTTATCATAGCTACAAAGAAACGAAGATTTTGTTATTTTTATGCTAAAATCTACCTAAAAATAAGTAAAATATGTAATTTTATAAAAATTAAAACAATGAAATTTATTCTAATTTTATGTGTTGCTTTTTTTAGTTGTAACCAAAAAGAACAATTTGCGCCACGCAACACAATTCAAAAACCTATTGCTATGCAAACAGAAGAAGGAAAACAAATTGCCATTTTTGCTGGTGGCTGTTTTTGGTGTACCGAAGCCGTTTTTACCAATTTAAAAGGTGTAGAAAAAGTAACTTCGGGTTATATAGGTGGTACTACACAAAACCCAACCTATAAAGAAATTTGTACAGGAACTACGGGTCATGCCGAAGCTATTAAAATTGTTTACAACCCAGTGGAAATTCCGTATGAAGATTTGCTTGAAATATTTTTTACCGCTCACGATCCTACTACTTTAAATAGACAAGGCGCCGATGTGGGTACACAGTATAGAAGCGAAATTTTTTATACGACTGATATTCAAAAACAAAAAGCCGAAAATTATATTAAGTGGTTAACAGCAGAAAAATTATATAATAGCCCCATTGTAACAAAAGTTAGTGCGGCTACCACATTTTACCCAGCCGAAGCGTATCATCAAGACTATTACAACAGCAATTCGGAACAAGGTTATTGTAGAATGGTAATTGCGCCAAAGCTCGAAAAACTACGAAAACATTACGCTTCAAAGTTAAAATAATATTTGGCATTGCTTTTGCATATATAGTAGTACAATATCAGTAAATTATAAAAATGACAAAAGAAATTCAATTACAACAAAATGCGAAAACTTCTACTAAAACTACTAAATTACTGTTAAGTATTTTATTTGATTTTGTAGGTATGCTATCGTATTTATTTCCAGGAATAGGCGAAAGTATAGACATAATTTGGGCACCTATTTCGGGTTTGCTTTTAGCAAAAATGTACAAAGGCAACACAGGTAAAGTTGCGGCTGTTATAGGAACAATAGAAGAGCTTATTCCGTTTGTAGATATTATACCAACGTTTACTTTAACGTGGATTTATACGTATCTTATTAAGAAAGAAAAATAAATGTAAAAGCGACTGCAAAGTCGCTTTTTTTGTGTTTAAGAAATTGTAGCTATACGAAGCTAAAATTTTGGTCAGCTTTAGCTGAAATTGAAGGTCGACGAAGTCAATGTGTTCTAACGTTTGCGGCTTGATTTCAGTGGCGTTGAACCAACACAAGCCATTACAAATATAAAGCAAACTTTTGAATTTTCGGAGAAAAGATTTTTAGGATATGCCTTTGCCTTAGCCATTACTTTTAGTGCTGTTATGCGACGTTTTTTATTATTTTACCAATTTCATTAACATCAATATTTATTTCTGCTAAATCGTATTCAAATATACCTTGTCTGTTTTTGTCCCCAATACAACTGCATTTTTTCGAAGAACTTCCGCTTCCTGATATCATACTAGACCTTATATTATTAATATATCATTATAATAAATTTTTTCGAGTTTCAAAAGAAATTGAAAATTCATCAGCAACAAAATATGTTTTTTTATTTAGAATAGTTGTTATGCCAATTGTAATTAGTATTAATGTGGTAATAAGATGAAAATTAAAAAAGAAACTCCTTGTTGAGATTCATCATTATTTAAACTATTAATAAAGTTTGGAATAAAATAGGGTAGTGGTAAAGTACCAAACATTAAAATTAATATGCCATTAAATTTGCTATTACCTCTCTTTATTATTTCTTTAAGTTTTGTTGATGTGCGTCTAATTTTTCTAAATTTAGTTTTTCATAATCGCCTCTTGAATTTCGATAACAACTTCCCCAAAACCCTTTAGAACTATACGAAGCTGAAAAATTCGGTTAACTTTAGCTGAATGTGTTCTAACGTTTTGTGGCTACAAGTAGTTGCGTGCTACTGTTCGCCAAGTTAATATTTATTTTTCTGTTTTCTGCACGCAACAGGTGTTTTGATTGAGTCTTTAAAAGCAATTACTTGTAACCATTGTTAGCAGTAGTATTTTATTTCACTTCGATTTTGTAAAGTTAATAATTTTCTTATATATTTGATAAAAACTATTCGTTATGATTTTTATACCACTTATTATTTTAGCAATCTACTCTTTGTATAACGCAGAGTATTAAAAACTATTAAAATGTCAAAATTGAAACACGAGGAAAATCTTGGAGTTGAATTATTATCTCACGATATAACTGAAAAAAGATTTTTAGAAATTAGAAATGAACTTTTACAAATAGTTTTTAATTATAAAAATGCAAATGTATTCGACTCATTAATTTTATGGAACAACTTTCTTAAAGTTAGATTAGAAGATAATAAAATTAATATTGAACGTCCAGGAAATCAAGAAGGGGTAACGGCAATTCTATCTGTAATTCGTCAACTTTCTTCTGAAAGTATTTAAAACTCTCTTCGCTCATTTTTCTGTCGTTGCATATTTCGTGGGGTTGATTAGTTGATTTAATATAGTAATTCCACCTTTCTAAATCTTTTGTCTTTAAGTACTTTTCCAACTCTGTATCAAAAGTATATTTTTCAGACATCAATTGGAATTTGTACTTTTCCTCTTCATTCATTTCAGGTATATCTAAAATACTAACGTCTTCTTTACCTATCTTTAAATAGGTGTGCATTATTTCTTCTATCTCCTTGTCTGTTTTCATAATTTCAATTGCAGTTTATCGTCAATATTACTGCTAACTTATTAATAAACAAAACTATACGTATAGCCAACACTTTTGGTTAACTATAAGTAATAAATTTATATATTCAAATATAGAAAATAAAGCTTTAGCATTATTTCTTCTCAAATTTTTTTTCAAAAAAATCGGCAATAAATCCTAGTTTCATGCTGCGTAGCATCTTTTTTTCGAACCACCAAAAGAATTTGAATTGTCCAAAAATAGTTCCTATAGCAACTAGTAATACTTGGTACAACGGGAAAATCATTACTAATCGAATGGGTAAATACAAAAAATAAGGTAGGTTGTTTTTGTGTATGCCTAAAGCTTCGGTAACTGGGCGCGATAAATAGGCTGCTGTTGAGCCTGTTATGGCAAAAACAATAAATATAATAGCAAGTTGCTGGTTGCTGGTTATGTTCCAGCGTTCTTTTAATTTTTTCATTAAATTCTTGGTATAAAACCGCCCAATTGTTGTTTGTTGGTTACTTGAAAATAAACTAAATAGTTGTAAAGCATATAATTTACTTCATAGCCATAATTTGTATTGCCAGTGTAGTTAATAGGTATTTCATATAAATTGGGGTTGTATTGTTGTGGATTAAGTGCACGACGATTCCATTCGGTTACCCAAAAAATATTTCGAGTTTCTAAAAAGTTTTGCGAATAGAAGCCTCGAGGACGTGCATAAGAATTAAACCAACGGCTAAAGCCAGCATCAATTATTGTAATTTCATATGCTATTTCATCGTTGGCAATTTTAATGGTATCGCTTTCAAGTTTTGGCTTTTCGTTTTGTACAATAGTTGGCTTAGGGTGGCACGAAAAAAGCAATCCAAAAGCAATTAATAATATGTAACAATAAGTTTTCAATGGTTGGTATTTCAATGTATAAAGATAAAAAAAAGCTCCGAATTTTCGGAGCTTTTAACACTTATAGTGTAAGAATTTATTTTTTTCCAAATAAGTTTCCAAGTAAACCACCAAGGCCACCTTTTTTACCACCACCGCTAACAGCTGCAATAGCATCGTTCATATCTACTTTACCGTCGCCATTTTGGTCTAACCCAAATTGCCCACCATATTTTGTAACCATATCCATTAATCCACCAGAAGCATTAGCATCGCCGCCAGTTATCGATTTAATGATATCTTGAATATTGAAACTCGAATCCGATTTGTCGTTTGCTTTACCTAATAATCCACCTAAAATATTTGGTATCATATCAGCAGAAATACCTTGTGCAGCTTCGTTAGAAATGCCTGTTTTTTGCGATAAGCTATTGGTAACTTTGTTGGTTAACTCTTTTACTGTTGGGTTATCCATAGAAATTTCAGATTTGCCACCTAAAAGTCCAGCCAAATCGCCTAATTTGCCTTCAGCTACCATGCTTTGTAAGCTTGATATTAATGATTCGCCAGTTTCTTTAGCTACTGCATCATTTTTTTCATTGGGCACTGATGGGTTGTTCACAATGGCATCGCCGCCAAATTGTTTTACTAATTCTGTAATTTGTTCAATCATTTGTAATTAAATTTAATAGTATTGGTTAAAGATACAAATTATTAGTTGTTTTTCAACAAACTGATTATTTGTTCTGCAAGTTCCGTGCCAATTCTATCCTGAGCTTCATTGGTTGCCGCACCAATATGTGGTGTAAGCGATATTTTTGGATTCATTAACAAGTGCATTTCTGGAGTTGGTTCGTTTTCAAACACATCTAAACCTGCAAATAATACTTTACCTTCATCTAAAGCTTCGCATAGAGCCACTTCATCAATAACTCCACCTCGAGCAGCATTAATTATTCCTACACCATCTTTCATAGATTTTATTTCATCACGACCAATAATGTATCCATTTTGCGCAGGAACGTGAAGTGTTATAAAATCGGAATGTTGTAATAAATCTTCCATTGGCTCGGTTTTGATATCTACATTGATGAATTGGCCGTTGTAAAAATCAACACGAATTACTGCTTCACCTACATATTTGTCTGAAGCAATTACACGCATACCTAATCCTAATGCCATTTTTGCAACCGCTTGACCAATTCGTCCAAAGCCAATAATTCCTAAAGTTTTACCGCGTAATTCAATGCCATTTGCATATGCTTTTTTTAATTCGTTAAAGCGTGTATCGCCTTCTAATGGCATATTTCGGTTCGCATCGTGCAAAAAGCGAACACCCGAAAATAAATGTGCAAAAACCAATTCGGCTACACTTTCAGAAGAAGCTGCTGGTGTATTGATAACATGAATACCTTGTTGACGTGCGTAATCGACATCAATGTTATCCATACCAACACCACCACGGCCAATAATTTTTAAATTTGGACAAGCATCAATAATATCTTTTTTAACTTTGGTTGCACTTCGTACTAAAATTACCTTTACATCGTGTGTATTAATAAAATTAGCAACTTGTTCTTGAGCTACTTTGGTTGTAATGACTTCAAATCCTGCTTTCTCTAATTTTTTAATGCCACTTTTAGAAATGCCATCATTTGCTAATACTTTCATTCTTATTTAATTATTTTGCTATAAGCTTTAAGCAATAAACCTTCAGCTTTTATTAATTCGTAATTGATAATTCGTAATTGATAATTCGTAATTGATAATTTGTAATTGATAATTTGTAATTGATAATTTGTAATTGAACTATATTTTATTTTCCAATTCTTTCATGCAATCAACCAAAACCTGAACGCTTTCTATTGGCATAGCATTGTAAATAGAAGCACGATAACCGCCCACAGAACGATGTCCGTTTAATCCAGATATTTGATTATTTTTCCAAAGCGAATCAAACGCTTCTTGATGTTCTGGGTTGTTTAGTACAAAAGTTACATTCATCAACGAACGGTCGTCTTTGTTTGCCACACCTTTAAATAACGGATTACGATCAATTTCAGCATATAACAAAGCAGCTTTTTCTTCATTTAATTTTTCGACAGCCGTAACTCCGCCTTTATTTTTGATCCATTGCATAGTTAATAAAGAAGTATAAACGGCAAAGACAGGCGGTGTGTTATACATGCTTTCTTTAGCAATGTGTTGGCTGTAATTCAGCATATCAGGAATAGTACGATTCGTTTTTTCCAAAATATCTTCTTTTACAACAACTAAAGTTGTTCCAGCAGGGCCCATATTTTTTTGTGCACCAGCATAAATTAATGAAAATTTTGAAAAATCTAATGTTCTTGAAAAAATATCAGAACTCATATCGCAGACAATTGGCACTTGAGTCTCTGGAAATTCTTTCATTTGTGTTCCAAATATTGTATTGTTTGAAGTACAATGAAAATAATCTGCGTCAGTTGGAATTGTATATTCTTTTGGAATAAAATTATAATTTGATTCCTTTGATGAAGCAACAACAACAGTTTCACCAAAAGGTTTAGCTTGTTTAATTGCATTGCCCGCCCAAGTACCTGTGTCAAGATAAGTAGCTTTACCATTTTCTTTCATTAAATTGAAAGGAATTCTTAAAAATTCCATGCTTGCACCACCTTGTAAAAATAAAGCTTTGTATCCTTTGTTTGTCAAATTTAATAATTCTAAAGCTAAATTTTGAGCTTCTTCCATTACCGCAACAAAATCTTTACTACGATGCGAAATTTCTAATATTGAAAGATTGGTATTGTTAAAATTGATAACCGCTTGTGCTGCTTTTTCAAATACTTCTTGAGGAAGAATACTTGGTCCAGCGCTGAAATTGTGTTTCTTCATAATCAAAATTTTATTCTTCATAATAAGGCGTAAATTTCGGAATTACAACACAAATGACCGTATTAAAATTTATAAAGTTTTGCTTATTTATTAACGAAACCGATTGCGAAATAATTTTTAATTAGTTTTTTTGAAATAAATGAGAAAAAAATGGTTCTTTATCTTGAATTTTTATAAAGAATTTAAAAAAGCTATTGTATCAACACCATCGGCATAATCCCATAATTCTGGATGTTGTGTTTTTCCAAAAGGAATATGATTGGGTTGTAAATCATTTGAAACTATACATTGAATATTATCAGCTTCTTGATTTACTTTTTGCAAAATAGCATCAATGGAATCATAATATTCATAATAAAGCGATGCAATTGGTGAAGCATAGCTTGTATCTTCTTTTAGAATAAGAAATTCGTTATCTAACAATTTATAATTACTCATTAAAAATACGGCTTTATTATAATCGTAATTATTAGCATATTTTTCATAATGAATTACATCACCTTTGGTAAATATTGCCTCAAAAAACAATGTGAAATCGTAATTTTTAGGAATAAATATTTTAGAAACATTGCGACAACCCAATCCAAAATATCTAAAAATATCTTCACCAAGTGCTGTTAATTGCTCTTTGGTTTCATTTCCAGTTAATATAGCAACTGAATTTCTGTTTTTACGGATAATATTTGGAACGGCATTAAAATAATAGTCAAAATAACGAGCGGTATTATTACTTCCAGTAGCTATAACTGCGTTAAATCCTTCTAATTTTCCATCAATAAATTGTATTTTTTCAGCAAATCGATGATCTAAAGCTGTCAAATAATCTACCATAAATTGAATAAGTTGTTGGTCATTAGAAGAGCGTTTAACTAAAGCATTATGACCTGAAATCAAAACACAAACTAAATCATGAAATCCAACCAAAGGAATATTTCCTGCTAAAATTAACCCAATATTTTTAGGTGCTTTTTGTTCAAAATTATATGCAGAAAGCCATTTTGTTAAGTTTTCATCTGTAAGCGCAGTAGCCCACGATTGAAGAGCAAATATTACATTTTCTTCAGTAAACCAACCATTGTAAGACTTTGATTGTGATATTAATCCAACCATGCGATCGTAAAATAATTCATTATTTGCTACGGCATCATTTTTTGTATAAGATTTTTCTTTAAATTGACTTAAAAATTGACCGAGTGCAACAAAATTCTTTTTTAATTCGCTTTGTAACATTTGTGTTTGTTTTTAAATGGTTTTGGTTGTATTTTTGCACAAAAATAATCAATTAGTTAGACTATTAAGTAGATTTTTTAAACTTCTAACTTTGAATTTCTAACTTCTAATTTTGAAAATATGGCAATTATAATAACAGATGAATGTATCAATTGTGGCGCTTGTGAGCCAGAATGTCCAAATAATGCTATTTATGAAGGTGCCGATGATTGGCGCTGGAAAGATGGTACAAAATTACACGGAAAAGTAATTCTTCCTGATGGAACTGAAGTGGATGCTGATGCCGCTCAAACACCAATTTCTGATGATTTGTATTACATTGTTCCTGGAAAATGTACTGAATGTATGGGCTTTCATGAAGAGCCTCAATGTGCAGCAGTTTGCCCAGTAGATTGTTGTATTCCAGATGATAATCATAAAGAAAACGAAGAAACGTTACTAAATAGACAATCGTTTTTACACAATGAATAAATCAAAATCCCGAGAGGGATTTTTTTATTTTTAATAGCTACCAAAAAATTAAAATTGCACTATATTTGCAACCTTAAAATTTATTAAAACTGTTAACTGTTTTTAGTTAACTGAAAACTTATACTATGAAAGCAGGTATTGTAGGATTACCCAATGTAGGAAAATCGACTCTTTTTAATTGTTTGTCAAATGCTAAGGCGCAAAGTGCAAACTTCCCATTTTGTACAATTGAACCCAATATTGGTGTAGTAAACGTGCCCGATCCTCGAATTGTTAGACTGGAAGAATTGGTAAAACCAGAGCGTGTGCAGATGGCAACTGTAGATATCGTAGATATTGCCGGATTGGTAAAAGGAGCAAGTAAAGGCGAAGGTTTAGGAAATCAATTTTTAGGAAATATTCGCGAATGTAATGCTATTATTCATGTATTGCGTTGTTTCGATAATGATAATATTGTGCATGTTGAAGGAAACGTAAACCCTATTCGTGATAAAGAAACAATCGATATTGAATTACAATTAAAAGATTTAGAAACGGTTGAAAAACGTTTAGAAAAAGCGAATAAAGCGGCTAAAGTTGGAAATAAAGAAGCTTTAGTAGAGCAAGCACTTTTAAATCGAATTAAAGATGCTTTATTGCAAGCTAAATCGGCTCGTACTGTTATTAGAAATAATGAAGATGAAGAAGAATTGTTTGAAAGTTTTCAATTAATTACAGCAAAACCTGTGTTATATGTATGTAATGTTGATGAAGCTTCTGCAGTTAATGGGAATAAATATGTTGATCAGGTGCGTGAATTGGTAAAAGATGAAAACGCAGAAGTAATTGTACTTTCAGTTGGAGCTGAAGCCGATATAAACGAATTAGAAAGTTACGAAGAACGCCAAATGTTTTTACAAGATTTAGGGTTAACCGAACCAGGATCAGCGGTATTAATTCGTGCCGCTTATAAATTATTAAACTTGCAAACGTATTTTACAGCAGGTGTAAAAGAAGTTCGTGCTTGGACTATTAAAATTGGAGATACGGCACCTAAAGCTGCTGGAGTGATCCATACCGATTTTGAAAAAGGATTTATCCGTGCCGAAGTTATTGCTTATGAAGATTTTTCAAATTATGGCTCTGAAGTAAAAGTAAAAGAGGCTGGTAAACTTCGTGTTGAAGGAAAAGAATACATCGTAAAAGATGGAGATGTAATGCACTTTAGGTTTAATGTGTAAATTAAAATAAAAAATTTTATCAAAAACCGTTTCGTTAACAAGATGAAACGGTTTTTTTGTTTTAAAAAATGTCAATAACTTGTTGCGTAATCCCTTTCATTTTTTTATGAATTCTTTTATATTAGCAGAAAATCCGAAAAAAGGCTTATGCAAGAGCAAAATCAATACACCGAAGATAATATTCGTTCCCTAGAATGGCAAGAGCACATCCGAATTCGTCCGGGTATGTATATAGGTAAATTGGGCGACGGTTCTACTCCCGATGATGGTATTTATATACTGTTGAAGGAAGTACTTGATAACTGTATCGATGAATTTGCAATGGGAGCTGGTAAAACTATTGAAGTTTCAATAAAAGATCGTTTGGTTTCAGTACGCGATTATGGTCGTGGTATTCCATTAGGTAAAGTGGTTGATGTGGTGTCTAAAATGAATACTGGTGGTAAATACGACTCCAAAGCCTTTAAAAAATCTATTGGTTTAAATGGTGTAGGTACTAAAGCAGTAAATGCACTATCAACTTTTTTTCGTGTAGAATCGGTACGTGATAACCAACAAAAAGTAGCCGAATTTTCAGCAGGTATTTTAACACAAGAAGAAGAAATAGCTGAAACCACCAAGCGCCGTGGTACAAAAGTATCGTTTGTAGCCGATGATACCATTTTTAAAAACTACAAATACCGCAATGAGTATGTAGAAAAAATGTTGAAAAACTACACCTACCTCAATCGTGGGTTGACTTTATATTATAATGGCGAAAAATTTTATTCTGAAAACGGATTAAAAGATTTATTAGACGAAAATATTCTAGAAGAAGAAAGAGTTTATCCTATTATTCATTTAGAAGGTGATGATATTGAAGTGGCTATTACACATAGTAAAACACAATATTCAGAAGAATATTATTCGTTTGTAAACGGACAAAATACGACTCAAGGAGGAACACATTTAGGTGCTTTTCGCGAAGCTGTTGTTAAAACGTTAAAAGAATTTTATAATAAAAATTTTGAAGCTTCCGATATTCGTAAATCGATTGTTGCAGCAATTGCTATTAAAGTTGAAGAACCCGTTTTCGAATCACAAACCAAAACCAAATTAGGTTCTACCGATATTGGTCCAAAAGGGCCAACAGTGCGAACGTTTGTAAACGATTTTATCAAAACAAAACTCGATAATTTTTTACATAAGAATCCAGAAGTTGCCGATGCTTTATTGCGCAAAATTCTTCAAGCAGAGCGCGAGCGTAAGGAACTTTCTGGTATTCGAAAACTAGCCAAAGAACGTGCTAAAAAAGCTAGTTTGCACAATAAAAAATTGCGTGATTGTCGCGTTCATTTACCCGATACTAAAAATCCTCGTTATTTAGAAAGTACACTTTTTATTACTGAGGGTGATTCAGCTTCGGGTTCAATTACAAAATCACGAGATGTGAATACACAAGCGGTTTTTTCACTTCGAGGGAAACCTCTGAATTCGTATGGAATGACAAAAAAAATTGTATATGAAAACGAAGAATTCAATTTGTTACAAGCGGCATTAGATATTGAAGAAGATTATGAAAATTTACGTTACAACAATATCGTAATTGCAACCGATGCTGATGTTGATGGTATGCACATTCGTTTGTTATTAATTACTTTTTTCTTGCAGTTTTTTCCAGAGTTAATCAAAGAAGGACATTTGTATATTTTACAAACGCCATTATTCCGAGTGCGTAACAAAAAAGAAACCATTTATTGCTACAGCGATGAAGAAAGAATAAATGCCATTGAAAAATTAAAACCTAAGCCAGAAATTACTCGATTTAAAGGTTTGGGAGAAATTTCTCCCGATGAGTTTAAGCATTTTATTGGTGCCGATATGCGTCTCGATCCAGTTATGCTAGATAAAGCCATGTCTATTGAAAAGTTATTAGAATTTTACATGGGAAAAAACACACCTGATAGACAAGAGTTTATCATCAATAATCTCAAAGTAGAATTAGATACAGCCGAAGAATTACTAAAAAGCAATTAACTGTCAACTGTCAACAGATAACTGACAACTGAAATATGAGTGAAGAAAATCAAAATATAAATCCAGAAGAAAACCAAGAGTTTGTTCCTGAAAATCAAGAGCAAGTAGAACATTCCGATTCTATTGTTAAAGTAAACGGAATGTACAAAGATTGGTTTTTAGATTATGCATCGTATGTAATTTTAGAGCGTGCAGTTCCGGCTATAGAAGATGGTTTTAAACCCGTGCAACGCCGTATTATGCACTCAATGAAAGAGTTAGATGATGGTCGCTATAATAAAGTTGCCAATATCATTGGGCACACCATGCAGTATCATCCACACGGCGATGCGAGTATTGGCGATGCTATGGTTAACATTGGGCAAAAAGATTTACTAATCGATTGTCAAGGAAACTGGGGAAATATTCTTACTGGCGATGGAGCTGCAGCACCACGTTATATAGAAGCGCGGTTAAGCAAATTTGCTGGCGATGTTTTATTCTCTCCCAAAGTTACAGAATGGCAACTAAGTTATGATGGTCGTAAAAACGAACCCATCCATCTTCCGGTTAAGTTTCCGCTATTGTTGGCTCAAGGTGGCGAAGGTATTGCTGTCGGATTATCTACCAAAGTTTTACCACACAATTTCAACGAATTAATTGATGCTTCTATTAAGATATTAAAAGGAAAACCTTTTACATTATTTCCTGATTTTCCAACGGCTGGTATCGCAGATGTTTCCAATTATAACGATGGTATGCGTGGCGGTCGTGTACGTGTACGAGCAAAAGTTTCAACTTTAGATAAAAACACTTTAGTAATTACACAAATTCCTTTTGGGTCTGATACTTCAAAATTGATTGATAGTATTTTGAAAGCCAACGAAAAAGGTAAAATAAAAATTAAAAAAATTGAAGATAATACCGCTGCCGAAGTAGAAATTCTCATTCATTTACAAGCAGGAACTTCGCCAGATAAAATGATTGATGCTTTGTATGCCTTTACCGATTGCGAGTCATCAATTGCACCGCTAGGTTGTGTTATCGAAAGTTGTAATAAGCCTTTGTTTATTGGTGTTTCTGATATGTTAAAAATATCAACCAATCGTACGGTTTCAATTTTAAAACGTGAACTCGAAATACAGTTAGACGAACTTGAAAATAAATGGCATTTTGCGAATTTAGAAAAGATATTTATTCGCGAAGAAATGTACATCGACTTCAAGTTGTATAGCGATAGAGAATCCTTATACCAATATTTATACAAGCGTTTTGAACCGTTTAAAGAAATATTAATCAGAGATATTGTTGA
Source organism: Flavobacterium sp. (assembly GCF_041392005.1). Lineage (GTDB taxonomy): Bacteria > Bacteroidota > Bacteroidia > Flavobacteriales > Flavobacteriaceae > Flavobacterium. The sequence goes on from NZ_JAWKMX010000009.1 coordinate 53,655, forward strand.
TGACGATTTGCAAAAATTAACGCAAATTCCAATGATTCGTATTACGCGTTTCGATTCGGATAAAGCCGATGATGCCATTGCAAAATTAGAAGCTGATATTGAACAAGTAAAACATCATTTAGATCATTTAATTGATTTTGCAATTGACTATTTTACCACTTTAAAAGAAAAATATGGTAAAGGTAGAGAACGTCAAACCGAATTGCGTAGTTTCGATACTATCGAGGCAACAAAAGTGGTATTGCGAAACACGAAACTGTATGTTAATCGTGAAGAAGGTTTTATTGGTACCAGTCTAAAAAAAGATGAATACGTAGCCGATTGCTCTGATATTGATGACGTAATTGTGTTTTTACGAAATGGTAAAATGATGATTACAAAAGTGGATGATAAAAAATTTGTAGGCAAAGACATTATTCATATAGCGGTTTTCGATAAAAACGACAAACGAACCATTTATAATATGATTTATCGTGATGGCAAAAATGGCGCTTCATTTGTAAAACGATTCAACGTTTCGAGTATTACTCGTGATAAAGAATACGATTTAACACAAGAAAAACCAGGAAGTATGGTTTCCTATTTTTCTGCCAATCCGAATGGAGAAGCCGAAGTAGTTACTATATTACTGCGCCAAGTAGGCAGTATAAAAAAACTGAAATGGGATTTAGATTTTGCCGATATTTTAATAAAAGGTCGAAGTTCGAAAGGAAATACAGTTACCAAATATGCTATCAAAAAAATTGAACTTAAGGAAAAAGGAATTTCTACCTTGCGTCCGCGTAAAATTTGGTTCGATGATACCGTTCAGCGTTTAAATGTTGATGGAAGAGGTGAACTTTTGGGCGAATTTAAGCCTAATGATAGATTATTAATCATCAATCAATCGGGAAAAATAAAAGCCATTATTCCTGAGTTGACCACGCATTTTGATGACGATATGATTGTTTTGGAAAAATGGAAACCAAACAAACCAATATCTGCAATTTACTACGATGGCGAAAAAGAACGCTATTATGTAAAACGCTTTTTAGTGGAAAACGAAAATAAAGAAGAAATTTTTATTTCGGAACATGAAAAATCGCATTTAGAAATTATTTCCACCGATTGGCGTCCGATTGCCGAAGTTATTTTTGCAAAAGTAAAAGGTGTTCAAAAAGAAAATTTAGAAGTTAATTTGGAAGAATTTATTGCGGTTAAAGGGATTAAAGCTTTAGGGAACCAACTAACAACCGATAAAATTAAGCAAATTAATTTGTTAGAATCGTTGCCATTTGAAGAGCCAGCCGAGCCTGAACCTGAAACTATAGAAGTAAAAGATGAAGAAAACGTTTCGGACGATATTAAAACCGATTTGGAAGACGACGGCCAAATAACATTGAGTTTAGAATAGTTTTTACAAAATAAATAACACCTGTTTTCTTTAAAAATAGGTGTTTATTTTATAAAGGTAACTTTTCCTTTTTGTTTAGCTGTTTCGCCCACAAACGAGTATTCAAAAGTATAGCCGCTGGTAGTTGTGGTTAAAATTTTCATATGAATACTTTTGCGTTCTGCTCTATTTTTTGGGTGTAATTTTTGTAGTACAAATTCGCAATCGTTTATCCAGCGAACGGTTGAAGTATCGGTAATGCCTCTAAAAGTTTCAATTTGTAAACTGTCAGTTCTTATAAAAGTTGAGGTTTCTAGTTTTCCATCTATTTCTTGCGAAAATTGAAATTCTCCATTTTTAAAATCGGTACAATTGCGCTGTTGCTCGTAGCACGATGTTAAAAAAAAACAGAAAGTAATTAGGCTTAATTTTATATATTTATTTGGTATCATCAAAAAAACTATTGGTAAGTGTTACTAAACCTTTAAAAGCTAAAAATACAGCTGTTATACAAAGAAGAATTCCAATAGCTAAAACTATGAAATAGAAAGGATGATCTTCGTTTTTAAAAGCATTATTTATAACAATTGGCCCAATTGCCATTAAAGGCAAAGATGTGGCTAAATAGCGAATTGCTTTATAGGCTAATTTTCGATTTGTTGCCATTAAAATGTAACAGTTAAGCCAATTCCATTTCTATTACTTACAAGTAAAACATCAACATTTAAACCCATTGTTTTGTTAGGAGTTATAGTTTCATTGTAGGTATCAATACTCTGTTGCAAGCGTTTTTTTCTGCCCGATAAAACAGGAATTGAAACCGCAACTAAACCAGCACCAACATAGGTAAAGCTACTCGGATAATCAACATCAGAGGCAAGTCCGCGAATTACATCACAAACGATTAATGCACCGCCAGCGCCTAGTAAAAATCCGCCAACAGACGATTTTGTTTTGTACGATTTGTATGCTTTGTAAGCATCGCTATTAGTTACCATTAAATGATTTTTTATATCGTAATGCGAATAGTAATCGCCTTCAATATAAAATTTTCCATTCTGAATTTCAATAGGTTTGTTTGCAGGAATAGTCTTCGCTTCTACATTGCGTTGAGCAAAAGATAACAAACCAACAAAAAGAAGTATAAGAGAAAAAAACGTTTTCATTATGGGTTATTTTTTAATTTATAATTTTTTATTGCATTTCGTACGTTTCCAAATTTACGCAATAATTTGTTAGCTTCTTCATAATTTATCGAAAGTTCTTCCATAATCATTCGAATGCCTCTATCCACAAGTTTATTATTGCTTAATTGCATATCAACCATTTTGTTGCCTTTTACATGGCCAAGTTGAATCATTGTAGCTGTAGAAATCATATTTAGAACCAATTTTTGTGCCGTACCTGCTTTCATACGACTGCTACCTGTAACAAACTCAGGACCAACTACTACTTCAATAGGAAATTGAGCTGTTTTTGCCAATGGACTTCCTTCATTACATGTAATACAGCCAGTTATAATATTGTTTTCGTTACACTTTGCTAATCCACCAATTACATAAGGTGTAGTGCCAGAAGCGGCAATGCCAATTACTACATCATTTTGAGTAATGTTCCATTCTTGCAAATCGTTCCAAGCTTGTTTTGAGTCGTCCTCAGCAAATTCTACGGCTTTACGTATTGCATTATCGCCACCAGCAATTAATCCAATTACTAAATCGAAAGAAACGCCAAATGTAGGGGGACATTCCGAGGCGTCAACTATTCCTAAACGCCCTGAAGTTCCTGCACCAATATAAAATAATCGCCCGCCAAGCTTCATTTTTGCAACAACTTGATTAACTAAATGCTCTATTTGTGGAATAGCTTTTTCAACAGCTAATGGCACGGTTTTATCTTCATTGTTTATGTTTTCTAACAAATCAATAACCGACATTTTTTCTAAGTCGTTGTATTTTGAAGATTGTTCTGTGGTTTTGATAAAATTCATTAGTAGCCTATTTTCTATTCAAAGATATAAAATATTGAAATTATATGAAGATTAACAATTTTAGATTTCAAAATAAGTAAGTTCTGTTAACTTTAATACTTTTCTTAAAAATCACATAAAATAAGCCAAAACTACACCAAGAACAATTACTAACAATTTAGCTAAATTAAATTTATGACCTTCGCTACTTTCAAAAATTATTGTTGATGAAATATGGAATAAAATACCAATTACAATGCCTGAAATTTGAGTATAATAATGCGTTAGAAAATGTAAATTTCCAGATAAGTAAGTGCCCAGTGGCGTCATTAACGCAAAGCCCATCATAAAAAAGAAAATCGCTTTACTGTTTAGTTTAGCTTGTTGTAAAAACGCAGTTAAAATTATAGCAATTGGAAAGTGATGAATAGCAATTCCGTAAGCTAAATGATGGTTTTGGTTTATTGGCATTCCTTCTAAAAGAGCATGTAAGCATAAGCTTAAAAACAATAACCAAGGCATGGAATAATGATGGTCGTGCGAATGCACATGACCGTGCTCAGCACCTTTTGAAAAATATTCTAAAATGATTTGAAAAATAATTCCAATCATGATAAAAATTCCAATGCTACTGTGTATATGTTCGTTATGGTTATGATTTTCATGTGCGATTGCTTCAGAAAGATACACTTGAGGTAACAAGTGCATTACCGTAAGTGATAACAAAAAAGAACCGCTAAAAGCTAATAATAATTTTAAATTCTTTTTGCTTTTTGGTTTTAAAAACAAAGCAATAAAATACCCAATAATAACTGATAAAAAGGGCAATAAATAAATTTCGATATTCATTATTTAAAAATCATTATTAAACGTTCGGATTGGTTTTTGTAAAATTTTTGCAGCTTATAATTGCCAAAAATATCTAATAAGTAAACGCCAGCCGTTTCCATAATTTGTTCAAAATCTTCAAGGCGTAAGGCTTGTACTCTTTCAATAAAATGATGTTTTTCGCCATCAGCTTCAAAAGTAATTTCTTTAAATATATGGTTGTTTTCGTAATAGCGCTTTATGTGGAAATCAATATTGTCTACAGTTTTAATTTCTTCTGGAACTAAATTTTTAATAACATAATCTACATTCATAAAATCAATACATGCAAATCCGGTTTCATTTAAACTGTTATGAATGGCTTGAATGGTTTTTAAATTATCGTCATCATCTTCAAAATAACCAAAGCTGGTGAACAAATTAAAAATAGCATCGTATTTTTCTTCACACGAAATTCGCATGTCATGCACTTTAAAATGTAAAGTTTCATTAGCAAAATTTGAAGCTTCTGCAATGCTGTTTTCCGATAAATCGGCTCCCGTTACATCGTAGCCAAGCGAATTTAAGTAAATAGAATGGCGTCCTTTACCACAAGCTAAATCCAATATTTTAGCATCGTCGGGTAAGTTCAAATACTGGGTAAGACTATCCATAAAGTGTTGCGCTTCGGCATAATCTCGATCTTTGTATAGAATGTGATAATAAGCGGTGTCGAACCAAGAGGCATACCAGTTCTTTTTCTTATTTTCGTTTGTTGGCATTTATTCGTCGCAAAAGATTTAATCACGCAAATTTAATGTATTTTTGCACAACTAATACATTTTATTTAGGAATGGATAATTTTAAAATGGTTGCCAAAACCTTTTTTGGCTTCGAAGAAATATTGGCAAAAGAGTTGCAACAATTAGGCGCGCAAAATATTACGATTGGCACACGTGTAGTTAATTTTGTTGGCGATAAAGGTTTTATGTATAAAGCCAATTTAGCGTTGCGTTCAGCTTTGAAAATTTTAAAACCTATACACACTTTTAAAGCATTTAATGATAAAAAATTATATGAAGGTATTCAATCTCTTGATTGGACGCATTATTTATCGGCACACCAAACTTTTGTAGTAGAAACAACTTTACATTCTGATAATTTTACCCATAGCCAATTTGTTGCTTTAAAAACAAAAGACGCTATAGTGGACCAGTTTAGAGAAAAAACAGGAGAACGCCCTAATATTGATAAAGATTTCCCTGATTTGCGTATTCATGTACATATCGATCGAGATAATGTTACTGTTTCATTAGACACTTCGGGTGCTTCATTGCATCATCGCGGTTATCGTTCGGCTACGAATATAGCACCTATTAACGAAGTTTTAGCTGCAGGAATGCTGTTACTTTCGGGCTGGGATGGTAATTCTCATTTTTTAGACCCTATGTGTGGAAGTGGAACCATTTTAGCTGAAGCAGCTATGATTGCTTGTAATATTCCAGCAAATATCAATAGAAAAGAATTTGCTTTTGAACGCTGGAAAGACTGGGACAGCGAATTGTTCGATACCATTTTAGAATCTTTATTAAAGAAAACCAAAGAATTTCATTATACTATTACGGGTTACGATAAAGCGCCAAGCGCAGTTAGCAAAGCTAAAGATAATATTCGCAATGCAAATTTAGACGATTATATTACTATTCGTCATGATGATTTTTTTAAAACAGAAAAAATGAGTGAAGGTCCGTTACATATTGTCTTCAATCCACCGTATGGCGAACGATTGACTATTGAAATGGAACGTTTTTATAGAGAAATTGGAGACACCTTAAAGCAAAAATATCCCAACACAAATGCTTGGTTTATTACAGCAAATTTAGAAGCTTTAAAATTTGTAGGATTACGTCCAAGTAGAAAAATTAAACTATTTAACGGTAAATTAGAAGCACGATTGATTAAATATGAAATGTACGCAGGAAGTAAAAAAGCGAAGTTTAATTAGTCAATTAACGAATTAGCGAATTAGCGAATTTGATAATTTGTCAATGTGGTCAATAATCTTTTAATAATTTAATTTTATAATTTTTAAATAAAAAATAATGAGTAAAAAAACAAAAGCCTTTTTATATAATTTAGTAGGATTTATTCTATTTTATGTACCAACTTTATTGTTAATGCGTTCGGTTTTTCACGTTGAAAATTTTATAGCTCCAGCAACAGGTTTTGTTGTTGCTTTAATTTTATCGCCTAAATTTCAATATATGAAAACTAGTGAAGGGGAAAAAATTTTTATGAAATGGATTTTTAAAAAAGGGATTAAAGAAGTAAAATAAATAGATAAATGTTTACAGTAGCACAAATAAAAGAAGCGTATGGCAAAGTGAAATCGGGAGCTGATTTTCCTAAGTATATTCAAGAAATTAAAGCACTTGGTGTTGTAGGTTTTGAAACTTTTGTAAATGATAGCCACACGGTTTATTTTGGAAATAACGATTACAAAACAGCATCAGTAGCGATGTACGAAAATAAAAAAATTGCTACTGTTTGCAATAAAGATAATTTTGTAGCACAACTAAAAAAACATCAACAAGGCGCAACCGATTATTTTACATTTTGTCAAGATTGTGCAGAAAATGGCATAGAAAAATGGATTGTTTCTTTAACCGAAATGACCTGTATATATTATGATACACAAGGAAATGAAGTTTTAGTAGAGCAAATTCCTGAATAATTGTTAAATTTTTATTGGAGAAAAAGAAACTAAAATTTCTCCATCAATTGAATATTTATACAAATTGATTTTATCTTCTGTCTCAAAAAAACCTTCAATTAATGATAATTGAAGCATTTGATTATTATCAAACGTTAAAGTAACTTCGACTATTTTATTAAACATCTCTGTTGCCATTGTATAATCAATAATTTCATCAAATTCCATTTCTTTAAAAGAAACATTTATAATTTTACTATGTAAGTAGTTATTAATAGAAGATATTTGTTCTTTTAATTCAAAATAATTGTCATTTTCATAAATTCTTAGGAATGGTTCATTGCTAAAAATAAATTGTTCGTGCTTTGTAGAATAAGCCAAAGTAAAATAACCTTTTGTTGTTGTAAATTCAATTCCACCATCAATAATATATTTTTTTTCAACATTAGAAGAATGATAAGTATCATTAACTTGGAAAACCTTTATTTGAATAATTTTTTCAAATAAAAGTAAAGATGTAAAGTTGTTTATATCTTCTTTAGAAATTGAATAATGTGGTAAAAGATTAGTGTCGTCCATTAAACTTTTTTGTATGCTGTCATTTATTTCTTTATCTTGTTTATGTGCTTTTATGCCAAAGTAAAGTAAAAGAAATATTGAAACTAAAACTATTATATAAACTGTCATTTGGGTAAAAAAAATCCGTTTGTAAATATACAAAACGGATTTTATCGATAAGTCTAATTTCTATATTCTATTCTCTTAAAGATGAATTACTTCATCGTAAGCAGCAGCAACGGCTTCCATTACGGCTTCACTCATAGTGGGGTGTGGGTGTACTGCTTTCAATATTTCGTGACCAGTAGTTTCCAATTTACGAGCTACAACAGCTTCGGCAATCATATCGGTTACACCAGCGCCAATCATGTGGCAACCTAGCCATTCACCGTATTTTGCATCAAAAATTACTTTTACAAATCCGTCTGGAGTACCAGCAGCTTTTGCTTTACCAGAAGCTGAGAAAGGGAATTTACCCACTTTAATATCGTATCCTTTTTCGCGTGCTGCTTTTTCTGTTAATCCCACAGAAGCGATTTCAGGTGTAGCATATGTACAACCAGGAATGTTTCCATAATCTAATGGTTCAACATGCATACCTGCAATTTTTTCAACACACAAAATTCCTTCTGCAGAAGCTACGTGAGCTAAGGCTTGCCCTGGAACTACGTCGCCAATGGCATAATAGCCTGGAACGTTTGTTTGGTAAAAATCGTTTACTAAAATTTTATCTCTATCGGTAGCAATACCAACTTCTTCAAGTCCAATGCCTTCAATATTCGATTTGATACCTACAGCAGAAAGCACAATATCAGCTTCTAAAGTTTCTTCGCCAGTTGCCGTTTTTACGGTTGCTTTTACACCAGTACCAGTTGTGTCTACTTTTTCTACTGAAGCATTTGTCATAATGTTGATGCCTGCTTTTTTCAACGAACGTTCAAATTGTTTTGATACGTCTTCGTCTTCAACAGGTACAATGTTTGGCATAAATTCTACGATAGTTACCTCGGTTCCCATTGCGTTATAGAAATGAGCAAACTCTACACCAATTGCTCCTGAACCTACTACAATCATTTTCTTTGGTTGTTCTGGTAAGGTCATTGCTTGGCGGTAACCGATTACTTTTTTACCATCTTGAGGTAAATTAGGCAACTCTCTACTGCGTGCTCCTGTAGCCACAATAATATGGTCGGCACTATATTCGGTAACTTTACCATCGGCAGCAGTAACATCGACTTTTTTACCTGGTTTTAATTTACCAAAACCATCAATAACATCAATTTTATTTTTTTTCATTAAAAACTGAACGCCTTTGCTCATTCCTTCGGCTACATCTCTAGAACGTTTAACAACGGCATTAAAGTCTTTATCGAAATTTTCTACTTTTAAACCATAATCAGAAGCGTGTTTTAAATAATCAAAAACTTGTGCTGACTTTAGTAGTGCTTTCGTAGGAATACATCCCCAGTTTAAGCAGATTCCACCTAAGTTTTCTTTTTCAATTACTGCAACTTTAAAACCTAATTGTGAAGCTCTAATCGCCGTAACATAACCACCAGGACCGCTTCCTAAAACTATGATATCGTATTTCATTTTGTTGTATTTATTTTTTTGCGAATTTAAGGAATTATTTTAAATCAATTATCAATTACGAATTATCAATTACGAATTATCAATTACGAATTATGAGTTATCAATTATCTATGCACTTATTACAAACTGGGATTCGTATAGTTTTTTATAATAACCGTTTTCGATTGCTAATAATTCGGTATGTGTGCCTTTTTCAACAATTTTACCTTTATCCATTACAATAATAGTATCGGCATTTATAATAGTAGCCAAGCGATGGGCAATTACAATTGAAGTTCTATCTTTTGTAATGGTTTCAGTAGCTTTTTGAATAAGTTCTTCCGAATACGAATCGATAGACGACGTGGCTTCATCAAGAATTAAAATACTCGGGTTACTTACATAAGCGCGTAAAAAAGCAATTAACTGGCGTTGTCCAGACGACAGCATAACGCCGCGTTCTTTTACATTGTATTGATAACCATTTGGCAAACTCATAATAAAATTATGAATACCAATTTTTTTAGCAGCTTCAATAACTTGATTTTCGGTAATATTTTCGTTATACAAAGTAATATTATTATAAATAGTATCGGCAAAAAGAAAAACATCTTGTAGCACTACGGCAATTTGCTTGCGTAAACTTTCGAGTGTGTAGTTTTGAATAGGAATAGCATCAATGGTTATTTCGCCAGAATCAATTTCGTAAAATCTATTTAATAAATTGATGATGGTAGATTTTCCTGCTCCAGTACTACCTACAATAGCAATGGTTTTCCCCACAGCCACATTTAAGTTTATACCTTTTAATACTTCTTCGCCTTCAATATAACTAAAATGCACGTTTTTTAACTCAATTTTTCCTTTAAGATGCACTGCGTTTATTGTGCCTTTATTTTGAATTTGGCTATTGGTATTTAAAATATCAAAAACACGTTCGGCAGCTACAATTCCCATTTGCATAACATTGAACTTGTCTGCAATTTGGCGTAATGGTGTATATAACATTCCGATGTACATGTTAAACGAAATTAAATCGCCAATGGTTGTTGAAGTGTCTCCGTTTATAATCCATAAAGCACCAAAATAAACTACTAAACCTAATGTAATGTTTGAAATAATATCGGCAATAGGGAAGAAGATCGAATTATACAAAATGTTTTTTAACCACGCTTTGTTGTGTTTTTTGTTTATTTCTTCAAACTTTTCGGCTTCTATTTTTTCATGTGTAAAAAGTTGTACAATTTTCATTCCGGTTAAACGTTCTTGTACAAAAGTATTCAGATTGGCTACTTGGTTACGCACTTCGGTAAAAGCGATTTTCATTTTCTTTTGAAAAATATTAGTAGCATACAAAATAAAAGGCATAATGGAAACAACTATTAACGATATTTTCCAATTAATACTAAACATAAATACTAAAACAATTAACATTTTAAGTAAATCGCTAACGATAGTAAACAAACCTTGACTGAAAATACTAGCAATAGATTCGATATCGGAAACGGTTCGGGTTACGAGTTTTCCAACCGATTCTTTATCGAAGAACTTCATTTTAAATGCGGTAATATGCCGAAACAATTGGTTGCGAATGTCTTTAATAATATCTTGACCTAACCAATTTGCCCAATAAGTAAAGAAAAATTGTGTAATTACTTCAAATACTAAAATAGCTGCCATAATGCCTATAAAAAGTAAAAAACCTTTGTGGTTGGTAGCACTCATTAAGTAATCGTCTATTATAGTTTTAAAAACATACGGACGAGTAGCGGCAAATATCGAAAGTAAAACAGCCCAAACCACTACCCAGTTAAACCTTTTTTGATAAGGTTTGGCGTACTGCATAACTGCTTTTAAAGATTTCGATTTTATAGGTTTCATTTTAATTATTCTATTTTTAAACTCCAATTTTCAATTCCTCATTCTTCACTTCTCATTAATATAAGGATATTTAACTTTTACCAGATATAAACCGTGTGCAGGAACCGAAAAACCAGCCTGACTTCTATCGTTGCTTTCAATTATTTTTCTAAAATCGGTTAACGAAATTTTTCCAATTCCGATATTTATCATTGTTCCTACAATAGCACGCACCATATTTCGGAGAAATCTATCGGCAGAAATGGTAAATTTTAACTGGTTTTCATTTTGTACCCAGTGGGCTTCATAAATTTTGCAATTAAACGTATGAACATCGGTATTCACTTTAGAAAAACATTCAAAGTTAGTGTATTCAAAAAGAATTGCACAAGCTTTGTTCATAGCTGCAATATCTAAATTTTGATGATAGTACCAACTGCCATCAGTTATAAACGCATCTTTAAAGGTATGAATATAATATTCGTATGTACGTTGCGTAGCATCAAAACGTGCGTGTGCATCGTTATGTACTTTAATAAAATTATAAATAACAATATCTTTTGGTAAAAATGAGTTTATTTTTTTTAGTAAAGTAGGTGTTTCAATTTCTTTGTCAAAATCAAAATGTGCGAACATTTCTTTGGCGTGTACACCGCTATCGGTTCTACCAGCGCCAACAATAGAAATTTTTTCTTTAAGCATTAATGATAACGCTTTTTCTAATGTTTCTTGTACCGAAATTGCATTGGGTTGAATTTGGTACCCAAAATAGTTTTTTCCGTTATAAGCAAATTCTATAAAATACCTCAAGTCGTAGCTTCAAAATTTATTGAAAGGCAAATTTACAAAGAAAAATACTAGTTCGTTTTAAAGTTTTATTAAATATAAATTTTGAATGTGTATTTTTGTTTGAAATGAAAAAAATACTATTACTTTCGGATACGCACGGTTATATTGACGACCAAATTTTGAAATACGTTCATCAAGCCGACGAAGTTTGGCACGCTGGCGATATAGGCGATTTAGTTGTAACCGATACACTACAAAAACTAAAGCCACTACGAGCTGTTTTCGGAAATATAGATAACCATGAAGCCCGATTAGAATTTCCACTGCACAATCGTTTTATGTGCGAAGGAGTAGATGTTTGGATAACACATATTGGAGGTTATCCAGGGAAATATAACATTGCGATTCGAGAGGAAATTTCTAAAAATCCGCCTAAACTTTTTATTTGTGGGCATTCACATATTTTAAAGGTTCAATTTGATAAAAAACTGAACTTACTGCATATGAATCCAGGTGCAGCAGGTAAAAATGGTTTTCATCAAATACGTACAATGCTTCGATTTGAAATTGATAGTGATAAAATTCAAAAATTAGAAGTTATAGAACTCGGTAAACGGTAATTTTTTAAGATAAAAGTTGTATTACTCAATTATTTTTTTCTATTTTTAGAGCAAATTTTTAAAATCAATACAATGAGAAAATTAATTACTGTTTTAATTTTGTCTTTAGCAGCAAGCAGTTATGGACAAAATAGGGGTGTAGAAGTACCAGAAGTGGCTAAATTACGATTTGCCGAAGAATTTCCATCTGCAACGCACCAGCGTTGGCAAAAAGCTTACAGAGGCGATGAAGGCGACCAAGAAAGGTATGAAGTTGTTTTTACCAGAGAAGGCAATAAATTTTTAGTAAGCTACTCGAATGATGGGTATATTAGAGCACTCGAAGAGAGTTTACCTATTAACAAACTACCAAAAGCAGTTAAAAATTATTTAAAAAAGAGTTTTAAAGATTATAATATAAACGAAGCTTCAATTGTTTCGTATGAGTACAAAAAAGAAACATATCAAGTAGAAATTTCAAATGACGAAACCTATTCGGTATTAGTTTTTGATAAGAAAGGTGAATTTTTAAACGAATCTCAAGTTAATAAATAATTTTTATTACATAATAATATAACAAAAAACCCGATATTTTTAATATCGGGTTTTTAACGCACTAATAAACTAAGATGTTAGGTTTATCGCAATCGATCCACAGATTTTACAAGATCTTCATCTCTTTTAATGGCTTTGTTGGCTAAAACCAACATTACGATAGAAATAGCAGGAAGAATAATCCCAATACCCTTCTCAGAAACTTCCGTTTCTCCGGATAAGTTTAGTGTTCGATACACAAAAAATCCTAGTAAAATAAAGTTAAATATCATGTTCAATCTGTTCAAAACAAATTGATTTTGTCGCTTTTTAAAACTAAAAATACTAATTAATGTTAATAATGAACTAATTGCAAAAAAAGCAATGCTAAAAGGTTCGTCGGTAAAAAAAACCGCAACAGTATTATCTATTGTCCAAAGTGAAAAAACAAAAGGTAATGCCGCCGATGCAACCAAGCTAATTGCTAAATAAACAGTTTGAATTCGTTGTAACATGGTATTAATTAAGACAGCAAAAATATACTTTCTTTTTATAAAAAACTATTGTTTTATTTATTTTTATTTGTATTATTGCACTATAAAATCGTAAAAACCTCATTCTACGATTTCTATACTTCCAGTACTAAACCATTTTTATTGGAATAAAAAAAATCAAAATTCATTAGTAAACAACATATTTTCAAAATTACATGTTTGATATAGAAGTATTAAAAGGAATGAAACTTCCTGATTTGCAAGAAATTGCTAAAGCTGCCAACATCAAAAAGTATCGTACAATTAAAAAAGACGATTTAATTTATCAAATTTTAGATGTACAAGCAGCCAATCCAGAAAACATTAAAACAGATGAAACTGTTACAGAAGCTAAAAAACCAGTAAAAGCTGAAACTGAAGCCAAACCGAAAAGAAAGCGTATAAAAGCCGAAAGTGAAGCAAAAACTGAAGCTACTGCAAGAATTGCCTCTAACAAAGAAAAACCTGCTAAAAAAGAAGCACAACCCGCACAAAATAAAGTTAAAGATAAAAAAGCAACAGTTTCTAAAGCACTTGCAAAAACAGAAGATTTAACGGAAGAAGAAAAAAAACTTCGCCAAGAGCAAATAAATAGAGCCAATCAAAATAATCCTAATCACCCTGATTATAAAAAGAAAAATACTACAGAAGCCTCAAATGGGGCAACTCCAAAACAAAATACAAAACAAAATTTTAGAGAACCAGATTACGAGTTCGATGGAATTATTGAAAGCGAAGGTGTTTTAGAAATGATGCCCGATGGTTATGGGTTCTTGCGTTCTTCAGATTATAATTATTTATCATCGCCAGACGATATTTATTTGTCACAATCGCAAATTCGGTTATTTGGTTTAAAAACAGGCGATACGGTAAAAGGAGTAGTGCGTCCGCCAAAAGAAGGCGAAAAATATTTTCCTTTGGTAAAAGTTCTTAAAATTAACGGTCACGATCCGCAAGTGGTTCGCGATAGAATTTCTTTCGAACATTTAACACCTATTTTTCCTAAAGAAAAATTTAATTTAGCCGATAAAGGCAGCACAATTTCAACACGAGTTATCGATTTGTTTTCGCCAATAGGAAAAGGACAACGCGGTATGATTGTTGCTCAGCCAAAAACAGGTAAAACCATGTTGCTAAAAGATGTAGCAAATGCTATTGCGGCTAATCATCCAGAGGTTTATATGATTGTTTTACTTATAGATGAACGCCCAGAAGAAGTTACCGATATGCAACGAAGTGTAAAAGCAGAAGTAGTAGCTTCTACCTTCGATAAAGAACCACAAGAACACGTAAAAATTGCCAATATTGTATTAGAAAAAGCAAAACGATTAGTAGAATGCGGACACGATGTGGTTATTCTATTAGATTCAATAACTCGTTTAGCTCGAGCATACAATACTGTGCAACCCGCATCGGGTAAAGTATTAAGTGGTGGTGTTGATGCAAATGCACTTCAAAAGCCAAAACGTTTTTTTGGGGCAGCTCGTAATATTGAAAAAGGCGGTTCATTAAGTATTATTGCTACAGCGCTTACCGAAACAGGTTCTAAAATGGACGAAGTTATTTTCGAAGAATTTAAAGGAACAGGTAATATGGAACTACAGTTAGATAGACGTATAGCAAACAAACGAATTTTCCCAGCTATCGATTTGGTTTCTTCAAGTACACGTCGCGACGATTTATTGTTAGATGAAACCACCGTACAACGTATGTGGATTATGCGTAAATATTTAGCCGATATGAACCCTGTAGAAGCTATGGATTTTATTTACGATAGATTTAAACGAACGCATAGCAACGAAGAATTTTTAATTTCGATGAACGAATAATAAAAACAAAAAAATCCATTTCAATTGAAATGGATTTTTTTATAAACCAAACTGAAAATTAAATTTTTATACCAGGTGGTAAAAGTTCCTTATATTTTCTGTTTTTTCTGAAAAAAGAAATTAACTTAGCATGCGTAGGCACCACTTTTAATTTTCGATCTTTAGCTATTTCTAAAACATTAATAATAAATTCTTGGTGCAAATTTTCATCACTATTGTCGTTACAACAAAATTTAGTAAGAAATATTTTGCGTTCTTGTAAAGAATATTCAATTGTAACCAAACCTTCATCGGTATTGATTTCAAATTGTCGTAAAAGTTCGTTGTCTTTAATATCCATTTTATCGAGTATTACTGATAATAATTATTTGTATAAAATAACTAATGATATCTAAAATTAAATAGGGTAAATTATAAACCACAAAGGTACGAAATATGAAATCAAAATCAAAAACATAAATATTTATTAAATTTACTGCCGAAAAAAAAATATTCAACTACCTTTATACAAAAACAAATAAAGATGAAAATTCCGGTTTATTTTATTCCCGGATTAGCCGCAAGTTCTGAAATTTTTAATAATATAAAATTACCAAACGAAAGTTTTGAAACGTATTTTTTAGAATGGTTTTTACCTAGTACTAACGAAAGTTTGCAAGATTACGCCAAGCGAATGGCATTGCAAATACAACACAAAAATCCGGTTTTAATAGGTGTTTCTTTTGGCGGTATTATAGCGCAAGAAATAGCAAAACATATAGAAACCAAAAAAGTTATTATTATTTCGAGCATAAAAAGTAATAGCGAAATGCCAAAACGAATGAAAATTGCTAAACTTATAAAACTATATAGGCTATTACCAACAGCATTTTTGTCGAATATTGAAAAATTCACTTTTCTTTCGTTTAGTAAAACAATTGATAAACGGTTAAAACTTTATAAAAAATATTTTAAAATGCGCGATAAAAAATATTTGGATTGGGCATTAAAAAATGTTATTTTGTGGCAACAAAATGCAGCAAGCTCAAGTGTAATTCATATTCATGGAGAAAAAGATGAGGTTTTTCCTGCAAAAAACATTAAAAATTGTATTTTAGTTAAAAATGGAACACATATAATGATTATTAACCAATACAAATGGTTAAACAAAAATTTACCTTGTATTATAATAGAAAACAACGAAAATTAAAATATTTTGTACACATGAAAAAAATAGTTGCCATTGCCAGCGTAGTTGCTTTAAGTAGTCTTTTTATTTTTGCTACAGCCACAAGAATAAAAGAAAAGCAAATAGATACATCGCACACCATTTACCCTAAACAAATGGATTTTGCAAACGAAAATGTTCCTATGCACATTGTAGATGTAGAAGAACGTTTAGACAGGGAAATGATTGTTAATATGAACTACCATTCTAATACTATTTTAGTTATTAAACGGGCTAATAAAGTTTTTCCAATAATTGAACCAATTTTAGCTAAAAATGGGGTTCCAGACGATTTTAAATATTTAGCCGTTATCGAAAGTAGTTTGGCAAATGTTACTTCTCCAGCCGGAGCAAAAGGTATTTGGCAATTTATGCCTGCAACGGCAAAAGAAAAAGGTTTAGAAGTAAACAGTAATGTAGATGAACGTTATCATTTAGAAAAAGCTACACAAGCCGCTTGCGAATATTTACTAGAAGCCAAGCAACAATTTGGAAGCTGGACATTAGTTGCTGCATCTTATAATGTAGGTATGAACGGTATAAGCCGTCGTTTAGAAGAACAACAAGTGTCTAATTATTACGATTTGTTATTGCCCGAAGAGACTTCGCGTTATGTGTTTCGTATTTTGGCATTAAAAGAAATTATGAAAAACCCAAGCAAATACAATTTCAATATTTCCGACGATATGAAGTATAGTTTACCCGAAACAACTTCAATAACAGTAGCTACCGAAATACCCGATTTAGTAGCCTTTGCAAAAGAAAAAGGTATTAATTATAAAACACTAAAATACTATAACCCATGGCTTCGCGAAGACAAATTGAATAATAAATCAGGAAAACAATACCAAATTGTACTTCCAGCTAACCAATAATAAAATAATGAAAATAAAACCAATGACCATACAAACTATATTAATTTTAATTTGCATAGGCTTAGTAGCCGGTATTTTAAGCGGATTAATCGGAATTGGAGGCGGAATTATAATTGTACCAATGCTCCTATTAGTCGGTTTTTCGCAACAACAAGCACAAGGAACTAGCCTAGCGGCACTTTTACCACCAGTAACACTTTTAGCTGTAATTAATTATCACAAAGAAGGCTATGTAGATTGGCGTTTTGCTATTATGATTTCCGTTTTTTTTATTTTAGGCGGTTTTTTAGGAAGTAAAATAGCCATTGGTTTAGACGAAAAAATACTCAAAAAAGTATTTGGAGTATTACTTTTACTAATTGCAGGAAAAATGATATTTTCAAAATAAATTAAAAAATATCTAATTAACTTAAAGAGTAATTACTCTTCACTAATCACTAAAATTAAATCTTTTTCATTTGCTGTTGCATCATTTTTATTTGGTCTTTCAACATATTATGTTTGTCTAGTTTTTTAGCTTCGTTTAATAATTTTGATGCTTCCATTTTGCGGCGTTTGGTCATGGCTATTCCAGCTAATTGTAATTTTGCTAAAGCTAAATCTTGATCCATAGACAAACCTAAATCAATAGCTTTTTTAAAATACTTTTCAGCTTGTGTTAAATTGGTTTGCGAATTAAAAATACCGTGTAAATAATTATAATAACCTTGTTGTTTTTGTACTAAAGCCGTTTCTGGATTCTTAATTTTGTCGAGCCATTTTTTTGCACCGTCCATATCTTGTTTGCGCAATTTAAAGAAGGCAAGTAAAATATATTCATTTTTAAAATATAAGAATACAGGAACTAGCGCTAGTACAATTAAGAAAATTCCATTTCCAATATTATTTTCGGTAAATTGATATACAGCAAATGCTAGTATTAATGCGGCAAGTACTAATTTGATATTTTTATTAAACATAAAGTTCTATTTTTAATGAATTGCAAAGGTAATAAAATCAATTAAAAATATTTTTAAAAAAGTGCTTGCTATTGAAAAAAGACTTTGTATATTTGCACTCGGTTTTCCAAGAACGGTTACCAAATGAGTTTTTAATTAGATTTATTACAGATTTTAAAAAATACAAGCAATGAGTAAGAGAACGTTTCAACCATCAAAAAGAAAAAGAAGAAACAAACACGGTTTCATGGAAAGAATGGCTTCTGTAAACGGAAGAAAAGTACTTGCTCGTAGAAGAGCAAAAGGAAGACATAAGTTGACTGTTTCTAGCGAACCAAGACACAAAAAATAATGTTCTTTTACCAGCAAAAAATACAAAGGTGTTACTTTTAATAGTAGCACCTTTTTTTTATATTTGAAAAACAAATACTAAACATAACAACTTAAACAACAACACACTACAATGCCAAAAAACAACTCTATTAAATCGGTTTTAATTATCGGCTCGGGGCCTATAGTTATAGGTCAAGCTTGCGAATTTGATTATGCGGGTTCACAATCGGCACGTTCTTTAAAAGAAGAAGGAATTGAAGTTATTCTTATCAACTCAAATCCTGCAACTATTATGACCGATCCTTCTATGGCCGATTATGTTTATTTAAAGCCATTAACCACTAAATCGATTATCGAAATTTTAAAAGAGCATCCGCAAATAGATGCTGTTTTACCAACAATGGGCGGGCAAACGGCACTTAATTTATGTATTGAGGCTAACGAAAAAGGAATTTGGAACGATTTTAATGTGCGAATGATTGGAGTTGATATAAACGCCATCGAAATTACCGAAGACCGCGATAAGTTTAAGCAATTGTTAGCAACTATCGATATTCCTGTTGCGCCTGCTAAAACCGCAAATTCTTTTTTGAAAGGAAAAGAAATTGCACAAGAATTTGGTTTTCCATTGGTTATTCGTCCTTCCTTTACTTTAGGGGGAACAGGTGCTGCTTTTGTACATAAAAAAGAAGATTTTGATGAGCTTTTAACAAGAGGTTTAGAAGCTTCGCCCATACATGAAGTTTTAATTGATAAAGCACTTTTGGGTTGGAAAGAATACGAATTGGAATTGCTTCGCGATAAAAACGACAATGTTGTTATAATTTGTACCATAGAAAATATGGACCCAATGGGAATTCACACAGGCGATAGTATAACCGTTGCACCAGCCATGACGCTTTCGGATACTACATTTCAGAAAATGCGTGATATGGCCATAAAAATGATGCGAAGTATTGGAAATTTTGCAGGCGGTTGTAATGTTCAGTTTGCTGTTTCACCCGATGAAAAAGAAGATATTGTCGCCATCGAAATTAATCCGCGTGTATCTCGTTCTTCGGCATTAGCTTCAAAAGCCACAGGTTATCCTATTGCTAAAATTGCTTCAAAATTGGCGCTAGGTTATCATTTAGATGAATTAAATAATCAGATTACAAAATCAACATCGGCTCTTTTTGAACCTACTTTGGATTATGTAATTGTTAAAATTCCTCGTTGGAATTTTGATAAATTTGAAGGTTCAGATAGAACTTTAGGTTTACAAATGAAATCGGTAGGAGAGGTTATGGGTATTGGTCGTTCGTTTCAAGAAGCTTTGCACAAAGCAACCCAATCTTTAGAAATTAAACGTAATGGTTTAGGTGCAGATGGTAAAGGCTATAAAAATTACGAACAAATAATTGAAAAGCTAACCTATGCCAGCTGGGATAGAGTTTTTGTAATTTACGATGCAATTGCCATGGGAATTCCATTGAGTCGTATTCATGAAATTACACGAATTGATATGTGGTTTTTAAAACAATATGAAGAATTATATTATTTGGAAAAAGAAATTTCAAACTATAAAGTCGATTCGCTGCCCAAAGAATTACTGCTAGAAGCCAAGCAAAAAGGCTATGGCGACCGTCAAATTGCCCACATGATGGGTTGTTTAGAAAGTCAAGTACATAAATTGCGAGATGATTTAGGAATACAACGTGTTTATAAATTGGTTGATACTTGTGCTGCCGAATTTAAAGCCCAAACGCCTTATTATTACTCTACATTTGAAGCCGAAATTGAAACTGCTGATGGGGAACGATATGTTGCTAACGAGAGTATCGTTTCAAATAAAAAGAAAGTCGTGGTTTTAGGTTCTGGTCCAAACCGAATTGGACAAGGTATTGAGTTTGATTATTCATGTGTTCATGGGGTTTTAGCAGCAAAAGAATGTGGTTACGAAACCATTATGATTAACTGTAACCCCGAAACCGTTTCTACCGATTTTGATACGGCAGATAAATTATATTTTGAACCTGTTTTTTGGGAACACATTTACGATATTATTCAGCATGAAAAACCAGAAGGTGTAATTGTACAATTAGGCGGACAAACCGCTTTAAAATTGGCAGAAAAATTATCGAAATACGGTATAAAAATATTAGGAACTTCATTTGATGCGCTAGATTTAGCCGAAGATAGAGGTCGTTTTTCAGAGTTATTATCCGAATTGAATATTCCATTCCCTAAATTTGGTGTAGCAGAAAATGCTGATGAAGCCTCAAAATTAGCTGATACATTAGATTTTCCTTTATTAGTACGACCATCATATGTGTTGGGTGGTCAAGGCATGAAAATTGTCATCAATAAACAAGAATTGGAAGAACATGTTATCGAAATTTTAAAGCATATTCCAAATAATAAATTACTTTTAGACCATTATTTAGATGGCGCTATAGAAGCAGAAGCAGACGCTATTTGCGATGGCGAAAATGTGTATATCATTGGTATAATGGAGCATATTGAGCCTTGTGGTGTGCATTCGGGCGATAGTAATGCTACGTTGCCGCCTTTTAATTTAGGCGAATTTGTAATGCAACAAATAAAAGACCATACCAAGCGCATTGCAATTGCTTTAAAAACCGTTGGTTTAATTAATATTCAATTTGCGATTAAAGATGATGTAGTGTATATTATTGAAGCCAACCCTAGAGCTTCGCGTACCGTACCATTTATAGCAAAAGCGTATGGCGAACCGTATGTAAATTATGCGACTAAAGTAATGCTCGGACATAATAAAGTAACCGATTTCACTTTTGTACCAAAATTAAATGGTTATGCAATAAAACAGCCGGTTTTCTCTTTTAACAAATTCCCAAATGTAAACAAAGCTTTAGGACCAGAAATGAAATCGACAGGCGAGAGCATTTTGTTTATAGACGATTTAAAAGACGATCAGTTTTACGAATTGTACTCAAGAAGAAAAATGTATTTGACAAGATAAGAAAAGCTCCGCAATTGCGGAGCTTTTTGTTTAAGGTTGCAAGGATTTTAAATCTTTGCTATTGGATAAATATTGTCGTGGAATTTTCGGAAAATTCCGAAGTAGGCGAGAAGCTACAATAATAGCTAATCAATGTTGTAAATCTTTTTTATTTCAAAATATTTTCAACATCCATTCTTCCATGTAGAATTCTAACAATTTCAATTTCATTTTTTGATTTAATCTCATAAAAAATAATATGTCTATGAGCTTTAAATCCAAAAATAGTGATTCCAAATTCTTTATAATTTCTTCCAATGTTTGGATTGTTTGCTAAATCTTGACACATTTCAAGGAGAAGAAAATAATAAGTGTCAGCCTGATTTTCTGACCATTCTTCAAATGTATAGTTCCAAATAGTAGTTAAATCATCAACAGCTTTGTTAGTTAAATTAAAACTTCCCATTAATTTTTCTTTAAAGCTTTAATAGCTGCTAAATGTTTCTTTGCGTCAAAATTTTTAGCAATTCCACTTTCTTTCCCTTCTATAATTGCATTTTTTAGAATAAAAATTTTATTTTCCTCTTCTTCTAAAAGTCTAAGTCCGGCACGAATTACCTCACTAGCATTTTTAAACCGACCTGTAGTTATGCTATTTTCGACAAAATTTTCAAAATAATTTCCTAATGAAACGGATGTGTTTTTTCCCATGACTTTATTTTTTTTGATAAAGTTACCAAAAATTGGTAATATTTCCAAATTTTTAAAATTATGTCAAACGAACTGCTAAACGTAGTTCTGCTTTTTTTGAGTAAATATAAGAAATTTGTTAAAACAATTGACAAATAAACAGCTTCCGCTTTCAATTTGTCAATTGGTTGTCAAATAGTAAACGTAGTTTACGTAATTTGTACAAATTTCGCTTATTGGGAACAAAAAAAGCAGAGCCAAATTACTTTTAGCTTATGTTAGTACACGTTTTCCCTCGATGGGCAGCTAAAGCTGTCGTTTACAGGTATTAAAAAAAGTAATTTGGTTTAGCAGTTCGTTAGAACACATTTCCAAAGGGGCGGGAGTGCGAAGCACGTAGCAACTTTGGTCAGCTTTAGCTGAATGTGTTCTAACGGTCTCGTATAACCGTCAGTTACGGGTTAAATTAGCGATTATTTTCGGTTAAGAACAGACGTTAGCAATTCCGAGTGGATTCGGACGTAGTCGAATCCGCCGTAATTGCGGTTATACATTGTTGTGAGCTGGCTTTTTTCCATAAAAACTTTTTATTCGGTTAGAGTACTTATGATATATAAATAGTCCAATTCCAAAAATTCCTAATCCAAACGAAATTAGAAATCCAAATCTTGAATGTGATTTCGACTCACTAAAGTCATAAATTATTTCGCCATTTCTATCAGCTATTTGGAAAACAGTCGGATTATATTCATCTTTTTGACTTTTTTTTATCCAAACGGTAGCTCTTTCCGATTTTTTTAATTGCTTTTCTAAATTTTCAAATCTTTGGTTAAATCTACTTTGTCCTATGTTTTTCATTAGAACATAAATACTTTGAGTTGAATTTAGAGTGAATTTTAGTTCAGATTTTATGCTTTTTGAACCTCTTGAACTTTCTACACGAGTGTAATAAATTTTTAAATTTCCAATTTCTCCACTTTGTTCAATTAATGAACTTTTAAAAGTAAAAAGAGTTGATGCAAAAAAATAAAATGCACAAATAATCGCAGTAATTCCAACAAATAATCCTTTTTCAGCGTAATATGCTTTATCCATTTATTTCTTTCAGCGTAATATTTTGTTCAGCTTGCTCACAACGTCTCCGGCTATGAGTAGTTGCGTGGTTTAGCGATTAACTTTGCAAGTACACACCAAACTGAAAATCCGCGAGGATTTTCAGAAGTAGGCGAGAACAAGCAATTACTTATAGCCATTGTTAGCAAACGTTATTGCTTTATAAATTTCAGTGTTATTCCATTGTTAAACTTCAAGAAATACAATCCATTCGTTAATTGACTAATATCTATTTTTTCATTATCAGTTAAATGACCAGTGTTTATTTTTTTACCTATTACATTATAAATACTAAAACTTTGTTTTTGTTTTAATCCATTAATTTGAATATAATTAAACGCTGGATTAGGATATATAGATATTTTTTCTTCTTGTTCAGCTATATCATTCAGGCTTAATGTTGGGTCTGTCATTAAACGTACATTGTCTATATAAACAGGTGTACCGTTTGTTACATTATTTCCTGGTTGACTTCCAATCCATTTAAATGTAATATCACCTGTTGATGTTGTTGTAATACTTTGAGTCCTATGGGTTGTAAAACCTGTTGTTACTGGTGAGATTATGTAATTGTTTAATGAGGATGTACCATCTGTAATTTGGTTATAATATGTAAAGTCAACATTGGCATTGGTGTTCCCTTCATCAAATTGATACTCTATATAGTAGCTGCCTGCTGGTACACTAGAAAACGTAACCATATCTATGGTGCATATTTGATCGAGATAATATCCAATGTAATTAAATTGTAAACCTTGCCCTGTTCCGTTAACATCTGCATTAGATGACAAGGATATATTATTTGTAAAGCTTGTGGGACCTGTAGAGGCTGGAACGGTAGAAGCAGTATCAAAATTTTCTTCTTCTACCATTGTACTTCCAGAAACTGTAGTAGGCAATGGGCCATTCATTTTTATTAATTCAACATTATCAATATATACAGTTGAAGATGTATACCCTACCCCAAATGGTGACATATACATTGTAAAACTTAAATCACTGGTCGTTGTAATTGAAATTTGAGGTGTATAGCGTTTACTAAAAACCCCTGATGAAAATACCTCTATGCCTTGGGTCTTGTAGTTTGTACCGTCAGAAATTAAAGCCTCATAACTAAACTGTGTAGCATTATTATTAATATCATATTGTATAATGTAGTCACCTGGTGCTACATTTGTAAACGTATGTAGTGTAATTTCTTCGTCATTAAATAAATTAGCATCATAATAAAAAGCAACGCCTTGTCCTGTTCCATTTACATCTGCAGTAGCAGTAAAATCAATTGTGTTTTTAAAATCAGTAAATGTAACACCAAAACCCAAAACGGCATCAAAAGTAAAATAATCTGAAGCTGGTGTTGGTGGTGTAACGGCATCAAAGTTTTCTGTGGCAATTACTGTTCCATCTTCTGTTGGTGTTTGTGCATTGCTAAATGTTAATGTAAAGATAGTTAGTACTGTTAAAAAGTAAATTTGTTTCATTTTTATAATTTTAAGTATTAATATTTTGTTTTAATGTTTGCTAACGTCCTGCGGCTACAAGTAGTGGCGTGAGCCAGTACCAAGCCATAACAAATATAAACTTATTTTTAGAAAATTCGGAGAATTTTCGGAATAATTCACTGACCTAGCCATTACTTGTAACCGCTGTTAGCGGTAGTTGTTTTATTATGGTCA
>NZ_JAWKMX010000010.1:0-68455 GCF_041392005.1 Flavobacterium sp.
CCTCATCGGCAATAAACAACACATTATATTTTTCACATAAAGTCTTTGCTTTAGCAAGATAACCCTCGCTTGGCACATAAACTCCTGCTTCGCCTTGAATAGGTTCTACCAAGAATCCTGCAATATTTTTTGACGATTGCAATGCTGCTTCTAAAGCTTCTAAATTATCGTATTCTATTTTAATAAAACCTTCGGTATAAGGCCCAAAGTTATTACGAGCATTCTCATCGTTTGAAAACGAAATTATAGTAGTAGTTCGCCCGTGAAAATTATTTTCGCAAACAATTATTTGTGCTTCATTTTCGGCAATTCCTTTTTTCTCGTATGCCCATTTTCTACAAATTTTTAAAGCGGTTTCTACGGCTTCTGCACCAGTATTCATAGGAAGTACTTTATCGAAACCAAAATATTCGGTTACATATTTTTCATAAACTCCTAATTTATCATTATAAAAAGCTCGTGAAGTTAAGGTTAATGTTTGCGCTTGCGAAGTCATTGCTCCTACAATTTTAGGATGACAATGCCCTTGATTAACAGCCGAGTACGCCGAAAGAAAATCGAAGTATTTTTTACCTTCTACATCCCAAACGTAAACACCATCGCCTTTACTTAAAACTACTGGAAGCGGATGATAATTATGGGCTCCATATTTATTTTCTAACGCAATTGCTTCTGCCGAACTCATTGTTTCTAAAACTGACATTTTCTCAAAATTTACTATTAATATTCTAAAATTCCTTCTTAATACTGGAGAGAAATCATCCTTGGGTAACAAAAATACAAATATTTAAACGAGATAAAAAAATTAAGTCCTACTTTAAAATTTTAAATCTTTTTTTAGCAAAATTCAATCGGTAAGGTTTATTTTTGTCGTATGAGAAGAAGAAGAAACGAACGTATTGTTTTTGAACATATAGAAATAGTAGATGCTGGTGCAAAAGGTGTTTCGGTGGCTAAAGCTCCCGATGGAAAAGTTATTTTTATACCGAACGTAGTACCTGGCGATATAGTTGATATTCAAACTACTAAAATACGAAAAGCCTATTACGAAGGAAAAGCAACAAAATTTCATTCGCTTTCTAAAGATAGAGTTGAACCTATTTGTAAGCATTTTGGAAGTTGTGGCGGCTGCAAGTGGCAAAATATGAACTACGAAAAGCAGCTTTTTTATAAAAACCAAGAAGTCGAAAATAATTTAAAGCGTATTGGTAAAATTGAATTGCCCGATTTTGAACCCATTTTAGGTTCTGAAAAACAGTTTTTTTATCGCAACAAAATGGAATTTGGTTTTTCAAACGCACGTTGGTTTACAGATGAGGAAATAAAAAGTGGTGTAGCATTTCCACATAAAAATGCTTTAGGATTTCACGTGCCCAAAATGTGGGATAAAATTCTCGATATTGAGAAATGTTATTTGCAACAAGATCCGTCTAACGCTATTCGAAACGAAATTAAAGCGTTTGCCGTTGCCAATAATTTAGCATTTTACGATGCGCGTAATATGGAAGGTTTCCTGCGCACGTTAATGATTCGTACGGCTTCAACTGGCGAAATTATGGTTTTGGTTCAGTTTTTTGAAGAAAATATTGCACAACGAGAATTGTTACTCAACTTTATTGCCAATCGTTTTCCTGAAATTACTTCCCTACTCTACGTAATCAATAATAAAGGAAACGATACACTTTATGACCAAGACATTCAATTGTATAAAGGTCGTGATTATATTTTGGAAGAAATGGAAGGTTTGCAGTTTAGCATTAATGCAAAATCATTTTATCAAACCAATTCGGAACAAGCCTACGAATTGTATAAAATTACACGCGATTTTGCAGGATTAACAGGCGAAGAATTGGTGTACGATTTATATACAGGAACAGGAACCATTGCCCAATTTGTAGCTAAAAAAGCAAAAAAAGTAGTTGGCGTAGAAGCCGTACCCGAAGCTATTGCCGATGCTAAAGAAAATGCAAAACGCAACAATACAACCAATTGCGATTTTTTTGTAGGCGATATGAAAAATGTCTTTAACGACGAATTTATTGCAGCAAACGGTCAGCCCGATGTTATTATTACCGACCCACCGCGCGATGGTATGCACAAAGATGTAGTGGCTCAAATTTTAAAAATTGCACCAAAACGTGTGGTTTATGTAAGTTGCAACAGTGCAACACAAGCTAGAGATTTAGCTTTACTAGATGAAAAATATAAAGTAACACGCGTAAAACCTGTCGATATGTTTCCGCAAACGCATCATGTAGAAAATGTTGTACTTTTGGAAAAAAGATAAAATTCAGTTTAAGAAATAATGAAAAAACACATAACCATAATCATTTCTATTTTTTTAGTTGTTTTTCTTTGGAACTGCGAAAAAGACGATATTTGCGCCGATGGAACCGTAACAACACCACAATTAGTAGTTGAATTTTATGATGCTACCGTAACCGATTCGATAGTAACCGTTTCGTCAATTGGATTTAGAGAAATAACAAAAGATAGCATTTATAGAAAAAGTAGTGTATCGCAATTATTATTACCATTAAAAACCAACGAAGATTCGGTTACTTTTGAACTTACCTTATATGGAGATGATGACACTGTTACTACTGACGATTTTAGCGATACATTTACACTAAATTATAACCGACAAGATATTTATATTTCGAGAGCTTGTGGCTATAAAACCAATTTTACACTAACTGATGCTATTGTTAATTCTACCAATTGGATTACTAATGCAACTATAGAGCAACCAAATGTTACAAATGAAAATGAAGTTCATATTAAAATATATTTTTAGTTTTTTCTTAATTGGTTTTACAATTTTTGGAAATGCACAAGAAGATTCTACTAAAGTTTCGTTTCCGCAGCGCTACGGTTTACGTGTAGGTTTAGATTTGCACAGACTTTCAAAATCGTTTTACGACAACAATTATAAAGGTTTAGAAATTGTAGCCGATTATCGACTAACAAAAAAATATTTTATAGCAGGCGAATTAGGTAACGAAGAAAAAAATGTTGACGACGACCGTTTAAATTTTACTACAAAAGGAAGTTATTTTAAAGTCGGTTTCGATTATAATGCTTTTGAAAACTGGCTCGATATGGAAAATATGATTTATGCCGGAATGCGAGTAGGTTTTAGTTCGTTTTCACACGAGTTAAATTCGTATAAAATTTATGACCCAACTAATTATTATGGCGAAACTATTTTTAGTACAGGTCAAAAATTTAACAGCTTAAATGCTAGTTGGTTAGAGCTTGTTGGCGGTATTAAAGCAGAAATTTTCAACAATGTTTTTCTTGGTTTTTCGGTAAAAGTAAATTATTTACTATCGGATAAAAAACCCGATAATTTTGACAATTTATTTATTCCAGGTTATAACCGAACCTACGACGGAAAATTTGGTGCCGGATTTAATTATTCCATAAGTTATTTTATTCCAATATATAAAAAAGATAAATAATTTAACTACGAAGGGAAAATTTTTCCTGGATTTAAAATATTTTTTGGGTCAAAAAGTTGCTTTATTCCTTTCATTAATTCGAGTTCTACCGATGAAAAAACAATAGGCATAAATTCTTTTTGTACATATCCAATTCCGTGTTCTCCGGAAATTGTTCCTTTTAACGATTTTGTCAATTCAAAAATTTCCACAATTCCTCTTGGAACTTCTTTTTGCCAAGCTTCATCTGTCATTTCTTGTTTTACAATATTTACATGCAAATTACCATCGCCAGCATGACCATAACAAACCGAATGAAACCCATATTTTTTACCAATTTCTTTAATTCCTTTCAAAAGCGTTGGCAATTCATATCGTGGCACAACCGTATCCTCTTCTTTATAAACCGAATTTGATTTTACCGCTTCGCCTACTGCTCTTCGTAATTTCCAAAGTGCATTTTTTTGCTCTGTAGAATCGGCAAATAAAACCTCATCAATTTCATAATTTTCAATAACTCCTACTATTTTTTCAGCTTCTTGCATTAAAACTTCAGGATAATTTCCATCCACTTCAATTAGTAAATGTGCTTCAATTCCATCTTTTATTGCAACACTTACGCCTTCAACATATTGCATCGTCCAGTCGATAGCATCGCGTTCCATAAATTCTAATGCACTGGGTACAATTCCAGCTCTAAATATAGCCGAAACCGCTTCGCAAGCTTGTGCTGCTTTATAAAATGGTACCAATAGTAATACATTATGCTGATTAATGGGTAACAATTTCAACACAATTTTAGTAACAATTCCAAGAGTTCCTTCACTTCCAACCATTAATTGGGTTAAATTATATCCTGTAGAATTTTTAAGCGTATTAGCACCTGTCCAAATAATTTCACCATTGGGTAAAACTACTTCCAAATTAAGCACATAATCTTTAGTTACGCCATATTTTACGGCACGAGCACCACCTGAATTTTCGGCAATATTTCCGCCAATAAAACAACTCCCCATACTACTTGGATCGACAGGGTAAAACAAACCTTGTGCTGCCAAAGTATCTTTTAAAACTTGCGTAATTACACCTGGTTCGGTTGTAACTTGGTAATTCTTTTCGTCAATTTCTAAAATTTTATTAAACCTTTCCATTGATAGTCCGATTCCGCCATGAATACTTAAAGCGCCACCACTTAAACCTGTTCGTCCACCAATAGGTACTACAGGAATTTCATTTTGAAAAGCAATTTTCATAATTTCTGAAACTTCTTGTGTACTTTTTGGTTTTATTACAACATTTGGCGGAAAATTATAATCTTCGGTTTCGTCGTGTCCGTAATTTTTACGTGTTTCATCATCGGTAAAAACAAACGTTTGTCCTACAATATCTTCAAATTTTTTAATTAATTCTGTTGTAATAGTCATTGGAATCAAGTTTAAACAAATGTACGCATTAAAAGTAAAATTTGTATTTTTACCAAAATGTTTTCCGAGTGAAAAATCTCCCTAAAAAATCGGCTTTATCTGAAATTGACGGTATAAATCAACCTGAAACCGTTAACCAATCGGTTGCAAAATCGGTGCAAAAATTTCGCAAAAAACAACCTTCTGCACAAGAATTAGTCGAAGCTATTTTAAAAGGAGATAAAATTGCTTTAAGTAGAGCAATTACTTTAATCGAAAGTACCAATCCGGAACATTTAGAAAGAGCTAATGAAGTTATTCAAGGTTGTTTACCACATGCCAATAAATCGGTTCGCATAGGAATTACTGGTGTTCCAGGTGTTGGAAAAAGTACGTTTATTGAAGCTTTTGGTAAGTATTTGACTTCACTTGGTAAAAAAGTAGCGGTTTTAGCGGTTGACCCAAGTTCGTCTATTAGTCACGGAAGTATTTTAGGCGATAAAACGAGAATGGAAGAATTGGTAAAAGATGAAAACGCCTATATTCGTCCGAGTGCTTCTGGAGATAGTTTAGGTGGCGTTGCCAGAAAAACACGTGAAACTATTATGCTTTGTGAAGCTTGCAGTTTTGACACCATTATTATTGAAACCGTTGGAGTTGGACAAAGTGAAACTGCCGTACACAGTATGGTCGATTTCTTTTTATTACTAAAAATTGCTGGCGCTGGCGATGAATTACAAGGCATAAAACGTGGCATTATGGAAATGGCTGATACAATCGTCATTAACAAAGCCGATGGCGATACTATTGCGAAAGCCAAACTCGCTAAAACCGAATTTAACAGAGCGTTGCATTTATTTCCTGCAAAAAATAGCGGTTGGATTCCAAAAGTGACGACTTGTAGTGCTTTTGAAAAAACTGGAATTGACAAAGTTTGGGAAATTATTGCGGAATATTTTGAATTAACTAAAGAAAACCACTATTTCGAACAAAAACGCAAAGAACAAAATCAATATTGGATGTTAGAAACGATTAACGAACAATTGAAAAGTCGTTTTTACAATCATCCTGAAATTATATCGTTATTGGAACAAAACAAAAAAGCGGTGCAAAATAATGAATTATCACCTTTTACTGCCGCTCAAATTCTTTTGGAGAAGTATTTTAAAGTTTAGCAGTAATGTTTTGCACACACTTTAACTAATTATACTAAATAACCTACTACTCTCTATTTCTTAATAACTCATTACCATAATACAATACAGAAAGGCTAATTAAAAAACATGGAAATAAACCAGTTATAAAACCTTTTGGAAATCCCTGATGTAAAGTAATCATAATGAAATAAATAATGTAGCCTGTACCAAACTTCAACATTCTTTCTACTCCACTCATTTTTTTAGTAAAAAACACAATAAAAAAAGGAAGAAAAAAACTTATCAGCACACCACCAAATCTACTATTCCAATTTGCGTTAGAGTCTAATGTTAAATAACCAATTATTGCCATCAAAATTAAATTTAACACTATAAGAAATAAACTATTGATAATTTTAGTTCCAATATTTTTTGAACTTGTTCCTCTCTCTACAGAATTTAATTCTTCAACATCTATGTCTAAAACTTCACAAATCAAATTAAGTGTTTTTCCCCTAGGTACATTTTCAGAGTTCTCGATACGCTGAATAGTTCTTACATTCACTTTAGCAAATTCGGCTAGTTCTTCTTGAGTAAGCCCTTTAGTTTTTCTAGCATTACTTATTCTTTCGGCAATCCAATTCATTTATTTTAAAAATATTAATTGATTTCAAAAGTATAAATTCTGATAAATTCTGATAACGATTTTTTTATGACTTATTTACGACATTTAATTTGTCTTTAATTGTCGTGAAGCTATTTAAAAAATTTTGTAATAGAATAATAAAAACTATTCCTCGTAACGTTCCATTTCTCTATCGTAGAATTCTCCCGCTAATGTAATTAAATGCTCCATTTCGCTTTCTAATTCTTTTTCGTCTTCACCTTCAACATCTTCTAAAATTTCCACTTCATCGTCTTTTAAATTGATTATGAATTGAGGAAAATCTAAATGGATAATAAAAATATCATCTGGAAAATCAGAATTATCTGCTAAAACAAATTTTGGTAAGTTCATCTTTTTAAATTATGAATTATAAGTTATGAGTTATAAATATAGTTAATTTGTTGATTTGTTGAGTCGTTAATTTGAAAGTAATAAATTACACTTTTCCCTTTTGACTTTTAACTTTCGACTTGATTAATTAACTTCTTCGTTTCGTTGTTAAATCGGATAAATAAAAATACGGCTGCAGCAGTTAAACCTGCTAATAAGCCTATCCAAATTCCGGTTGCGCCTAAACTAGTAAAAATTCCTAAGTAAATTGAAATAGGAAAACCTATTACCCAATAGGCAACAAATGTAATATACATAGGAACTTTTACATCTTGCAATCCACGTAAAGCTCCTAAAACTACTACTTGCAAACCATCGGAAATTTGAAAAATAGCTGCTACCAATAATAATTGTGCCGAAATAGTTATTACTTCTAAATTTTCGGAATAGTTAACCAAATCGTTTAAATTGACAAAAATGGTTGGTAATTGCTTATGAAAAAGAAAGAAAATTAAAGCAAACGCAATTTCTAATAGTGTTGCTAATAAAAAAATAGAAAAGGCTACCAATCGCAATTTTTTGAAATCGCCCAATCCTTTTTGATTTCCTACCCGAATCATTGCTGCTACGCTTAATCCCATGGCAAACATAAAGGTAAACGAAGCCAAACTTAATGCTACTTGGTTAGCCGCTTGACTTGTAGTTCCTAATCTTCCTGATAGCCATATAGCACCAGTAAACAATGCTACTTCAAAAAACATTTGCATAGCTGATGGCGAACCCAATCGAATAATTTTTATATTTACTTCACGTTTGATTTCTTGTAATGAAAACCCTTTAAAAAACGGATGAAATTTCTCACGTTGATTCATCATGTAGTGCATAAATCCCAGCATTACAAATCGAGAAGCTATGGTTCCAATGGCTGCACCAACAATTCCTAATTCTGGAAAAATCCAAATGCCGTAAATCAATAAATAATTGAGAACAACATTAGTAATATTACCTAAAATGGTTGCCCACATCGAATATTTTGTTTCACTCATGCCATCTGCAAATTGCTTATAAGCCTGAAACATAATCAGCGGAATCAATGAAAAAGCAACTATATCAAGATAAGGTTTTGCTAGTGTAACCACATGCTCGGGTTGCCCCATATAAGCAATTAATGGTTTTGAAAAATAAATAATTCCAAATAAAATTACTCCCAATATAGTACATAAATATAACCCATGATGAAAAGCACTTCGCCCTGCAGCTACGCTTTGTTTTCCATCGGCTTCAGCTACCAAAGGCGTAATAGCTGTAGAAAACCCAATACCTAATGACATGGCTATAAAAACAAAACTATTGCCTAAAGAAACTGCTGCCAATTCCGTAGGACCTAATTTACCAACCATCACATTATCCACAATGCTAACAATTGTATGCCCAAGCATTCCCAAAATAATTGGATAAGCCAACCGTAAATTATACGAAAACTCTTTGGTGTATTGTGATAAATTCATCTGCTTTTAAAATCGACTGCAAAGGTAATCAATTAGACTATGAGTTAATTTGAAAATTTGAAAATGTTTATTAAGACTTTCAACTTTTCAACTTTCGACATTTAACTAAAAATCACACTTCAGTTGATAATTTATCGTGGTAAAACTTAATATTTTCTTTAATTTCTTCGTCTAATTCTGGTTCTTTAATATCGGTGTATTTTTGAAGTTCTTCCAAAATAGTTTTGGCTACCAAATAACGACACGTTTCTTTATTATCGGCAGGAATTACGTACCAAGGCGCATTTTCTGTTGAAGTTTTATTAATTGCCTCTTCATAACATTGTTGATATTCATCCCAACGTTCGCGTTCTTTTAAATCGGCTGGCGAAAATTTCCAATTGTGTTTTTCCTCTTCTAATCTTCTCAACAATCGTTGGCGTTGTTCTTCCTCGCTTAAATGCAAATAAAATTTTAACACAATGATTCCATTTGTGGCAATATGCTTTTCAAAATTCGTAATGCTTTCAAATCGGTTTTCCCAAAATTCGGGAGTTATATCACTTACAGCGTTTATTTCTGGAATACGTTCGTTCAAAATATATTCGGGATGAACACGAGTAATTAAAACATTTTCGTAATGGGTTCTATTAAATACGGCAAATTTTCCTTTTTCAGGCAATGCCAAATAATGACGCCATAAATAATCATGTTCCAATTCACTGGAATTTGGTGTTTTAAAACTATGAACCACCACACCGCGCGCATTAAATTCTTTAAAAACTTCACGAATTAAACTGTCTTTTCCTGCTGTGTCCATTCCTTGCAAACAAATAAGTACACCATATTTATTGTGCGCATACATTTTATCTTGCAATTTGCTTAGCTTTTCACGAATTTTTTGCAGTTCTTTTTCTTTCTTTTTTTCTGAAGTCTCAACATTAATAAATGTTGGAATATTTTTTAATTGTATCGTTTCAGTAACTTTTAAACTAGCGCAATTAATTTTTTTCATAGCTGTTTTTGATTATTATTGACTAAATTTAAAAAAAATTATAAGTCGTCCCAACCTTTTTATCTTTTTTATACTCTTTACAATAAAGCACCTATGTAATGGATGAAAAAATAATACAAGCCTGCAAAAAACAAAATAGACAAGCACAACGGCAACTCTATGAACAATTAGCACCCAAGTTGTACTATTTGTGCAAACGCTATTTAAAAAAGGAAGAAGAAATTGAAGAAGTTTTGGCCGATGCGTTTTTTATAATTTTCACAAAAATTGACCAGCTAAAAGAGCCAAAAGCATTTGTAAGTTGGGCAAAAAAGATCACTGTCAATCAATGTTTATTGGTGCTTAAGAAAAATATAAATTTCAATTTGTATTTAGATGATGTTTCTTATGCAAACCAACCTTTAGCTGATGAAATTACTGATTTAGAAGAGGAAGATTTATTAAGATTAGTAAACTATTTATCCGAAGGTTGCCAAACTATTTTTAATCTATTTGTTGTAGAAGGTTTTTCGCATAAAGAAATCGCAGAACAATTAAAAATATCAGAAGGCACATCAAAATCGCAGCTCAACGCTGCAAAATCCAAATTAAAAGAATTAGTTACTACCTACTATTACCAAAAAGCGAAATAAAATGAACACTGAAGATAAATTATATAACAAAATAAAATCGGCTGCTGAAAAGGGTGAAACCCCAAATTTTTCAAGCATGGATAAGGTTTGGAATCGTGTAGAAGATAAATTGGAAGCAAAAATTTCAAAAAATGAGTCGTCAAAATGGAAAAAAATTGCTGTTGCAGCATCATTACTAGTAGTTGGCGTATTATGTTACAATTGGTTGCAATCGCCTATAAATAATGAAAGTATTCCTGAAAATACGGTTGTTGTGTTAGATAGTATTCCGACAAAAATTGAAGAAGCAGTTGTTAGCAACGAATTACCTGAAACAACTCCAGAAACAATTGAAAATCAACACCCAATAATTAAAAAAAATGCTGCTGAAATAATTCAAAGTGAAATTCAAAACAACACTGAAGTAGTCGCCGATGTTGAAGAAATTGAAATTGCTTCCGATAAAATTCCAAATGAAGCCATGACATTATCAGCAAAAAATAATGTAGATAAAATGATACAGCAATCTGAAAATTACCGCATCGAAATGATGACTCCGGTTGCAACTACTCAAAATAAAAAAGAACAACCATTGGTTATTATTGATGGCAAAGCCAAAAAAAATATGAAAGCAGAAGATATTGATGCTGAAACCATCGACTCTTTGGTGTATTTAAAAGAACCTTTATACATTATTAATGGCGAAGAATATACCGAGCAAGAACTTTTTGGCGAAAATCCAACCAGTCCGTACGCGCCTTTAAATAAGCAAAATATTATTTCAACAACTGTTTACCAAGGTTTAGACGCTACCAAATTATACGGCAAAAAAGGCGAAAAAGGTGTGGTTATTATTACAACTAAAGATGGTAAGCCTAGTAGTGATTAGTGATTAATAAATTATTAAAAATGAGAAACTTAATTTTATATAGCCTATTTTCAGTGTTACTATTTCAAGCAAATGCACAACAATTAGAAAACTCTTCTTGGAAAATCGATAAAGTAATTGGCAACTCGGGCGATACTTTTGAAGAATATCATTTATACAAATACGATACGGCTGAACAATGGCAGTATGGAAATTTTATCCAATTTACCAACACTGGCTTTACTTGCCATTATTCGGCACCTTGTGGCAATGATTGTTTTCCATCGTCATCTGGAAATTTCAAAAATTCAGATAAAAATATAATTGAACTTACCATTTTAACCTTCGACCAACAGGGCGATTGCGAAAGTATTCATAAGAAAATGAAAATCACTACAAAATATCAAATTATTCAATTATCAGAAACTGAAATTCATCTGAAGAAAATACCAAAATAACATCATTTTAAGTTCGTAAAACCGAACAAAAGTAAATCGTTTCACATAAAAATCTAATATCATGAAAAATCTCAAAATCTTTTCATTAGGAATGGCTATGCTTATTGCATTCCTAAGTTTTAACTCAATAAGTAGCTTAAAATCAAACAATAAAGAAGAAAAAACTATTACTGGAATTGTTTCCGATGAATTAGGGCCAGTTGTTGGCGCAACAGTAGTTGTAAAAGGAACTAATAATGGCACAACAACGGACTTTGACGGTAAATATTCTATAAAAGCTAAAATTGGCGATATACTCGTCTTTAATTTTGTAGGAACACAAACGCAAGAAATAACGGTTGGGAAAAAGAACGTTATTAATGTAGTATTAAAAAGTGGCGTACAGCTCGACAGTATTGTAATTCCAGCTATGGGAATAAAACGAAAAGTTGATGAAACTGTTGTATCTTACGATGTTAAACAAGAAGCACCGCAAGCATTAGTTGGTAAAGTATCAGGGATACAAATTAATTCAAATCAAGCTCAAAATGTAACTATAAAAGGTTATGCAGATAATTCAAATAATATAAATTACAATGATAAAAATACAATTACATCAAATGATAACGAAGATTATGAAGTTTTTGTAGAAAACGAATTCGAAAGCCCAAAGCAATCGCCTTTATCAACTTTTTCTATTGATGTTGACAATGCTTCCTATACCAATATTCGTCGTTTTATTAATAACGGACAAAAAGTACCAAAAGATGCCGTTCGTGTGGAAGAAATGATTAACTTTTTTAAATACAATAATCCTCAACCAAAAGATAAACATCCATTCGCGATTGCTACCGAATATAGCGATTGCCCTTGGAACGAAAATCATAAATTATTAAAAATAGGATTGCAAGGCAAAGAAATTCCATCTGGCGACTTACCCAATTCCAACTTCGTATTTTTAATCGATGTATCAGGTTCAATGGGTTCGGCTAATAAATTACCTTTATTAAAAGAATCGATGAAAGTGTTGGTAAATCAACTTCGAAAAGAGGATAAAGTAGCCATTGTTGTATATGCGGGTGCTGCAGGTTTGGTGTTGCCACCTACATCGGGCGATAAAAAAGAAACGATTATAAATGCGTTAGACCAATTGCAATCTGGTGGAAGTACTGCAGGTGGAGCAGGTATTCAATTAGCATACAAAACAGCACAAGAAAACTTTATAAAAAGTGGCAATAATCGTGTAATTCTAGCAACCGATGGCGATTTTAATGTAGGTGCTTCATCGGATAATGATATGGAACGATTAATTGAAGAAAAACGCAAAAGTGGCGTATTTTTAACCTGTTTAGGCTACGGAATGGGCAATTACAAAGACAGCAAAATGGAAACTTTAGCCAATAAAGGCAACGGAAATTACGCTTACATTGATAATATTCAAGAAGCCAATCGATTTTTAGGAAAAGAATTTAAGGGAAGTATGTTTGCAATAGCAAAAGATGTAAAAATTCAAATTGAATTCAATCCAAAACATGTACAAAGTTATCGATTAATTGGTTACGAAAACAGAAAATTGCGACCAGAAGATTTTAAAAACGATGCCATTGATGCTGGAGAATTAGGAAGCGGACATACTGTAACGGCTTTATACGAAATTATTCCTGTTGGCGTAAAAAGCGATTATTTACAAGAAGTTGATGTATTAAAATATTCGAATACTACAAATAATCAATATTTGGCAAACTAATTGGCAACCATCAAATTTCGATACAAAAAACCAGATGGCGAAAAAAGTACTGAAATGGTAGAAACCATACAAAATAAACCCATTTTACTAGATAAAACTTCTGATGATTTTAAATTTAGTACAGCAGTGGCATGGTTTGGCTTAAAACTTCGCGATTCTAAATTAATCAATAAAAAATCGAGTGCCGCTATAAAAGCATTAGCATTACAAGGAAAAGCAAAAGACGAAGATGGCTATCGTTCCGAATTTATTCGATTAGTTGAAGCTGTAAATTAATAACCGTTTTACTAACAAAATAAGCCCAAAAAACAGTACGTTTTTTGGGCTTTTAGCTCTTATGAGAATTAAAAAAAGTTGAATTAAAAAACAATATTAATAAATTTAGCTTTAATTTTTTGTAATAAATTCATTTTTTTACTTAAATTTATAGCACAAACACAATTCAACTAACTTTTTAAAAAAATCGTATGAAAAAATTCTTAATCGGCTTAGTAGCATTATTAGTTGTTATTCAATTGTTTCAAATTGATAAAACAAACCCAGTGGTTGATAAAAATTTAGACTTTATCAATTCCTACAAACCTTCTCCCGAAATAGCACAGCAAATTAGAACGTCGTGCTACGATTGTCATTCGAACGATACCGAATATCCGTTTTATTCAAACATTCAACCGTTTGGTTGGTTTTTGGCGAACCATATTAAAGAAGGTAGAAGTCATTTAAATTTTTCCGAATTTGGAACTTACACTGTTAAAAAACAAGCACATAAACTAGAAGAAGCTGTTGAGTTAATCGAAAAAAACGAAATGCCACTATCTAGCTATACATCTATGCACAGCAGCGCCGCATTGTCTGATGCGCAAAAGAAAATGCTAATTGAATATTTTAGAGCTAAACAAGCCGAAATTAAAAGTAGTTTAAGCATTCAACAAACCGATGCAGAAACTGAAGAATAATAAATAATAAACTCCGCAATTGCGGAGTTTTTTTGTTGGGTAGCTAATAAATTTTGAGTGGCTCTTAATAAACATTTTTAATATTTTGAATAATCATGTACACAACATTATCGGGACTTGATTTTTTATTACAGCTTATTAGTATAAAAAAAATCTAAATAAAGAATTGATTTTATAAAACATAATTGACACTTTAAATAGCGGCATAATAATTGTTGTTTTTTGTAAAAAAACATATGAGATATTTTCTGTTTTTTACGCTTTTTATTTTGTTCTCATGTAATGAAAAGAAAAAAAATAACATTATACGTAAACCTAATATTTCAACAACTTTTTCAATACAAAAGTCACAAGAAAATGTTTTCTTATTACCTTTAATTGAAAAATGGAATGATAGTATTTTTAAACTTCCTTACAAATTAAAAAACAATGAAATTAGTGTTATTATTGGCATCGGATATGGTTGGTATGCTTATGATGAACGCAATCATTATATTTTTCAAAATGATAGTGTTATAAAACATTTTAAAGAGAAAATCCCAAAGGCTTATTTAAAAAAAGGTTATGAAAAATACAGCTTGGAAGAATTTGAAGTAACAACAGATTTGAAAAGAAAACTCATCAAGAATATAAATTCAT
Organism: Flavobacterium sp.; assembly: GCF_041392005.1. Taxonomy (GTDB): domain Bacteria; phylum Bacteroidota; class Bacteroidia; order Flavobacteriales; family Flavobacteriaceae; genus Flavobacterium. The sequence continues at coordinate 14,740 of NZ_JAWKMX010000010.1, forward strand.
CAAATTTTTTATCGTTCTTGAAATACAATCAGGAAGATTTTAAACTAAAAGCAACAACCATAAATCCTTGTATGGTATCTGACGCTAATGGTTACACGATTACTGTAATTCAAAACGATAAGTTTAAAAACTATAGGTATTATGCTCCAAGACATATACTTGAAAAATGTAAACATGAATCTATTAATAAAAAAATGCTAAAAGATTTTATAAATTTACTTGAACAATGGAATATTGAAATTTAATATAATTAAGCACTATTCACTAACGATTATTTCTCAATTTCTTTTAGGTTTTCCATTTTTTTGTGAGCCAAGAATCCTTTGATATCTTCAAAATGTTCACGAACTCGTTTGTTGCCAAATTCGAAAACTTTAGTTACCAAACCATCTAAGAAATCACGGTCGTGCGAAACTAAAATTAATGTACCATCAAAATCACGAAGTGCATCTTTAATAATATCTTTAGTTTTCATATCTAAGTGGTTCGTAGGCTCATCGAGAATTAAAACATTCACAGGTTCTAACAATAATTTAATCATAGCCAAACGCGTTCTTTCTCCGCCCGAAAGCACTTTTACTTTCTTTTGAATATCATCGCCACTAAACATAAATGCGCCCAACATGTCTTTTATTTTTGTACGAATATCGCCCACAGCTATTCTATCAATCGTTTCAAAAACCGACAATTCGCCATCTAATAAAGCCGCTTGATTTTGTGCAAAATAGCCAATTTGTGCATTATGACCTATTTCAACCTTACCGCCATTGTAATCAATTTCGCCCATAAGTGCTTTAATCATAGTCGATTTCCCTTCTCCATTTTTACCCACAAAAGCTACTTTTTGCCCACGTTCTATAACCATATTGGCATTATTAAATACTACATGGTCGCCATATTTTTTTGTTAATTCTTCAACAACAACAGGATACTGTCCACTTCGTGGTGATGGTGGAAATTTTAATTTTAATGCAGAGGTATCTAATTCATCAACTTCGACTAACACTAATTTTTCAAGCATTCGCACACGCGATTGTACTTGTTCTGTTTTAGAAAAAGTTCCTCTAAATCGTTCTATAAATGCTTTATTATCTGCAATAAACTTTTGTTGCTCATCATAAGCTTTTTGCTGATGAATTCTTCTATCTTGACGTAAAACCAAATAATCAGAATATTTTGCTTTGTAATCATAAATTCTTCCCATAGTAACTTCAATAGTTCTATTGGTAATATTATCAACAAAAGCACGGTCGTGAGAAATTACCATTACGGCTTTGGCTTGATTTACTAAAAAATCTTCTAACCATTGAATACTATCCATATCCAAGTGGTTGGTAGGCTCATCTAATAAAATTAAATCGGGTTTTTTTAATAAAATTTTAGCCAATTCAATGCGCATACGCCATCCGCCCGAAAATTCAGAGGTTTTTCGCGTAAAATCTTCACGTTCAAAACCTAAACCTTTTAAAACTTTTTCAACTTCGGCTTCGTAATTAACTTCTTCTATGGCATAATACTTTTCCGAAAGTTCAGAAACGCGTTCAATCAACTTCATATAATCATCACTTTCATAATCGGTACGCGTGGTTAATTGATCGTTTATTTCATCCATTTCAGCCTTCATTTTAAAAATATCTTCAAACGCTTTTGCCGTTTCTTTAAAAACCGTGGCATTATCTTCGGTTAACAAATGCTGTGGCAAATACGCAATTACAGCTTCTTTTGGTGCTGAAATTCCGCCGCGAGTGGGTTTGTTTACACCAGCAACTATTTTTAATAAAGTCGATTTTCCAGCGCCATTTTTACCCATAAGGGCTATTTTGTCGTTTTCATTGATAGCAAAAGTAACTTCACTAAATAAAGTTGTTCCACCAAATTCTACGGCAATATCGTTTACTGTGATCATTGTATTCGTTTAAAGTTAAAAGTTGAAAGTTTTATTTTTGAAGGTGCAAATATAGGTAATTTGAAAATGTGAAAATGTCATAATTTGAAGATTAAAATCTTAAACAATCTTTAACTTTTGATTGTTGTTTTACCGTAATTTACTTCTTACCTTTGAATACGTTAATAAAAAAATAAAAACAAATGAAAAAAATAGTCCTTTTTGCTTTCGCGTTATCAATTTTTACAATAAGCTGTAAAAAAGAAAAAGAAACCGAAAAACCTACAACCGTTACCGAAGAAACAGCCGCAGCAACAACGTCATTAAGCATTGTAAACGACTCTACAAAAGTAGGTTGGGTAGCTTATAAAACAACCGACAAAACACCTGTAAAAGGAAGTTTTAAACAAATTACATTAGAAAATACGCAATCTGGTACTACTCCGCAAGAAATTTTGGAAGGTGCTACGTTTTCTATACCCGTAAGTAGTGTGTTTACGAATGATGAAACTAGAGATGGAAAACTAAAAGATTTTTTCTTTGGTGCATTAAAAAACACCGAACTTATTAGTGGTAAAATTCATTTTACCGATGGTGTTCCTGTTTTAGCTATTACCTTAAACGGAGAAACTAGAGAAGTTATAGTAAATGGTAGCTTTAACAACAATATTTACATGTTTGATGGTACTATTAATCTCGATGATTTTTTAGCTCAAAATGCAGTAGCTTCATTAAATAAAGTTTGTTTCGATTTGCACAAAGGTGCCGATGGTGTAAGCAAAACCTGGAGTGAAGTTGCCATTAACGGTTCTGTATTGTTTCAATAACTTTATAGTAAATTTAAAAACTAAAAAAAGCCAAGTATATACTTGGCTTTTTTTAATTAAGTATGTCTTTAATTTTTTCGTAATCTTGTTCTAAAACATATAATTCTACGGCTGCGTCGGTATTACCAAAACCAGCCAATCGTGCCGATTCGAAACCGTTTCGTTTTATAGGTTCTACACCTTTATCTTTTAATTTTGCTTCTAACGCCATAGCTTCTATTTCGCTTCCTGAAAAAATTTTAATTTCTTTCATAATGTATACGTTTATTCGGTTTCTAAAAATAAAGGTTCTCTCTCGTTTGCGGTAGCTACAACTTCTACTCTTTCGGTAATTTGTGTACAAAAAAACAATCGTTGCCCTTTTTCTATACTGGTTAATAATCGTAGAATAATTGATTCGTAACGATTTTTTAATAAAACATCTATATCATCAAAAGCAACTACTAAAAGTGTATTTACATTAAAACCCGCACCCGAAAACATTTGATTAAGCCTATTTGGTGTTCCTATTAATACATCTATCCCTGCCGATATTTGGTTTTTATCGTCGTCAATATCGGTTTTGTCGTGTGTACCAAAAATTCTTAATTCGTTATACTTATTAAATGTACTAAAAATTTCTAACATTTGCAAAACTTCTTGCTTATCGTTAACCATAATTAAAGCTCTTGGCGATTCTTGAAATGGTTCTTTAAGCTTGTGTATAATATTTATAACTAAAGCAACTGTTTTACCTGAAGCTTTAGGACTTTGAATTACTAAATCGATGCCACTTTTAATAGGCGAAAAGGTTTCGTGTTGCAATTCGTTTGCTGCTACAAATCCGTTTTCTTGCAGTGCTTTTTGAAGGTTTGTATTTATTTTTTTAAGATCCATTAAAATGATATAAATAATTATTAAATCTTTTAATCATTAAATTTTTGAATATTACTTAGACGCAAACAACTTTACATCGCTTTCTGAAATTTCGGTTTCGCCCAATATAATTAAGCGTTCCACTACATTTCGTAATTCGCGAATATTACCTGTCCAGTCGTATTCTTGTAGCAATTTTATAGCTTTTTCTGAAAAGTTTTTTACCACAGTACCTTGTTCATTCGCAATTTTATGAGCAAAATGATTTATTAGTTCAGGAATATCGTCTCGCCTATCGTTTAATGCAGGGACTTTTATTAAAATTACCGCTAAACGATGGTATAAATCTTCTCGAAAACGACCTTCTTCTATTTCTTTTTGTAAATCTTTATTAGTTGCTGCAATAACACGTACATCTACTTTTATATCTTTATCGGCACCTACACGCTGAACCAAATTTTCTTGCAATGCTCGTAGTACTTTTGCTTGAGCAGGAAGACTCATATCGCCTATTTCGTCTAAAAAAATAGTGCCTCCATTTGCGGCTTCAAATTTTCCGGCTCTATCTTTTACTGCCGATGTAAAAGCACCTTTTACGTGTCCGAAAAGTTCACTTTCTATTAATTCTGATGGAATTGCAGCACAGTTTACCTCTATAATAGGTTTATTTGAACGATTGCTTTTTTGATGCAATTGATGAGCTACTAATTCTTTTCCTGTTCCGTTTGGTCCGGTAATTAAAACGCGGGCATCGGTTGCGGCCACTTTTTCTATCATTTCACGAATATGATGGATTGCTTTACTGTTCCCAATCATTTCGTAATTTTTTGATACTTTTTTCTTTAAAATTTTATTTTCTACAACTAACTGTTTTTTATCTAAAGCGTTGCGAACTGTATTAAGCAATCGGTTTAAATCGGGTGGTTTTGAAATATAATCGAAAGCACCAAGACGCATAGTGTTTACTGCGGTTTCTAAATCGCCGTGCCCCGAAATCATAACCATTGGTGTTTCGGGTTTTATTTTTTTTACAGCTTCGAGTACTTCTACACCGTCCATTTTTGGCATTTTAATATCGCAAAGTACTAAATCGTAGTCTTCGTTTTTAATTTTTTCTATGCCTTGTAAACCGTCTTCGGCTTCTTCTACTTGGTAAGTATCGCTTTCTTCTGATAGAATTTTGTTTAAAACTCTACGAATGGCTGCTTCGTCTTCGATTAGTAATATTTTTGGCATTTATTTATATTTTAATTTGAACGTTAAAAGTAACAAAAATAGCTGACATTTGCTTGTTTAACCCCGACAGCAGCGATACCGTGTAAAGCGTATGGCGGGAAAATGGATTGCAAATAGGCTTTAGGCTTCGTTTTGCTTTTGTGTAATAATATGAATATCGCGTTGTGGAAACGGTATGGAAACATTGTTTTTTCGGAATGCTTCGTCTATTTTAAATCGGATTTCGCTTTTAATACTTGGACTTTTCATGCCGTTATTAACGTAAAAATAAACTGAAAAGTTTAGGCTAGAATCGGCAAAGTCTTCGAAAAGTACTGTTATGGGTTTGCTAATAACAACTCCTTTAACATTGTGTACACATTCTTCGAGTAGTTTTTTTACTAAAACAACATTACTACCATAGGCTACTCCTATGGAAACTTGCTCGCGATTGATTACTGAATTTTGTGTCCAATTAAACAATACGTCGGTCATAAATTTATGATTAGGAATTACCATAACCCTATCGTTGCGAGTAATCATTCGTGTGGTTCGCAGTTTAATTTCTTTTACTTGACCTACTTTTCCATCGACTTCTATAATATCGCCTATATGTAATGATTGGTCTAAAATCATTAATATACCTGAAATTAAATCTTGAAAAAAGGTTTGCATTGCAAATCCAACACCTACAAAAAGAGCCGCTGATGCAGTTAAAAACAACGAAATGTCTATTCCTGAAGCATTTAATGAAAATAAAAACACAAAAACATAGATAATATACCGAATAAACTGAAATATGCTAATGAATTTATTTTGATCGTCTATGGGTAATTTTCTGGTAATTACCTTTCGTATTAGTTTTAATATTACACCTGTGAAAGCTAGTGTAATAATCATAAAAAACAAGTTTAATACCGTAAAGCTTATGTTTTTAGCAGGTATTAAATCGTAATAGAAAAAATCGATAATTTCTTGTTTCATTGGTAATTAATATTTAAGCCATTTGTACAATTCTTTCCAAGTGGTTTTTTTGCCATACATTAATATTCCGATACGGTAAATTTTTGAAGCAAACCAAACTACAAGAGCAAATGTAGCATATAATAGTAGCATAGAAAGCACTAATTGCCATATAGGAACACCAAACGGAATTCGCATAAGCATAACAATAGGCGATGTAAACGGAATTATAGAAAACACAGTTGCTACTGTACCGTGCGGATCGTTAATAACGGTAAAAAAACCTATATATACGCCTAACATTAACGGCATAATAATAGGCAATAAAAATTGTTGCGAATCGGTTTCTGAATCTACCGCTGCACCAATTGCTGCATAAAGTGAGCTGTATAAAAAATAGCCGCCTATAAAATATATAACGAAAGATACAATCATTAAAGTTAAGGGTAAATTTAATATTTCGGCCATGTAAAGTTGTAGTGTTTCAAATTTACCCGATTGTTGTGCCGAAGCTATTGCTTGGTTGGCTAACTCGGCATTGGCTCCGCCCATTTGCAAACCAAAATAACTTTTAGCCACTAAAAATAGAATTAAGCCAACTACAACCCAAATAAAAAACTGGAGTAAACCTGCGAAGGAATTGCCTATTATTTTACCCATCATTAATTGAAAAGGTTTTACTGAAGAAATGATAATTTCGATTATTCGATTGGTTTTTTCTTCTATAACGCTTCGCATTACAAAATTGCCATAAATAATTATAAACATCATTATTAAATAGCCCATTAATCCGCCAATAGCAATTTTAATTTCGTTTAAACCTTTTAAACTTTCTTCGCCCGAAAATTTAGATAGTTTTAACGACGAGTTTACCTTTGCGGCTTCAATTACTTTTTCGTCTATGTTAAGTTGTTTTAAATTATTGGCTGTTAAAACCGAATCGGTAATTTTTTCAATTGTAGCAATAAATTCTATGCTTGGGCTTTCGTCTGAAATATATTCTACTTTTTCTTTTAGTTCTTGAATAGTATCTACTTTAGGCACAACTAATAAACCTTCGTAGTTTTTACTTACCGAATCTTTTGCTACTTGATACGGCATAGCCGATAAATCGGTGTAATGAATAAAAGCGTTACTTTTAAAGTTATTTTTTAAATATCCGGCCTCATCGTGAATGGCAATTTGAGTAACCGAATCTTTATTCATATTTGCCAAATAGGCTATTAAAACCGACATTCCTACAAACAGTAACGGACTCAAAAACGTCATTACAATAAACGATTTGTTGCGCACTTTGGCTATAAATTCTCTCTTTATAATTAAGCTTAATGTTTTCATCTTTTATTGGCTTACTGATTGAATAAAAATATCGTTTACACTTGGTATTTTTTCGGTAAAATGTGTTACTTGTCCGTTTGAAGTTAAAACATTTAATAGTTCATTTGGAGAATTTTCACCTAATTCTATTTCGAGTTTTAATTCGTCGTTTAATGATTTGAAATCGGTTTGACCAACCGTAAATTTTTGTGTAAGTTGATACATTAACCCTTCTACATTATTAGTTAAAATTCCTACTTGAAAAGTATGGGTTCTAAATTGTTTTTTTACATCGGTAAGCTTGCCTTCAATTAATTTATTCGATTTGTTAATTAACGCAATGTAATCGCACATTTCTTCTACGCTTTCCATACGATGCGTTGAAAAAATTACGGAAGTTCCTTTTTTGTTTAGTTCAATTATTTCGTCTTTAATTAAATTTGCATTAACCGGATCGAAACCCGAAAATGGTTCGTCTAAAATTAACAATTTTGGATTGTGCAAAACCGTAACAATAAACTGTACTTTTTGCGCCATTCCTTTCGATAGTTCTTGAATTTTTTTATTCCACCAATCTTGTATTTCGAATTTTTCGAACCAATATTTAAGCTGTTTTTGAGCTTCTTGCTTAGGCATTCCTTTTAGTTGTGCTAAGTACAAACACTGCTCGCCCACTTTCATGGTTTTATACAAACCGCGTTCTTCTGGTAAATAACCTATATGCTTAATATGGTTAGGTTGCAATTTTTCGCCATCGAGCAAAATATGTCCAGAATCGGGCATTGTAATTTGGTTAATAATACGTATTAACGATGTTTTTCCTGCGCCGTTTGGCCCGAGAAGTCCGTAAATACTTCCTTTAGGAACTTGTAATGAAACATTGTTTAGGGCGCAAAAATTGCCATATTGTTTTACTACATTTTGTACTTCGAGAATGGTGCTCATTTATAGAGGTTTGGTTTTATGCTTATTATTCGTAAAGATAAAAAAATAGTACAAAAAACCCACCCCATTAAAAAAATAGGATGGGAAAAATTGCTATGAAAAAGAAAAACTCACTTTCCGAAAAAAGTGAATTCAAATGTATTGAATATAATTTAATTATGAAAACATATCTTTTACTTTTTCAAAAAAAGATTTATCGCTTTTTTCTGGCGATGGTTTAAAATTTTCATCTTCTAGCATACTTTCAAAAAACGCCTTTTGCTCTTTTGATAACTTTTTTGGTGTCCAAACGTTTACATGAACCAATAAATCGCCGCTTCCGTAACCGTTTATGCTAGGCACACCTTTGCCACGCAAACGCAATATTTTTCCAGATTGAATACCGTCGTCTAATTTTATTCTAACTTTGCCTCCTATGGCTTCAATTTCTTTTGAAACACCAAGAGCTGCTTCTGCTATGCTAATGTATAAATCGTAATGAAGATTTTCGCCTTCGCGCTTTAAAAATTCGTGTTCTGTTTCTTCAATAGCCACAATTAAATCGCCTGGAACACTATTGTTGCCTGGCGCCTCATTGCCCTTGCCAGAAACTTTTAACTGCATACCATCAACTACTCCTGCAGGAATTTTAATTGATACGGTATCGTCTTCCATTATCATACCATAAGTATCGGCTCCTGCTGGTTTGTGATCTAAAATTTGTCCTGAACCACTACAAGTGCCACATGTTGTTGCTGTTTGCATTCTGCCTAAAATGGTATTTGCAACCTTCATTACTTGCCCACTTCCGTTACAAGTAGAACAAGTTTTATAGGTTACCCCTTTGGCTTGAACTTTTCGCTTTACTTTTACTTTTTTCTCTACACCATTAACAATGTCGTCGAGTGTTAATTTTACTTTTATGCGCAGGTTACTTCCTTTTACACGACGCTGTCCGCCGCCGCCAAAGCCGCCGCCAAAACCAGAAAAACCACCGCCAAATGCACTCCCGAAAATATCTCCAAATTGGCTAAAAATGTCGTCCATATTCATATGACCGCCACCGCCAAAGCCACCTGCGCCTTCAAACGCTGCATGACCAAATTGATCGTAACGTGCTTTTTTGTCAGCATCACTTAATACTTCATAGGCTTCGGCTGCCAATTTAAAGTTTTCTTCGGCTTCTTTATCGCCTGGGTTTTTATCGGGGTGATATTGAATCGCTTTTTTTCGGTAGGCTTTTTTTATTTCATCTGCCGATGCGCTTTTAGTAACTCCTAATATTTCGTAATAATCTTTTTTACTCATGCTTTTTTTAATGTTTAAAAGTTTAAAGTTACGCTACTAACGAATATCTTTAAGCTTTTGATCGTTTTAGTTTCCAATAACTACTTTTGGAAAACGTATAATTTTATCGCCTAATTTATAGCCTTTTTCTATTACATCTACAATTTTACCTTTTAAATCTTCAGACGGAGCTGGAATTTGTGTAATGGCTTCTGCAAAATCGGCATCAAAAGCATCGCCTACTTTTATTTCTACTTGCTCTAAACCTTTTGATGTTAACGTTGATTTTAACTTTTCGTGTATAAGCGCTACACCTTTTACCAAGGCTTCGTCTTCCGAATTTGATATCTGACTCCAAGCTCTGTCAAAATCATCTAAAACAGGTAACATTGCTTGTAAAACTTCTTGGTTTGCTGTTTTAAACAAATCTATTCTTTCTTTTGCTGTTCGTTTTTTATAATTCTCAAATTCGGCAAATAAACGTAAAAATTTATCTTTTTCATTTGCTAAATCTTCTTGTAATTTTTCTTCAATCGTTAATTCTGATTGCTTCGTTTCTTGATTTTCTGAAATATTTTCTTCTCGAACAGTATCTTTTTCTATATTTTCAGCGTTGTTATTTGTCATTTCAATATTTTTTAAAATCTACTTTTTAATAGCAAATCTATTGCCATTTCTTATTTTGTGTCAAATTGTCAGCAATTCTCTAAAATGTTAATACTAACACAAAATGGAAGCACTAATTTTTATTTTTTATAGTTTTGTATTCTTAAAAAGAAAACTATTTATGAAAAAAACAATTTTAAGTTTAGCTGTTGTAAGTTTTGTATTTTTTACAAGCTGCAAAAATGAAAAAACAAGTGAAGAAACTGTAGTTGATGAAACTGTAGAAACCATGGTTGAAGAACCTGTAGCTACTGCTTTTGATTATACTATTGAAACTGGAAATTCTGTTATTGACTGGAAAGGAACAAAGCCTACAGGAGAGCATATGGGAACTGTTGCATTAAAAAGTGGCGGATTTATGGTTGCCGATAATGTTGTTACTGGTGGCGAATTTGTTATTGACATGAACTCTATTACTGTTACCGATTTGCAAGGCGATGAAAAAGCTGGTTTAGAAGGCCATTTAAAAGGAACTGGCGAAGAAGAAAAAGCTGATCATTTTTTTAATGTAAATAAATTTCCTACAGGAGAATTCAAAATTAAATCGGTTGTTGATGGCAAAGTAACTGGCGATTTAACATTGAAAGGTGTTACAAACGAAGTAAGTTTTCCTGCTAAAATTGAAGTAAACGAAAACGGTGTTAGCTTAGTTTCTGAAGCTTTTAAAATAGACAGAACCAAATGGGGCGTAAATTATTCTTCTAAATCTGTTTTTGATGATTTAAAAGATAAATTTATTAACGATGAAATTGAATTAACGGTTAAAGTAAAAGCTGTTAAATAATTTTTTAAGATTTTATAGCATCAAAAAACTCGGCAAATGCCGAGTTTTTTGATTATATTAATTTTTTTAAGGCTTCCTTAATTTCTGTAAATTGAAATTGAAAGCCTTGCTGCTGTATTTTTTGTGAGCTTACTTTTTGACTTGATACTAATAAATAGCTCATTTCGCCTAATAGTAACTGCAAAACAAACTTAGGAACATTGGGCAAAAACAAAGGTTTGTTTAATTGTTTGGCAATGGATTTTGTTAATTTTTCATTGGTAACAGGATTAGGCGCAACAGCATTGTATATTCCTTCTAGCTTACGTTCAAAAACAAAATAAAACAGTGCTGCTAAATCGTGTATATGTATCCACGACTGCCATTGTTTTCCATTTCCTAACGGTGCGCCAAAACCTAATTTAAAAGGTTTTATCATTTCTACTAACGCACCACCCTTTTTTGCCAAAACCAATCCTATTCTAATTTTTGAAACTAAAATTCCAAGTTTCTTAATTGTATCGGCTTCGGCTTCCCATTTTGTAACAACATTTCCTAAAAATGAAGCATCTACTTCATTTTCATCTTCATTGTAAACTTTTTCAAAATTATTAGGATAAATACCAATTGCTGATGCCGAAATAAAATGTGTTACCGTGTGATTGTGTTGCGAAAGAAATTGAAACAACAATTTTGTAGGCGCTACTCTACTTGCTATAATTTCATTTTTATATGTTTTTGTCCAGCGTTTTGCTATTGAAGCGCCTGCTAAGTGAAAAATTGTAGTTACACCTAAAAATGCGCGCGCATCAATTTCTTGTGTTGTTGTATTCCAATAAAAGCCTTTTACATTAGTAGTATCTTTAATTTTTGATTTTGAAGTACTTAAGTAATGTACTACACACCCTCTTTTTACAAGCACGTTAACCAATTCATTTCCTATTAACCCTGTTGCACCGGTTACTAAAACTATCATTACAATGAATTTATTTTCTTAATCTTACTGTCCATTCAAACTGCATTTCCGAAACCTGTTCGCCTTTTTCGTTTATTCCACGAGAAGTTATCCAAACGGTTTGTCCTTCTTTAGTTTCGATTGCTTTTTGTATAGTTGCGGCAATTGTTTTGCCTTCTGAGCAAGTAAATGTTATTTTGCCAGTAGCTTTTTTAGTAAAAACAGCTTTGTTTTGCGCAACTAACATTGAAATACTTTTACCACTTTCTTTAATATGATACATTACCAATGCACCCGTTGTAAACTCGGCAGCCATAGCTTGAGTAGCAAAATACATAGACTTAAAAGGATTTTGGTTAAACCATTTATGTTTAACTTGAACTTGACAACTTTCTGCTGTTATATTTTTTACACGTAAACCACTCCAGTAAGCAGATGGTAGTTTAAAAAACATAAAAGTATTTAATTTGGCAGGAGTAAATTTCATTTCTATTAATTTTTGTAAAAATACAAAAAATGAATGTTTTCATAACATCTTTAAAAATGTTAATATTATGTTAATTTTTAGTACTTTGCGTAACATAATACCTTTTTTTAGACTTATCTTTGTAAAAGAAATTAGTTTATTATGGAAACATCTAACGTACGAAGTATAGCTTCACTCAATCATTTAAGTGCATTATCGCAATATTTTTTTCCTTTTGGAAATTATATTTTTCCGTTATTAATATGGTCGTTTAGTAAAAATAAATCGTCATTTAATAATTTTCATGGCAAACAATCGTTAAATTTTCAACTGAGCATACTACTCTATTCTTTAATATTATTGTGTATTGCAATTCCCATTTTTATTTTTTGGTTAGTTGATTTTATAAACAATACGAATATTGATTTTCAAAGTATAGAAATTGAAACAACTTTTACTAACCAAAATATAACAGGTTTTATAATAATTGGTTTAGTAGCAGTCTTACTATTTTTACTTTTAAAAGCCACCGAATTTTTCTTAATAATTTATGCTGCCGTAAAAAGTGCAAACGGCGAGTACTACAAATATCCGTTAACTATACATTTTATTAAATAACATTCATCATCATCATCAAAAACGAACAGCTAATTTTTCATAAAAATGAAAACAAAAAAACAACATTATGAACATTGAAAACACAAAAGCGCAAATGCGAAAAGGTGTTTTAGAGTTCTGTATTCTATCGGTTTTAAAAGATAAAGAAGCCTATACATCAGAAATTTTAGAAACCTTAAAAAACGCAAAACTACTAGTAGTTGAAGGAACAGTTTATCCGCTTTTAACACGGTTAAAAAACGATGGATTACTTAACTATCGTTGGGAAGAATCTACATCGGGTCCACCAAGAAAATATTATGGTTTAACCGATGAAGGACAAGAATTTTTAAAAGAATTAGGCACTACGTGGTCAGAATTATCTGATGCTGTTACAACAATTACACAAACCAATTAAACCAAACATTATGAACAAAACGCTAAGTATAAATTTAGGAGGATTTTTCTTTCATATTGACGAAGATGCCTATCTAAAACTAAAACAATATTTTGATGCCGTTAAGCAATCGCTTGAACCGCAAGGAAGAGATGAAATAATTAGTGATATTGAAAGTAGAATAGCCGAATTATTTCAAGAACGTTTAAAAAATGAAAAACAAGTGGTAGGTTTACCCGATGTAGAAAACATTATAAAAATAATGGGGCAACCCGAAGATTATAAATTAGGAACCGATACCAATACAAACGAAAATTCGTATTCCGATTCTTCTTCTTACTATCCACTTACATCTGCTAAACGCTTGTACCGCGATAGAGACAATGCTGTGCTAGGTGGTGTAGCCGCTGGCTTTGGTCATTATTTTAATATTGATCCTTTTTGGTTTAGAATACTACTGGTAATTATAACTTTTCCAACTGCAGGTATAACTATTCCTATTTATATATTGTTATGGATTTTAATTCCAGAAGCACTTACTACAAGTCAAAAACTTGAAATGCGTGGTGAACCCATTAACCTTTCAAACATCGAAAAAAAGGTAAAAGAAGGCATTAACGATATTTCAGATAAAATTAATAGTATAGATGGCAAAAAAGTAGCAAATACTGCTAAAAGAGGCGCTAACCAAGTAGCCACAACAATAGGCGATGTTTTTTTAGCAATTTTAAAGGTGCTAGCTAAAATTATTGGCGTTTTCATTATTATAATGGCATCTTTAGGCTTATTAACCTTGCTAATAACTGGCGTGTTTATGATATTTTCATCATCGCTACCCGATTCTTATGTTTTTAATCACATACACTCGCCTTTAGATTTTAGTGTTCCTTTATGGATACAAGGTATATTATTTATTTTAGCCATAGGTATTCCACTTTTTTTCTTACTTATTTTAGGATTAAAACTATTAGTAACCAATATTCGTTCAATAAGCAACTATATCAAAATTACACTTTTTGCCTTTTGGATTGTAGCCGTAGGATTTTTAATTTATTTTGGCATTAAACAAGTAACCGATAAAGGTTACGATGGTAAAATTGTACAAAAACAAGAAGTAGTACTACAACCAAAAGACACTTTGTTTTTAAAAATGAATTACAATAATTTTTACACCAAATCGGTTCATAAAAAAGTATTCCGAAAAATTACGCACGACGAAAACAATAACCAAATTTTGTATTCTAATAATGTAAACGTATATTATTTAAAAACCGACAAGCAAAATCCGTACATAGAAATTGAAAAATTAGCTGTAGGAAGCTCGTTCGAAAATGCAAACCAAATAGCCGAAAAAATAAACTATAACTTTGAAATTATAGAAAATAAAATTAACTTAGACAATTATTTTATTACCGATTACAACAATAAATTTAAAGAACAAGAAGTTAATATTTTTATTTACATTCCTGAAGGAACTATTATTTTTCCCGACGAAAGTATTAAAGGATTTTTAAAATCGCACTATTCAAATATTGATATTTATTATGGCGAAGAAGGTCGATTTTACAAACTAATAAATGGCGATTTAGAATGTATGAGTTGTCCACAAGAAGAAAACGATACATTGCCAAAAAACTTTAATATAAAAATTAACGATAAAGAATTTCACTTAAACGTTGATGAAAACGAAGTAAATATTCAAACAAATTAAACAACACACTAAAAACAATACTTATGATAAAACTAATCATTCAACTCACACGAATTTTACTAACCATTATTTTGGCACTTTTAGCAGTGTCTTGCGTAAAATTTGACGGCGTAAAAGGCACCGGAAATGTAATTTCTGAAAACCGAAACGTAGCAAACTTTACTAAAATTGAAGCCAAAACGGGTTTAAATGTAATTCTAGAACAAGGCAACAGTACTGTAGTAAAAGTAGATGCCGATGAAAACTTGCATCAAATTATAAAAACCGAAGTAGAAAACGGAACTTTAAAAATTTATGCCGATAAAAGTATTTACGATGCCACCTCAAAAACTGTTTTTGTAAAAGCACCACATTTTACATCAATTTCGGTTTCAAGTGGTGCTAATGTAACCTCAACAAACCAAATTAAAGAACCAAATCTTGAGCTTTCTACAAGCAGCGGTAGCGATTTAAACATTGCTATAACAACTGATGCGCTAACCTGCGAAAGTAGTAGCGGTAGCAATTTACAAGTAAAAGGAGTTGCTAAAAAAGTTGTAGCCAGCGCATCTAGTGGTAGCGATTTAGATTTAGACGAACTTAAAGCCGAAACCGTTTTTGCCGATTCATCTAGCGGAAGCTCTATACAAGTAAACGCAACCGAAAAACTAACAGCAGAAGCCTCAAGCGGAAGTTCTATCGATTGCATTTCTAAACCCGCAGAAATTTCTAAAAATGAAAGTTCTGGCGGAAGCATTAGTGTAAAATAACAACAAAATTACAGTTCAAGCTGTTTTTAATAAATAAAAGCACACCTTAGCAACTTAAATTAATAGGTTTTTCATAGATTTGTAGGTGTTTCCAAAACTTGTTTTGGAACAATTATTGCAACAATAAAACAAACATATAGTTAATATGAAAAACCTATTTTTATTTACCACTTTACTTTTAGTTTCAATAACTTTTGGCCAAACAAAAGAAAAAATAAAAGGTTCTAGAATAGTTACACAAAGTGTAATTGAAATTGAAAACTTTACTTCAATTGAACTAGAAGATAACTTTGAAATAATTCTCTCAAAAGCCGATAAACCATCGTTAGAAATTGCTGCAGACGATAATTTGCACGATGTTATTAACACTGCAATTGTAAATGGTAATTTAAAAATAGCATCGTTAAAAGATGTAAGCCGTGCAAAAAAGTTTTCTGTTAGAATTAATTATACCGATAGTTTAAACTTTATTCTAGCCAAAAATGAAACTAAAATTTCTAGTTTAAACACGGTAGAGTTAAACAATTTAACGGTAAAAGCATATGGAAAATCAGAAATTGTATGTAAAGCCGATGTAAAAAATCTAAATTTAATATTAGATGAAAAAGCAAACGCCGAACTTAGCATTAACGCTGAAAATACAAACATAGAAATAAGCCAGTACGCTAACTTAGAAGCTATAATTAACAATAGTGAAACTACTAAAATTGATATTTACCAAAAAGGCAAAGCCGAAATTGAAGGTAAAACCAATACTTTAAAACTGCGATTAGACAATAATGCCAATTTAACCGCTAAAAAATTTACAGCAAAAGAAATTACACTTTCGGCAGAAGGTTATTCAAAAATTTCTGTTTTTGCCGATGATAACATTACTATTTCGGCTTCTGGAAAATCGGAAATAGATTTGTACGGCGCGCCAAAAATAGAATTACCGCAATTTACCAATTCGGCAAGCTTACGCAAAAAAGAATAAGTTATGAAAAGTATCGTAACTTTTACTTTGTTACTGTTTGCAAGTATTTGTTTTTCGCAAAGCGAAATCAATTCAATAGAAAATTATTTGGGCATTTACAAAGGAAAACTTAGCATTTATAGCGAAAAGGGAAAGCAAGAAATTGATATGGAATTTCATTTTGTAAAAACCGATACTCTTGGCACTTATAAATATACTTTGGTTTACAACAAGCAATATCGAAATTATTTTTTAATTGAAAAAGATGTTTTAAAAGGAAAATATAGTATCGACGAAAACAACGGAATTAAACTAGAAGCTTCCGTATTTGATAATGCTATTTATTCTATTTTTGAAGTACAAGGAAATTTAATTACTACAACCGAGCATTTTTACGATACGTATATGGATTTTGAAATTATGATGACAAAAGTATCGCAAAAAACAACAACTGGTAAAGGAACAGAAGAAATTCCGGAAGTACAAAATTATCCTGTTTTTGTAGCGCAAAAAGCTCGTCTTTACAAAGAAAAATAGGTTATTTTACATGCTAACTGTGTCTTTTAAGTTTATTGCGAACTTGAAATACAACCTGCAAAACAACCTATTCTATATAAAAAAAGGCAGTTAAACTGCCTTACTTCTTTTTCTATCGGTTTCTTTTAATAAAATTTTTCGTAAACGAATCGATTTTGGAGTTACTTCTACATATTCATCTTTTTGAATATATTCTAAAGCTTCTTCTAAACTAAATTTAATTGCTGGAATAATCTTCGTTTTATCATCGGCTCCAGCAGAACGGAAATTGGTTAACTGTTTGGTTTTTGTAATATTTACCACCATATCATCGCCACGCGAATTTTCGCCAATAACTTGTCCTTCATACACGTCTTCATTTGGATCTACGAAGAATTTTCCTCTTTCTTGCAGCTTATTAATAGAATACGGAATGGCTTTACCGTTTTCCATAGAAATTAACGAACCGCTAATTCTACCAGGAATATCGCCTTTTAACGGTTGATATTCTATAAAACGATGTGTCATAATTGCTTCGCCAGCAGTAGCTGTTAGTAATTGATTACGCAAACCAATAATACCTCGCGATGGAATATTAAATTTAATAATCATACGCTCGCCTTTTGGTTCCATACTTAACATTTCGCCTTTACGAACAGTAACAAATTCTACTGCTTTACCCGAAACTGTTTCTGGCAAATCAATAGTTAATTCTTCTATTGGCTCGCATTTTACACCATCAATTTCTTTAATAATTACTTGTGGTTGTCCAATTTGTAGCTCATATCCTTCTCTACGCATCGTTTCTATAAGAACAGATAAATGTAGTACACCACGACCAAAAACCATAAATTTATCGGCCGAATCGGTTTCATTTACACGTAGTGCTAAATTTTTTTCTAATTCTTTAAACAAACGATCTTTTACGTGGCGCGAAGTAACAAACTTGCCTTCTTTACCAAAAAATGGAGAATCGTTAATGGTAAAAAGCATACTCATTGTTGGTTCGTCTATAGCAATAGTATCTAAAGCTTCTGGATTTTCAAAATCGGCAACCGTATCGCCAATATCGAAACCTTCTAAACCTACAAGTGCACAAATATCGCCCGCTTTTACACTTTCTACTTTTTTACGGCCTAAACCTTCAAAAACGTGAACTTCTTTAAGTTTTGATTTAATTATTTTTCCATCGCGTTTTACGAGAGAAACATTTTGTCCTTCTTTTAATTCACCACGTTGCAAACGACCAATTGCAATACGACCAGTAAACGAAGAAAAGTCTAATGATGTAATAAGCATTTGCGGTGTTCCTTCTGAAACTTTTGGTGCAGGAATATGTTCTAAAACCATGTCTAGTAATGGCTCAATATTTTCAGTTTGGTTTTGCCAATCATCACTCATCCAGTTATTTTTAGCCGAACCGTAAACGGTAGGGAAATCTAACTGCCATTCTTCGGCACCCAATTCGAACATTAGATCGAAAACTTTTTCGTGAACCTCATCGGGTGTACAGTTTTCTTTATCTACTTTATTGATTACCACGCAAGGTTTTAAACCTAAATCGATAGCTTTTTGTAGTACAAAACGAGTTTGTGGCATTGGCCCTTCAAAAGCATCAACTAAAAGTAAAACGCCATCTGCCATATTTAATACACGTTCTACCTCGCCACCAAAATCGGCGTGGCCTGGTGTATCAATAATATTAATTTTAGTATCTTTATAGGTAACCGAAACGTTTTTAGAAACAATTGTAATACCACGTTCTCTTTCTAAATCGTTATTATCTAATATTAAATCGCCTGTACTTTCATTATCTCTAAAAAGTTGGCAATGGTACATAATTTTATCGACCAAAGTAGTTTTTCCGTGGTCAACGTGGGCTATAATTGCAATGTTTCTAATTGAATTCATTTTTTATTTTTTGAAAGGTGCAAAAGTAAGTTTATTTTTTGGATAATTTACTATAGCTTAAAAAGATAAAGTTTATTTTACAAAAAAATCCCGCAATTTGCGGGATTATAATTTGTTTCTATTTTATAACTCTTATAAAGAAGCTACATGTTTTGTTAAACTCGATTTTAAGTTAGCTGCTTTATTACTATGAATAATATTCTTTTTAGCTAATTTATCAATCATTGAAAATACAGCGGGTAATTTTGCTGTAGCTTCAGCCTTATCAGTTGCTATACGAATTGCTTTAATAGCATTACGCGTAGTTTTGTGCTGATATCTGTTTAATACTCTTTTCTTTTCGTTGCTTCTAATTCTTTTTAAAGCTGACTTGTGATTTGCCATTTTTAATTTTTTTAATTGTAATAATAATTTATAAACTATTAGTTAAAAAAGAAAAACCTCCCACAACTGAATTGCTTCAATCACTTTGGTTTTAACTAATAAAACAATAATTAGAGACACTTAATTATTATTTTATAAAACTTATTTACAACTAATTAGTAGCCCGTAGGGGAATCGAACCCCTCTTACCAGGATGAAAACCTGGCGTCCTAACCGATAGACGAACGGGCCAAAACTGTAGTCCGTAGGGGAATCGAACCCCTGTTACCAGGATGAAAACCTGGCGTCCTAACCCCTAGACGAACGGACCAAAATTTTTGTTTTGCGGTTGCAAAGATACATCTAATTTTTATTCTTGCAAGCGCTTATTAAAAATTTTTAAATATTTTTTTAGTAAGCTTTAGCAAACAGAACCCTTCCTTTTGATAATGAACCTGTTAAAACACATTTACCCTCTTCTTGTTTTTGATCTAACGGAATACAACGAATAGTAGCTTTTGTTAAATCTTTAATTTTTTCTTCTGTTACTGATGTTCCATCCCAATGTGCCGAAATAAAGCCACCTTTGTTTTCTAATACGTTTTTAAATTCTTCAAACGAATTTACTTCTGTTATGTGCGAATTTCTATAATTTTTAGCTTTATCAAATAAATTAGTTTGTATTTCTTTTAATAAATTCTGAATATAATCAACTATTGTTTCTTTGGCTACAATTTCTTTTGATAATAAATCGCGACGTGCAACCTCATAGGTTCCGTTTTCCAAATCTTTAGGGCCAATTGCTAAGCGAACTGGAACACCTTTTAATTCGTATTCTGCAAATTTGAATCCTGGTCGTTGCGAATCTCTATTATCATATTTAACAGAAATTCCTAGTTTTCGTAAACTTACAACCAATTCATTTACTTGATTGTTTATTTGTTCTAATTGCTCATCGGTACGATGAATAGGCACAATAACCACTTGTATTGGCGCTAAATTTGGAGGCAACACTAAACCATTATCATCGGAATGCGTCATAACTAACGCACCCATTAATCGTGTTGAAACACCCCATGAGGTAGCCCAAACATATTCTTGTTTTCCTTCTTTATTGGCAAACTTAACATCGAAAGCTTTAGCAAAATTTTGACCTAAAAAGTGCGATGTTCCTGCTTGCAGTGCTTTACCATCTTGCATTAAGGCTTCAATACAATAGGTTTCTATAGCTCCTGCAAAACGTTCGCTTTCTGTTTTATAGCCTTTAACCACAGGTATTGCCATAAAATTTTCAGCAAAATCAGCATACACATTCATCATTTGTTCTGCTTCGGCAATAGCTTCATTTTTAGTAGCATGAGCCGTATGACCTTCTTGCCATAAGAACTCAGCAGTACGTAAAAACAAACGTGTACGCATTTCCCATCGTACCACATTTGCCCATTGGTTTACTAAAATAGGTAAATCTCTATACGATTCTATCCATTTTCTATACGTATCCCAAATTATAGTTTCAGAAGTTGGCCTAACGATTAATTCTTCTTCTAATTTAGCTTCTTCGTCAACTTCAATCGATTTTCCATCTTCGCCCGTTTTTAAACGATAATGAGTTACAACTGCGCATTCTTTAGCAAAACCATCTACATGACTTGCTTCTTTACTAAAGTAAGACTTCGGAATAAATAAAGGAAAATAAGCATTTTGATGACCTGTTTCTTTAAACATTCTATCGAGTTCGGCTTGCATTTTTTCCCAAATAGCATATCCGTATGGTTTAATTACCATACAACCTCTTACACCTGAATTTTCGGCCAAATCGGCTTTTACAACCAATTCGTTATACCATTTCGAATAATCTTCTGCTCTTGTTGTTAAGTTCTTACCCATTGTCTTGTTTTTGGCATAAATTTTGTTTAACTTTATATTCAGTAAATATTCGACAAAACTAATTAAATTTGTATTGTCCGACAATAAAAAAAAGCGATATGAAAACTAATTTACCTAATTTAAGCAAAATCCCTTCATTTTTTATGCTGGGAATATTATCTTTATTTGTAGTTTCTTGTGGCTCGTATAATAATTCTTCGTATTACGATAACGATGGTGTTTATAGTAGTTCTGAGCCTAGTAGCGTTGAAATGCAATCAAATAATGGAGCAAAATATGCTACTCGATTTAAAGTAATGCAATCGGAATATCAAGACGAATATAATTATTTTACTGATGTGGATAATTATTCGTCTGAAATGCAAAATGATTCAGTTGTTACGGTTTATAAAAATTCGTATGCTGGTAATAATCAATATGCGGGTTGGGGAAGCAATGACCACGATGTAACTATTAACTATTATAACAATGGTTGGGGCGGTTACTATAATCCATACTGGTACGGGGGCTATTATAGTCCGTATTGGTACAATTCTTGGTATGGTCCTAATTGGAACTGGGGTTTTGGCTGGAATTCTTGGTATGGCGCTGGTTGGTCGTCTTATTGGGGTTGGGGTGGTTATTACAGTCCATATTGGTATGGAAACTACTATGGTGGCTGGGGCTATCCGTATTACGGGAACCACAACTATTATGGTAGAAACGTAGTATATGCTAATGGTGGTAGAGGTGGTCGTCCTCATCCTAATTATGCTGGAAGAGCATCTAGCTCTCGTTCAAATGCTAATGTAGTGAGTAGAGGTAATTCTACTAGGGGTACTATTACACGCAACAATTCAACTGTACGAAATAATTCAAATTCTCGAACTCGCATTAATACTACTACTAGAGGAAATGCAAATCCGAGAATTAGAACAAATACTAATAACAGTACACCTAGAACTTATTCGCCTTCTAGAAATAACTCATATTCTTCACCTAGAAGTTCTGGAGGAAGTTTTGGAGGAAGTCGTAGTAGTGGCGGCGGAAGTTTTGGTGGCGGACGCAGCGGTGGTAGAGGACGTTAATAAAACTTATGTTTATAATGAAAAAAATATTTTTATCTGTTGTACTTTTCTCAAGTTTAGCATCTTACACGCAAGAGTTGACCGAAAATGACGCATTGCGTTATGCACAAACTGATTTAAACGGAACAGCTCGTTTTAGAGCTATGGGCGGAGCATTTGGTGCTGTTGGTGCCGATTTATCTGCTACAAATGTTAATCCTGCTGGAAGTGCTTTATTCATTAACAATTATGTAAGCATTTCTGTTGCTAATTATAATTCGAAAAATAAAGCCAATTATTTTGGTTCAAAAACGAATGAAAACAGTAGCACATTAGATTTAAATCAAGTAGGTGGCGTTTTTGTTTTTAACGCAGCTAATCAAGAAAACGATTGGAATAAAATAGCCGTAAGCATTAATTATGAAAATACTCGCGATTTTGATAATGAGGTATTTATTGCTGGAGCAAACCCATCTAATTCTATATCGCAATATTTTGTAAACCACGCTAATTATATTGCCAATACCGATTTTAATGACTACCAATACGAAATGGGTTACGAAACTTTTGTAATTAATCAAGCTAGTAACGGAATGTTTATTTCTAATGTGCCATTAGGTAGCTATACACAATACAATGCAATTTCTGAAGCAGGCTATAACGGAAAATTAACCGCTAACTTAGCAACTTCATATAAAAATAAATTGTTTTTAGGAATAAACCTTAATGCGCATTTTACCGATTATACAAAAACTACTAAATTAATAGAAACCAATTCAAATGCAAGTAACCCAACCTCGCAACCATCGGTTCGCGATATGCAATTTAACAACAATTTAAGCACCTACGGATCTGGTTTTTCTTTTAATTTAGGTGCTATTTATAAAGTAACCGAAGATTTTAGAATTGGTGCTTCTTACTTATCGCCAACTTGGTATAGGTTAAACGATGAGTTAACGCAAGATTTATACACCTTTAATAATGAAAATGTATCTGCTGGCATGGAAAACAGGTATTATGAAGGGCCATTATTTATATTTCCTACATACAAACTACAAACACCTAGTAAATGGACAGCCAGTGCTGCATATATTTTTGGAAATAATGGTTTACTAAGTGTTGATGTAGCTACAAAAAATTATAGTGGAATAGAATTTAGACCAAAAAATGAAGCTGTATATCACGATTTAAATTCGGGTATAAGTAATTATTTAACAAATGCTTTAGAAGTACGTGTTGGTGGCGAATATAAAATTAAAAAATGGAGTTTACGAGCTGGATATCGTTTCGAAGAAAGTCCGTATAAAAACGGAAAAACAATAGGCGATTTAACCAACTATAACTGTGGTTTAGGCTATAATTTTGGCATTAGCCGATTAGATTTAGCTTATAGTAATTTACAAAGAGAATACAACCAGTATCTTATTTCATCGGGAATGAACGATACCGCTAGAATTAAAAATACGCAAAATAATTTTACCTTAACGTATTCGGTTAATTTTTAAAAGTATTACCAATTAATAATTAAAAGTCTTAATTACAATGTAATTGAGACTTTTTTGTTTGCAAATATTAAAACAGACTCTCCTAGCCCCGATGGAAGCGATACCGTGTATAGCGAACAGCGGGAAACAACGTAACAAAAAAGCAATGTGTAGCCGCTACTAAAACTTTTTTATGTAATTTTGCACTCCAATTTTAAGCAAATGAGAACCAAATCGTTAAAGAAAAATAAAATAAACGTAGTTACCCTAGGCTGTTCTAAAAATGTGTACGATAGCGAAGTTTTGATGGGACAATTAAAAGCAAATGGCAAAGAAGTTACACACGAAGCAAAAGAAGACGAAGGCAATATTATTGTAATTAATACGTGTGGCTTTATTGATAATGCTAAAGAAGAATCCGTAAACACTATTTTAGAATATGCTCAAAAAAAAGAAGACGGTTTAGTTGATAAAGTTTTTGTTACAGGCTGTTTAAGCGAACGCTATAAACCCGATTTAGAAAAGGAAATTCCTAATATAGACCAATTTTTTGGTACCACAGAGCTTCCGCTTTTATTAAAAGCACTTGGCGCCGATTATAAGCACGAATTAATAGGCGAACGTTTAACTACTACGCCAAAAAATTATGCCTACTTAAAAATTGCAGAAGGCTGCGATAGACCGTGTAGTTTTTGCGCTATTCCGCTTATGCGTGGAAAACACGTTTCTACTCCTATAGAAAAACTCGTTATTGAAGCCGAAAAATTAGCCAAAAACGGGGTTAAAGAACTTATATTAATTGCACAAGATTTAACGTATTACGGATTAGATTTATACAAAAAAAGAAATTTAGCCGAACTTTTAGAAGCTTTAATAAAAGTTGATGGTATTGAATGGATTCGTTTACACTATGCTTTTCCTACAGGTTTTCCTATGGATGTTTTAGATTTAATGAAACGTGAACCTAAAATTTGTAACTATTTAGATATTCCATTACAACATATTTCAGATAAAATTTTAAAATCGATGAAGCGTGGCACTTCTTACGAAAAAACAACGAATCTTATAAAAGAATTTAGAAAAATTGTTCCTGAAATGGCAATACGAACTACTTTAATTGTAGGCTATCCTGGTGAAACAGAAGAAGATTTCGAGATTTTAAAAAATTGGGTACAAGACATGCGTTTTGAACGTTTGGGCTGTTTTACGTATTCGCACGAAGAAAATACTACGGCTTACGAGCTTGAAGACGATGTTCCTGAAGAAGTAAAGCGCGAACGCGCCAATGAAATTATGGATATTCAAGCGCAGATTTCGTGGGAATTGAATCAAGAAAAAATTGGTAAAACCTTTAAATGTGTTATCGATAGAAAAGAAGGAGCATATTTTATAGGAAGAACCGAGTTTGATAGCCCCGATGTAGATAATGAAGTTTTAATTGATGCGGCTAAATTTTATTTAAAAACGGGCGAATTTGTTACTTTAAAAGTAACCAACGCTACCGAATTTGATTTATACGCAGAACCTGTTTAACAAAAAAACAGAATACCACTTAAAAATCTTTGTGTTTCTTACAAAGATTTTTTATTTTCAAATGATTTTTATCAGTTTTTAATAATAAATAATAAACTAACTTTGAGTAAACAAAAGTAAATATGATTAGAAAACATTCGCTAACAGAAGCTTTTCCAGAATTTGAAGAGAAAATTAACGATTTAAAAGTAAACAATGCTCATTTTAAAAAGTTGTTTGAACAATATGATGAACTTGATCATGAAGTATATCGTATTGAGTCTGATGCCGAGCCTGCTTCCGATGAAGTATTAAACAAATTACGAATGGATAGAGTTCATTTAAAAGATGAAATTTATACTTTCTTAAAAGAAAATTGAATTTGATTGTTGCTTCGTGCAACGTGGTTAGTAGTTTTGATTTTTGAAAAATCCTTGTTGAATAACAAGGATTTTTTATTTAATTTAAAACTCTATTTATTTGAGCAAACCTACGCGAATAATACGACTCATTTAACGACGAAATAATTACGCCCGATGAAGATGATGCGTGAATAAATTTAATATCGTTATCTAAAACTTCGGTAATAATTCCTACGTGGCTAATACGTTTTCCTCTTGTTATAAAAAATATTAAATCGCCGCGTCGTGCATTTTTCTTTTTTACTTTTTTATAAGTACTCGATTGTGCAGATGATGTTCTAGGCAACGAAACACCTGCCGAATTATAAGCTTCGCAAACTAAACCAGAACAATCAATACCACTAGTAGAACGTCCACCATAGCGATAACGCGTTCCTAAAAAATTAGTAGCCGAATTTAAAATAACTTCTATTTTTTCTAAGGTTTCGTAAAGAATAAATGTATCGTCGCCATCTGCCATATTGGTAGCTTCTTCATCTATTGCATCGGTTTCTATATTAATAATTTCTGCTGTTTCTTCTTCAATAACTAAAGGTTCAACTGCAGCATCATCTTCTACTCCTTTTCGTACTAATAACTGATAATTTGCAGGCAAAACAGCGCTTAAATTTGGATTAAGACTTCTAAGCGAATCTACTGTAATTTCATATTCTTTAGCAATACTGTATAGTGTTTCACCTTTTTTTACTACGTGAATTAAATCTTGATAAATAGCTTCTTCTAAATTGTCTATTTCCTCTTCTTGTACTATTTCTTCTATCTTATTTCTTGTTTTAGATTCACTATTTTTAACCAAATTTAAAGTTAGTCCAGGTTTTATTCTATTAGGGTCAACTTTAGGATTTGCTTCAATTAAATCTCTTACTTTTATATCATGTTTTTTTGCAATTGCATAATACGAATCGCCTTTTTTTACCGTATATATTTTGGCTTTATTACTCTGTAAATATCTATAATTTGGTATTTTTAAAACAGCACCTATTTGAAGTGATTTTCCTTTTATTTTGGGGTTTGCATTTACTATATCTTGTTCTTTAACCTTATATAATTTTGCAATACCATAAATTGTTTCTCGTGGCTTTACTTTATGTGAAATTGTTTCCTGAGAAAAAACAACTACGGAAAAAAGAAAAAACATAAAGAAAGCTATTGGCTTCATGAACACGTGTTAATTTGCTAAAAGTGTGGCAATATAGTAATATTTTAAAAAAATATTTTTAAAAAAATCCCAAAAATTACTTTTTGGGATTTTTTTATTGCAAATTTATAACGGAATATTTCCGTGTTTCCGTTTTGGTGTATCAACCACTTTATTTTCTAATATGGAAAATGCTTTTAATAATTTTCTACGCGTTTGTTCTGGTAAAATAACTTCATCAATAAACCCACGATATGCTGCGCTATAAGGATTTGCAAATTTTTCGGCGTATTCGGCTTCTTTTTCAGCCAATTTTTCTTTAGGATTATCAGCTTCGCTAATTTCTTTCTTAAAAATGATTTCAGATGCTCCTTTTGCTCCCATAACCGCAATTTCAGCAGTTGGCCACGCAAAGTTAAAATCGGCTCCTATGTGTTTAGAATTCATTACATCGTAAGCGCCACCATAGGCTTTTCGTGTAATAACAGTAATTCTTGGTACAGTAGCTTCGCTAAACGCGTATAATAATTTTGCACCGTGCGTAATAATTCCATTCCATTCTTGGTCGGTTCCTGGTAAAAAACCAGGTACATCTTCCAAAACTAATAAAGGAATATTAAAACAATCACAAAAACGCACAAAACGAGCGCCCTTTTTGGAACTGTTAACATCTAAACAACCTGCTAAAACCATAGGCTGATTAGCTACAATACCAATACTACGACCACCCAAACGAGCAAAACCAACAATGATATTTTCTGCATAATTTTTATGTACTTCAAAAAAACTACCTGCGTCTATTATCCCATTAATAACCTGATGCATGTCGTATGGCTTATTTGGATTATCAGGAACAATAGCGTTTAATTCAACCCGCATTTCTTCTTTTAATTCAAAAGGAATTTTAGGCGTTGTTTCACGATTATTTTGAGGCAAATAGCTCAATAATTTTTTAATATCTTCTAAGCATTCCACACCGTTTGGCGAGGTAATATGTGCCACACCCGATTTGGTTGAATGCGTACTTGCTCCGCCCAATTCTTCCGATGTAACTTCCTCATTAGTAACTGTTTTTACTACATTTGGACCCGTAACAAACATGTAACTATTATTTTCAACCATAAGTGTAAAATCTGTCATAGCTGGCGAATACACTGCGCCACCAGCACATGGCCCCATAATGGCAGAAATTTGAGGAATAACGCCTGAAGCTTGTACATTTTTATAAAAAATATCGGCATAACCGCCTAATGAACGAACACCTTCTTGAATACGTGCACCACCTGAGTCGTTTAAACCAATCATTGGTGTACCTGTTTTAAGAGCCATATCCATTACTTTACAAATTTTTTCGGCGTGTGTTTCAGACAATGAGCCACCAAAAACGGTAAAATCTTGAGCAAAAATATATACTGGTCGATTATTGATAGTTCCATATCCAGTAACTACCCCATCACCATAATACACTTCTTTCTCCATTCCAAAATCAGTCGTACGGTGGGTAACCAACATTCCAATCTCTTCAAATGAACCTTCATCTAACAAATAATGGATACGTTCACGTGCGGTTAATTTATTCTTTTCATGATGTTTAGCAATTCGCTTTTCGCCTCCACCTAATTTGGCTAAAGCTATTTTATCTTGTAATGCTTTTATTTTATCTTCCATATCTTAATGTGTCAATTTGCCAATCTGACAATGCGCGTCAATTAATTTGGTAAACGAACTATTTTTTGATCCTCTAAATATTGTTTTAATGCAATAATAGCAGTAATTTCAGCTTCAACTTCTGCTTGTTTTTCAAGAATTTGTTTATCGTAATATTTTTTCACAAAATTAGTATCAAAATTACCCGAAGTAAAGGCTTCATGTTGCATTACAAATGTTCCAAAAGGCAATGTTGTACTTACCCCTTTTACATGATAATCGGCTATAGCTTCTATCATTTTTTGAATAGCTTCTTCCCTATTCTTTCCGTAGGTTACTAATTTAGCCAACATTGGATCATAATAAATTGGCACTTCCATGCCTTGTTCAAAACCATTATCAACACGAACTCCATTTCCTACTGGCAATTGATAAACATCTAATTTTCCTACACTTGGAAGAAAATCATTCATAGGATCTTCAGCATACACACGAAGTTCCATTGCGTGACCAATTATCTGTAAATCATCTTGTTTTAACTGAATTGCTTCTCCTCGAGCCACTCGAATTTGCATTTCGACTAAGTCTAAACCTGTAATCATTTCGGTGACTGGATGCTCAACTTGAAGGCGCGTATTCATTTCTAAAAAATAGAAATTTTTGTTTTCATCTAATAAAAACTCAACCGTTCCTGCCCCAATATAATCACATGATTTTGCTACTTTTACAGCGGCTTCTCCCATTGCTTTACGAATTTCGGGAGTTAAAACAGAAGATGGTGCTTCTTCCACTACTTTTTGATGACGACGTTGTATAGAGCACTCTCTTTCAAATAAATACAAAATATTTCCGTGCATATCTGCCATTATTTGAATTTCAATATGCCGAGGTGAAGTAACATATTTTTCAATAAAAACAGAGCCATCGCCAAAAGCTGAAGTTGCTTCCGAAATAGCACGATTCATTTGCGCCTCAAATTCGGCTTCGTTTTCTACAACACGCATTCCTTTTCCACCACCACCTGCCGAGGCTTTTATCAAAATGGGAAAGCCAATATTTTTAGCTACTTCTTTTGCTTTAGCGACATCAGTAATTGCTTCATCTAGACCTGGCACCATAGGAATATCAAAAGCTTTAACAGCCTCTTTAGCTGCTAATTTGCTTCCCATAATTTTCATAGCTTTAGACTTTGGCCCAATAAAAATAATGTTGTTTTGTTCTGCTAATTCAGCGAAATCTGCATTTTCACTTAAAAATCCGTAACCAGGATGAATGGCATCAACATGTAGAGTTTTACAAACTTCAATTATTTTATCGCCTCTTAAATAGGATTGATTGGACGACGCTTCTCCAATACAAACTGCTTCATCAGCAAATTTTACGTGCGGTGCATTTCTATCGGCAACCGAAAAAACTGCGACTGTTTTAATTCCCATTTTTTTAGCTGTTTTCATCACACGAAGTGCAATTTCTCCACGATTAGCTACTAGTATTTTTTTCATATTTTTAGCTTTTTAGCTTTTAGCTTTTAGCATTAAATTTTAAAGTTATATATAGACTCTTCGACTACGCTAAGTATGATATTTTAAATAATTGATTACTTAAAACTGAAAATTTATTCAAATTCAATCAATAATTCTCCTTTTTCAACAGCAGCACCTTTTTTAGCTAAAATTGACTTTATTATTCCCCCACGAGGCGAGACAATACTGTTTTCCATTTTCATTGCTTCAAGAATTAGTAACGGCTGATTTTCAGTAACTTCTTGCCCGCTTTCTACCATAATATCTAATAATAAACCCGGCATTGGTGCTTTTACATTATTGGCAACTTTATTTGAGCTTACATCAAATCCCATTTTTTTAATTAATTGATCTAAAGCATCTGCAATCGACACAACGTAAATGTTATTATTAACTTTTACTGTGTATTTTTTAGCATTAAAATCAGTAGAAATAATTTCAGCTTGAACCGATTGACCGTTATGTAAAATATGGAATTCGTTATCGCTTAAACTAACTGCATTTAAATTTTGAGCAGTGGCAGTGGCAATATTAAAATTAAAGTTTTCGTTAACTTTTACCGTAAACGTGTCATTCATAACTATAAATTTTTTAAGACTGTAAATTTACGAAAACGATTTCTTTTAAGGAAGAAAACAAATAACTTATTACTAATAAGAATAATTACAATAGTAATAAATTATATTCTTTTAATTGTTGCAAAGGTTTTGAAAACCAAAATAACTCAAAGTCATCAAAATGCTTTTCATAATCAGCTTTTAGTTGTGTAAGTGTAATTTTATTATCAGAAAAAACAGAACATTTTTCAAATTGTTTTATCAACCAATTACCTTTATCCCAATCTAAAGTAACTGAATAATCGAACGTTTTCCCTTGAAAATTTAGCTGCATTTGCTGCCAAGTTGTTCCTTTTTTTGTTTTTTGAATGGTCTTAATTACAGGTAAATTTCCTATAAATACAATTCGAGCATTGGGTTTTATTTTAAAATCAATATTTTTTTGCAAACAATCTTCAATATAATTCGGTGAAATTTTAGTTCTTGGAATTTTAAAATCAAACCAATCTTGTAACTCATAATCAAAACAAATACCGTGCATATAATTGTACAATGATTTTCGTAACCCAAAACTGAATTTTTCATGATTTATCCTTGTTTTATCAATAAATTGCACATCATTGTTAGCAAATTGAATGTCTTTATATTGTGGTACAACCCCAAATTCTTCAGGATTTAGACCTATAGGACTGTGAGCCGTCATGGCAAATTGGTGCCAAAATCCACTTTGTAACACGCCAATTTCAAAGAGTTGACGCACCATTTCTAAACTATCTACCGTTTCTTGAATAGTTTGTGTTGGAAAACCATACATTAAATAGGCGTGTACCATAATTCCTGTTTCAGTAAAATTGCGAGTTACCTGTGCTACCTGTTCTACGGTAACGCCTTTTTTAATCAAATTAAGCAATCTATCAGACGCTACTTCTAATCCACCTGATACGGCAATACAACCCGATTCTTTTAGCAACAAGCATAGCTCACGGGTGAAACTTTTTTCGAATCGAATATTTGTCCACCAAGTAACAACTAAATTACGCTTTATGATTTCAATTGCCACTTCGCGCATCAAAGCAGGCGGTGCAGCTTCGTCAACAAAATGAAAACCATTTTCATTAGTTTGCGCAATCATTGTTTCCATTCGGTCAACAATCAATTTTGCAGCTATGGGTTCATAAATTTTAATATAATCTAAAGAAATATCACAAAAAGTGCATTTCCCCCAATAACAACCATGTGCCATTGTCAATTTATTCCATCGCCCATCACTCCACAAACTGTGCATAGGATTTGCAACTTCAATTACCGAAATATATTTATCTAAAAGCAAATCAGAATAATCGGGTGTGCCCACTTCTGTTTGCTTATAATCTATTTGAGGTGTATTATTTTGAAAAATGATTTGTTTATTTTCTAGAAGAAATGTTCTTTTATATTGGGCTTCTACAAGCTCAGCCTTACAAATGTTTTTATAAAGTAATTCAATAGGTAATTCGCCATCATCTAATGTAATAAAATCGAAAAAATCAAAAACGCGAATATCTTTAAGATTTCGCAATTCTGTATTTGGAAAACCTCCACCCATCGCAATTTTAATATCAGGGAAAGTGTTTTTTATAAATTGAGCACATCGAAAAGCACTGTACAAATTACCGGGGAAAGGCACTGAAAAACAGACTAATTTTGGTTGAATAGCATCAATTTTTTTCTTTAAAATTTGAATAGATATAGCATCTACATAAGTAGGTTTTTTTTGTAATTCATAATATAATTCATCAAAAGAATTAGCACTTTGTCCTAATCGTTCTGCATAACGACTAAAACCAAAATTTTCGTCAATACATTCAATAATAAAATCCGATAAATCTTCTAAATATAAAGTGGCAAAATGTTTTGCTTTATCTTGCATTCCCATACTGCCAAAAGCCCAATCCATATCATCAAGATGAGCAAAACGAGAAGCTTCTGGAAGAAAATTACCACTACAAATTTGCCTTGCCAAACTAGGGTTTTTACTTTGTAAAAAGCGCATTACAGCATCAATTGTCTTGATGTATTCTTGACGTAAATTATAAATTCTTGATGCGTTTTCTGAACTATTTAAAATTGAATTTTTACTAATTTCAAATAGTTTTTGAAGTCCATTTTTTGAAAAAATTTTAGTAATAACTTCGATACCCAAATCCATTTGAAAGGAAGAAATACCTTTAGTATTCAAAAAACCTTTTAAATAGGCTGTTGCTGGATACGGTGTATTCAGTTGGGTAAAAGGTGGGGTTATGAGTAAAATGTCTTTCAATTGGTAAATTTCGGTAAAGGTAAAAATTTTCTAATTCGCATTTTTTGTACTTTAGCAAAAAAATAAATTTTATGGTTTCTGATTGTATAACGTATCAAAATTCGGGATATTTTTCTAAATTAATCAACGATTATCTCAATGAAAAGGACACCTTACATGATTTGTACAATCGTTTTCCTACTATTGAAAATTTTAATCTTCAAATTGAAGAAAAACAACGTCAATTTCAATTAAAAAATAGAATTGCTTTAAAAGAACAACTGCAACAGCAATACCAAAATTTTTCTATTTCAGATATTACACAACTCAATATCAATTATTTAGAAAAAGAAAATACATTTACGGTAACTACTGGGCATCAGCTCAATTTATTTACTGGACCAATTTATTTTATTTATAAAATAGTTTCAACAATCAAACTTTGTAAGCAGTTAAAAGAAGCCTATCCTGATTATAATTTTGTTCCGGTGTATTGGATGGCAACAGAAGATCATGATTTTGAAGAAATCAATCATTTTATTTTTAAAGGAAAAAAAATTAATTGGAAAAAAAACAGTACAGGTCCAGTTGGAAGGTTGTCTACAGATGGTTTAGATGAAGTTTTTGAAGAATTTTCGAAAGTATTACCTTCAAGTTTAGCGGCTGATAATTTACAAAAATTGTTTACTGAAGCGTATTTACAGCACGATAACTTAGCTGAGGCCACTCGTTTTTTAGTAAACGAATTGTTCAAAAATTATGGTTTAGTGATTGTTGATGGCGATGATAAAAAACTGAAAGAATTATTTATTCCTTATGTTAAGAATGAAATCATTCAGCAACAATCATTTGAAAAAATTAATGCGACTTCTGAATTATTGAAAGATTATTCGATACAAGTTACGCCAAGAGAAATCAATTTATTTTATATTGAAAGTGATTTGCGTGAACGCATCGTTTTTGAAGATAATTTATATAAAGTTTTGCATAGGCAATTACAATTTACGGAAGCTGAAATTTTACAAGAAATAGAAAATTATCCTGAAAAATTTAGTCCAAATGTTGTATTACGACCGTTGTATCAAGAAGTTATTTTACCCAATTTGTGTTACATTGGTGGTGGTGGCGAATTGGCCTATTGGTTGCAATTAAAATCAAATTTTGAGGAAAATTCGATTCCTTTCCCAATGTTGTTGCTTCGAAATTCGGTAATTGTAGCAACTGAAAAGCAAAATAAAAAACGTGAAAAACTAGCGTTAACTTGGTTGGATTTATTTGCAAAACAATCGGAATTAATTTCTAGAAAAACAGCTGAATTTTCAGAATTATCACTTAACTTTTCTAGTCAAAAAAACTTTTTACAACAACAGTTTAAAGAGTTATACAAAATTGCCTCGCAAACCGATGCTTCTTACTTTGGTGCTGTTGCTGCCCAAGAAAAAAAACAATTAAAAGGTTTAGAAAATTTGGAGAAGAAGTTACTTAAGGCTGAAAAGAAAAAATATGCCGAACAACTAGCACGCATTGCTTCACTTCAAAATGAATTGTTTCCAAATGGTAGCTTACAAGAACGTAAATTGAATTTTTCGGAAGTGGCATTAGAAACCAATATATCTGATTTTATAGCGCAACTTTATCATGATTTTGACCCTTTGGCACAACATTTTACTATTGAAATATTGAAATAGTTTACCAAAATTTACGACCATTCTATTTTTAACCCTGATAGTAGTGGAAATACGCGCAGCGATTGCAACGAATAGCAGGTATATGGAAAACAAGAACTCGTTTCGATTCGTTTTTAAAAATAATATTATTCGTTATGCTATTTGACTTCAAAATAGTACCTTTGCAAAAAATTTAAAAAAATGGCAAGTAATAGAACTTTTACTATGATTAAACCAGATGCTGTTGAAAATGGGCATATTGGTGGAATTTTAAATATGATTACTGAAGGTGGTTTCAGAATTGTAGCAATGAAATTAACGCAATTAACAGTTGCTGATGCGCAACAATTTTACGCGGTTCACAAAGAACGTCCGTTTTTTGGCGAATTGGTAGAATTCATGACTCGCGGTCCGATTGTAGCGGCAATTTTAGAAAAAGATAATGCGGTTGAAGATTTCCGTAAATTAATTGGTGCTACTAATCCTGCTGAAGCTGCTGAGGGAACTATCCGTAAAAAATATGCGACTTCAATTGGTGAAAATGCTGTTCACGGTTCAGATTCTGATGAGAATGCAGCTATTGAAGGTGCATTTCACTTTGCAGGTAGAGAGCAATTCTAATTATGAATTTCGAATTCATGATTTAAAATAAATAAAAAAGGTGTTTAAAATTGTTTAAACACCTTTTTTAGTTTATAACTGTTTTAGCTTACGCTTTAGCGGCTAAATAACGTTCGGCATCAAGAGCCGCCATACAACCTGTACCTGCTGCAGTTATAGCTTGACGGTATACGTGATCGGCTGCATCGCCACCTACAAATACACCTGGTATATTGGTTTGGGCTGTACCTGGAATGTTTTTGATATAACCTGTTTCGTCTAAATCTAAAAAATCTTTAAAAATATCGGTATTTGGTTTGTGACCAATGGCTACGAAAAATCCAGTAGCTGGTATTTCGGTAGTTTCGCCAGTGCCTCTGTTTTTAACTCGAACGCCAGTTACCACTTGACCATCGCCAAGAACCTCATCGGTTTCGGTATTGAGTAAAATGTCAATATTTGCAGTTTTGCGCACACGTTCTTCCATGATTCTAGATGCACGAAACTGATCGCTACGCACTAACATAGTTACTTTCTTACAAATATGCGATAGGTAATGCGCTTCTTCGCAAGCGCTATCTCCTGCTCCAACGATTACTACTTCTTGATTGCGATAGAAAAATCCGTCGCATACTGCACATGCTGAAACGCCGCCACCTAATTTTAAATATTTTTGTTCCGATTCTAATCCTAAATATTTGGCAGAAGCACCTGTTGAAATAATTACTGTTTGTGCATGAATTTCGGTTGTTTCGTTAATCCAAACTTTGTGAATATCACCTGAAAAATCGACTTTAGTTGCCCAACCATCACGAATATCGGTTCCAAAACGTTGCGCTTGTTCTTGCAATTGTAGCATCATTTCGGGTCCAGTGATTCCTTGTGGATAGCCTGGAAAATTTTCTACTTCGTTGGTTGTGGTTAACTGCCCACCTGGTTGTTGCCCTTGGTATAAAACTGGATTCATATTGGCACGCGCTGCATATATTGCTGCAGTATAACCCGCTGGCCCTGAACCTATAATTAAGCATTTTACGCTTTCAATAGAGTTTGACATTTTTATTACATTTATTTGGAACAAATTTAAACTTTTAAAAGTAAATAAAAATTAAATTTTAATTAGAAATCTTAATGATAAAATAAATTTGATTTATTTTGTTTTTTATTTTGAAAACAAAATTATAGTAGTATATTTGCAATCTTGTTTTCGGGGTGTAGCGTAGCCCGGTCATCGCGCTTGGTTTGGGACCAAGAGGTCGCAGGTTCGAATCCTGCCACCCCGACAAAAAAAGACTTTCAAAAATGAAAGTCTTTTTTTGTTTCTTAAACTTTAAAAAAAATCGCAATTTTTAAATTGCGATTTAATTATTTATAACTTTAAATTTTATTTACGACAAAGCCGCTTTAACTTGATCGGCAGCTTCTTGAAACTGTACAGCAGATAAAATTGGCATTCCAGAATTATCAATTAATTCTTTAGCAATTTCTGCATTTGTACCTTGTAAACGCACAATAATTGGCACTTTAATAGCATCGCCCATATTTTTATAAGCATCTACAACACCTTGTGCAACACGATCGCAACGAACAATTCCACCAAAAATATTAATTAAAATTGCTTTTACATTTGGATCTCTTAAAATAATACGGAAAGCTGTTTCAACACGTTTTGCATCGGCAGTACCACCTACATCTAAAAAGTTTGCTGGTTCAAAACCTGCATACTTAATTAAATCCATAGTTGCCATTGCCAAACCAGCACCGTTTACCATACAACCTACAGTTCCATCTAAATCTACATAGTTTAATCCTACTTCTTTTGCTTCTACTTCAATTGGGTTTTCTTCACGAACATCACGCATTTCAGCTAAATCTTTATGTCGGAATAAAGCATTATCGTCTAAAACAACTTTAGCATCAACAGCCATAATTTTATTGTCTGAAGTTTTCAATACTGGATTGATTTCGAATAACGAAGCATCAGCTCCTACATATGCTTTGTATAATGAATCAACAAATTTTACCATTTCTTTAAACGCAAGGCCTTCGCAACCTAAATTAAATGCTATCTGACGAGCTTGAAAGCCTTGTAATCCAACAGCTGGATCAACTTCTTCAGTAAAAATTAAATGGGGTGTTTTTTCGGCAACTTCTTCAATATCCATACCACCTTCGGTAGAATACATAATCATGTTACGACCTTTACCTCTATTTAATAATACAGACATGTAAAACTCTTTTGTTTCACTTTCACCTGGATAATATACATCTTCCGCAACTAACACTTTATGAACACGTTTCCCTTGTGGAGGTGTTTGCGGCGTAATTAAATCCATACCAATAATTTGACCCGCAATTTCTTTAACTTGTTCTAAATTTTTAGCTAGTTTAACTCCTCCGCCTTTACCACGACCACCTGCGTGAATTTGAGCTTTGATAACATGCCAACCTGTACCGGTTTCAGCCGTTAATTGTTTTGCTTTATCTACTGCTTCTTCGGCATTATTGGCTACATATCCGCGTTGCACACGCACACCGTAACTTGCTAATATTTCTTTACCTTGATATTCGTGTAAATTCATAATTGTGCTCTTTTCTTAATTTTTTAAAAAGTGCTACAAAAATAACAAACATATTTTTATCTAACTAACATTTTTAAAATTTTATAACCTAAATCAAAAGTTAATTTTAAAACAAAATTAACTAATAATATGTTTTAATATAACATTATGTTTTATTTTGTTTTAAATTGTTATTTAATTTAAAATTAAAGAAATACTTTATTTATTTGTAATTTAAAAAGATAAATACAGATGAAAACACAAGAACTTTTAAAAATTGCAGAAGAATTTGGCAGCCCAATTTATGTATATGATGCTGAAAAAATTGAACGTCAATACCAACGATTAACAACTGCTTTTGCAAAGGTTGAACAGTTTAAAATACACTATGCTGTAAAAGCCTTATCAAACATGAACATATTAAAAGTGTTAAAAAACTTAGGTTCGGGGTTAGATACTGTTTCCATTGAAGAAGTAAAACTTGGTTTACATGCTGGTTTTTCTCCACAAGAAATTATGTACACGCCAAATGGTGTTTCGCTTGAAGAAATAGAGGGAGTTGCGGCTTTAGGCGTCCAAATTAATATTGATAATTTATCAATATTAGAACAATTTGGCACAAAACATCCGCATGTTCCTGTTTGTGTACGCATTAATCCGCATGTAATGGCTGGTGGAAATGCGAATATTTCTGTTGGCCATATAGATAGCAAATTTGGCATTTCTATTCATCAACTTCCTCATTTATTACGCATAGTTGAAAACACCAATATGCGCATTAACGGTATTCACATGCACACGGGTTCCGATATTT
Source organism: Flavobacterium sp. (assembly GCF_041392005.1). Taxonomy (GTDB): domain Bacteria; phylum Bacteroidota; class Bacteroidia; order Flavobacteriales; family Flavobacteriaceae; genus Flavobacterium. The sequence goes on from NZ_JAWKMX010000010.1 coordinate 53,198, forward strand.
TAGATGTTGAAGTTTTTTTATATGCAGCAGAAATTCTTTTTGAAACAGCAAAACATTTTAAAAATCTTGATTTTATTGATTTTGGAAGTGGCTTTAAAGTGCCGTATAAAAAAGATGATATTGAAACCAATGTTGAAGAATTTGGAAAAAAATTAACCAAACGCTTTTTAGCTTTTGAAAAAGAATACGGTCGTACATTAACTTTAGCTTTTGAACCAGGAAAATTTTTAGTTAGCGAAGCGGGTTATTTTTTAACTAAAGTAAATGTAGTAAAACAAACTACATCAACTGTTTTTGCTGGAGTTGACAGTGGGTTTAATCATTTAATTCGCCCTATGTTATATGGCGCACAACATCGAATAGAAAACATTAGCAACCCAAAAGGTAAAGAACGCTTTTATTCGGTAGTTGGTTATATCTGTGAAACCGACACCTTTGCCTCAAACAGGCGTATTACAGAAATAACCGAAGGCGATATTTTATGTTTTTATAATGCAGGTGCCTATTGTTTTTCAATGGCATCAAACTATAATTCTAGAGTACGCCCTGCCGAAGTTCTTTGGTTAAACGGACAAGCGCATTTGATTAGAAAAGGTGAAACTTTTGATGATATTATCAAAAATCAAATAGAATTGGATGTTTTTAACGAAGTTACAAGTTTGTAAAAAATACTTATCCTAACCCTAAAAATTCATTTTATTCGGTAGCCAAATGGTTACCGATTTTTTTTATACAAAATTTTAGCAAACACTTACAATTAATTACCTTTGCTTTGTTATGCAAAAAGAAATTAATATTTTAAATAAAAGAGCCAAATTCGATTACGAAATTATAGATCGTTATTCGGCTGGAATTGTACTAACTGGTACTGAAATTAAATCAATTCGATTAGGTAAAGCTTCAATAGCCGAAAGTTTTTGCGAATTTAATAATGGCGAATTATTCATTATTAATTCAACAATTGAAGAATATTTATATGGCAATCACTATAACCATCGTGCAAAAAGTGAAAGAAAATTATTACTCAATAAAAAAGAATTACGTAAACTAGAAAAAGACAGTCAAAACAAAGGATTAACCATTATTCCGTTGCGGTTATTTACAAACGAAAAAGGATTGGCTAAACTAGATATTGCACTTTGTAGAGGTAAAAAGAATTACGACAAGCGTGAAACAATGAAAGACCGCGATAACAAACGTGATTTAGATAGAATTAAGAAAATTTACAACTGATGATCTTACTTAAAAAAGCACGTGAAGAGAAAGGTTTTACAGTGCGAAAACTCGCCGAAATAAGTAAAATTGATCAAGCTTTAATAAGTAAATTTGAAAATGGAAATCGCATTCCTACAAAAAAACAAATTCAATTACTTTCTCAATTATTAGAAATTGATATAAAAAAATTACTCGTGGCTTGGTACAAAGTGAAATTAGAAAAAAATTTCGATTTTAATCCTTTTGCTATTCAAGCCATAACCGAAATACTACAAGAAAAAGGAATTGAAGTTAGCAACAACAAACAAAAAGAAATTACTTCAATATTAGATGAAATTGAAATTTTAAAACAAAAACTAACTAGTTTAAAATAATTATTAAATCAATTTTTCTAATTCTTATCTTCCAACAAAGGTACAAATCGAAATTCTCCAAATTCATGTTTTTCAAATTGGGTTTCATTTTTACGTATTAGTAACGTCATAATTTGTTCTTTTTCTCCTAATGGAATCACCAACTTGCCGCCTATTTTTAATTGCGCCATCAATGCTGGCGGAATAAATGGTGCGCCAGCTGTTACAATAATACTATCAAAAGGTGCCATTTCTTCATAGCCTTTGTAACCGTCGCCAAAAATTAGTTTTTTTGCACGAATACCCAATTTGGGTAATAATAATGACGTTTTTTTAAATAATTCATTTTGCCTTTCAATAGAATACACTTGAGCGCCCATAACACACAAAACCGCACATTGATAGCCACTACCTGTACCAATTTCTAATATTTTATCGCCTTTTTTAACTTCCAAAAGTTGACTTTGAAAAGCTACAGTATAGGGTTGCGAAATAGTTTGTCCTGCCGCAATAGGAAAGGCTTTATCTTGATACGCAAAATCTTCAAAACTAGACTCCATAAAACTATGTCGGGGAATTTTTCGAATAGCTTCCAATACATTTTTATCTGTAATTCCTTTACCTTCTAAAAGTGTAACCAGTTTATTTCGAAGCCCTTGATGTTTCGCCGTATCTTTCAATTTTTCGTAGTTTAGGTTTTGCTAATTTATAAAACTAAAAGGCAAATATCAATGGAATTTAATCAATTTATTTCTATTTTTGTTGAAAACATTTTAATATGCTTAAAGTTGGAGTTCTAGGTGCAGGGCATTTAGGTAAAATACATTTACGATTATTAAATCAATCATCAAAATATGAATTAGTGGGATTTTACGATCCGTTTGAAGAAAATGCCATTAAAGTAGCACAAGAATTTGGTTACAAAAAATTTGATACAATTGATGAATTAATTGCCGTTGTTGATGTAGTTGATATTGTTACCCCTACCCTTTCGCATCATGATTGTGCGGTGGAAGCAATCAAAGCCGGTAAACATATTTTTATTGAAAAACCTATTTCAAATACAGTTGAAGAAGCGGAAGAAATTATTGCTTTAGCTAAAAAATTTAATGTGAAAGGACAAGTGGGTCATGTGGAACGATTTAATCCTGCTTTTACTGCAGTAAAAAATAAAATCGAAAATCCAATGTTTATCGAAACCCATCGCTTGGCAGAGTTCAATCCGCGTGGTACCGATGTTCCTGTGGTTTTAGACTTAATGATTCACGATATAGATGCCATTTTAAGTGTTGTAAAATCGAAAGTAAAATCGGTAAACGCTAGTGGTGTTGCGGTAATTTCTGATTCGCCAGATATCAGTAATGCTCGAATTGAGTTTGAAAATGGTTGTGTTGCTAATGTAACATCGAGTCGTATTTCGATGAAAAATATGCGTAAATCGCGCTTTTTCCAAAAAGATGCTTATATTTCTGTTGATTATTTAGATAAAGTTTGCGAAGTAGTAAAAATGAAAGATGCTCCTGAAGTTCCAGGTGATTTCGATATGATTTTGCAAAATGCTGAAGGTGTAAAAAAACAAATTTATTTCGATAATCCATCGGTTGAAGCAAACAATGCTATTTTAGATGAATTAGAAACGTTTGCAGATGCTATCAATAATAATACTACACCAATTGTAACTTTAGAAGATGGTACAGAAGCACTTCGTGTTGCTTATATGATTATTGAATCAATGGAAAGAAAATAATGTGCAAATTAGACAATTAGTCAATAAGCCAATTTAAAAATAATTAAATCAAATAAAATTCACAAAATTATAATGAACACAATTGCAGTAATTGGTGCAGGAACAATGGGCAACGGAATTGCTCACACTTTTGCACAATCAGGATTTAAAGTAAAATTAATAGATATATCGGAAGCCGCCATTGAAAAAGGAATGAATACCATTGCTACTAATCTTGACCGAATGGTAGCTAAAGGTAGCATTACCAATAATGATAAAATGAATACAATTCACAATATCATTACCTATACCGATGTAAAAGATGGAGTTGTAGGATGCGATTTAGTGGTTGAAGCAGCAACTGAAAATATTGATTTAAAATTAAAAATCTTTAAACAACTAAGCGAAATTTGTGACCATAATACAATTTTAGCAACGAATACTTCTTCAATTTCTATTACTCAAATTGCTGCTCAAGTAGTACATCCCGAACGTGTTATTGGCATGCACTTTATGAATCCAGTGCCCATTATGAAATTGGTAGAAATTATTCGTGGTTACAATACTTCTAATGAAGTAACTAACATCATCATGGATTTATCAGTAAAATTGGGTAAAACTCCAACTGAAGTTAACGATTATCCTGGATTTGTAGCCAACAGAATTTTAATGCCAATGATTAACGAGGCTATCGAAACTTTATATAATGGCGTTGGTGGTGTTTCCGAAATTGATACGGTAATGAAATTAGGAATGGCACACCCAATGGGACCACTTCAATTAGCCGATTTTATTGGACTTGACGTTTGTTTATCGATCTTAAACGTTATGTACAACGGTTTTAAAAATCCGAAATATGCACCATGCCCATTATTAGTAAACATGGTTATGGCAGGTAAATTAGGCGTAAAATCGGGTGAAGGTTTCTACGATTATTCTGAAAGTAAAAAAGCAGAAAAAGTAGCAAAACAATTTAGTAAATACTAAAAAGTGATTAGTGAATAGTTTTTGGTTTTACTAATTACTATTCACTCATTACTAATCACTCAAAAAAATGGCCAAAATTATTCCTATTAAAGCAGTTCGTCCAGCCGAAGATAAAGTCGCCTTGGTAACTTGTAGAAATTACGACGATTATAGTCAGGCTGAATTGGCGGCTTGGCTTAATTTTAATCCGTATTCGTTTTTACATGTAATTCATCCGGCTTACATTCATTCGCAAAAAATAAGTTGGGATAAACGTTTTAAAGGAGTGGCGCATAAATATCACGATTTTAAAAATGATGGTATTTTTGTGGAAGAAGAAAAACCAGTGTTTTATTTATACGAAATTCAATCTAAAACAGAAAGTTACACCGGAATATTAGCCGGAACATCAGTTGATGAATACAATGAAAATAAAATAAAAAAACACGAAGATACGCTTCAATACCGTGTGGATTTATTTAAAGAATATTTACAACAAACACAATTTAATACCGAACCCGTTTTAATAACTTATCCCGATAGTGTTGAAATGAACACTTGGATAACTTTAAAAAAGAAAAGTAAACCACTTTATTCGTTTTCAACAACCACCAAACAAAAACATACGCTTTGGAAAATTGATACCGAAAGTGAAATGGATTGGTTGGAAGAACATTTTGCTACCATTCCGAATTTGTATATTGCTGACGGGCATCATCGTTCGGCTTCTGCTGCACTTTTACATAAAGAAAATAAGACTCCAAATAAAGAAAATTTGAATTACTTTTTGAGTTTTTTAATTTCAGAAAGTACGGTTAAAATATACGAATTTAATCGTGTTATTCGCGATTTGAATCAGTTTGATACTACTTCATTCATGGAAGCATTAACATCAATTTTTAATGTGGTTTGCAAGCATCAAGAATTATGGAAACCAACTGAAAAAGGAGAATTTGGAATGTATATTGATGGTAAATTTTATGCTTTATTTTTAAGGAAAAAACCAAATAGTTCTGAAATTTTAGAAAATTTAGATGCACAAATTTTATACAATCAAGTGCTTAATCCTCTTTTAGGAATTGGCGATTTACGAAATGATGAACGTATTGATTATATTTCTGGAAAACAACCCATTACTACTATTAAAGAACTGGTTGATGAAGGAGAATTTGCAGTGGGTTTTATGCTCTATCCTATCGATATTTCAGAAATAAAAACCATTGCTGATGCTGATTTGATTATGCCTCCAAAATCTACTTACATAGAACCAAAATTTAGAAGTGGTTTGGTGGTGTATGAACTTTAATTTTAGAAGAAAGAAACAAGAATCAAGACAAAAGACGAAAACTTGTCATTTCGATGAGGGACGAAGAGAAATCTCATAAATTATGAAAAATAGTAGATTTGAAGGTTTAAATATGTTTGGAGGATTTCTAGTTTGGGTTTTTATAAAATTTTGTAGAACCAAATTATCTGAAGAACAACAAGAAAAAAATGTTCCAAGAAATATTTTAGTATTTTGTTTATCAATCGTATTAATATGCTTCTTAAATTTTAAATTTTTTAAAGCTTAAAAAATGTCAATTTCACAAAACCTGAATAACATAAAATCTTCATTACCAGAACACGTTACTTTAGTTGCTGTTTCAAAAACAAAACCTATAGCCAATATTATGGAAGCTTATGAAGCTGGGCAACGCATTTTTGGAGAAAATTATGTGCAAGAATTAGTGGATAAACAAAGTCAATTACCTCAAGATATTCAGTGGCATTTTATTGGTCATTTGCAATCGCGAAAAGCCAAATTAATTGTTCCATTTGTGAGTCTTATTCATGGTGTAGATAGTTTAAAATTATTACAAGAAATCAACAAACAAGCGCAAATAAACAATCGAATTGTAGATTGCTTATTGCAAATTCATATTGCCGAAGAAGAATCAAAATTTGGTTTAAATGAAAATGAATTGGAAGATATTTTTCAATTTGATAAAGAGCAACTAAAAAATGTTAGAATTGTAGGTTTTATGGGAATGGCGACTTTTACTGAAAACAACAATCAAATTAAAAAAGAATTCCTATATTTAAAATCACTTTTCGATAAATATAGTAAATTGAAAACAGAAAACTGGCAACTAAAAACCTTATCCATGGGAATGAGTGGTGATTATCAATTGGCTATTGAATGTGGTAGCAATATGGTTCGTATTGGTAGTAGTATTTTTGGCTTGAGAAAATAGAGAAAAGAACAAAGAAAAAAGACTTAAGTTTGAACTTTTAAACTTTAAAAACATTTACTGCATACTCGACATAGAAACCACTGGTGGGCAATACAACGAAGAAGGTATTACCGAAATTGCCATTTATAAATTTGATGGACACGAAATTGTCGATCAGTTTATAAGTTTGGTAAACCCAGAAAAGCCTATTCAACCATTTGTTGTAAAACTTACAGGTATTAATAACGCTATGTTGCGAAGTGCACCCAAATTTTATGAAGTTGCCAAGCGTATTATTGAAATTACCAATGGTTGTATTCTTGTTGCGCATAATGCTTCATTTGATTACCGCATTTTAAAAACTGAATTTAAACGATTAGGCTATTCATTCAAAAAACAAACCATCTGTACAGTTGAATTATCTAAAAAATTAATTCCTGATCAAAAATCATATAGCTTAGGAAAACTCGTTCGTGGTTTGGGTATTCCAATAACCGATCGTCATCGTGCTAGTGGCGATGCTTTAGCAACTGTTAAACTTTTTAAATTGTTACTTTCAAAAGATTTAGAAAAAGAAATTGTAAAAAGCTACGTTAAAACGGAAGTAAAATCGGGTTTATCGCCAAAACTATTAGATATTATTGAAAAATTGCCTACTAAAACAGGAATTTATTATATTCATAACGAAAAAGGTGATGTAATTTATATTGGTAAAAGTAAAAACATCAAAAAAAGAATCAATCAACATTTTACTGGTACTTCAAATAAAAGTAAAAAAATACAACGTGAAGTTTTTGCGGTAACCTATGAAGAAACAGGAAGCGAACTAATTGCATTACTCAAAGAAAGCGAAGAAATCAAAATAAACAAACCTATATACAATCGTGCACAACGTCGCACAATTTTTCAATGGGCATTATATAAAGAAAAAACTGAAAAAGGTTATTTTTCATTGCAAATTCAAAAAGCCGATGGTAGAAAAAAAGAGATTACATCATTTGGCTCATTAGAAGAAGGAAAAGATTTTTTATTTAAGATAACTGAAAAATATCAGCTTTGTCAAAAAATAAATGGTTTATATACAACTAAAAAAAGTTGTTTTCAATACGATATTAAACAATGTTTAGGTGCTTGCATTGACAAAGAAAAAAAACAAACATACAACGAAAGAGTAGAACAATTTATTAGCGATTACTCATTTCAGTATCAAAATATGGTTATCATTGATAAAGGCAGAAGTATTGAGGAAAAAAGTGCAATATTAATCGAAAATGGCATTTATAAAGGTTATTGTTTTTTCGACTTGAATTATCAAATAACAAATGTTGATATTCTTCGTAATTTAATTATTACCATGCAGCACAACCGCGATATTAAAACAATTATTCAAAGTTATTTAAAGAAAAACAAAGTAAAAGTTATTTTATTTTAAATTGATATTTTTGTAAAATGAGTACAACAAAATCAAAATGGGAAAGCTTTCAGCAGAAAATCAACATAGTAATTTACGGAACTAATACCTATGCTGGTCGACTTTTCGATTTAATTTTATTAGGCGTAATTTTACTAAGTGTTATTTTAGTAATGCTTGAAACTGTTCAAGGTTTTGATGCAAAATATCATACTGAAATCATTTTTTTAGAATGGATTATTACATTCTTTTTTACCATCGAATATATTTTGCGAATTATTGCTCTTAAAAAACCTTGGAAATACATTTTTAGCTTTTATGGTATTATCGATTTAATTGCGACTTTACCCATGTATTTATCCTTGTTTTTAACGGGTACAAGTGTTTTAACAATTGTTCGTGCGTTTCGTTTAATTCGATTGTTTAAAATTTTAAATCACCCGCAATTTACTGGGCAATCAATACATTTAATCGATGCGTTATATGCTAGTCGTGGTCGAATTTTTGTATTTATTTATTTCGTCTTAATTAGTACCGTTTTTATTGGCTCATTGATGTATGTTATTGAAGGAGCCGAGAATGGTTTTACAAGTATTCCCACCAGTATTTATTGGACAATTGTAACGCTAACTACTGTTGGTTATGGCGACATTTCTCCAGTAACGCCTTTGGGACAATTTTTAGCTTCTTTCGTAATGATTTTAGGTTACGGAATCATTGCTGTTCCAACCGGAATTATTACTTCTGAAATTGCTTTAAATAGTAAAAAAGGAGCTTCTAAAACCCAACAAAATCCGTGTTCAAATTGTGGTATTGAAGGGCATCAAAAAGAAGCTCGCTTTTGTTTTAACTGTGGATCTGAATTAACACATGACTAATTATTTAATAACCATAATTGGCCCAACAGCTATTGGAAAAACAGCCTTAAGTATTAAATTGGCACAATATTTTAATTGTGATATCATTTCTTGTGATAGTCGTCAATTTTATAAAAAAATGGCCATTGGTACTGCTGTTCCTTCTAATGAAGAATTAGCGGCAGCACCTCATCACTTTATTCAAAATAAATCAATTTTTGAAAATTATTCTGTGGGCGATTTTGAAACAGAAGCCTTACAATTACTAGATACTCTTTTTGAAAAAAACAATATCCAAATTATGGTTGGTGGTTCGGGCTTATATGTAGATGCTATTCTAAAAGGATTTGATGAATTTCCTGATATTGATGCTTCGATAAGAGAAACTATCAATAAAAAATATGATGAACTTGGGATTGCATTTCTACAAGAAAAATTAAAAGCATTAGATGTTGAATATTTTCAAAAATTGGAAACTGAAAATCCGCAAACATTACAAAATCCGCAACGAATGAAACGATTTGTTGAAGTTTGCATTGGAACTGGTAACCCTTATTCTTCTTTTATAGGAAAACGAAAAAATAATAGAAATTTTAAGCCGATTCTAATAGGATTACAAGCCGACAGAGAAATAATGTACAACCGAATTAATCAACGTGTTGATATAATGCTACAACAAGGTTTATTAGAAGAAGTTAAAGATTTATTCAGTTATAAACACTTAAATGCGTTACAAACTGTCGGTTATCGTGAATTGTTTGATTATTTTGATGGAAAAAATTCACTAGATTTTGCAGTAGAAGAAATTAAGAAAAACACCCGCCGTTTTGCAAAACGTCAATTAACTTGGTTTAAACGCACAGAAAATGCTGTATGGTTTGATTACCAAACTCATTTTAAAGAAATTATACAAACTATAGAACGCAGCATAAAATAAAAAAGCGAAAGTTATTTACTTTCACTTTTTTATTTTATAATGTATTTACTTTTTTATAACTAACCTAAAGCCTTCGCCGTGAATATTTAAAATTTCTACATTTTCATCTTTTTTCAAATATTTTCTTAACTTGGCAATATATACATCCATACTACGAGACGTAAAATAGTTGTCGTCTCTCCAAATTTTTGTTAATGCTAATTCTCTTGGCATTAAATCGTTTTCGTGAAGTGCTAGCATTTTTAAAAGCTCACACTCTTTAGGCGACAATTTAACAGGTTCTTCATTTTCGAAAGTTAAAAAGCGTAGCTTTGAGTTAAGATGAAACTTTCCTATTTGAAACTCAAAAACACTGCTATCGGGTTTTGTTTCAGAGGCTTTGCGTTGCATAATGGCTTTTATTTTCATCAATAAAACTTCCGAATCGAAAGGTTTATTCAAATAATCGTCTGCACCTACTTTGTAACCTTTTAGCACGTCTTCTTTCATGGTTTTGGCGGTAAGAAAAACAATAGGAACTTCTTGATTTTTTTCACGTATTTCTCGAGCTAGTGTATAACCATCTTTATATGGCATCATTACATCGAGAATGCACAAATCGAAATCATCTTTTTTAAATTTTTCAAAACCTTCCATTCCGTTTTTGGCAAGCGTTACATCAAAATCATTAATTATTAAATAATCTTTTAGTATAGCCCCGAAATTAGGATCATCTTCTACCAATAATATTTTTTTTGCTTCCATTCTATAATTTATTTATGTTGTGTTTTAATTAATTAAGGGCATTTTTATACTAAAAATACTACCTTTTCCTTTTTCGCTTTCTACGGTTATTTCTCCGTTATGATCGTCAATAATTTGTTTTACATAGGCTAAGCCCAATCCATGTCCTTTTACGTTGTGTATATCGCCTGTGTGCTCGCGGTAAAATTTTTCGAATACTCGTTTTTGAGCAACTTTACTCATTCCTAGTCCTTTATCTTGAATTTTAATTACAATAAAATCTTTGTTATTTTCTGTATAAATGTCGATATCTGGAGCCTCGGGCGAATATTTTACTGCATTGTCTAAAATATTTACTAATACATTTGTAAAATGTGATTCGTTTAATAATACGGTAGTTCGTTTTGCCAAAAAATGCGTTTTTACTGTGCCATTTCTTGCTTCAACAATTAAGCTAATATGCTCTATTGCGTTTTCTAAAATATCAATAACATTAGTAGGTTCTTTAAAAATATCGAGTTCATTTTTTTCTAATTTCGAAATTCGAAGTACATTTTCTACTTGCGCGTGCATTCGTTTATTTTCATCTTTAATCATTTGCAAATAGCGTTGTACCTTTTCTTTATCATCAATAATTTTTGGGTTTTTAATGGCGTCTAAAGCTAGGTTTATAGTAGCAATAGGCGTTTTAAACTCGTGTGTCATATTGTTAATAAAATCGGTCTTAATTTCGGATATTTGTTTTTGTTTAAGCAACTGATTTAGAGCACTCCAATAGGTTAAAACTATTACTAAAGTAAACAATAACGATAAGGTTGTAATGCCAACTATTGAAGAAAACAAGAACTTTTGCTTATTAGGAAATGTAACTAATAATTGATAATGTGCCGAGCCGTCGCTTTCTTGAAAAACAGGAATGCCGTAGGTTAGTTTTTTATCGTATTTAAATTTAGGCGATCGTATTTTAGTTGCTAATCCGTTGCTGTAAATTCCGAATTCGAAAGGTGTTTTTACACCATATTTTTCTAACTCGCTGTGTAGTAATTGTTCTAATTCTTCTTCTGAAATTCGTTGTTGTATAGGACGCAATGCCAAGACTTCTTTAGAAAAAGAATCAAAATAAGCTTTATCTAAAGCCGATAATCGACCTTTTTTTTCAATAGTTACATCGGGTGTTTTGTTGTAACTTAGGCTAGCGTTGTCTATGTTCGAGTTTTTATAAATTTCTGCTTTACTACTTGTTATTATACTACTTACATTTACCGTATCTAAAGCTGTATCAAAGAACGAACCATTTATGCCATAATTTTCAGACAATAATGTATTTGTATAAATTATGGTTTCTTTTGTACTATTATTTTTTTCTAGTATAAATACTTTTTTAAGAACACTTACTTCGGGTTCTTTTCCTATACTATCTTGAATTTTTTTATACTCGCTAATAAATTCTTTTAGTTCTTTTGTATTTACTTTTTCGGCAACATTACCAATAACCTGTTGCACGTGGTATTTAAATTGTTCTTCATTATTTTTTAGCGAAGCGTTTATCCAATACAATTGAACTAATATAATTCCTATTAATGATAAACTCATAAATACCACTAATACTATGAATCTTTTTCTATTCATCAATACAAATTTAATTTTTTAACAGTAATTATAAAAAAATATTAACCAAAGATTAACGTTTGAGTTAATTTTTACGAATTATTCAAGTTATTTAACACTTCATCTATTTGTTTATAGGTGCTTTGTAGGTCTAAATTTTCGATTACAAAATCAGATAATGGAATTTTATCTTCATCTGCCATTTGGTTTTTTATTCTATTTTCTACTTCTTCCCGTGTAGTTTTATCGCGCTTTATAGTTCTTTCAATTCTAGTCGTTAAAGGCGCTGTAACTAGTATAACTTTATCGCAATCTAAATGGCCGTTTGTTTCAAATAGAATAGCTACTTCTTTTATTACAATTTTCTCATTTTGATGTTTTGCCAACCAATTTTTAAAGTGTTGCTTTACTTTTGGATGTATTATTTTATTTAAAACATTAAGTTTAGCGCTATCGTTAAAAACTATAGTGGCAAGTTTTTTTCGATTAATTTTTTGGTTGCCATCTAAAATATCGAAACCAAATTTTTGAACTATTTCGTTAGTAACCCGTTTAGAATTGGTTATTTTTTTAGCTTCACTATCTGCAATATATACTGGAATTCCTTTACTAGCAATATATTTTGCCACGGTCGATTTTCCACTTCCAATTCCTCCTGTTAAACCAATAATTTTTGTCATTTTTTTAAAAAAAATAATTCTGGAAATGCTATTTCGGGTTTTTGCTTTACGATACATATTTTAAAGTACGATTTTAAAAACCCTAAACCGTATCCAAAAAACTGAATAAATGTTGCTATTAAACTGAAAAAACCAATTTTTAAACTTTTATTTTGAACTGTTGAAGAAACAAATAATATACCAAAGTAAATTGCGTATAGATACAATAAAAACGGAACATGAAAGCATAAAAGTAAAATACTTAATAGAAAACCCAAACAAAAAAATGATGGAAACCAATAGGTTAATTTTGCAGAATTTGCGTGCCATAAATTCAGTATTGGTCTAGCTTTGCCAAATTTATGCACTTGTGTATAAAATTTATTCCAATTTATTCTTCGTTTATGATACACAAATGCTCGAGAAATAAGCTTGGTTTCAATGCCCAAATCCCATAATCGCAAGGTTAAATCGGGATCTTCTCCAGGATGAATCGTTCCAAATCCGCCCGATTTTTCAAATGCCATTTTAGACAAGCCCATATTGAAACTTCGTGGTTGAAATTTATTTAAGCTTTCACTTTTTCCTCTAATACCACCTGTAGTTAAAAAAGATGTCATTGTAAAGTTAATAGCTTTCTGTATCGTTGAAAACGATTGATGAGCTGCATCGGGGCCGCCATAACAATCTACATATTCTTTAGTTAAAGAAGTTGCGACTTCCGTTATATAATTTGGTGGTAAAATACAATCGGAATCTAAAATTATGAAATAATCTCCATTTGCTTTTTGCATGCCGAAATTTCGAGAAGCTCCTGGTCCTGAATTTTCTTTAAAATAATAGCTTATTTGCAATGTATTACTGTATTTTTCTACAACGCTTTTACACGTATTTGTAGAACCATCTTCGATAATTAGAACCTCAAAATCTTCATCATAACTTTGGTGCAATAAACTTGCAAGCAACTCATCTACTTCGTCTGGGCGATTAAAAACGGGAATTATAAACGAAAAAAACATCTTCAAAATTTTAACAAAGATAGTTTATAAAAAGAAAAGTCCCGAATAAATCGGGACTTTCAAAATGTATTATGTTATTTACAATTATTGTTTTACAACTTTAATTGTTTTTTGAATACCATTATTAGAAGTTACATTAACTAAATAGGTACCTGCATTTAATTGCGACATATTTATTTGAGTTGTTGTTGCATTAACTGCTCTATCAATTACAGTTTGTCCTAATAAATTAATTACCTGAACATTAGCAATTTCTGAATCGTACTCTAAATTTAAAATATCTTTAACAGGGTTAGGATAAGCTACAAAACCAGTTGAAGTAAAGCTATTAGCACTTAAAGAGGCATCATAAGCTGATATTTTAAAGGTATCTTGAATATCTCCTCCATACTCCCATACTACTACATATAAAATCTCACCTGGTGTTAAAGCTGTTAAAGAAACTAAAGAGAATGCACCATCTAAACTATCATCATCATCACACTCAATAAGAGTTAATGCTCCACAAGTTCCACTATATACCGCCATACCAGAATCTGTTAAAGTACTTGAATTGCTATTGGTTTCAATTGTTATGCTACCAGAAGCAGGAACTTCAACACTATACCAAACATCAGGTCCAGAATATGAACCACAACCTGGTGCTGGTGCTGCAGAATTTGTTGCGCCAGCTAAAGTACCTACAACTTCATTATCTGCAAATACACCACCTGGTGTTAAAGCTGTTGCTGCTGCACAGTCGTTATTTACTGGCGGACAAGTATAGGTAAACGTTCCTAATGTAATATCACACGTAGTATCTGAACCATGTAATGCTGTTAAAGTTACCGAAGAACCACTCATAAAAGGACCAACTGAAACTACACCTGTAGCTGTAATTGGCCAAGAAGTTGTTCCATCTGAAATTGTAGGAGTACCATCTCCTAAATCGGTAACGTCAAATTCTACATTAAACTCATCATTAGCACAATCAGGAACAATTGTTGACGATGCTATAGCAACTGGAGCACAAGATGCTTCAATAATATTAACTGTAAAATCTGCAGTTTCACCATATGTACCACTATAACAAGGGTTTGAAGGATTTTGTAATGCATCAGTAGCTACAATTCTCATTCTATGCTCACCTAGAGGTGCTGTTGCAGGCATAACAAATGACGCATCAAGTAAAGTTGGTGAAGCTGTTGTAGGCGAAAGTCCTACATATACGATTTCAGTAGCATCAAAATTATAATCATCGTTAAAATCAATCCAAATAACTGTATTATAATCATAAGAATTTGATCCAAAAGAGGTAACATCAAAAGTAATTTGAACATTGTTATTTATACCTTGAGACATATCAACTACTGTAGCTGTATGATCGTTATAAACTGGTGAAGCAGCTACTGTATTAGGAAAATCGGTTGCAACAATTTGTACATTAATTATACCTGTGCCATCTACAGAAGTTGGAGCCGACGTACAATAACAACCATTTGCATTAGTTGCAAACATTTCTTCTACACAATTTTCAGCAGGACCTACTGCATTATAAGGTACTAAAGTGTAGTAATAAGTTGTACCTA
>NZ_JAWKMX010000011.1:0-64684 GCF_041392005.1 Flavobacterium sp.
GTATAAAAAATAATGTATTTGTTGAAGAATTTAACTTTGGACAACCTCGTGAAAAAGTAATAAATAGAGCCGTAAATAAAAGTCTAGAATTACTTTATAAAGAAATTTTAAAAAAATAATAAAATAATGTTGCGTAATTCATACCTATTTTGTTTCTTTGCACCCTGATTTTGAATAACGAAATATAAAGATTAGAAATAATGTCTAGAGTTTGTGAACTTACAGGTAAAAAAGCGATGACAGGAAACAATGTTTCTCACGCTATGAATAAAACCAAAAGAAAATTTTCGGTAAATTTAGTAAAGAAGCGTTTCTATATTCCTGAAGAAGATAGATGGGTAACTTTAAAAATTTCTACCGCAGCGCTTAAAACTATTAATAAAATAGGAATATCAGCTGCATTAAAAAAAGCGAAAAAATAATTAAGTAGTAGCTACTTTTTTAAAAATATTTACAATGGCAAAGAAAGGTAATAGAATTCAAGTTATTTTAGAATGTACAGAGCATAAAGAATCAGGTATGCCAGGAACTTCTCGTTACATTACTACTAAAAACAAAAAAAATACTCCAGATAGATTAGAGATTAAAAAATTTAATCCAATCTTAAAGAGAATGACTGTTCACAAAGAAATTAAATAATAGCCAAAGCATATAGCTAGGCATAAAGTATAAAGATTATGGCAAAGAAAACCGTAGCAACATTACAAACTTCATCTAAAAGATTAACCAAAGCTATAAAAATGGTTAAATCTCCAAAAACTGGTGCATATACTTTTGTAGAGCAAGTAATGGCTCCAGAAATGGTTGACGAATTCTTGAAAAAGAAATAATTATTTTCACAAATTATATACAAAAGCTACTTTCTTTTGAAAGTAGCTTTTTTTATTTCTATTTTTGTACAATAAAGCATTATCAATATGAGTTTTTTCAAAAAATTATTCTCATCAGAAAAAAAAGAAACACTAGACAAAGGATTAGAAAAATCTAAAAGTTCATTTTTTTCAAAACTATCAAAAGCTGTAGCCGGAAAATCTAAAGTAGATGACGGTGTGCTCGATAATTTAGAAGAAATTTTAGTCTCTTCCGATGTTGGCGTAAATACCACACTAAAAATTATCGAAAGAATTGAAGAACGTGTAGAACGCGATAAATATTTAGGTACAGATGAATTAAACACTATTCTTCGTGAAGAAATTGCGGGTTTATTAGCCGAAAACAACCATGGCGATGCAACAGAATTTGAAATTCCTAAAAATAAAAAACCTTATGTTTTAATGGTTGTAGGCGTAAACGGAGTAGGAAAAACTACAACTATAGGAAAATTAGCGTATCAATTTAAAAAAGCAGGACATAATGTGGTATTAGGTGCCGCCGATACGTTTAGAGCTGCAGCTATAGACCAATTACAAGTTTGGGCCGATAGAGTAGGCGTACCTATTGTAAAACAACAAATGGGTAGCGACCCTGCTTCTGTTGCTTTCGATACCTTACAATCGGCGGTAAAACAAAATGCAGATGTCGTTATTATTGATACGGCTGGTCGTTTACACAATAAAGTTAATTTAATGAACGAGTTAACTAAAGTAAAACGTGTTATGCAAAAAGTTGTAGCAGATGCGCCACACGATGTGTTATTGGTTTTAGATGGTTCAACAGGTCAAAATGCTTTCGAGCAAGCTAAGCAATTTACAGCCGCAACCGAAGTTACAAGCTTAGCGGTAACCAAATTAGACGGTACAGCAAAAGGAGGCGTAGTTATTGGTATTTCGGATCAATTTAAAATTCCTGTTAAATATATTGGCGTAGGCGAAGGTATTGAAGATTTACAAGTATTCAATAAATACGAATTTGTAGATTCATTTTTTAAATAAATCTAATATTTTCGACAAATATAGATGCGGTTGAGTTTTTACTTAACCGTTTTTTTATTTCAAATTTTTTAGTTTTCTCTTATTTTTACATAAAAACTATTGTATTTTAGTGCAAATTATCAAAATGAAAAAATATTATAGTATTATAGTACTTTTATTATTTTCTTGTAATAAAAAAATAGAAACAGAAGAATTGCAAAAGCTAAACGGCTATTGGCAAATAGAAAAAGTAACTTTTTCTAACGGTCAAGAAAAACAATTTAACAACAATCCCGCTTTAGATTATATCGAAATAAACGATAGTTTAAAAGGTTTTAAAGTAAAGGTTGTACCTACAGCTACTGAGAAATTTTTAACAAACGGAATTAAAGAAAACTTTACTATTACAAAAAATAAACTGTATTATAAAACCAATTATGCAGCTTGGGATGAAGAAATAATAACACTTAACGATTCGGTTTTTAGTGTAAAAAACAACGAAGGTAAACAATATACCTACAAGAAACTACAAATACAATGAAACGCAAAATAGGGGAGGAAAGCCCAATAGCCGATGTGTTAAAAGAATTTATTCAAGCCAATAAATTACAAGCAGGTTTCGATAAAATAGATGTGCGCCATGCTTGGAAAAATGTTATGGGTGCTGGAGTAAACAGTTATACAATCGATGTTTTACTAAAAGGAAATACACTATATGTTGTTTTATCGTCATCGGTGTTACGAGAAGAATTAAGCTTAGGCAAAACAAAAATTATTAAAATGTTGAACGAAGAAATTAAGCGCGATTTAATTTCATCAATTGTATTGCAATAAAATGAGTTGGCAATCGTATGTAAAAGAATATCAAAACTATTTGCGCCTAGAAAGAGGTCTTTCTGAAAATACCATAACTAATTATAGTTTCGACATAGAAAAACTAATTACTTTTCTGGAAAACAATGCCATTGCCGAAACACCACTAAACATTACAGAAGAAACTATTCAACAGTTTATTTACACCATTGCAACAAATGTAAATGCACGTAGTCAAGCTCGTGTAATTTCGGGTTTAAAAAGCTTTTTTTCATTTCTTGTTTTTGAAGATTACCGAAAAGAAACACCTATGGAATTAATAGAAGTGCCAAAAACAGGTAGAAAATTACCCGATACCTTATCGACACAAGAAATAGACGCTATTATTACTGCAATAGATTTAAGCAAAAACGAAGGCGAACGCAACCGCGCCATGTTAGAAACACTTTATAGCTGTGGCTTGCGAGTTTCCGAATTAATTAGTTTAAAAATTTCAGATATTTTTTTTGAAGAAGGTTTTATAAAAGTTACAGGTAAAGGAAACAAACAGCGTTTTGTGCCTTTAAGTAAACTAACTCAAAAGTACATTACCATTTATAAAAATGAAGTTCGCAATCATTTAGTTATTCAAAAAGGATACGAAGATACTTTGTTTTTAAACCGACGTGGAAAACAACTTACTCGAGCTATGGTTTTTACCATTATTAAAAATTTAGCTAAAAAAATTAACTTACAAAAAACTATTTCACCGCATACATTTCGGCATTCGTTTGCTACGCATTTATTAGAAAATGGAGCCGATTTACGATCTATTCAATTAATGCTTGGGCACGAATCTATTACTACAACCGAGGTTTATATGCACTTAGATAGAAAGTTTTTAGCCGACGTGTTAGAAGCGTATCATCCTAGAAAATAAAAAAAACTGCTCAAAAAATAAGCAGTTTTTAAAATTTTATGTTTTATTTATTAGAAAGTTTTATCGTATGAACCGTTTTTAGGTTGTAAGGTACCAATAACTATTCTAATTAAATCAATAAAAGCCCAAATCCCTAGACCACCTAAGGTTAAAATTTGAACAATACCTTGCCAAGTGTAGCCTAAATAAAATCGGTGAATTCCTATTATACCAGCAAAAAAGCATAATAACGTGGCAACAATTTGACTTTTACCAGATGCAGCAGCAGCGGGTGTTACTAATTCTGAACTGTTTTCAGTACCATTGGTTAAAGTTTCAGTTTGATTTTCCGATACAACAGGGAAAGCGGCATAAGATGGAGTTAAGAAACCTAGCATTACTACCATCATTGTTACATAAAGTTTTAATTTCATAAAAAAGATTTTTAGTTTTGTCTAAAATAAAAATTAATAATGAGAAAAAAAAATTTAATTCTGCTATTTTGCATCTTCTTTTTTAAAACATATTCACAAAATAGTTATGAGTTTATAGGTATTATTATGATAAATCATGAAAAAGATAAAATGATACCTTATCGTTTAGTGTTTGAAGAAGAAAACGGAGAAATAAATGGTTATTCGGTTACCGATTTTGATGGAGATCATGAAACAAAATCTTCAATAACAGGAAAATACAATCAAAAGAGCAATATTTTTTCTTTTAAAGAAACAGATATTTTATATACCAAATCAAATTATTCTCCAGATATTTTCTGTTTTGTGCATTTTGAAGGAAATTTAGAACTACATTCAGATGTTAATAAAAGTAAATTAAGAGGTAATTTTAAAGGTTTTTTCCCTTCGGACGAACCTTGTTTAAATGGTTATTTAACTTTATTGGGTTCGGATGCTATTTATAAAAAAATGGCTAAAATTGATAAAAAAATTCAAAAATTAAAAAATATTACTGAGGAGGAAAAGAATAAAATTAGTACAGTAAAACTTATGGATAGCCTAAAAGTAAATAGACTTTCTAATAATGAAAAACTAAATGTCTTTATTAAGAACGATACATTTAAAATTGAAATATTTGATGCGGGTATTGAAGATAATGATATTGTAGATTTCTACATAAATGATAGAAAAGTTTTATCGGATTTTAAGGTTACTAAAAATGTAAAAATGCTATCTTACTCTTTTAATAATGAGCCTAATTTAGAATTCAAACTAATAGCAAAAAATACAGGCGAAGAAGGATTAAATACACCTAAAATAATTATAAATGACGGTAATAGAAAATTTGAGCTTTTTGCAAATTTGAATGCAAATGAAAGTGGTTTTATAACAGTATATAAAAAGTAAACTAAAATAAAAAAAAGGGTTTTTCAATATTTGAAAAACCCTTTTACTATAAACTAATTACTATAAACTAATTACTTTTCACTACTTACTTAGCAATATTTACGGCTCTAGTTTCTCTAATAACGGTAATTTTTACTTGACCCGGATAGGTCATTTCCGTTTGTATTTTGTGCGATATTTCAAACGATAGGTTTGCGGCCATTTCATCAGAAACTTTTTCGCTTTCTACGATTACCCGTAACTCTCTACCTGCCTGAATAGCATACGCATTTTTAACGCCGTTAAAACCGTAAGCAATTGCTTCTAAATCTTTTAAACGCTGAATGTAAGAATCTAATACTTGACGACGAGCACCTGGTCTTGCACCCGAAATTGCATCGCAAACTTGTATAATTGGCGATATTAACGATTTCATTTCTATTTCATCGTGATGTGCACCAATTGCGTTGCATACTTCTTCTTTTTCACCATATTTTTCTGCCCATTGCATACCTAATATTGCGTGCGGTAGCTCGCTTTCAGTTTCAGGAACTTTACCAATATCGTGTAATAAACCAGCACGTTTGGCTAATTTTACATTTAAACCTAATTCAGCCGCCATTATACCACATAATTTGGCTACTTCGCGTGAGTGTTGTAATAAATTTTGTCCGTAAGAAGAACGGTATTTCATTCGACCTACAATTTTAATAAGTTCGGGGTGTAAACCGTGAATTCCTAAATCGATAACGGTACGTTTACCTACTTCTATAATTTCTTCTTCAATTTGTTTTTGCGTTTTTGCTACTACTTCTTCAATACGAGCTGGGTGAATACGACCATCGGTTACTAATTTGTGTAATGCTAAACGAGCAATTTCTCTACGAACAGGGTCAAAGCACGATAATATAATCGCTTCTGGTGTGTCATCTACAATAATTTCTACACCTGTAGCGGCTTCTAGTGCTCTAATATTTCTGCCTTCACGACCAATAATTCTACCTTTAACATCGTCTGATTCGATGTTAAAAACCGATACGCAATTTTCTACTGCTTCTTCTGTTCCTACACGTTGAATCGTATTAATGATAACTTTTTTGGCTTCTTGCTGTGCAGTAAGTTTTGCTTCTTCCATGGTGTCTTGTATAAAAGACATGGCATCTGTTTTGGCTTCGGCTTTTAAACTTTCTACCAATTGGTTTTTCGCTTCTTCTGCCGATAGTCCTGAAATAACCTCTAATTGCTCTACTTGACTTCTGTGTAGTCGTTCTATATCTTGTTGCTTTTTTTCTAAAAACTCAATTCGAGTATCGTAGTCGGCAATTTTTTCTTCTATTTCGGTATTTAATTTTTTGTTTTTAGCCAATTCGCTAGAAACTTGCGATTCTTTGTCGCGTGTTCGTTTTTCGGCTTCTGCCATTTTTTTATCGCGCGATAAAATAACTTGTTCGTGCTCTGCTTTTAGTTCTAAAAACTTTTCTTTTGCCTGAAGAATTTTGTCTTTTTTTGTAGCTTCGGCTTCGGCTTTTGCATCTTTTAAAATTGATGCAGCTTCTTTTTTAGCATTTTTAATTAAATTAGAAACATTGCTTTTTTCCAAGAATTTTGCAATTCCAAATCCTAGTGCAAGTCCGATTACAACGCCAATTATTATACTTAGTATATCCATATTATAGTTAAAAAATTATATAAAAAAAGCCTACATTAAGGTTTGGATAAACTCCAAAAAAACAGGTTTTGAGCTAACTCGCAGTTCAAGTTTCCCACTTAAGGGCTTACAATAGTTGCGACGATTCACTCATTTTAATGTAATAATGTTGAGTTTATCAAATATTTCCTAATGTAGGCAGTATTTTTGATTTATGTTAAGAACGTATGTATTATTTTTCGAGTAACTCGCCCAATTTTGCATTTAAACTAATTAGTCGTTTTTCTGCATTTAGTTGTTCATCCGATTTGTCAATTTGTTTTTGCTCGGTTAACGATGCAAATTGCAAAGCACACATTGCTAAAACATCTTGTTTGTCTCTAACGGCATAGCTTTGTTCAAACTGAGTTATCATTTTCTCTATTTTTTTTGCAGCGGCACGCAAGGCTTCCTCTTGGTTAGGTTCTATCGATAATGGATAAACCCTGTCTGCAATAGATATTTTAATATTCAGTTTTTCATTCATTGCTTTTTAATCCGAAAGTTGTGCAATACAATAATCGATTTCTCGAATTAATGAATTTATTTTGAGTTTTGTTTCTCGTTTATTTTCGTTACTGCCTAACAATGAATTTATCATTTTGAGCTTTTCTATGTTTTCTTTTAATTCGGTAATTTCAGTTTCTTGCACTTTGTTTTTTTGTTCTAAAGTTTGCAATTGCGCTGTTAATTCCTCGTTTTTTGCTTTTAGTTGACTAACTTTTTGGTTAACTTTAAAAAATTTAACTTCAAGAGAATCAATTAATTTAGATAACTCGCCCACAAATAATTAAATTCATTTTTGTTATTTACAAATTTAGTATTCCATTTTAAGAATTACAATTTTTTTTACGCTTTTTTTATACGTTTTCTTTTATTTAACATAATAAATTGGTTTTTAATTAGTTGTGTTTTATGGTAGATTTCTGTATTTACTTTTTATATTTTTATTATTTTAGCAAAAAACAAGCAATGAAATATTTTTTACTTTTAGTATTATCTTTTACGGTTTCCTATAGTCAAAGTTCGTATCCTGATGATTTTATTTCGCCTTTAGAAATTCCTATAGATTTATCTGGAAATTTTGGTGAGCTACGAAGTAATCATTTTCATTCGGGTTTAGATATAAAAACGCAAAAAAGGGAAGGATTAAATGTGCTAGCCGTAGCCGATGGTTACGTTTCGAGAATTAAAATAAGTACGTTTGGTTACGGAAAAGCAATATATATTACACATTCTAACGGTTATACAACGGTTTATGCTCATTTACAAAAGGCAAATGGTGCTATAGAAGATTATATTAAAAAAAAGCAATATGCGGCAAAATCGTATGAAGTAGAAATGTTTCCTGCCGCTAATGAATTACCTGTAAAACAAGGCGATGTAATTGCTTTCTCTGGAAACTCTGGCGGAAGTGGCGGCCCGCATTTACATTTTGAGTTTCGCGATACTAAAACAGAAAATATAGTAAACCCTTTGCATTTTGGCTTTACAAAATTTGTAAAAGATGTGCATAAGCCAGCATTTCAAACTTTAATGGTTTACCCTATAGATAATGCAGTTGTAAACAAATCGGAAATTCCGGCATTGGTTTCTTTTTCTAAACAAGCCGATGGAAATTATTTAGCAGCAACAGTTAAAACAAATGGTAAAATAGGATTTGGTATAAATGTATATGATAATTGTACTAATCCGTATAACAAAAACGGAGTTTATAAAATAACAGCGCATTTAAATGGTGTTTTATATTACGAAAGTATTTTCGATACTTTTGCCTTTGCCGAAACCCGCTATATTAATAACTTTATAGATTATGCAACTTATAAGAACAAACAGCAACGATTTCAAAAATTGTTTTTCGAAACACCATATCCATTATCGGTTGTAACAAATGCTAAAAATAACGGAATTATAAATACGCAACCCAATACCAACTATACGTTAAAAATTGAAATTTCAGACTATCAAGGAAATACAACAAAACTTTCTATTCCAATAGAATATGCTAATGAAGAAGCAATTGTAAAAGCAAAACCTACCGAAACTTCGTACAAGCTTAATGCTAAGGTAGAAAATAATTACAGTAAAGATAATGTTTCGGTATATATTCCAGAAAATGCTTTTTACGACAACTTTGATTTAGAATTCGATGTAAAAGACCAAATTTTATACCTTCATAATGAAATGATACCAGTGCAAAAGCATATTACCATAACGTTTTCTGATGTTCAAAATTTAACAGAAGCTCAAATGGAAAAAACATTTATAGCGTCTTTAGATGGTGTAAAATTAGACTATAATTCAACCAAGCGAAAAGGAAATTCATTTTCGGCTCGAGTACGAAATTTAGGCACATTTAAACTTGCACAAGATTTAGTTCCACCACGTATTTATAATGTTAATTTTATTGAAGGGCGAAATTTAATGCAACAAAAAATATTAAGAGTTTCTGTTTCCGATAATTTATCGGGAATTAATACCTACAATGCTTATTTAAATGAAGAATGGATTTTGATGGAATACGATTATAAAACCAATACATTGCAACACGATTTAAGCGATAAAAAGTACAAAGAAGGAAGAAACGATTTTAAGGTAATTGTAACCGATGAAATGCAAAATTCTACTACTTTTGAGTCGTATTTTTTTATGAATCCTTAATTTATAATTCTTGAGAAAGTTAATTTTACTATCATTTTTTATTTGTGCTATAAATGTAATGGCCCAAACAGCTCGTGTAAAAGGTGTTATCTTAGATGAGTTCAATATACCTATAGAAAACGTAAGTGTTGCCGTAGGCGAAACAGGAACCGTTTCCGATAAAACAGGTTTTTATTTATTAGAAATTCCAGCAAACAAGCAAATAACTATTGTTTTTTCGCATGTGTCGTTTAAAAATTCGAAAATAAAACTAGTTCTAAAACCAAACGAAGATTTTGAACTGAACCCAGTATTAAATACACAATCCGAACAGTTGGGCGAGCTTATTATAGAATCGAAGAGCAACAAAAAACAAATAGAAGGTTTAACTACTATTGATCCTGTTGTTATTAGAAAAATACCAGGCGCAAACCCAGGAGTAGAAAGTATAATTAAAACATTGCCGGGTGTTTATTCTAATAATGAGTTAAGCACGTCGTATGCTGTTCGAGGTGGAAATTACGACGAGAATTTGGTATATGTAAATGAAATAGAAGTATATAGACCATTTCTCATTCGTTCGGGCCAACAAGAAGGATTAAGTTTTACCAATACCGAAATGGTAGAAAATGTCGATTTTTCGGCTGGAGGCTTTCAAGCAAAATATGGCGATAAAATGGCATCGGTTTTAGATATCACGTATCGAAACCCTACGCGTTTTAAAGCAGGCTTAGAAGCTAGCTTGTTAGGTGGAAGCCTTACCGTTGAAGGTATTTCTAAAAATACAAAATGGAGTAATATTACCGGAATTCGCTATCGCGATAATAGTTTACTTGTAAATAGTAAAGAAACCGAAAGCAATTTTCGTCCAACATTTGCCGATGTACAATCGTTATTTACTTATAACGCTTCGGCAAAATGGCAATGGAGTTTTTTAGGAAACATTTCGCAAAACAAGTATAGCTACGAACCTTTGTCGCGTCAAACTAATTTTGGTACGGTCGATAATCCTATTGCTTTATTAGTAGTTTACGACGGACAAGAAGAAGATAAATATCAAACTTATTTTGGAGCACTAAAATCGGTTTATCAGTATAACGATGCCAATAAAATAAAGTTTATTGCTTCGGCTTATCATACACAAGAACAAGAATATTACGATATTTTAGCGCAGTATCGATTAGGCGAAGTAGATGCGAATATTGGCTCCGAAACTTTTGGCGATGTTGTGTATTCTCGCGGAGTTGGGGCGCAACTTAACCATGCAAGAAACAATTTAGATGCTTTAATATTTAATGGAGAAGTAAAAGGTTTTCACGAGTTAACAGAAAAATCGCAAGTAGAATGGGGTATAAAATATACACACGAAGATATTCGCGATAGGTTAGTAGAGTGGGAAGTTATCGATTCTGCAGGTTTTTCGTTACCAGCACCTATTTTAGAGTATCAAAACGAGCAACCTTATAACCCATACACAGGACCACTAGTACCTTACTCTGGTGCAAGAGCTACTAATTTTACGAAAATAAACCGTTTTTCGGGCTATACACAATGGAATTATAGAGGCAATATAGGTGAGCATAACTATTGGTTAAATGCAGGAGTTCGCGGTCATAATTGGCAAGTAAATACCGAAAACGAAAACGGAAAAGCACAATTTGTGTTTTCGCCACGAGCTCAATTTGCTTTAAAGCCTAATTGGGATACCGATATGTTATTTAGAATTTCTGGCGGATTGTACCAGCAACCTCCATTTTATAGAGAATTACGAAATGCTAATGGAGACGTTTTACCTAATGTAAAAGCGCAACGTTCATTGCACATTGTACTAGGAAACGATTATAGCTTTAAAATGTGGAACCGTCCGTTTAAATTAACCAGCGAAGCTTACTATAAAAAAATGGATAATGTTAATACCTACACTATAAATAATGTTCGTATTCGTTACCAAGCAGATAATAATGCAAAAGCCTATGCTTATGGTTTCGATGCTCGATTAAATGGCGAGTTTGTTCCAGGAACCGAATCGTGGTTTAGTTTTGGCTATTTAAAAACAGAAGAAAATTACGATAATAAAGGCTATATTGCACGGCCAACCGACCAACGGTTAAAATTTGGTTTGTTGTTTCAAGATTATATGCCTGCTATTCCCAATGTAAAGGTGTATTTAAATTTGGTTTATAACACAGGTTTACCAGGTGGTTCGCCTTCGTATGCCGATCCGTATTTGTACCAATTGCGTTTAAAAGATTACCGCCGCGCCGATGCTGGGTTTTCGTATGTGTTTAAAGATGAAAGTTTACCATCAAATAAAAACTGGTTAAAACATTTTTCAGAATTATCATTAGGTTTAGAAATATTTAATTTATTTAACAACCAAAATGCTATTACAAACACTTGGGTACGCGATGTATATACCAAATCGCAATACGGAATTCCAAATTATATGACAACTCGTGTGTTTAATATAAAATTAATAGCAAGGTTCTAATGTATCTTAAATTTTAATACCTTTGATACTTAAATACTTTATACGTATGCGAAAAAGAATTTGTTTACTATCGGTTTTTGTTTTAATAGGTTTTTGGAGTTGTAAAAACGAAAAACCTACACCAAAAGTTATTTATGAAGATGCGAAAGCTAAAAATATCGAAACAGAAAAACCAGATACAACAGCTATAAAAATAGCCGATTTGCCTATTTTAATGGAAGGAACAAAGTACTTAATTCATCCAGTGGGCGACGTTCGTGTATATGATAGTTATCGAAGTTCGTATGGTTCTAGTAAAGTGAACCAAGTAAGCTATGCTATTTCGAATTATAATCAATATGAACTTACAGGTTATTTCGACAATTTAAAATTTCAACACATCGATTCCGATTCGGTTTGCGCTTTAACCACTCAAAAGGTACAAATACAAACGGTAACTTATTTAAAAGATGTAGCCGATAAAACGAATAAAAAAATATTGGTTTACAGTTTAGCCGATAGCGATACGAATAAAGACGGTGTTATCAATCAAAACGATATAAAATCGTTGTATTTAAGCTATATTGATGGTACAATGTTTACCAAACTGTCTGAAAATTATAACGAAGTTATCGACTGGAATGTAGTTGTACCATTAAACCGACTGTATTTTCGTTGCATTGAAGATATTAACAAAAATGGTGCTTTCGATAAAAATGATAAAGTGCATTATCATTACATAGATTTACTAAAAGACGGTTGGCAAGCAGCAGAATATTCGCCGATTTAAATAATTTTAAAAAAAAATGCTAACAAATCAAGAAGCAAAATATTTATTAGAATTAGAAAAAGTTTTAACTGATCCAAATCAAATAATAGATTTATCCAAAAAGAAAAATAGGTTGGAATTGATTTCGCATCAAGATTCTGATTATAATTTTTGGCTTGAAATTACTACGAATCAAAAAATTATTCTGAAGACATCAATTCATCATTTAGAAAGCAATTCATATATCGGATTGTTAAGAATAGATTATAAAGGAGGACATCATAACCCTCCAAATATAGAATCAACTTTACATGATTTTTTAATTCCTTATGCTGATAAATGGTTTAAACCGGATGAACCTCATATGCATATTTATGTTGAAGGTTATAAACCTTTAGTTTGGGCAATTCCACTATGTGATATTGATTTTCCAATTAAAAACATTATTCATTCATCTGACTTATCAGATTTAATATATAACTTTGCTCAAAAGATAAATTTAAAAACATTAATTAATATTCAACAAGCAATACTTTGAATTGGATAAACACATATGTGAATGATTATTATAATTGGCTAAAAGAGAAGACTTTTATCCAAGAAGACTATGATACTGACTGGTTTATTATAAATACACCTTTTGTTGGGGCATTTAATGATACAATTGAGATTTATGCTAAGAGAATGGGTAATTATTTAAGGCTAAGTGATAATGGAGAAACTATGGCGAATTTAGAACTCCAAGGTCTACATATTCAAGGTTCTAAAAAACGTAGAATAATTTTAGATACAATTCTAATAAATTATGGAGTTAGAGAAGAAAATAATGAGCTAATTATAGAAGCTAATATTGAGAATTTTTCACAATCTAAACATAATATTTTATCTGCAATAATTGAAATTAGTGATTTGTATGTTTTATCTAAACATAATGTAGCTTCAATATTTAAAGAGGATGTCAGAAATTATTTAGATTCTAATGATATAATCTATACACCTGATTTTATTTCTAAAGGTATAACAGGATTAGAATTTAATTTTGACTTTCAAATAGCTAAAAAGAATAAAGAGATTGTAATAAAATCGTTCAACACGATAAATAAGTCTAACTTACCAACATTTTTATTTTCTTGGGAAGACATTAAACCTGTTCGTGAAAAAATAACAAAAAAGGAGGTTAATGCTATTGCAGTAATTAATAACGTAGATAAAGAAATAAAAAATGAATTTTTAGAAGCACTTAAAGCTAAAAATGCTGATTATATTCTTTGGTCTGAACGTAATTTAGAGAAAAATATACAATTAATATCTGCATAAAGATAGTATTGGCTAAGGTACTATATCAAAATATCACTTTCTAAATCGGAAATTTCAATTTTAAAATCGAAACCTAATTTTTCTACTAATTCAATTACCAGTTTTTTATACCAATTTTCGCTTTTTGGATGAATGTAAATTTTCTCAATTAATTGGCTCAAGTTTACCTCTATTTTTAAACCATTGTCAATACTTATACTCTTATTACTAACATCGGTTAAAATTCTAATTTCACGTTCGTACTGAAAGCTTTTTCGCTTAAATAGAAATGGAAAAAAGTTGTCGTCAAACGGAATAAAATCTTTTTTGTAATCTATATAATTGACCTCGCCTATATATTGCTCGTAATGATTTTCGGTTTGTAAAGCTTCTTTTATACGTCCTATGGTAGATTGAATAGCCAAACCTTCGTTATTTTTAGTAAAAATTTGCCACATCGCAAACGATTCGTATGCGTTAGCATGCCAACTACTAATTACTACCTTTTCGCGATGTGTTTTATAATAATCTAAAAAACCTAGATTGTTAGTACTTAACCGTTTAATTTCCTCAAAAGTGGGTTCAGAAAATGTACCTTCATATTGATCTTCAAACTTATCGGAACGCGACATGAACAGTTTTTTAGAAATAAGCATATCTAGAAATTTAGATAAATCTAAATATTTCCACACTATAGTGCTATTTGTTGCGGTAAGTTTAATATTTGAATTATCGAAATACATCTACACGAGTTATTAAAATTCTGTAAATAAAACTCTACAAAAAATGTAAGAAAAGTTTTAAAATCAAACGTAAATTTGCATAAAATTATTAAATATAAAAATACAAATGAAATTATTTTACAACATTGTAGTACTATTAGTGATAAATTTTGTAAATGCCCAAGTGGGTATTAATACTACTTCGCCTACAGAAGCACTAGATGTTGATGGGAATTTACGTATACGAAATTTAACAAAAGGCACAGTAGTTGCCGATGTTGATGGTGTTGTGGCCATTTCGCCAATACAAGTAGTTGCTGCAGGGAAAGTTGAAGCAAGTAACTCGCCTAGTTATTCTGCAAGTGGAGCAACAGTTTCTAGAAATGGAAAAGGCGATTATACTATTACTTTTGATAATGAGTTAGCATCTGCAAATTATGTAATTGTTTTAACAGTTATGAATTGTAACGGTAGATGCCCAGGAAGAGCAAATGCCGATAAGTATGATGCTCCTTCGGCAACGTACTACAATCAAACTACATCTTCTTTTGATGTTTTAATAGGCGATAGCGATAATGGTGCATCAAAAGCGGTTGCTATTGACCAAGAATTTATGTTTGTTGTTTATTCTTTTTAGTAAAAATTTACGAAACAAAAAGGGTTTGCATTGCAAACCCTTTTTTATATCTAAAAAACAATAATTATTCAAATGATTGTAGTGAAACTAGTTTGGCATACGTTCCATTTTTAGCCATTAATTCGGCGTGGTTTCCTTGCTCCACTATTTCTCCTTTTTGCATCACTACAATAGTATCTGCTTTTTGAATAGTAGATAAACGATGGGCAATAACAACCGAAGTTCTATTTTGCATCATGTTTTCTAAAGCATCTTGAACCAGTTTTTCGCTTTCGGTATCTAAGGCCGATGTGGCTTCATCTAAAATCATAATTGGCGGGTTTTTAAGCACGGCTCTTGCAATTGACAAACGCTGTTTTTGTCCGCCCGATAATTTACCGCCAGCATCGCCAATATTGGTTTCCAAGCCTTTTGGCAAATCTTTTACAAATTCGTAGGCATTGGCAATTTTTAAGGCGGCAACTAATTCTTCATCAGTTGCATTGGGTTTACCAATTAATAAATTACCTTTTATAGTATCGTTAAACAAAATAGAATCTTGCGTAACCAAGCCCATTAATGCACGTAATGAATGAATGTTCCAATCGCGAATATCGGTGCCATCAACTTTAATGCTGCCTTCATTAACATCGTAAAAACGCGTTAGTAAATTGGCAATTGTACTTTTTCCAGAACCCGATTGCCCGACTAAAGCCACTGTTTTTCCTTTTGGCACTTCAATTGAAAAGTTTTTTAATACATTTTCATCGCCATAACGGAAATAAATATTTTCAATCGAAATTTTATCGTCGAAAGTATTTTTAACTAAAGCATTTTCTTTAGAATCAATTGTATTTTCTTGTTCTAATATTTCAAACACACGTTCGGCAGCGGCAATACCATTTTTAACGGCATAAGAGGCTTTCGAAATAGATTTTGCGGGTGTTAAAATGTTGTAGGCTAATCCCATAAAGGCTATAAAAACAGTTCCTTCTAATGTTTTTTCAACCAAAACAAGATGACCGCCATACCACAATAATGTAGCAATTGTAAGAATACCTAAAAATTCACTTACAGGTGAAGCTAAGTTATTTTTCTTTCCTATTTTATTTGAAAGTTTTAAAATTCGTTCAACTGATTCTTTGAATTTTTGTTTAAAAATGGGTTCGGCGTTATAGCTTTTTACCACTTTTAATCCCGTTAAGGTTTCTTCTGCAAGCGAAATCATATAGCCACCTTCATTTTGTGCACGAAGTGATTGCGACTTTAAACTTTTACCAATTCGAGAAATAATTAAACCTGAAATAGGAATAAAAATAAACACAAAAAGCGTTAATTGCCAGCTTAAGTAAAACATTAATCCTATTGAAAATAGAATAGATAAAGGTTCTTTTACAATTAATGACAATAAGGTAAAAAACGAATTTTGAACTTCGCCAATGTCGCCCAGCATACGTGCCATAACATCGCCTTTTCTTTTTTCGGAATAAAATGAAACGGGTAAACTAATGATTTTGTCATACATTAATTGGCGTAACTTGGTCATAGTTCCGTTTCGCAAATGCATCATATGGAAAGATGCTAAATAATCGGCTAAATTCTTTAGTAAAAAAGTGGTAATAACAATAGAAACTACAAATAATAAAGCCGTTTGTGTATTTCCTTGTTCAGTAAAATGAGTTACTTTATATGCTAAATAATCTTGAGCATAATTCATAATATCACTAATTCCTGTATAAGCGGGTTCTTTATAAACTTTCTTCGTTTTATCAAACATTACATTTAATAAAGGAATTAAAGTAGCGTAAGAAACCGCACCTAAAAAAGCATATAAAATGTTAAAAGTAATATTCCAAATAATATGCTTTTTGAATGGCAATACAATAGGAAATAGTTTTTCAATAATTTTTTTCATTAATTTAAATTCATTTCAGCAATTATAGCTGCAATTTTGTTGTCTAATTGTTTTTCAACTGAAGCGTATTCATTAGCAGAAGATAATTCTTCATTTACACTAAAGTAGAATTTAATTTTTGGTTCGGTTCCGCTTGGGCGTGCACAAATTTTAGTACCATCTTCTAAATAATAAATCAATACATTCGATTTTGGAACGGTCAATTCAAACGTTTCATTATTCATAAAGTCTTTTCCTTTAGAACTTTGATAATCTTCAACACATACAACACGTTCACCAATAATTTCAGTTAACGGATTTTCACGCAAATCAATCATCATTTGTTTAATTTCATTAGCACCTTCAATTCCTTTTTTAGTTATCGATATTAAATGCTCTTTATAAAATTTAAAATCTACAGAAAGATTGATTAACTCTTGGTACAAACTACTTCCAGCAGCTTTGGCTTGTGCTGCAATTTCACATACTAATAATATAGCACCAACGGCATCTTTATCGCGCACTTTGTCGCCCACCATAAATCCAAAACTTTCTTCGCCACCACCAATAAATTCTAATTCTGGAAAATCTTTAATAAACTTAGCAATCCATTTAAAACCAGTTAAACCTACTTTACATTCTACTTCATAAGCTTCTGCTAAATCGAGCATCATTGGTGTAGATACAATAGTTGAGCCAATGAACTGTTTTCCGTTTATTTTGTCAGCTTTTTTCCATTGTTCGAGCAAAAAGGCTGTCATAATGACCATTGTTTGGTTCCCATTGAGCAATTTCATGTTACCATCCAAATCGCGAACGGCAACGCCTAATCTATCTGAATCGGGATCAGTTCCTAATACAATATCTGCATCAATTTTATTGGCTAAAGCAACAGCCATCGAAAGCGCTTCGGGCTCTTCTGGATTTGGCGATTTTACCGTAGGAAAATTACCATCGGGTGTTTCTTGTTCTTTTACAATATTTACATCGGTATAACCCGCAAGTGCTAATACATTAGGTATTGCTTTTACTGAAGTTCCGTGTAATGGTGTGTAAACAATTTTTAATTGTTGTTTTGCTTTAGCATCGGTATTGAAACTCGCATTTTCAATAGTTGATTGCCAAAAAGCTTCATCTATTTCTTTATCAATATATTGAATTAAACTTTCATTCGCATCAAAATTGATATCGCTATAATTTAAACTTTCGATTTCTTGAATAATTTCGCCGTCTTGTGGTGGTACCAATTGACCGCCGTCTTGCCAATAAACTTTGTATCCATTATATTCAGGTGGATTATGCGAAGCGGTAAGTACAATTCCTGCGTTGCAATTTAAATACTTAACTGCAAAAGATAATTCAGGTGTTGGGCGTAATTCTGAAAATAAATAAACTTGAATTCCATTAGCCGAAAACACATCGGCAACTACTTTAGCCAGCGTATTACTATTATGACGGCAATCGTAAGCAATTGCAACTTTTAATTGTTCGCCAGAAAAAACTTTTTTCATATAATTAGAAAGT
The DNA here is from genome assembly GCF_041392005.1 of Flavobacterium sp. Lineage (GTDB taxonomy): Bacteria > Bacteroidota > Bacteroidia > Flavobacteriales > Flavobacteriaceae > Flavobacterium. The sequence goes on from NZ_JAWKMX010000011.1 coordinate 18,520, forward strand.
CCCTGTGTGTTTTTTCCTAAAGTATATTTGTTGATTCTATTGGTACCTGCCCCCATAATACCACGCATACCGCCAGTACCAAATTCTAAATTTTTATAAAAGCTGTCTTCTAATTCTTTAGGAGAAGAAGTCATCATTTCTTTAATTGAATTTTGTGTTTCGGTATCAAATGTAGGCGTAAGCCATTCGTTTACTTTATCTAATATATTTTGTTCGATGTGCATAATTATAAAATTTAATGGCAAATTTACGAAGAAAAGCGTTATTGATTATATTTCTTTAGCAATCTTGTATCGTTCTTCATTGCTTTTTGTTCGCAGAACAATTTCACCCAAAAATCCTGCTAAAAAAAACTGAGTCCCAATAATCATAGTGCTTAATGAAATATAAAACCAAGGATTATCAGTAACTAATATTGTTGGTTCATTATGGTATAATTTCCAAAGTTTTAAGAAGCCAATAAACATAGCAGAAATAAAACCAATTATAAACATTAAAACACCTAAAGCACCAAACAAGTGCATGGGGCGTTTACCAAATTTTGATAAAAACCAAATGGTAATTAAATCGAGAAAACCATTTATAAATCGGTTCATTCCAAATTTAGAATGTCCATATTTTCGAGCTTGATGTTGCACTACTTTTTCTCCAATTTTTGAGAAACCAGCATTTTTAGCTAAAACCGGAATATAACGGTGCATTTCGCCCGAAACTTCTATATTTTTTACCACTTCATTACGGTAAGCTTTAAGCCCACAATTAAAATCATGTAGCTTTACACCCGAAGTCTTACGGGCTGCCCAATTAAATAATTTTGAGGGCAAATTTTTACCAATAATAGAATCGTAGCGCTTTTTTTTCCACCCCGAAACTAAATCATAACCTTTATTGGCAATTAAATCGTACAACTCTGGAATTTCATCTGGACTATCTTGCAAATCGGCATCCATTGTGATAATAATTTCGCCGTTAGCACGGGCAAAACCCGCATGCAAAGCCTGACTTTTACCGTAGTTTTTAAAAAAACGAATACCTTTCACGCTATTGTCTTCACGAGAAAGGTTTTCTATAATTTGCCAAGAATTGTCGGTACTACCATCATCAATAAACCAAATTTCATAAGAAAAGTTATGAGTAGTCATAACTTTCTTTATCCATTTATGTAGCTCAGGCAACGATTCTTGTTCGTTTAATAATGGAATTATTATGGATAAATTCATTTAGAATTAAAATTGTTCTTTTGGTTTGGTTTTAAAAATAAGCGCTAAAATTGATGCGAAAATAGCACTAAATATGATACTAAATATAAGACCTTTTAATTGTTCTACAATTCCAAACTGATCTGTATTTGTTCATTTCTTCTACCGCAGTCTTTATAGATTTCGGTGGAGCGCCAAATTTTTTCATCATAGAAACAGCAGCTTCTAGAAATTTTCTTAAAGTTTCTTTGCACTTGGATCTATAAAATTGAATAAAAGTATATTAAAAGTAATAGAAATTGCAATTCCAATTACTGCATATACAAAATAAGTAGTAAACGCATCTTTAAAGGAATATATTCCGTTTAATTGTTTTTTAGTTTGTACCATTGCGTATATACCTAGAGCTGTATATATAATAATATTAGCAATTCCAATCCACCACTCAGCAAACAATTGAAGGTTTATAGCATACATAGCGCAAGTAATAACTACAGCAATTATACCTGCTATTACTCCAAATTTAACTGCGTTTTTTTTTACAATTTCGTTCATAATTTTAGTTTGTTTTAGTTGTACAAATATACTAGTTATTTTATCAGTATTCAAAACACAAAAAAAGTTACAGGAATGCTTGTATATTCAAAAAATAATGTAAATTTGCAAACTGAATTTAAAAATTAGTATTATTAAAAGGTTATGGTGTTGCTTATACCTTTATTATAAAAAGTAAAGCCGCAAAGTAACAAATAATCATCAATAAAAGATTTACATTATGAAAAAAGGTATTCACCCAGAAAATTACAGATTAGTGGCATTTAAAGATATGTCAAATGAAGATGTGTTTATTACAAAATCTACAGTAGAAACTAAAGAAACTATCGAAGTTGATGGTGTTGAGTATCCTGTGTTTAAAATGGAGATTTCGAGAACGTCGCACCCATTTTATACTGGTAAATCGAAACTTATTGATACCGCTGGTCGTATTGATAAATTCAAAAACAAATATGCTAAATTTCAAAAATAATTTTTTTGAGATTACATCATACAAATCCTGCCTTTTTGGTGGGATTTTTTTTTAACCAAACCTCAAAGGTTTTTAAAACCTTTGAGGTTTGGTTATTTATTCGATTTTTTAAACAACCTAAGGTAATGACTAGCCCCGATAGAGCCAAGCACCGCGTGCAGGCGAAAGTTCCGACGATTTTATGTCGGAATACTGATAATAAATTCATCAGTACGAGAATTTGTGATTTGAGAAACTTTTTTGGTGCTTCTTATAAAAAAAACAATAAACTTTGTAACTTTAAACCTTTAACATTAATCATAATAAAATGAACTATATACTTTTTGACGGAACTGTTCGTAATGCGTTGCTTCCATTCACTTTTACGCGCCCAGTTGCCGATATTCGTGTGGGTATTTTAACAATTCGTGAGAAATGGGAAAAATATTTGGGCTATACCACTACTACACTCACTGAAGAATATTTGATGGAGAAATATCCGATGGTGGAAATGGAGGAAAATATTATGATTAATGCATCATTTTTTCCGAATGAGGTGTTGGTGGAAATGATTTTTAATTTGGAACCCAAACAGGCGATTTTGGCAGGTGAAGAAATCGTTGCATTTTATACCAACGACACGCAAGAGGAAATTGATTTTGATGCCTATGAATTGGTAGAATATGAAGGTGATTTGTTACGAATTGAAAACACTTGGGACATTTTTGAAAAAAATGATGCTGCTCTTCGTGAAGATTTTGATTTGTTAACTGAAGGTCGACATTCGCAACCAATTCCAAAAAGTGTTAACGTAATTGCTCCTGAAAATATTTTTATAGAAGAAGGTGCCAAATTTGAATTTGTGACGTTAAACGCTTCGAGTGGTCCTATATATATAGGTAAAAACACTGAAATTATGGAAGGTTCTTTAATTCGTGGGCCATTTGCCTTGTGTGAAGAGGCTCAGGTAAAATTGGGTGCTAAAATATATGGAGCAACAACTGTTGGGCCACATTGTCGTGTAGGTGGCGAGGTAAGCAATTCGGTATTGTTTGCCTACTCTAATAAAGGGCACGATGGTTTTTTAGGCAATTCAGTTTTGGGTGAATGGTGTAATATTGGTGCCGATAGTAACAATTCTAACTTGAAAAATAATTATGAAGAAGTTCGCCTTTGGAGTTATGAAACCGAAGGTTTTGCCAAAACAGGCTTACAGTTTTGTGGTTTAATGATGGGCGATCATAGTAAATGTGGCATCAATACGATGTTTAATACGGGTACGGTTGTTGGTGTTTCTTCAAATATTTTTGGAAGTGGATTTCCACGAAATTTTGTTCCGAGTTTTTCTTGGGGTGGTGCATCGGGTTTTACAACCTACATTACCAAAAAAGCTTTTGAAACAGCAAAAATTGTTATGAGTCGACGCAAAGTAGAATTTACCGAACAAGATGCAGCCATTTTAGAACACGTTTTTGAGGAAACTAAAAAGTGGCGAAAAGAGTAATTAATTAGCGAATTAGAAAATTAGCAAATAAGCGAATGTGAAAATTATAAAAAACCATTTATCGAATTACTTAAATAAATAAAAAAGATTATTACAATTAGTAAAGAAAGAATGGCAAATAAAATATCGCGGTTCTTTCTTTTTTTATTTTCTAATTGTTTTTGTGTTCTAATTTCTTCTAAAAGTTCGGGTGTAGCTTTTATGGGATCGTAACCAACTTCATTATAATTTATATGATAATCTTTCCAATCGGGTCGTGAAAATTTTGAGCTGGCACGTTGCTCTTTATTAAATTTTAAACTCTGAATAGCTTGAAGCATGAAACCACCACCCCACATAACTTTTTAATAGTTATACGAGAGGTTTTATAAAAAGTTACAATGATATAAAATTTTCAAATTTTCAAATTGTTTAATTTTCAAATTAAGCCTAACTTTGCACCCTCAATTTTTTGACAACGAATTCATGAATTGAGCTGTATTATGGAAAACAAAAAAAAAGTCGCGTTTTATACGCTAGGATGTAAATTAAACTTTTCTGAAACATCCACTATTGCCCGAAATTTTAAAGACGAAGGTTTTGACCGCGTTGATTTTGAAGACGTTGCCGACATTTATGTTATCAACACCTGCTCGGTAACCGATAATGCCGACAAACAATTTAAACAAATTGTTCGCAAAGCTTTACAAAAAAATGATAAAGCTTTCGTAGCCGCTATTGGCTGTTATGCTCAATTAAAACCAGAAGAATTGGCTGCTGTAGATGGCGTTGACTTGGTTTTAGGTGCTACCGAAAAGTTTAAAATCACCGATTATATTAACGATCTTTCCAAAAATGATATGGGTGAAGTACACTCATGCGAAATTGAAGAAGCCGATTTTTATGTAGGAAGTTATTCTTTTGGCGATCGAACGCGTGCTTTTTTAAAAGTACAAGACGGTTGCGATTATAAGTGTACGTATTGTACCATTCCGCTTGCTCGTGGTATTTCTCGAAGTGATACCATGGAAAATGTATTGAAAAATGCAGCTGAAATTTCTGCAAAGGAATTAAAGAAATTGTATTGACTGGCGTCAACATTGGCGATTATGGCAAAGGCGAATTTGGCAACAAAAAACACGAACATACTTTTTTAGAATTGGTTCAAAATTTAGATAAAGTTGAAGGTATCGAACGTTTACGTATTTCTTCAATAGAGCCCAATTTACTTAAAAATGAAACGATTGATTTTGTTTCAAAAAGCAGAACATTTGTACCGCATTTTCATATTCCACTTCAGTCAGGTTCTAACGATATTTTGAAAAAAATGAAACGTCGTTATATGCGTGAATTATATGTTGACCGAGTTTCTAAAATTCGTGAAGTAATGCCCAATGCTTGTATTGGTGTAGATGTAATTGTTGGTTTTCCTGGCGAAACTGATGAACATTTTTTAGAAACCTATCATTTTTTAAATGATTTAGCTATTTCTTATTTACATGTATTCACGTATTCAGAAAGAGATAATACAGAAGCAATAGAAATGGAAGGCATTGTTCCAAAAAATGTACGTGCAAAACGCAGTAAAATGTTGCGCGGTTTATCGGTTAAAAAACGTCGTGCTTTTTATGAAAGTCAAATTGGCACAACAAGAACTGTTTTATTTGAAAACGAAAATAAAGAAGGTTACATTCATGGTTTTACTGAAAACTATGTAAAAGTTATTGCACCTTGGCATCCTGAATTAGCAAACACATTGCAAGAAGTTACATTAACTAAAATTGATGACGAAGGAAGAGTTCGAATTGAGTTTATAAAAGAATTGGTGTAATTTTAGTTACTTTTTTCCTTTTCTACAAGCTTGTAAACCCAATAGCCTAAAAGCGCACCTATTAAGCCAAGAGTTCCCATAAAAGCCCAATTGGCTTGGTAGCCGAAGTTCTCAATTAGTGTCATTCCTGTTTTTGCCGAGAGTATGTGTGCTAAGCTATAGCTCATAGTAAAAATAGCCATATACCTGCCTTCGTGTCCTTTTGGAGCACGACTCATAGCAAACGAATTAGAAAACGGAAACGCTAGCATTTCGCCAAATGTCATTAGAAACATCATAAGCCAAAGCACAAATTCCCATTTGTTTGCAAGTAACATAAACATACAAATTCCCATTAATAACGTGCCAAGTGTAACAACAAGTATTTTATTAAACTTTCGTTTTTCAATAAAGCTAACCAATGGCATTTCTAAAACAAAAATTAACAATCCATTAAAGGTTAATAGTAAACCTGTTTTAAATTCGGTCATGTTAAATTGTTCCCTGTGGTATAAAGGCAAAGTTGTAAACAGTTGAAAAAATATAATTCCAGTTATTAAACAAGTTATTAAAAATATCCAAAACGGAATATCTTTAAATACAGATGCGGTAAGTACTTCGCCAGGGTTTTTGGTGTCTAAATATTTCGATTTTTCTTTTTCTTTTACCTGCCACCAAAAAATAAGTATGGCTAAAATACAAGTAAAACCATCAATCCAAAACAAACCTTTGTAGCCAATATTCATTATAATTAATCCGCCCATTGCAGGGCCAGCAGCAAAACCAAGATTAATGGCTAACCGAACTAAAGTTAAAGCACGGGTTCTATTTTCGGGTTTTGCATAGGCAGCAAGCGAAACAAACATAGCTGGGCGAAACATATCGGCAATAACCATAATTATAAAAATGGCAACTAGTAAACCTTCGTATGATGTAATGCGTTGAAGGGCAAAAAACAACAATCCGCTTGTAAACAAGCTAAAAATCATAATTTTATAAAACCCAATTTTATCGGATAATTTTCCGCCTAACCAAGAACCAACCATAGAACCACAACCAAAGCTTACCATTATCCAGCCTACTTGGTCGTAACTAAAACCCAAATCTTCTTTTAGGTATTTCGATAAAAACGGAAGCACCATTGTGCCAGCTCTGTTAATAAAGGTAATTAAGGTTAAAATCCAAATTTCGCGCGAAAAGCCTTTAAAGTTGTTTAGATATTTTTCGATTGCTTTTGTAGGCATAATTTCAAAATGAACAACAAAATTAAGAAACCCTTTTAGAAATTTATGTAAATGATAATTTATATTTTTGTAAAAATTATTTTTTATGAAATATCTAATCCTGTGTATTATCTGCATTAATTTTATTTTTTCCCAAGAAACCGACAGCACCGATGCGATACAATTTCAAGAAGAATTAAATAAAAACTTTTCCGATTCTTTGTCAAGTCCATTGCTTAAAGAAGATTTGCAGCAATTTAAAGGTTTAGATTTTTTTCCTGTTTCTGAAAAATTTATTGTAGAAGCTCGTTTTGTAAAATTAAAAAAAGAAAAGACTTTTAAAATGAAAACCACTACAAAGCGAGCACCAAAGTATAAAAAATACGGAACGCTTTATTTTAGTATAGATGATAAAGAATTTCAATTGAATGTTTATCAAAATTTAGAATTAACACAAAAAAAAGGCTACGAAGATTATTTGTTTCTACCGTTTACCGATACTACAAATGGAAAAGAAACTTACATAGGCGGTCGCTATTTAGATTTTAAAATTCCAAAGGATACTAAAGTAATTGTTAATTTTAATAAAGCATATAATCCTTATTGTGCTTATAATTACAACTATTCTTGCCCCATTGTTCCTATGGAAAACGATTTAAGCATTGCTGTAGAAGCTGGCGTAAAAAAGTTTCACGATTAATGCAATATATCAATTTACATACACATCGATTCTCGAACCAAAAAGAAGTTTTTGAAATAGTTAACCAGTATCCGAATGAGTTTTCTATAGCAATTCCACAGTATTCCATTGGTATTCATCCTTGGTATATTGCTTTAGAACGCTTGCAAAATGATATCCAATTAATTTCAGAAAAATTACAAGAAAAAAACTGTTTGGCACTTGGCGAGTGTGGTTTAGATAAGCGAATAGAAACGCCATTAGCTATTCAAACAACTGTTTTTCAGCAACAAATAGAAATGGTACAAACTACCCTAAAACCCATTATTGTGCATTGTGTAGCGGCGTATGAAGAAGTTATAGCTATAAAAAAAGAAATGAATATTAAAAACCCTATAATTATTCACGGATTTTCAAAAAATAAACAAGTTGCAAAATCACTTTTAGACAATGGATTGTATTTATCTTTTGGAAAACAGTTGTTGCAAAATCCAAATTTAGAAGAAGTTTTTAACTTTGTACCCCATACTTGTTTTTTCTTAGAAACCGATACGATTACAGAAAATATTGAAACGGTTTATAAAAAAGCAGCAAGTATAAAAAAAGTAAATATTGAGGCTTTAAAAGCACAAGTAAACGAAAATTATCATAATATATTCAAATAAAAAATTAATTAAGTATGGCAAAATGGCAAGAACGCGCAGCATTGTTATTTAAACCCGAAGGATTAGAAAAATTAACTAATGCTAATGTTATGATTGTAGGACTAGGTGGAGTAGGTAGTTTTGCAGCCGAATTTTTAGCTCGAGCTGGCGTAGGCAAAATGACTATTGTAGATGGCGATACGGTAGATATAACCAATATTAACCGCCAATTGCCTGCTTTGCATTCTACAGTAAACCAACCAAAAGTAACTATAGTAGGCGATAGGTTACTCGATATAAACCCAGCGTTGCAGTTAATCCGTATTCAGGAGTTTCTTTCGCCAGAACGTGCTTTCGAATTGGTTACTAACGAGTACGATTATGTATTGGATTGTATTGATAGTGTTACCCCAAAATTGAATTTAATTTTAGCCGCCAAACGCAAAAAAGTAAAAATTATTAGTAATATGGGAGCTGGTGGTAAGTTTTTAGCATCAAGAATAAAAGTAAAAGATATTAGTAAAACCGATTATTGCCCACTTGCTAAAAATATAAGAAAACGACTAAAAAAAGAAGGCATTTCTAAAGGTGTAAAAGTTGTATATTCTGATGAACGTCCAGATTACGATAGTGTAAAACGAACCGATGGCTCAAACTTTAAAAAATCGTTTTACGGTACAAATAGCTGGATTCCAGCCGCATTTGGATTACAAGCCGCCGAAACCGTTGTGATAGATTTGCTCGAAAGAAAAGTGAAGTAAAGTTTCATATTTATGAAGTTGCATTTTTGAAAACCGATATTTTATTCTGATACTTAACTTTCTTTAATGCACAAAGTTTACTTTTAAATAAAATTTGTCATTTTATAAATGTACTGTTAGCAACAGAGATTATAATTTAATGATTTTTGACATTATCTTGTTATTTGATTCAAATGTTACGGAAAGATAGTAAATACCTGTCGGTAGCTCTTTTATATCAAAAATAGTATCGTTTATGCTGAAGCGTTTTACTAGATTGTACCCCGAATATAATTCGATATTTGTTATTGTTTCATTCTCAATTGCATTAATAGAAAATGAATCAGTAACAGGGTTTGGGAATATTTTTATCTTATTTTGAACAAAATCTTCTTGTTTTAAAAATGGGGTTACACTTACATTATCAATATAATAAATCGCCTGAGTACTTCCCCAAGTTCCACCTGTAATTTGAGTTTGAGTTTGTGCATTATCGAAAAAATTACCTATGGTTAAGTATTGCTCATTGCCTGTTGCAGTGTAAGTTCCCGAAATTTGTGTCCAGCCAGTTGTATCTAAAACAATATCTTGATGAAGTATTTGGGGTAACACAACTATTGGTAGATTTGAACCATTCCCTGTAAGTTGGTTAACTGTAAAAATTGCACCAATATTATTAGAGGCAAGTCCTGGATTCTCAGATAAAGATACATAAAAAGAAACCTGATATGTTTCACCGTTTACTAGCGGTGATATTAGTTGGGTTTGAATATACTCCCTAAAATTACTTGTAGTAGGAGTTTGGTAATAGGTACAAATACCAACATAACCGTTTCCATCGAATGGTTCTTGTGTTCCATAAATATTTGAAGGCGTATCGACTGTTCCCACGGCGCAACTATTAAAATAGTCAGGTGTTCCTGTTGTATTGGGAGGTCTGTTCCACTGTGAAACATAATTTATTTGTGTTTGACTATTAGGGCACTGGGTATAGACTTCAAAACTTGGGTTTGGAACCAAATTTTGAGCCGAAGCAATAGAACCTATCAAAATATAAAAAAGTATTCTCATAATTTGTTTTATATACTTACTGCTAATTACAAGCTATCGTTAGCAATCTTGGCTTCAATTTCGGTAGTAGAAAAGTTTCGTTTTACAGTATCTCTACGGATTTTTACTTGAGGTTCTGCTGCAATACTATCGTTATTTGTGGTTGTTGCGTTTTTTACAGTTTTAGGTGTTTCAAAATATACAGGAATATAAATTTCGGTAGTGGTATTTGCAGGAATTTTAGCATCTGCAGTTTTATACACTTCTATATATTCTCCCTTTTTATTTTCTTTGTAATTGCTAGCTTCAATAGCTTTAAAGGCTGTGTTCCAAGCTTCTTCTCGGTAAGTATAGCTTCCTTTTAATGTTGTTTTTAACGATAAACCTCCGGTTAATTGTTGCGCATTAACAATTTTAGTTAAGCTATCATTTACAGGTGTAATAGGTAAGCAGGTTTTAAAAATGGTAGTTTTAGTTGCCATATTCCACGTTTTAAAAATTACAAAAGGCGAATTGTTAAAGGTTAACCGATGTTGCTTTCCTATTTGTGTTAATGTTGCTATATTCTTTTCTTTAGCTTTATCAAAACCATCAAACGAAATCGTATCGGTAATGGCAATATAAGTAGCGTTGGTTTTAGTAACAAAACCATCGTTGCTAATTTCATATTTAAAAAATGTAGAATGTAAAACCGTATTTAAATTTTTAAGCGATTGTTTCATTTTGCCGCCAAACAAACTTTGAAATCCACCTTTTAAAAAAGCTTTAAACTTCAATTTATTATCCGAAACACCGTTAATGCGCCAAGTAACAATAGTTTCGGTATCGTTTTTTTTAGTAAAAATAAAGGTAGTTTTTCCTTTAAAATCGTATTCGTTTATTGTACAATTTATAGAATCGTAATGTACAAGTTGCTCTTTTTTTATATTCAGTTTTTCAGTAATATTCCATTCTATGGCACTACTATCAGCACTATAATTTTGAGTGGTGGTATTTTGTAGCGGAGTAAACCACTTTTGCCAAGTGTTTAAGTCGTTAACAAAACCAAAAACTACTTTTTTATTTCCTTTTACGGTTTGCGATGCCGATATTTCGAAACTAGAAGGCTGTGTGGCAATAAATACAGTAAGTGCTATTGCGAATAATAAAAATAGTAATAGTAAATATTTGAAAATTTTCATTTTTTACAACAAGTTTTTCAAATATACACTTTTTCTTGTAAATACAACATAACTAAAGTTTTATAACTTTTTTTAGTAAAACTAACACGGCAATAAAAGTTACAATAGCAAGTAAAATCCAAAAAGTGCCTTTGTATTGTTTTTGTAATTGATGCAAATCTTTTTTATACACAAAAATTATAATGGCAATAAAAACAATTACAAAAAATAATGCAAAATATAGTTGACCTGTTGAAAACATACGGATAAATTTTTTACAAAAGTAAAAAATCAAACCTGCTTTACGTGTATTTTAGTACAAATTTTAAAAAAATGAAAAAACAATTAAATAGCGTAGCAAATTTTCATAAAACTTACGGATTAGGAATTGAGCAACAACCAAAAGCCGATTTAGGAAGTGCTAAAAATACACTTCGGTTTAATTTAATGAAAGAAGAAAACGAAGAATATTTAGAAGCTGCTAATAACAACGATTTGGTTGAGGTTGCCGATGCACTTGGCGATATGTTATATATTTTATGTGGTACTATTTTAGAGCACGGTTTACAACATAAAATAGAAGAAGTATTTGACGAAATACAACGTTCAAATATGAGCAAACTTGGAGAAGATGGAAAACCTATTTACCGTGAAGATGGTAAAGTAATGAAAGGGCCAAATTATTTTAAACCTAATTTTGAAAAAATTTTAAAGTAAAATTTTTATTTTCTTCGTTTAATTTCAGAAATATAACTTTCTATCTTTGGTACACTTCTAAAAATACTTAAAGAGGCATATCCGTATAAAAGTGAAACAATAATTAAAATAATTGAAGCAATAATAATAACATTATCGTTGTCATTTTCTTGAAAAAAATACCAAATGCTTACTCCAATCAAAAAAAGAAAAATACCACCAACAAAATAGTTAGCAATAATAAAAGCGCTTGTTTTTTCTTGTTTTAAAAATCCTAATCTATAAAAGTATAAAGCATCTTTATCATTTCAGTTTATTTATTCTTTTTTCTAGGTCGCCTTTATATACTTGAGAAGTTATTATTCTATTATAATGATATAGGAATAATCCGATAAATACAATTGAAATAAAAGGTAAGGATATTAAGATGTATTTTACCTCTTTAAATAAATTTAATGCAAGTAAAATCATTGAAACCCCCCAAAAAAATAGTATTTTTGAGAATTCATAAAGTTTTCTATTCTATTATTAACAATTTTATATTCTTCAATTAGAATTTCTAACTTTTTTTCATCAATTGCATTCATCGTAATATATTAATTATTAGTTATATCATTTGTTAAGTTACTTTAAATCTTAACCGTCCAGTCAAAGGTGTCTTCCGCTGTTTTATACTGTATGGCTTTTAATTTATCTTTTAAAAATTCTGCAGTAGTATCGGTTGCTTTGGGTAAATCGTAATAGTCATTTTCATACGAAAAGCCAGCCACAGGACTAATTACCGCTGCAGTACCCGAACCAAAAATTTCCTTTAAACTACCATTTTTTGCAGCAGCAAGTAGCTCGCTTACTAAAAGCGATTTTTCTTCTACTTTTATGTTTTCTCTTTTGGCTAATGCCAATATGCTTTTTCGAGTAACACCATCTAAAATTCTATCGCTAGTAGGCGCGGTATATAAGGTATCGTTAATTTTAAAGAAAAGGTTCATAGTGCCAGCTTCTTCAAGCTTTGTGTGTGTCGCATCGTCTGTCCAAATTACTTGTTGAAAACCGTTTTCTTGCGCTAATTTTGTAGGATAAAATTGGCCGCCATAATTTCCAGCTGCCTTTGCTGCACCAATTCCACCGTTAGCAGCACGACTATAATGATTAGCAATAATCACTTTTACTTCGCCAGAATAGTACGATTTTGCAGGAGAAAGCAAAATGGCAAAAGTATATTCGTCTGATGGCGATGCTTTAACACCCGTTCCTGTTGCAATCATAAATGGTCGAATATACAAAGAACTATCAGCATTTTTTTGAACCCAGTTTTTATCAATTTCGAGTAGTTTTCGTAATCCGCCTAAAAAAATTTCTTCCGTAATTTCGGGCATGGCCATTCTTACGGCACTTTTATTGAAACGTTCAAAATTTTGGTCGGGACGAAACAACCAAACGTCTTCATTAGAATCTTTATAGGCTTTCATACCTTCAAAAATAGCCTGACCATAATGAAAAACCTTAGCCGACGGATCTAAAGTAAACGGAGCATAAGGCATAATTTTTGGCGTTTGCCATTTTTCATTTTTATAGCTACAAACTAACATATGATCCGTAAAAGTACTGCCAAACACTACATTTTCAAAATCAACAGTATTTATTTTAGAAGTAGAAGCTAATGTTATTTCAATAGCTGTAATTGAAGGTAATTCCATAAAAAATAATTAAAAAATTTAAAACATCTTAAAAATCGATGCTTTCGCAAATTTAATAAAAAGGAACGAGCAGAAATAATAATTACTCATTTTGATGTAAAATATTATTAACAAGAAAAGCTGGCTTTTTTAAACTTTTGCCTTATTTTTGCTTCAAATTAATATTAAAAATAATAAAAATGAAAAAAAATATACTGCTTGCCTTTACAATAGCAAGTTTTGCAATAGCTTGTAAAGACTCAAAAACAGAAAACAGCAACAATGAAGTTACAGGAAACAAAGTAGAATATGCTACTTTTGGCGCTACAATAACCGATGCTGACGCTTTAACCGAAGCTGAAATGCTAGATAAATATAAAAGTTTAAAAGAAGGCGATACTATTACGGTAAAATTTAAATCGAACATTAATAATGTGTGCCAAAAAAAAGGTTGCTGGATGACACTCGATTTAGGAAACGAGCAAGAATCGTTTGTGAAATTTAAAGATTATGCCTTTTTTGTACCAATGAACGCACAGGAAAATCAATCTATTGTAGAAGGAAAAGCTTTTGTAAGTGTTATTAGCGTAGATGATTTAAAACATTACGCAAAAGACGAAGGAAAATCGCAAGCGGCTATCGATAGTATTACCGAGCCTGAAGTAACGTATGGTTTTTTAGCAGATGGGGTATTAATTGCTAAACAATAAAATGAAAAAAATAGTAATAATACTTGGCATAGCTGTTTTACTGTTATCGTGCCAAAAGAAGCAAGAAGAAAGCTGCGAAACTGATGCAAAAAAAAACAATGCCGAAGGTTTTGAAATGTATGAAATGAGTGAAATGGCTGCGTTAATGGAACAAATGTATGTAGATAACGAACGCTTAAAAAACCGAATTATTAGCGGCGATACAATAGGTGTTTTTCCACAACATTTTATTCGTATTCACGAAGCAGTATTAACAGACGAAACCGATAAAGATGCTTTTTTTAAGGAACAAGCGCAAAAATTTATACAAGCGCAAGAATTAATTTATAAAGAGCCCGAAAAAGCAAAAGAGCATTTTAACAACGCTATTGATGCTTGTATAAATTGCCATAAAGTTAAATGCGGTGGTCCTATTCCGCGAATAAAAAAATTATACATTCAATAACTAAAAAAGTTTAAGAGTAATCTTAAACTTTTTTACTTTTATGAAAATGGATAAAAAAATAATTACAACTAATGACGGTTCTGTAACCTTTTACATTGAAGAATGGAATGAAACATACCATTCTAAACACGGTGCTGTTGAAGAAGCAAAGCACGTTTTTATTAAAAACGGCCTCCATTTGTTTAGCAATAAACCAGAACTAGTTATTTTAGAAATAGGTTTTGGAACAGGTTTAAATGCTTTTATTACCTATTTAGAAACAAAAATACATAAACAAAAAATACACTATGTAGGCGTAGAGGCTTATCCTATTTCTAAAGAAGAAGCAAACTGTTTAAACTATGTAAAAGCATTAAACGCAATAAAAGAGGCAACTGTTTTTAATCAATTTCACGAAGTTGCTTGGGAACAAGAAAATCAAATTTCGCCCTATTTTAGTTTAACAAAAAAGCAACAATTTTTTCAAGAAATTAATCAAGAAAATACCTTTAACGTAATATATTTTGATGCTTTTGGTTACAGTGTTCAACCCGAATTATGGAGTGAAGAAATGTTTGTAAAAATGTACAAAGCATTAAAAAAGAATGGTGTTTTAGTAACTTACGCTTGCCGTTCTGTTATAAAAAAAGCAATGTTAGCGGCGGGTTTTTCTGTAGAAAAATTGCCAGGCGCACCTGGTAAAAGAGAAATGCTACGGGCAATAAAACTTTAACAAAATTTTACACAATAATAGTTTTACGAAAACGTTTTCTTTATATCTTTGAAGATAGTTTTTAACCAAACATTAATTAAATATGGCAACAAAAATGTTTAATTACACAAAATCGATACTTGAAAGAGTAAGTTTCGATTCTAAATTGTTTTGTAAAGAATTAGAAAAAGCGGTTAAAGTATTATTACCTTACGAAATAGAGCAACTACGCGACTGGCTTTTTCAATATACTAAAGAAAAACCCGAGTTAAGGCATTGTTTAGCTTTTATTAATTAATTTTTTATTTTAGGGCTAATTATTTCCACATCGTGAAAGGCAATAGCACCTCTAACTACGCCATTTATTGTATTGCGAAGCGCGTCAATTATATGCACTTTTAGCTCATTTTTAGAGTACAATAGGCTAATTTCTCTAGCTGGTTTCGGATTGGTAAACTGTCGTAATTTGGCTTTACTTTTTTCATTTAAATCTAAGGTATGCAAATAAGGTAGTAATGTAACACCAAGTCCTTCATCTACTAAACGAATAAGTGTTTCGAAACTTCCGCTTTCTAACTGAAAATGATTTTCGGCAATAAATTTATTGTTTTTGCATAAATTTAAAATACCATTTTTAAAGCAATGCCCGTCTTGTAGTAACAATAAATGGTCAAATTCTAAATCGTTAACTTCAATTTCTTTTTTGTCGATGCCATTATGATTATCGTTTAAGTACGCCACAAAAGGTTCGTAGTATAAAACAATTTCTTTTAAATTTTCATTTTCTAATGGCGTAGCAGCAATGGCACAATCTAAATGACCATTTGTTAATTTAGTTAGTATTTCTTCAGTAGTTAATTCTTCTATTATTAAATTTACTTTTGGATAACTATGAATAAAATTATTTAAAAACATAGGCAATAGTGTAGGGGTAACCGTAGGAATAATACCTAAACGAAATTCGCCACCAATATAGCCTTTTTGTTGATCTACAATATCTTTAATTCTATTGGCTTCATTTACTATATTTTTAGCTTGTGCTACAATTTTAGTACCTATTTCTGTTAATAAAATTGGTTTTTTGCTTCTATCAAAAATTAAAATATCAAGTTCTTCCTCAAGTTTCTGAATTTGCATACTTAAAGTTGGCTGAGTAACAAAGCATTTTTCGGCTGCAAGCGTAAAATTTTTGTGTTCGGCAACAGCTAAAACGTAATGTAATTGCGTTATGGTCATTTTATAGAAAAATTTTATGCAAATATAATAATTATCAATTTGATTTATAGTTTTACGCTATTATTTTTGAATAAATTTGTAGTAACAAAAAACAAGACAATGAAAACAAACACATTAGGATTACCAATTGAAGAAACAAAACAATTAATAACCGACTTAAATGTTTTATTAGCCAATTTTCAAGTGTATTATCAAAACTTAAGAGGTTTACATTGGAATATTAGAGGAAAACGCTTTTTCGATTTACATATTAAGTTTGAAGAATTGTATAACGATTCTCAACTAAAAATTGATGAAATAGCAGAACGCGTACTTACTTTAGGAGGCGTACCTTTGCATACTTTTTCTGATTATATTGAAGCAAACCAATTAGAAGTAGGTAAAAATATATCGAACGATGAAAAAGCAGTGCAACTTGTAATTCAATCGTTGGCTAGTTTACTGCAAATAGAACGAAAAATTTTAGAAGCTTCTGGCGAAATAAACGACGAAGGAACTAATGCAATGATGAGTGGCTTTATAACCGAACAAGAAAAAACAATTTGGATGATGAATGCTTGGTTAGATCAATAAATACACAATTTGGTTACTTAAATAAGCGGGTTTGGTGTGTTATACTAAACTCGCTTATTAATTTTTGCCAGGCATTACACTATAAGAAGGATCTTCTAATATATTAACATCAATAATAGCTTCGGCGTTTTTTAATAAAGTAATACAATCGTTACTTAAATGGCGTAAGTGTACCGTTTTTCCTAAATTGGCATATTTTGTTGTTATGTTATTAACAGCTTCAATAGCACTCATATCGGCAATTCTACTTTCGGCAAAATCAATTATAATTTCTTTCGGGTCGTTTTGAATATCAAATTTTTCGGCAAAAGCCGTTGTAGAACCAAAAAATAACGGACCAAATATTTCGTAATGTTTTATACCATTTTCATCTACATATTTTCGGGCACGAATGCGTTTAGCATTTTCCCAAGCAAAAACTAAAGCCGAAATAATTACGCCAATTAATACCGCTAATGCTAAATTGTGCATAAAAATAGTTATTAGTGTAACCACAAGCATTACAAAAATATCCGATTTTGGCATTTTGTTGAAGGTTTTAAAGCTTGTCCACTCAAAAGTTCCAATAGCTACCATAATCATAACACCTGTTAAAGCAGCCATTGGTAATAATTCAATTACAGGTGCACCAACTAAAATAATGGCTAAAATGGTTAACGCACCAATTATTCCTGATAGTCGTGCTCTAGAACCTGCCGATAAGTTTACTAAGGTTTGCGCAATCATAGGGCAACCACCCATTCCGAAGAAAAAACCATTAGCAATATTAGCCGTTCCTTGCGCTAAACATTCGCGGTTACTATTTCCTTTAGTAGCAGTAATTTCATCAACTAAATTTAGTGTCAATAAACCTTCGGTTAATCCTACAGCCGCCATTACTAATCCGTAGGGAAAAATAATTTTTAAAGTTTCCCAATTTAGTGGAATAGTAGGAATATGAAAAGGAGGAAGGCTACCGCTAACCGATGCTATGTCTTTTACCTGCTTGGTTTCGATTCCAAAAAGTAAAACAACAGCAAAAACAACGGCAATAGCAACTAAAGATGCTGGAATAGCTTTTGTAATTTTTGGAAAAAAATACACAATTGCAATAGTTAAAGCTACTAACCCGAGCATTATAAACATAGCACTTCCTGTTAACCAAGTTGTTTCGTCATTGCTAGTAGTTTTAAACTGTTCTAATTGCGACATAAAAATAACAACAGCCAAACCATTTACAAAACCATACATAACAGGTTGCGGAACTAAACGAATAAATTTACCAAGTTTAAAAACACCTACAATAATTTGAAGTAGGCCAGCTATAATTACAGCTCCAAAAACATATTCTAATCCGTGCGATTTCATTAACGCGATTAATACAATTACAGTAGCGCCTGCACCACCTGAAATTAATCCAGGGCGACCGCCAAAAATAGCAGTAATTAAGCCCATAATAAAAGCACCGTAAAGACCTACAAGTGGTGGAAACCCAGCTAAAATTGCAAACGACAACGATTCGGGAATCATGGTCATTGCAACGGTAAGTCCGGCTAAAATTTCAGTTTTATAATTTACTTTTTGAGAAAAATCGAATAAATTAAATACTTTTTGCATAAAAACTTCTTTTTGGCTTAAAAGCGGCAAAGGTAAGTTTTTTAACTAGAAGGTTAGGCACAAGTTATAGATTTACTTTTGTAATACAGATTCTGGAACCAGTTTTGAAATATCGCCACCGTTGCGCATTACATCGCGTACAATACTTGATGAAATATAAGAAGTGCTAGCAGCAGTTAATAAAAATACGGTTTCAATTTTAGATAAAACACGGTTTGTATGTGCAATAGCTTTTTCAAATTCAAAATCGGCTGGGTTGCGTAAACCACGCAAAATAAAATTTGCTTTTTCTTTTTTACACAAATCTATAGTTAAACCTGTATAAGTAATTACCCTAACTTTTGGTTCTTTTTTAAAGGCATCTTCAATAAATTTTTTGCGTTGTTCTAAAGGGAACATATATTTTTTTTCGGCATTTACACCAATAGCCACAATAACTTCATCAAAAAGCGAAACGCCTCGTTTAATAATATCGAAATGGCCATTAGTAATGGGGTCAAATGAACCAGGAAATATTGCTCGTTTCATACTTATATTATTTTTTAAACCTATTCCAAATAGGTTTTCGTTGTAAGGCTAGTTCAATTTCATTATCTAACAAATTGCTAAACTGTATTTGCGCATATTCTGCTTGTTGCGGAAAAATACTTTGCGGGCTTAGTCCTGGATTGGTATTTATTTCAATAAAATGCGGTACTCCATCAACTATAATAAAATCGGTTCGCGAAAAACCACTCATGCCTAACAATTCATATATTTTTGCTGCAGTTTCATAAACTCGTTTTTCTGTTTCTTTATCTAAGCGAGCTGGTGTAATTTCATCAGATTTGCCCAAATATTTAGCTTCGTAATCAAAAAAAGCATTGTGCGGCACAATTTCTGTAGTGCCAAGTACTGTTGTTTTTCCTTTAAAATTAATAACGCCTACAGAAACTTCTGTTCCTTTTAAGTACGATTCAATTAAAATATCGTTATCTTCTGCAAAGGCAAAGTCAAGTGCTTTTTCAAAATCGTTTGAATCTTGAACCATAGTTATACCTAAACTACTACCAGATTGATTGGGTTTTATAAATAAGGGTATGCCTAAAGTAGCAATAATTTCTTCTTTATTAATAGTATCGCCTTTACTTAAATATATAGAATTTGCTCGTGGAATATTAAATTTTGATAAAACGGATAATGTATCACGCTTGTTAAAAGTTAAGCTCGATTGGTAAAAACCACAACCCGTGTAAGGAATTTCGAGTAATTCCCAGTAGGCTTGCATGTGGCCATCTTCTCCAGGTGTACCATGAATAGTATTTACTAAAACATCGAATTCTATTTTTTTTCCGTTTAATTCTACCGAAAAATCAGCTTTGTTAATAGGAATTTTTTCTTCGTTATGTAATAAAAACCAACCTTCTTTTACAATATGAATTTCAAAAATAGCATAATTGCTTAAAGCTAAGTTTTGAAGTATTAATTGACCACTTTTTAATGAAATTACATATTCATCAGAATATCCACCCATTACAACTGCAACGTTTAGCATAAAATTTGAAAGTTTTATAATTAACAAAAATACATTATTTATTCAGAATTAGAAATGTTATCTTTGCCAAAATACTTTGTTTATGAGTTTAGTAAAGTTTTTAACCAGCAAAACATTTTTTATACAATTGGTAATAGCAATAGTACTAGTAGCTGTATTGGTATTTGGGTTATTAAAATTTTTAAATTTTAGAACCCATCACGGAAAAGAAATTGAAGTGCCAGATTTAATTAAAATGCAACTTACAGCTGCCGACGAGAAATTAAAGGAAGCTGGTTTAGAGTTGTATGTTTTAGATACAGTAGATTTTAGACCCGATTTACCACCGTTTTCAATTGTAGAACAAGATCCAAAACCGAAAAATGCAGTTAAAGACGGACGAAAAATTTATGTAAAAATAAATGCTGGAGAATATAGCGATGTTACCCTTCCCGATTTAGAAGGAAAAACTTTTCGCCAAGTTAGCGCTAATATTATATCGTTAGGTTTAAAAGAAGGTAAAGTAACCTATAAACCGCATATAGCAAAAGACGAAGTATTAGGTGTTTTTTTTAAGGGGAAAAAAGTGAAGAGAGGCGATAAAGTTAAAAAAAATGCCGTGTTAGATTTTCTTCTTGGCGATGGCGAAGAGCTTTACACCGACGATACTTTTACCAAAACAGACTCAATTAGTCAATCTCAGGAAACCGAAGACAATGCAGGAGAATAATTTTGAAGAACTTGAAGACGATTTATACGAACACCATAAATTTTTAGTGCCAAAAGGGCAACAACAGCTTCGTGTAGATAAATTTTTAATGAACTTAATTGAAAACACGACACGTAGTAAAATACAAAAAGCAGCCGATAATAACGGAATTTTAGTCAACAAAATTGCTGTAAAATCAAATTATAAAGTAAAGCCAAACGATGTTGTTCAGGTAATGCTCGAGCACCCACCGTATGAACATTTACTCAAAGGTGAAAATATTCCGCTTGATATTGTTTTTGAAGACGACCAACTTATTGTAGTTAATAAACCTGCAGGAATGGTGGTGCATCCAGGTCATGGAAATTATAGCGGAACGCTGGTTAATGCGTTAGCCTATCATTTTGATAATTTACCAATGAATAGTTCCAACCGACCCGGATTGGTGCATCGTATCGATAAAGACACTTCAGGATTATTGGTAGTAGCTAAAACCGAACAAGCAATGGATTATTTAAGCAAACAATTTGCCGAAAAAACATCGGAACGCGAATATGTTGCTATTGTTTGGGGAAATGTAGAAGCAGAGGAAGGAACTATCGAAGGAAATATAGATCGACATTTAACCAATCGTATGCAAATGGCAGTTTATCCCGATGGAGAAAAAGGGAAACCAGCTGTTACACATTATAAAGTTTTAGAACGATTAGGTTATGTTACCGTTATTTCGTGCCAATTAGAAACAGGACGCACACACCAAATTCGCGTACATATGAAATCTATAGGACATACTTTGTTTAATGACGAACGTTATGGCGGAAATGCCATTTTAAAAGGAACTACTTTTACTAAATATAAACAATTTGTAGATAATTGTTTTAAAGTTTTACCACGTCAAGCACTGCATGCTCGTACTTTAGGTTTTCAACATCCTACTACTAAAGAATTTATGCGTTTTGAAACAGAAATTCCGAACGATATGGTAGAATGTATCGAAAAATGGCGTATTTACTCGAAAGCCCAACAACTAGAAGATTAAATTATGACAACAACGCAACCTACACAACTCGAACAGTATTTTGAAAAATTTCGAAATCAAATTATAGGAATTAATGAAACCTTTTATTCTCCCTACGGAATTAAAAAAATTATTTATACTGATTGGACAGCAAGTGGGAGATTATACCGACCAATTGAAGAAAAATTAATGAACGATTTTGGCGCTTTTGTAGCCAACACACATACTGAAACTTCGGTAACAGGAACAGCAATGACATTTGCTTATCACGAAGCACGACAAATTATTAAAAAACACGTAAACGCAACTGAAAACGATGTTTTAATAGCTACAGGCTCTGGCATGACAGGTGTTGTAAACAAATTGCAACGTATTTTAGGTTTAAAAGTAAGCGAAAATTTAAAAGACTTTACAACTATTCCAAATGCAATTAAACCAGTAGTTTTTATTTCGCATATGGAACATCATTCGAACCAAACCTCTTGGCTAGAAACCATTGCCGATGTAGTTGTTGTTCCAGCAAGCGAAGATGGTTTATTTTGTTTAAATAATTTTAAAAAATTAGTAGAAAAATATAACGATAGAAGTTTTAAAATTGCTTCTATAACAGCTTGTTCAAATGTAACGGGAATAAAAACACCATATCACGAAGTAGCCAAAATTATGCACCAAAATGGTGGCGTTTGTTTCGTAGATTTTGCTTGTTCTGGACCCTATGTAAAAATAGATATGCACCCCGAAGATAACGAAGCGTATTTAGATGCTATTTTTTTATCGCCACATAAATTTTTAGGTGGACCAGGTACAAGTGGTATAATGATATTTAATAAAAATTTGTACAAAAATAATGTGCCCGATTGCCCAGGTGGTGGTACCGTTTTATGGACAAATCCTTGGGGAAAACACAAGTATATCGACAATATTGAAGATAGAGAAGACGGTGGAACACCAGGCTTTTTACAAGTAATAAAAACCGCTTTGGCAATTAAATTAAAAGAACAAATGGGCGTTGCTAATATTTTGGAACGCGAACGCGAATTGGTTTCCTATATTTTTAACCGATTAAGCACTGTAGATAACATTACTATTTTAGCACCACAACACCAAGACCGACTAGGTGTAATTTCATTTTATATAGATGATTTGCATTATAATTTAGGGGTAAAACTCTTAAATGATAAATTTGGAATACAAACGCGTGGCGGTTGTAGCTGCGCTGGAACGTATGGGCATTATTTATTACATGTAGATGAAGCTACTTCCGATTCTATTGTGTGCCAAATTACCGATGGCGATATGGAACATAAACCTGGTTGGATTCGTATGTCGATTCACCCTACAACTTCTTCCGAAGAAATTGAATATGTGTGTAATGCAATAATAGATATGGCAAAAAACCATGAAGAATGGAAAAAAGATTATATTTATAACAACAAAACCAATGAGTTTACACACAAAAACATACAAGAAAATCCAATAAAAGAGAAAGTAAACAGCTGGTTTTCGGTTTAGTTAAAACTCCGCTTCTTTAAAAATAGTCAAAATTTCTTTTGAAACAGGATGTGTAAACGTAATTTCTTCAGCATGTAAATGCAATCTATCCGCTTTTTTTCCATACAAATCATCACTCAAAATGGGACAATTTAAACCTAATTGATGCGATGCGTGCACTCGTAACTGATGCGTGCGACCAGTAATAGGGAAGAAGTGAATTCTTGTTTTTTTGTTTTTTATTTCAATTACTTTGTAGTGTGTTTCAGCAGGTTTTCCGTATTCATAACACACCAATTGATGGGGTCGATTATCCAAATCTACTCGCAAAGGTAAATTGATAATTCCTTCTGGTTTTTTTACAATGCCATCTAAAACAGCTACATAACGCTTTTTTACGGTTCGTTTTATAAATTGTGCTTGAATTTTTTTATAAATTTCTTCAGATTTTGCAATAATTAATAAACCCGATGTGGACATATCCAATCGATGTACAATTAGTGGCCCAGTAGCCTCAGGATATAGATTTTTTACCCTTTCAAAAACGGAATCTTGAATGTTTTTTCCAGGAACCGAGAGCATTTCTGCAGGCTTGTTTACCACAGCTAAATAATTATCTTCGAAAACAATTTCAATGGTTTTTCCTTCAGCAGGATTTTCCAATAATGGATTTTCCTCCATTTCAATTCCTTCAAGCATATGTGCTAAAATAGGTTTGCACTTACTTTGACACGCAGGATAAAATTGTTGGTTTTTTCGTACTTCACTCTTTGGCGATTGACCCCACCAAAATTCGGCTAACGCAATAGGCTTTAAGTTATTTTGAAAAGCATATTGCAATAATTTTGGAGCAGCACATTCTCCAGCACCAGCAGGTGGATTATTATCGAAAATTTCGCCAATAGATTTCATTTCTTTATTTTGATTTAAAAAAGTGTATTCCGAAAATAAGCGTTGTTGCAAGTCGCTTGATTTTTGTTTACGTTCATTTTTTAATTTCTCAATTTCAGAAAGCAACTTTTCAACTTTCAACTTTCGACTTTCCACTGTCAAATTCCAATATTTCGTCATTTTCTTCAACAAAATACTTTCTTTTTTACTTTCTTCAGAAAGTTCGATTTCTAATTGTTCAATTTCTTGTAACGAAAGGTTTTTAAAAGAAGTACGCTTAGTATCACGTTCTATTTTTAAATCTTTAATGCGTTGTTTTTGGCGCTGAATATCCGTTGTGGCTTCATGTTCTGTTTGTTTCAGATTTTCTTTGGCTTCAGCCAATTCTGTACTTTGTTCTAATTCTTCAATTTTTCGGTTGTATTGATTTAAAATCGCTTCTTCTTGTTTGAAAAAACTATTTTGAGTTAGCATATCAAAAACTGGTGGAACAAATTTTTCATGATGATTGCTATCGGCCAATTTTCCAGAAAAACCCCATAAATAGCCTAATTTTCCATTTTCATCTTGGCAAACCAAAACCCCAAACATTTTTCCAATTACCAACCCAATTTGATTTTCTTGTAAACCAAAATTATGCTCAAAATCGGTTTGCGTTTCTAAATAATTTTGCAATTCTTTAGCAGCGATTTCACTTAATAGATGCGGCTCGTAGTAAAAAGGAAACGTAAATTTTTCAGGTAAACTTATACCTGAAATATCGGTTTTGAAATGTTGGAATTTGTTATTCATAAAAAGAGTTGTCATGCTGAATTTATTTCAGCATCTAAAAAAAGAAATCCGAAATCGAAGATTCAAAGAATTTGTACAAGTTCGAAATGAAAAAAAATGTATTAAACTTGTATTACTCCTAAATTAAATGGTTTTTCGATAGGTGCATGGTTAGCAGCTTCAATTCCCATAGAAATCCAAGTACGTGTTTCTAATGGATCTATAACAGCATCTGTCCATAAACGAGCTGCTGCGTAATAAGGAGAAACCTGAGCATCGTATTTGGCTTTTATTTTATTGAAAAGTTCGTTTTCTTTTTCTGGAGTTAATTCTTCTCCCGATTTTTTAAGTGAAGCGGCTTCAATTTGTAATAAAACTTTGGCAGCTTGTGCACCACCCATAACCGCTAATTCTGCACTTGGCCAAGCGAAGATTAATCGTGGATCGTAAGCTTTTCCACACATGGCATAATTTCCGGCACCATACGAATTTCCAATAACAACCGTGAATTTTGGAACTACAGAATTCGATACTGCATTAACCATTTTGGCACCATCTTTTATAATTCCACCATGTTCAGATTTGCTTCCTACCATAAAACCAGTAACATCTTGCAAAAAAACTAAAGGAATTTTCTTTTGATTACAATTAGCAATAAAACGAGTGGCTTTATCGGCAGAATCAGAATAAATTACGCCACCAAACTGCATTTCGCTTGGTTTGGTTTTTGCTGCAGTAGTTTTTACAATTTTACGTTGATTGGCTATAATTCCCACAGCCCAGCCATCGATACGAGCATAACCAGTAATAATGGTTTGTCCATAACCCGCTTTGTATTCATCAAATTCAGAATTATCAACCAAACGCTTGATGATTTCCATCATATCGTATTGATCGGAACGCGATTTGGGTAAAATTCCGTAAATATCTTCTTCATTTTCAGTTGGTTTTTCTGCTTTAATTCGATTGAAACCCGCTTTTTCATAATCGCCAATTTTTCCAACTACCGATTTTATTCTGTCTAAAGCGTCTTTATCATCGTTTGCTTTATAATCAGTAACACCTGAAATTTCGCAATGCGTTGTAGCACCGCCAAGTGTTTCATTATCAATGCTTTCTCCAATAGCGGCTTTTACTAGATAGCTTCCTGCCAAAAATATACTTCCCGTTTTATCAACAATTAAAGCTTCATCACTCATAATAGGTAAATAAGCACCACCCGCTACGCAACTGCCCATAACGGCTGCAATTTGGGTAATTCCCATACTACTCATTATAGCGTTGTTACGAAAAATACGACCAAAATGTTCTTTATCTGGAAAAATTTCATCTTGCATTGGTAAATAAACGCCTGCAGAATCTACCAAATAAATAATAGGTAATCTATTTTCGATAGCAATTTCTTGAGCACGAAGATTTTTTTTACCGGTAATTGGAAACCAAGCACCCGCTTTTACGGTTGCATCATTGGCCACAACAATACATTGTTTTCCTTGAATATAGCCCATTTTAACAACCACACCACCAGAAGGGCAACCACCATGTTCGGCATACATGCCATCTCCAGCAAAAGCACCAATTTCAATACTTTTAGAATTTTTATCCAACAAATAATCAATTCGTTCGCGAGCCGTCATTTTGCCTTCGCTATGTAGTTTTTCGATACGGCTTTTACCGCCACCTAAACTAATTTGGGCAAATCGGCTACGTAAATCAGAAACTAATAATTTATTATGATCTTCGTTTATATTGAAATTTAAGTCCATGATATGTTGTGTTGTTTATTTATGTGTATTTTGAAAATGTATATTGTAAACTGTAAACCAATTACTTATTACTACTCACTATCTTTTTGTCCCATCATCATTAAATAGGCTTTTAAAAATTCGTCGATATCACCATTCATTACGGCATCAACATCGCTACTTTCGTAACCCGAACGTACGTCTTTTACTAATTTATAGGGATGCATTACGTAATTTCGAATTTGCGAACCCCATTCAATTTTCATTTTACCGGCCTCAATATCAGCACGTTGTTCGAGTCGTTTTTTCATTTCAATTTCATACAATTGCGATTTAAGCATTTGCATGGCGCGTTCTCTATTGTCGTGTTGTGAACGGGTTTCAGAACATTGAATTTGAATGCCTGTTGGCTTGTGAACTAATTGTACTTTGGTTTCTACTTTATTAACATTTTGTCCACCGGCACCACTAGAACGCGCAGTAGTGATTTCAATATCAGAAGGATTAACGATAATTTCTATAGTATCATCAACTAATGGATAAACATAAACGGAAACGAATGAAGTATGCCGCTTAGCATTGCTATCAAAAGGTGAAATACGCACCAAACGATGAACACCGTTTTCTCCTTTTAAGTAACCAAAAGCAAAATCGCCTTCAAATTCTAAAGTAACTGTTTTTACACCCGCTACATCGCCTTCTTGAAAGTTCAATTCTTTAATTTTGTAACCTTGTTTTTCGCCCCACATTAAATACATACGCATTAGCATCGATGCCCAGTCACAACTTTCGGTTCCACCAGCACCGGCAGTAATTTGTAATACCGCACTCATACTATCAGCTTCATCTGAAAGCATATTTCTGAATTCGATATCTTCGATATGAGTTATCGTTTTGGCATAATGTTCGTCGACTTCTTCGTCCGAAATTTCACCTTCTTTAAGAAAGTCGAGCATGATTTGTAGTTCATCGCACATTTCTAGACCTTTGTTGTAATCGTCAACCCATTTCTTTTTGGAACGTATTTCGCGTACTACTTTTTCGGCATCTTTGGGTTTGTCCCAAAAGCCGGGTGCTAAAGTTTTTTCTTCTTCGTTGGTAATTTCGATTAATTTTTTATCGATGTCAAAGATACCTCCTTAACGCACCAAGGCGATCAATAATGTCTTTTGCTTGTTCGGTATTTACCATAATTGTTGTAGTTTTGTTTGCTTGGAAACTAGCCCCGATAGCAGTGGAAATCCTTTTTAAAATTTACTTTGAAAAAATATTGTTTTCAAATTTTAAAAAGATTGCAACGAATAGCGGGAAATAGCTTCAAATAATAAAATTCAAAAGTAAGACATCTATTTTAGATATGGAAATAAATTTGATAAGTGATACAGTTACCAAACCTACTGCAGAAATGCTTGACGCAATGTTTACTGCTCAAGTTGGTGATGATGTGTTTAAACAAGACCCAACGGTAAATGAATTGGAAGCATATGTGGCTCAATTATTTGGTAAAGAAGCAGCCTTGTTTTTTCCAAGTGGTACGATGGCCAATCAAACGGCAATTCGATTGCATACAAAACCTGGTGATGAAGTAATTTGTGATAAATGGTCGCATATATTTTTGTATGAAGGTGGTGGTGTAGCTGCTAATAGTGGTGTTTCGTGTCATTTATTGGATGGAAATCGTGGTAAAATTACAGCAGAACAAGTAAAACAAGCTATTAATGATCCGGAATTTTATCATGCACCTATGACTCGATTGGTAAGTATTGAAAATACAACAAATAAAGGCGGTGGTGCTTGTTATGATTTGGAAGAATTACAAAAAATTAAACAAGTTTGTATCGCACACAATTTGAGTTATCATTTAGATGGTGCCAGATTGTGGAATGCATTAGTTGCTAAAAATCAAAAACCAAAAGATTTTGGCGATTTGTTTGATACGATTTCCGTTTGTTTATCGAAAGGATTGGGTGCGCCTGTGGGTTCTGTATTAGTAGGTAGTGCAGCCGATATGAAAAAAGCCATGCGGATTCGTAAATT
This sequence comes from Flavobacterium sp., assembly GCF_041392005.1. GTDB lineage: Bacteria > Bacteroidota > Bacteroidia > Flavobacteriales > Flavobacteriaceae > Flavobacterium. The sequence goes on from NZ_JAWKMX010000011.1 coordinate 47,312, forward strand.
GTTTGGTGGTAATATGCGTCAATCGGGCTATTTGGCGGCGGCTGGTATATATGCTTTGAAAAATAATATTTCACGCTTAGAAAAAGATCATGAACGAGCAAAAGAATTAGCTGCTGTTTTGCGTACAAAGGATTTTGTAAAAGATGTTGAACCAGTTGAAACGAATATTGTAATATTTACACTACAGCCTACTATAGATGAGAAACTTTTTATTGAAAAGATGAAGTCTAAAATGATATTAATCAGCTCTATGGGTCAAGGAAAACTACGTATGGTTACCCATATGGATTACAGACAAGTGATGCATGATTATGTATTGGAAGTTTTGGGAAAATTATAAGTAAAAAAGAGATTATTAATCTCTTTTTTACTTGAATAAATCCATACCTGGAATATTAGGCATGCCTTCTTTTGCAACGGCGGCCAATTCGTTTTCGTTTATATTTGTAGCTCTTTCAATGACTTTGTTTAAAGTGTTTACTAAATAATCTTCTAACATTTCTTTATCATTTAGTAAATCATCAGCTATTGAAATGTTTTTAATTTGGCGATTTGCCGTAAGGGTAATCTCTAACAATCCGTCCGAACTTTTTTCATCAATTAAAACAGTATTTAAGCGTTTTTTTGTGGCTTCAACTTTGGCTTGGGTTTCTTTTATTTTACCCATCATTCCCATAATATCTCCAAACATAATATTAAATTTTAATATTAAAGCACAAAATTAGTAAATTAGCCATGAATTAAAATGCAACTTCATGAAAAAAATAATTCTATTACTACCAATTTCTCTTATTTTTGCGACCGCTTGTAAAGATAAAGATAACACCATGAAAAATACCATGCAGCCGCCAATAGCAAAAAAAAATCCCCATAAATTAGAAAAACATGGCCATGTAAGAAATGATGATTATTATTGGTTAAACGATAGGGAAAATCCAGAAGTGATTGCTTACCTAGAAGCAGAAAATGAGTATTACCAAAAAATGACGGCACATACACAACAATTTCAAAAAGAGTTGTTTGAAGAAATGAAAAGCCGTATTAAAGAAGATGATGAATCGGTGCCTTATTTTTATAATGGATATTTCTATATCACACGATTTGAAAAAGGTAAAGACTATCCAATTTATTCAAGAAAAAAAGGAAGTTTAGAAGCTAAAGAAGAAATTATGTTCGATTGCAACGAAATGGCAAAAGGGCATTCGTATTTTAACTTAAACGGAATTTCGGTAAGTGAAGATAATAAATGGGTAACCTTTGGAATTGATACCGTTTCACGCCGACAATATACTATTCAAATTAAAAACTTGGAAACGGGTGAAATTTTACCTGATAAAATTGAAAATGCAACAGGTAGTACCGCTTGGGCAGCCGATAATAAAACTTTTTTCTATACCAAAAACGATCCAAAAACACTTCGTTCTGATAAAATTTTCAGACATCAATTAAATTCTGATGCTGCAAATGACGTTTTAGTTTTTCATGAAAAAGATGACACTTTTTATACTTTTGTTTATAAAGAAAAATCGAAAAAGTATTTGGTTATAGGCTCTACAAGCACAATGACTTCTGAGTTTCAAATTTTAGAGGCCAACAATCCAAATGGAAATTTTAAAGTATTTCAACCACGTACAAGAGGTTTAGAGTATTCTATTTCGCATTACGGCGATAGTTTTTACGTGTTGACTAATAAGGATAAGGCTACTAATTTTAAATTGATGAAAACGCCTGAAAGCAAAACCTCATCAGATAATTGGGTCGATTTAATTCCTCATCGTAATGATGTTTTACTAGAGGGAATCGATATTTTTAAAGATTATCTGGTAGTAGAAGAACGTGCTAATGGATTAAATAAAATTCAAATTCGACCATGGAATGAAGAAGAAGCTTATTATCTTCCTTTTGAAAGTGAAACCTACACGGCTTATACCACTACTAATCCCGATTTTGATACCGATATATTGCGTTTTTCGTATCAATCGTTAAAAACGCCTTCATCTGTTATCGATTTTAATATGAAAACCAAACAAAAAACGGTTTTAAAAGAGCAAAAAGTATTGGGCGGAAAATTTAATAAAGATAATTACGAAGAAAAACGCATATGGGCCACAGCAAATGATGGTACTAAAGTGCCAATTTCTATAGTGTACAAAAAAGGAATGCAATTAAATGGAAATAATCCGCTATTACAATATGCTTACGGTTCATACGGAAATTCGCTTGATCCTTGGTTTTCGTCAACCCGTTTAAGTCTATTAGATCGTGGATTCATTTTCGCCATTGCACACATTCGTGGCGGCGAAGATTTAGGCCGCCAGTGGTATGAAGACGGAAAATTATTGAAAAAGAAAAATACCTTTACCGATTTTATCGATTGTTCCAAATATTTAATTAATCAAAAATATACATCGCCCCAACATTTATATGCCGAAGGCGGCTCTGCTGGTGGACTTTTGATGGGAGCAGTAGTTAATATGGCACCAGAGCTCTACAATGGTGTAATTGCACAAGTACCTTTTGTAGATGTGGTAACAACAATGTTAGACGACACCATTCCATTAACAACTGGCGAGTACGACGAATGGGGAAATCCTAATGAAAAAGAATATTACGACTACATGTTATCGTATTCGCCTTACGACAATGTAAAAGCACAAAATTATCCTAATATGTATGTTTCTACAGGTTTGCACGATTCGCAAGTACAATATTGGGAACCCGCAAAATGGGTAGCAAAATTACGTGCATTAAAAACCGACAATAATGTTTTGTATTTAGATACCAATATGGACGCAGGGCACGGTGGCGCTTCTGGAAGGTTCGAAGCACTTAAAGAATTAGCAAAAGAGTTTGCCTTTTTATTAGATTTAGAAAAAATTGAAGAATAGTTTAACTTTTTTTGTTAAATTTGCAAGGTTTTCTGTTTCAAATTTTCATACGAAATAGAATAAATTAATTTATGAAATGAGTCAAGATGAAATTTTTTCAACATTAATTTTGACGAATTCCATCTGACATTTAAAGTAAATAAAATTAACAGATGAAAGAAATAAAAGCGTACAACAATGTTCTTGAATTAATTGGGAATACGCCACTTATCAAGTTAAATAAGATTACAAAAAACCTGACAGGAAATTTTTACGCAAAAGTAGAAGCTTTTAATCCAGGACATTCAACTAAAGACAGAATTGCACTTTATATTATTGAAGAAGCCGAAAGAAGAGGTATTCTAAAACCGGGCGATACAATAATTGAAACCACTTCGGGCAATACAGGTTTTAGTATTGCAATGGTTAGTATTATTAAAGGCTACGACTGTATTTTAGCAGTAAGTTCAAAATCGTCTAAAGATAAAATTGATATGCTACGCACAATGGGAGCAAAAGTTTACGTTTGCCCAGCACATGTATCAGCAGACGATGAACGTTCATATTACAATGTAGCCAAAACATTGCACGAAGAAACTAAAGGTTCTATATATATTAACCAATATTTTAATGAATTAAATATTGATGCGCATTATAGAATGACAGGTCCAGAAATTTGGGAGCAAACAGGCGGAAAAATTACACATTTAGTAGCTTGTAGCGGAACAGGCGGAACCATTTCGGGTACTGCACGTTTTTTAAAAGAGAAAAATCCGAATATTAAAATTTTAGGCGTAGATGCTTACGGTTCGGTTTTAAAAAAATACCACGAAACTAAAGAATTCGATAACAATGAAATTTATCCTTACAGAATAGAGGGTTTAGGAAAAAATTTAATTCCTACAGCAACCGATTTTGAAAGTATTGATAAATTTATGAAAGTATCCGATGAAGAAAGTGCACATACTGCACGCGAAATTGCCAGAACAGAAGGTTTGTTTGTAGGTTATACATCGGGAGCAGCATTACAAGCTGTAAAACAATATGCAGAAGAAGGTGAGTTTACAAAAGATAGCAATGTAGTTATTATTTTTCCAGATCATGGTTCGCGTTATATGAGCAAAATTTATAGCGATGAATGGATGGCAGAACAAGGCTTTTTTGATAGTGTGAATATAGAAGACAAACAAAAAGTTGAAGTTATAAAATAATATTCAAAATACAGCAAAAAAGGCTTTCTATAATAAGAAAGCCTTTTTGTTTTTATAGAAAATTACTTAGTTTAATTTTGCTAAAATAGCATTAAAAGTACTACTAGGACGCATTGCTTTGTCTGTTAACTCAAAATTTGGATGATAATAACCACCAATATTTTGTGGTTTACCTTGAGCTGCAATCAACTCTTCATTAATTTTAGTTTCATTCGTATTTAAAGCTTCAGCAATAGGAGTGAAGATAGCTTTTAATTCGGTATCTTTATCTTGGTTAGCTAGTGCATTAGCCCAATATAATGCTAAATAAAAATGTGAACCTCGATTATCGATACTTCCTAATTTACGAGCTGGCGACTTGTCGTTTTCTAAAAATTTCTCAGTAGCTTCATCTAATGTTTCCGACAATATTAAGGCTTTTTTATTAAAAAATGTTTCGCCTAAATGTTCTAATGAAACACCTAATGCTAAAAACTCGCCTAATGAATCCCAACGTAAATAACCTTCTTCAATAAATTGCTCAATATGCTTAGGAGCCGAACCACCTGCGCCCGTTTCAAATAATCCACCGCCATTCATTAACGGCACAATCGATAACATTTTTGCTGAAGTACCCACTTCTAAAATTGGGAATAAATCGGTTAAATAATCACGTAAAACATTTCCTGTAACAGAAATTGTATCTTCGCCTTTAACAATTCTTTCTAAAGAGAATTTTGTAGCCTCAACAGGATTCATAATGCGAATATCTAATCCCGTGGTATCGTAATTTTTAAGATATGTAGTTACTTTTTTGATTAGTTCCCTATCGTGTGCTCTGTTTTCATCTAACCAAAAAACAGCAGGAACACCAGTTGCTTTGGCTCGGTTTACTGCTAATTTTACCCAATCTTGAATTGGCGCATCTTTTGTTTGACACATTCTGAAAATATCGCCTGTTTCAACTGTTTGACTCATTAAAATAGTACCATTTGCATCTTTTACATTAACAGTTCCGTTTGTTGATATTTGGAAAGTTTTATCGTGCGAACCATATTCTTCTGCTTTTTGCGCCATTAAACCAACATTTGGAACACTTCCCATTGTTTTTGGGTCTAATGCACCATTTGCTTTGCAAAAATCGATAGTAGCTTCGTAAACACCAGCATAGCTTCTGTCTGGAATAATAGCTTTTGTATCTTGCGATTTACCTGCTGCGTTCCACATTTGTCCGGAGTTACGAATCATGGCTGGCATTGAAGCATCAATAATTACATCTGAAGGGACGTGCAAATTGGTAATTCCTTTATCAGAATTAACCATGGCTAAAGCTGGACCGTTTTCAATAGCAGTGTTTAAAGCAGCTTCCACTTCGGCTTGTTTAGGGTTTCCTGCAATCTTTGCATAAACATCGCCTAAACCATTTTTAGTATCTACACCAAGTTCAGCAAATAAATCGGTATATTTAGCAAAAACATCTTTAAAATATACTTCAACAAAAGCTCCAAATAATAATGGGTCTGAAACTTTCATCATAGTTGCTTTTAAGTGAACCGAAAATAACACGCCTTTTACTTTTGCATCGGCAACTTGCTCAGCAATGAACATTTTTAATTTTTTCATACTCATTACCGACGAGTCGATAACTTCTCCAGCTTTTAAAGGCGAATTGTCTTTTAAAACTTTTGTGTTTCCATTTGCATCTGTAAATTCGATTGAAAAACTTCCAGCATCAGCCACAGTAACTGATTTTTCAGTGCCGTAAAAATCGCCATCGGTCATACTTGCAACGTGTGATTTTGAATTGCTTGTCCAAGCTCCCATTGAATGTGGATGAGCTTTTGCATAATTTTTTACAGCTTTTGGAGCTCTTCTATCGGAGTTTCCTTCACGTAAAACAGGGTTTACTGCCGAGCCTAAAACTTTTGCATATTTTGTTTTAATTGCTTTTTCAGCATCGGTTTTTGGATCTTCTGGAAAATTTGGAACAGCATAACCTTGTGTTTGTAGCTCTGCAATAGCTTCTTTTAATTGCGGAACTGATGCCGAAATATTAGGCAACTTGATAATATTAGCTTCTGGAGTTGTTGCAAGCTGACCAAGTTCTGCTAGTGCATCGCTAATTTTTTGGTCTTCTTTTAAAAACTCAGGAAAATTTGCTAAAATTCTTCCTGCTAATGAAATGTCGCGTGTTTCTAAAGTAATTCCTGCTGGTTTTGAAAAAGCTTTAACAATTGGCAAAAAAGAATGTGTAGCCAACATGGGAGCTTCATCAGTAATTGTATAAATAATTTTTGGTTGATTTGACATATAATTTGTGTTTTTTATTTAGACATAAAAATTTAAAAGCCACGCAAATATAAGAAATTAATGAGGATTTTTTACCAACTAATAGCTTCTAATGAGTATTATTTGGATATTCATAATATAAGATTTTAATTTTGCGAATTTAATAAAATTGCACCTAAATTTTTAGTAATAAAAAAGGTTGAACAATTTGTCCAACCTTTTTTATACTGTTTAAAGAAAAGATTAATATCTTCTTTCTTTAATTTTTGCTTTTTTACCAGTAAGTTCTCTGAAGTAGAAAATACGAGCTCTACGAACTTTACCTCTTTGGTTAACTTCAATTTTTTGTAAAGCTGGCATGTTGATAGGGAAGATACGTTCTACACCTACAGCGCCTGACATTTTACGGATAGTGAAAGTTTCAGTAGCGCCAGTTCCTCTTCTTTGGATAACAACTCCTTTAAAGAACTGCGTTCTTGTTTTTTCACCTTCTTTAATTTCATAATACACAGTAATTGTGTCTCCCGAGTTAAATTCAGGGAAATCTTTTTTTGTTACAAATTCGTTTTGTACGAAATCTACTAAATTTGCCATTTTTTAAGAATAAATTATTGAATCAGAGCAACATACACGTCTATCGCCAGAGGTTGGTCCAAATGTGGGTGCAAATTTATAAAAATATTATGAATTATAAATTATTAATTAAAAATATTTTTATTCAAGTAAATCAGGACGACGATTTTTAGTGTGTTCGTAAGCTTTTTGTTCGCGCCATTTTTCAATTTCAGGAAAATTACCGCTTAATAAAATATCGGGAACTTTTAGACCTTTATATTCTGCCGGACGTGTGTAAATAGGATGCGATAATAAATTATCTTGAAAACTATCGGTTAATGCAGATGTTTCATCGCTTAACACTCCAGGAATTAATCGGATAATAGCATCGCAAAAAACAATAGCGCCAATTTCGCCACCGCTTAAAACATAATCGCCAATTGAAATTTCTTTTGTAATGTGCATATCGCGCACGCGTTGATCCACACCTTTGTAATGCCCACATAAAATAATGATATTTTGCAACATTGACATAGAATTAGCCATTTTTTGATGTAGTGTTTCGCCATCGGGTGTCATATAGATAATTTCATCATAGGTGCGTTCTTCTTTTAATTTTGAAATACAATTATCGATAGGTTCCACTTGCATAACCATACCTGCACCGCCACCAAACTGATAATCATCTACGTTTTTGTGCTTATTGGTGCTATAATCGCGTAAATTATGAAAATGCACTTCGACCAATCCTTTTTGAATAGCACGTTTCATAATAGAACCTTCAAAAGGGCTACGCAATAAATCGGGTAAAACCGTTATGATATCAATTCGCATTTTATAGTGGTTAAAAAATAGCTAGATTAAATTAGTTGGCTAATTTTTTTAATGTTTCTTCTATTTTAGCATCATCGGCTTCAATTACATTATAAAGTGCAATGTTTCCGTTTTTGTCTAAAATCATATAACGCGGTATCCAACTTAGCTCGATGGCTTTGCCGAATACACCTTTCATTCCGTCTGAAACAAGATAATGTTCTCCTACAACATTGTATTTTTCAATTCCCTTTAGCCATGAATCATAATCTTTATCCATTGAAATAAAAAGATAAACTAAATCGTTACGGTTTTCTTGAAGTGCTTTAACCTTAGGCATTCCACCTACACAGTCGGGGCACCAAGATGCCCAAACATCTATAAAAACAGTTTTACCTTTATATTGATTTATTATTTCTTGAAATGTAATTTCCTGATTATTAGTTGTTAACATTTCGTTATCTAAAGCTTCTTTAGGAAACGTAGTTTTATTTTCTGTTTTACACGAAATAAATAAGGTAGTTATAAATAGTAGTGTTAGTATTTTTTTCATTTTATTTTAAAGTTAAAGATTCACTATCGTTATAATGTTTTTTTTGCGTAATAGTTCCGTTTTCTAAAATAACAATACTAGGATTAGCGCGTTCAATTGTTTTTAATGTTGTGGCATCGCAAAAATAATAATCGAACGTTAACCCAAATTTTTGCTTGTTTTGTTCAATTAAATTCTCGTCTGAAGCCGTCATACCTATAACCAAATAACCTTTTTCAAGAGCTTTTTGGTGTAAGGCTTCTAGTTTTTTCATGCCTTCTTCGTTTGCTTTTCTTAAATCGTACGAAATAAAGAGCATTACTTTAGGTTCTTCTAATACACTTTCGGTGTAGTCAAATCCATCTTTTTCGATGCTAAAATCGTGAATAGGCGGAACGTATCCCTTTTTTATTAGTTTATCAATTCGATCTACAAACTCGGCATTTTTAGGAACTTTATTTGCCATAACATCATCTTGGCTAAATTCGGTATCTACTCCGTTTACTTTGTAAATAAACTTCATTTCATATTCGCTTTTTGGCGCGCCTTCTGGAATTTCCATTCCTTTTTGAATGTTAGTACCTACTTTATAAGCTCTAAAATCTATAATTGGTAAATGTTGCAATACATAATACGCCATAAGTAAACACAAAGTATAGGTAATAAAAACCGCAAAATTCATAGGAACTTTCGCTAAAATAGGTTTAATAAATTGTTGATTGAAGAATAGAATTAAGATTAAAAAAAGTAAAACAACATCTTTAGTAAACGATTCCCAAGGTGTTAGTTTTAAAGCATCGCCAAAGCAACCACAATCGGTAACTTTGTTAAAATAAGCCGAATAGAACGTGAGAAACGTAAAAAACACAATCATAGCTAGCAAACTCCAAACCGTAAACTTAGTTTTAAAGCCTAACAATAGCATTACACCTAAAACAACTTCGAAAATAACTACAAAACAAGCAATTAGTAACGCATACGGAATTAAGAATTCCATGTTAAGCACTTCGGCATTAAAATATTCTTCTAATTTGTATGAAAAGCCTATTGGATCGTTTAATTTTATTAAACCTGAAATAATGAAAAGTATGCCAACTAAAATTCGGGCAATTTGTGTAATTATATTTTTAAAATTCATAATTTGTAATTTATAATTTGTAATTAATTTGCTTCTTCTAAAAGTATTAAAGCAAAAACGGCATAATTAATAATATCTTGGTAGTTGGCATCGCGGCCTTCGGAAACTTCTAAAATATCGTTATTATCTTCCATAGATTTTAGCCTAAAAATTTTCATTAAAATTAAATCGGTTATCGAGCTAATTCGCATATCGCGCCAAACTTCGCCGTAGTCGTGGTTTTTATTTTCCATTAATGTTTTTACTGCGGCTACTTCTTCATCGTAATATTTTATAGCTTCATCATAAGTAAAATCGGGAAATTTACCTACGCCTTTTTTTAATTGAATTAACGCCATAATACAATAGTTGATTATTCCAATAAACTCGGAAGTTTCGTCTTCGTCAATTTTTCGTGTTTCATTTTCTTGAAGACTGCGAATGCGCTGTGCTTTTATAAAAATTTGATCGGTAAGCGATGGCAAACGCAAAATGCGCCAAGCCGTGCCATAATCTTTTGTTTTTTTAGCAAATAAATTGCTACAAATTGAAATTATTGTATCGTATTGTTGCGAAGTATTCTTCATTTATTCGGTATATTTGTGTAATATTTTTCAAAAGTACTCATTTACGAGATAATAGAAAAAAGATAATAGAAAAAAGACAAAGATATTGATTGAAGATTAACGATTTTTGAGTTCAGAAAATCCTATAACCTTTTAACATTAAACAAAATAAACTTGAAACCAATTACAATAAACTGTAAAGGAAATTTAATTGATTTATCGACCCCGAAGGTAATGGGAATTTTAAACTGTACGCCCGATTCTTTTTACGATGGCGGAATGTATAAAAGTGAATTGGCAATTCTTGCACAAGTAGAAAAAATGCTCGTAGAAGGCGCTACGTTTATTGATATTGGTGCCTATTCTAGCCGACCGGGTGCTGCATTTGTTTCGGAAGAAGAAGAACTCAACCGATTACTTCCAGTTGTAGATTTGATTTTGAGAGAATTTTCTAGTGTTTTACTTTCTATTGATACTTTTAGAAGTAAAGTTGCTAAAAAAGCAATTGAAAATGGTGCTACCATAATTAATGATATTTCTGCCGGAATGTTAGATGACAAAATGCTTAAAACCGTTGCGCAACTTAAAGTTCCTTATGTTATGATGCACATGCGTGGAACACCTAAAACTATGCAATTGTTAACCAATTATGACGATGTAATTAAAGAGATGCTATATTATTTTTCGGAACGAATTAGCCAAGCAAAAAGTTTTGGTATTAACGATATAATTATTGATCCTGGTTTTGGTTTTGCAAAAACAATAGCCCAAAATTATGAAGTGCTGCAAAAAATGAATTATTTTACCAGTTTAGAATTGCCTATTTTAGTTGGTGTTTCTAGAAAATCGATGATTTATAAAGTACTAGAAAATTCGCCCGAAAACGCTTTAAACGGAACAACCGTTTTAAACACAGTTGCTTTGCAAAACGGCGCTAGTATTTTGCGTGTTCACGATGTAAAAGAAGCAGTGGAATGTGTTAAGTTAGTTAAAAAGTTAGAAAGTTAAAAGTAAAAAAAAATGAATAAAATATTAATTTCAATTCTATTATTAGGTTTAATATCTTGTAAAAAAGAAGAAGTTCAATTGCCAAAAAGCGATGTTTCCATTGTAACTGAAATTTTAGACCATTCGCCAGTTTATATCTTTTTTCAATTAGAAAATAACGATACAATTGCTAGTGTAAACAAAAATAACTTAATCAGTTCCACCAATTGGATTTTTACTATCGATAAGCGTTTGCCTTTGCATACAATTATTCCTGAAATTCAAGAATTGCAAGACAAAAAGAAGAAAAGTACGCATAAAAAAGAAGGTGCAATAAATGTGTTTTCGTATGCCGATAGTTTGCATCAAAATTTAGCATTTTATCCATTTACCGAAACGCAGTTTAAATACGATAATGAATTTTCTCGATTTTATATAAAAAAACATTTCGATTTATATAAAGATTACAACAATATGTATCTTAATTTTAAAAAAGATGGTACACTAACAATTGATGGTAACGATGTTGAAAGAGCCGAAGTTTACAATTACTTTAAAGAATTTATAACCTTAACAGCGGTTGATAAAAAAACCATGCTTCATTTAAATTTTGATAAACACTTAACTTACAACGATTACCTACAAAATAAACTTTTGGCTTGGCAATTAACAGCGTTAGCTATAGAAATTTCGGCTTACGAATTTGTTTACGATGAAGCAAAATTACCACAGTGTAATTGCAAATTGTAGGTTTTTAAGTCGAAAGTCAAAGGTCAAAAGTCAAAATTAGAAAATGAAAATAATATTAATTCGTAATTGATAATTCGTAATTGATATTTACTGATGATGATACGGTTCGTTGCGTAAAATGGTAAAACCACGATAAATTTGTTCAATTACAAATAATCGAACCATTTGATGTGAAAACGTCATTTGCGAAAGCGATACTTTTCCTTGAGCTGCTTTGTAAACGGCTTCGCTAAATCCATACGGGCCACCTATTACGAATGCTAAAGTTTTAATTCCAGCATTCATTTTCTTTTGTAAAAAATCAGAAAATCCAACACTTGAAAATTCTTTTCCATTTTCATCGAGTAGAATTAATTGGTCGGTTGGCGTTATTTTAGATAAAATAAGTTCGCCTTCTTTTTCTTTTTGTTGGGCTTCGCTTAAGTTTTTTACATTTTTAATATCGGGAATAATTTCCAAATCAAATTTTACGTAGAAATTCAATCGCTTAATATACTCGTCTAGCAACGATTGTAAGTTCTTGTTGTCGGTTTTTCCTATGGCTAATAGTTTGATGTTCATTTTTGTTAATGTGTCAATTAGACAATATACCAATGAGTCAATGTAATTCAATTGGTACATTGACACATTGAGAATTGGCATATTATTTCAATTTCTCTTTCAAATAAATACCTGTTACCGAATTTTTATTTTTTACAACTTCTTCTGGCGTTCCAAAAGCCACTAATTTTCCACCATTTTCGCCACCTTCTGGACCAATATCAATAATATAATCGGCACATTTTATCAAATCTAAATTGTGTTCGATTACAATAATAGAATGACCTTTTTCAATTAACGCTTCAAACGAAGTCAGTAATTTTTTAATATCGTGAAAATGTAATCCTGTTGTGGGTTCATCAAAAACAAATAAGGCTTTGTCTTTAATGGTTCCTTTAACCAAGAACGATGCTAATTTAATACGCTGGGCTTCGCCACCAGACAGGGTAGAAGAGGACTGACCTAATTGCACATAGCCTAAACCTACATCTTGTAAGGGTTGTAATTTTTGAGTAATCTTAGTTTGTTTGTGTTCGCTAAAGAATTCCAGAGCTTCATCAATCGTCATTTTTAAAACATCGTCTATGTTTTTATTTTCAAAAGTTACTTCAAGAACTTCTTTTTTAAAGCGTTTTCCGTTACAAGTTTCGCATTCTAAATGCACATCGGCCATAAATTGCATTTCAATCGTAACTTCACCATCGCCTTTACAGGTTTCACAGCGTCCACCATCAACATTAAAAGAAAAATGTTTGGGTTGATAGTTACGCAATTTGGCTACTTTTTGCGACGCAAATAAGTTTCTAATATCATCATAAGCTTTTATATACGTAACTGGGTTAGAACGCGAACTTCTTCCTATAGGGTTTTGATCCACATATTCAATGTGTTTTACGTTGGAATAATTTCCTTTTAATTCAGAAAATTGTCCTGCTTTTTCTCCTACACCTTCTAATTGTTTTTGAATGGCAGGAAACAAAATTTTCTTTACCAAAGTACTTTTTCCACTTCCCGAAACTCCCGTTACAACGGTTAAGCAATCTAATGGAAAAGTGAAATTTTCATTCTTTAAATTGTTTTCACGAGCTCCAATTACTTCAATGTGATGCTTGAATTTACGTCGCTTTTTAGGAACTTCAATTTGTTCATTTCCGTTTAAATATTTTGCAGTTAATGAATCGGCTTTTAGAATTTCATCGTATGTTCCTTGAGCTACTAATTTTCCACCATGCGTTCCGGCCTCTGGGCCAATATCAATAATCATATCGGCAGCCTTCATAATATCTTCATCGTGCTCTACAACGATAACCGTATTGCCTAAATTGCGTAAATTCTTTAAAACATGAATTAAACGTTCTGTATCTTTTGGGTGTAAACCAATGCTCGGTTCGTCTAAAATATACATAGAACCAACCAAACTACTTCCTAATGAAGTGGCTAAATTAATACGCTGACTTTCGCCACCAGAAAGTGTAGCCGAATTTCGGTTTAAGGTTAAATAATTCAATCCAACATCCGAAAGGAAAGCCAATCGGTTGTTGATTTCAATTAATAGGCGTTTGGCAACCTTAGCATCGTATTCGTTTAATTCCAAATTTTTGAAAAACGGAATTAATTTTACAATGGGTAAATCCACCAAATTTGAAATGGTTTCGCCACCCACTTTTACATAATTGGCCTCTTGTCGTAATCGTTTTCCTTTACAAACCGTACATTTTGTTTTGCCACGATAACGCGATAACAAAACACGATTTTGAATTTTATAATTTTTTTCTTCTAATTCAGTAAAGAAATCGTTTAAACCCGTGAAATATTGGTTTCCTTCCCAAATTAAAGTTTTATGTTCGTTAGAAAGTTCAAAATAGGGTTTATGAATTGGAAAATCGAATTTATAGGCATTGTTTACCAATTGATCGCGGTACCAACTCATACTTTCGCCACGCCAAGGATAAATGGCATTTTCATACACAGAAAGTGCAGTGTTTGGAATTACTAATTCATCATCAATTCCAATAACATTTCCGTAGCCTTCACATTTAGGACAAGCACCATAAGGATTATTAAAACTGAACAAGTGAATGTTTGGCTCTAGGAATGAAATACCATCTAATTCAAATCGGTTATTAAATTCAAAACGCTTATTAGTGTTTAATTCTTGTAAATAACATTCGCCTTTTCCTTCAAAAAATGCCGTTTGAATAGCATCTGCCAAACGGTTATAGAATTCTTCATCATCTTTAACTACAATACGGTCTATTATAAGTTGGAAGTTGGAAGTTGGAAGTTTGATTTTTTTTTCCGAAGCTAAAAACTCATCTAGACGAACCATTTCATTTTTCACTAAAACACGAGCAAAACCTTGTTGAAGCAATACTTTTAATTTATCATCTAAAGTTCTGTCCTTTTCTAAATGGATAGGAGCAAGCAACAACCATTTAGAATCTAATTCGAAGGTTTTTACTAAATCAATTACATCAGTAACCGTATGTTTTTTTACTTCTTTGTTAGAAATTGGCGAATAGGTTTTACCAATTCGAGCAAAAAGCAATTTCATATAATCGTAAATCTCGGTTGAAGTACCTACCGTTGAACGGGCATTGGTAGTGTTTACTTTTTGTTCGATAGCTATTGCGGGAGCAATTCCTTTTATATATTCCACTTTGGGCTTGTCTAAACGGCCTAAAAATTGGCGTGCATAACTCGATAAACTTTCTACATACCTGCGTTGTCCTTCAGCATAAAGTGTATCAAAAGCTAAACTCGATTTGCCCGAGCCCGAAAGTCCAGTAATAACAATTAGCTTATTTCGTGGTATGGCTACATCTATGTTTTTTAGATTATGAAGTTGCGCACCTTTAATCAGTATATTTTTTTTTGGATCTAGTTTAGAAAAATTGGCTGTACTCATTGTTTTTTATAAGATGTGCAAAATTAAGAATTAATAAAAAAATATGGTATTAATTTCTAAATATTTGGTTTTGTGTAGTTTTTAATAAATTTAAGTAAGTAAAGTATTACATTTTTTAACTTTTTTAATTATAATAAAACTATACAAAACCTATACAAAAAATTAAAATACAGAATAAAATATTTTATTTTTTACTTGATTATCAAATATATATAGATTTATTATTCATATTTAAAATGTATAGTTTGTATAAAACATAAAAAATATTACGAAAACGTTTTATTGATTAATTTTATAACACTTAAAAAATAACTAAAAATATATCTTATGAAAAAAATTACATTTTTATTTGTATTATGTTTGGGTTTGATAACATCAGCTCAATCACTTGAAGGTACATGGAAAATGAATCCTGTTGCTGGTGCAATGGGTGTAGGGCCTGCTCAAGGCGATACCTCTTGGTGGTCAAATTCTGCGGGCGATGTAACTACAAGAGCTTGTTTCTTTGATGATGAATATGTATTTGATGCAAGTGGTTCGTTTTCAAACGTATTAGGTGCTCAAACTTGGACAGAAGGTTGGCAAGGTGGTACTGATTCGTGTGGTACACCTGTAGCTCCACATGATGGTTCAAATGCAGCTACTTGGAGTTATGACGATGTAAATGGTACAGTAACACTTACAGGTGTTGGTGCTTATTTAGGTTTAGCAAAAGTTTACAATGGAGGCGAATTAACTTCTCCTGCTGGTGCTCCAGCATCTATTACTTACCAAGTAACTTCAATAACTAGTGATTTAATGACACTAGATATTGCTATTGCAGGTGGATGGTGGCGTTTTGTATTAATAAAGCAAGGAGTACCTACTTGTAGTGATGGTATTCAAAACGGAGATGAAACGGGTATAGATTGCGGAGGCTCTTGTGGTCCTTGTGTTACACCTCCTTTAACGCATGCACCTACACCACCAGCACGACCAGCTGCCGATGTAATTTCAATTTACAGCGATGCTTATCCTAGTATAGCTTTCGATAATTTTGATGCAGGATGGTGCGGAGGCGCTGCTACAACTGAAGTTCTAATAGATAGCGATAATACTTTAAAGAAAAACACTGGTGTTGGTTGTCAAGGTATTGAATTTCAATCGAATAAATTAGATTTAACAGATTTTACACACATTCATTTTGATTTCTACATTGCAGATACCGATTTAACAGGAGATGTATTTAATGTAAAATTAGTTGATTTTGGCGGTGGATCTAGCGAATCAAGTGCATTAGAAGTTAATATTAACGGTGGTACAACTCCACAATTAGTAGCTAACGAATGGGTTTCTGTAGATGTGCCTATTACAGCTTTAGGCGGAGTTGTAGCAGGTAGCTTAGCTAGAGGCGATGTGGCTCAAGTAGGTATTACAACAGCAAATGTTGATAACGTTTGGTACGATAACATTTATTTACACAAAAATACAGTTCTTTCTTCAGAACGTTTTGAAAAATTACAGTTAAGAATGTATCCTAATCCAGCGTCTAATGTGTTAACAATAAATGCTGCTGAGGCAATTCAAAATATTCAAGTTTATAACTTACTAGGTCAAGAAGTTTTAACTAAAGAGTTAAACAATACATCTGCAACGGTTGATGTAGCTTCTTTAAATTCAGGTGTTTACT
This sequence comes from Flavobacterium sp., assembly GCF_041392005.1. Taxonomy (GTDB): domain Bacteria; phylum Bacteroidota; class Bacteroidia; order Flavobacteriales; family Flavobacteriaceae; genus Flavobacterium. Next base: position 64,095 of record NZ_JAWKMX010000011.1, read on the forward strand.
TAGTTAAAGCTTTTATTAACGGTAAAGCTGTAACATCAAAATTTACTAAAAAATAATAGTATTTGAAATAAATTATGAAGGTTGCCTTTTTGGGCAACCTTTTTTTATTTCAGCAATTTCATTACTTTTACTAATTGTTTTTATAATTTTACCAAGTTATTTTAAAGCAATTAGTAATAAAAAATGTAGTAAATGATTAAAAGAGCATTGTTGTTTATTTTGTTACTAGGTAATTATCTTTTTTGCCAGCAAATTCCACCTATTGTAAACTTTTCTTCAAACGATTACAAAGGCGGCAACCAAACTTGGATGATTACTCAAGATCGAAACGATTTTATGCTTTTTGCTAATAACGAAGGTTTGTTAGAATTTAATGGTGCTAATTGGGTTTTGTATCCATCGCCAAACGAAACTATAATTCGTTCGGTTAAAGCACTAAAAGATAGAGTTTACACAGGTGCTTACATGGATTTTGGCTATTGGGAACGCACAGTAACAAACGAGCTAAAATACACTTCTATTACTAAAACACTTAAACTAAATTTAATTGAAGACGAACAGTTTTGGAATATTTTATCGTATGAAAATTG
>NZ_JAWKMX010000012.1:0-63475 GCF_041392005.1 Flavobacterium sp.
TGAATTTTGTTCCAAAATACTTCCAATGTTTTCAAAAAAAGATAGCAATTCTTCTTTACTCAAACAATTTAGCCCACCAAAGTTTGAAAACAAAAAATTAAATTCATTTTGCCCAAACGTTTGATGAATTTCCAAGCAGTCGAATTGCAAAAAGGCAAGGTTTTTATATTCCCTTTTATTTTTTGCTTGTACAATCATATTTTCTGAAATATCGGTAGCTATTACGTGATGATTTTGCTTAGCAAACCAAATAGCATCTTCGCCCGTTCCGCAATTGATTTCGAGAATTCGTAAAGGTTTTTCAAGATGTTTTTTGATGTGAAAATACACTAAATTTCGTTGCGCCTTACCAATAGTTGTGTGCGTAAAGTTGGTATCGTAATGTATAGCTTCCGCATCAAAACTAGCTTTCATTTTTTAATCTGTTTAAAATAATTTTATCAATAAAAGTACTTGGAATATAGTATGCTAATTTTGCAATTGCCTTTAGTTTTTTAGTTGAAAAAGAAAAATTCTTTAGATATTTTAAACCTTTTGTTTTTCTAAACTCTTTGTGTACGTAGCGTTGCAGTTTTCGATAATAATTGGAATTGTAACTTCCGTGAAACATAATGTCAAAATCATCAGAATCGGTCCAATTTGCTTTTAATTTTAAATCGTCTTTTACTTTGTCATAAAATTTTGTACCAGGTAACGGATAAGAAACCGAAATTCCAATATTATCAGGATTTAATTCTTTAACCATTGCAATGGTTTTTTGAATGTCTTCTTGTGTTTCGCCTAAATAACCAAACTGAAGAAAGAATGCGATTTTTATACCTTTTTGTTTAAGTAGTTTTGTAGCTTCATAAATTTGACTTACGGTTGTACCTTTATCCATGGCATCTAGAATTTTTTGCGAAGCACTTTCGGCGCCAACCCAAACTTCTTTTAAGCCAGATTCGGCTAAACAATCTATAGTGTCTTCTTTTAATAACAAATCGACTCTACTTTGAATGAAATAGGTAATGTTGAGTTTTTCTTTTTTTAGTAAACTATTAAATTCTTGAACCCAATTTGGTTTTAAACCAAAAATATCATCGCACATCCAAAAACGAGTAACACCAAATTTTTCTTTCAAAAATTTTATTTCGTTTACAATATATTTTGGAGAATGCGCATTGTAGCGGTTGCCATAAATAGGTTTTGCACACCAGTTGCATTTATAAGGACAGCCACGAGTTGTAGCAATATTTAAAGTAAATTCTTGACCGCTTTGCTTCCAGATTTTTTCATACGATTCAATATCAACTAAATCCCAAGCAGGAAGTGGTAATTTATCTAAATTTTGTAAAACTGGTCGTGGTTTGTTTTTATGAATTTTGTCTTCTTTTTTGAAAACAATTCCTTCAAGTTCATTTGTTGATTGATTGTTTTCTAACGAATTAATGAGCTCTAATAAAGTAATTTCGCCTTCGCCTTGAATGACAAAATCAGCACCAATATTCAAATATTTTTCATAATGATCTGTAGCGTCTGAACTATTTATTATAACGGTACAATTATGTTTTTTGCCCATTTTAATCATTTCAAAACAAGCTTCACGCATATTGGTTAAGCACATTTTGGTTAAGTAATTAAATCCGTCATCATAAATAACCAAATAATTCGGTTTTTCTTGTTTTAAAACAGCTTCAATAGAATTTGGACCGTCTAATAAATTAGTGTCAAATAAATTAACATTGTAATTATTTTCACGTAGTAATGAAGCGGCATACAAAGTTCCCAAAGGCGGAAAAGGTGTTTTGTTTTTCCATTGTTTTGGGTCAAGTTTATAATAATACGAATGCGAAAAAAGAATGTTAGACATATTCTTTTACAATTTCAATATTGAATTTCTTTTGAACTTCTTCTAGCTTTTCATTTAGAGCTAAGATAACTTTTTTCTGAAAATTTAACGGGTGATGTTTTGAAATTTCGTTAGTCGATTTCATAGCAACTTTAAAGTCTTCTTTCTTTAAATACTTAAATTTAGAATTCCATTTTTTTATGGTAATCGATTTGAAAAACAAATCAATTGAATTACCCAATTGATTGTTGAAAATAAATTCTAAAGTTTTGGAAAAAAAAGGCTTTTTAGTGTTTTCTATTTTAGAAATATCGGGGTTGAATTTTGAAAAATAAGTATAAATCCATTTGTTTTTGCTGTAAAATTCTTCAAATATTTCTTTTCCTTGTAACGGAATTAAGGTTTTTAATTCGGTTGCTGTAAATCTATTTTGCTCTTCAATTTCTAATTTTGAAGTTGAAATAAAATAATTGATGCAAAAATATTTTCTAGAATTTAACAGAAAAGTCTTTTTATACAGCATCAATAAAGTTCTGCAAATCCAGAGTTTTTCCGGTTTTGTAATTACAAAAAAATCAATATCGCTTTCGTTGTCGAAATAACCTTTAGACAACGAGCCAGAAACGCCAACCGCTTTTACAAATGGAAATTTTGCAATAAATTTTGCTCTTTCTTTAGCTTTTTCTAAAGCTTGTTTAGATTGAAGATTGCCTTTTAATCGTTTGGGAACACTTTCTAAATCGTTATTATAAACGTAAAAATTATCAATTTTGGTTACAATTTTTTCAGAAATTAAATAAGCCAATTCTTTTTCAGTTTCTAATTGCTTTTCGTAGTTGGTATAATTATGAATTTCTTCAAGTTTTAATGGATATCTAAAAATAGAAAAATACAATATGGCTTTTAACGATTCCAAATAGTTATTTTTGATTTGTAAAGTTAGCTCTTTTATTTTAGAATAGACTTTTTAATAATTCACTAAAATTAATGCGCTTCCAGCCAATTTTTTCCTTCGCCCATATCAACTACCAACGGAACTGCAAGTTGAAACGCATTTTCCATTTCATGTTGAATCATCGGTTTTATTTTTTCTAATTCGGTGTTATGCACATCAAACACCAACTCATCATGTACTTGCAACAACATTTTCGATTGCCAATTTTCTGTTTTCAATCGTTTATGAATGTTAATCATCGCAATTTTAATAATATCAGCTGCGCTTCCTTGAATAGGTGCATTTACAGCATTTCGTTCGGCAGCACCGCGTACCACAGCATTGGCAGAATTAATATCTTTTAAGTAACGACGTCTTCCAGAAACGGTTTCTACAAAACCATTTTCTCTTGCAAATTCAATTTGTTCTTGAATGTAGGCTTTCAATCTTGGATAAGTTTTGTAATAGGCATCAATCAATGCCGCACTTTCACTACGGGTTAAATCGGTTTGATTGCTTAAACCAAAAGCCGAAACCCCATAAATGATGCCGAAATTGACTGTTTTGGCGTTGCTTCGTTGTTCTTTGGTAACGTCTTCTAAGGCAACATTAAACACTTTTGCAGCCGTACTTCTGTGGATGTCTTCATGGTTTTGAAACGCTTTTATCATATTTTCTTCACCAGAAAGTGCTGCAATAATACGCAATTCAATTTGTGAATAATCGGCTGCTAAAAGGGTATAGTTTTCGTTGCGAGCAATGAATGCTTTTCTTATTTGACGACCACGTTCGGTACGGATAGGAATATTTTGTAAGTTCGGATTATTGGAACTCAATCGGCCTGTTGCGGCAACGGTTTGCATATAATCGGTATGCACACGATTGGTTTTAGCATCAACTTGATTTGGTAACGCATCAACATAGGTATTTTGTAATTTCACTAGTTGACGCCATTCTAAAATATGCTGAACTATTTCGTTGTCTTTTGCTAAATAACTCAGCACTTCTTCGCCAGTTGCATATTGACCCGTTTTGGTTTTTTTAGGTTTTGGTCCACCAATTTTTAACTTATCAAATAAAATATCACCCAATTGTTTTGGCGATGCTAAATTGAAAGTTTCGCCTGCTTCTTCATATATTTTTTGTTCGAAAGTTGCAATTTCCTTTGCCATATCGGTTGACATGGTTTTTAAAAAATCAACATCCAATCGAATACCTTCGCGTTCCATATCGGCTAAAACATCAACCAACGGAATTTCAATTTCGTCGAATAATTTTTTCGTGCCAACTCGTTCAAGAATGGGTTGAAAATGTTGTTTCAGTTGAAAAGTAATATCAGCATCTTCTACCGCATATTCTTTTACAGCTTCAACTTCAACTTGTCGCATTGATAGTTGGTTTTTACCTTTTTTTCCAATCAAAGCTTCAATTGGTTTGGGCGAATATTTCAAATACGTTTCACTCAACACATCCATATTATGACGCATATCAGGATTGATTAAATAATGCGCAATCATAGTATCAAAAAAATTCCCTTTAATATCGATGCCATAATTAGCCAAAATTTTAATGTCGTATTTCATGTTTTGACCAATTTTCTCTATATTTTCATTAGAGAAAAAAGGCATAAACTTTTCTGCTAAAGTTTTGGCTTCATCTTGATTTTCGGGAAATGGCACATAAAAACCTTTTCCTTTTTCCCAAGAAAAAGCAATGCCAACCAATTCGGCATTCAACGCATCAATACCTGTAGTTTCAGTGTCAAAGCAAACAGATGATTGTTTTTCTAAATTTTGAAGAAATAATTTTAATCCTAAATCGCCTTGCACGATTTGGTAAAAATGTTCGGTTGATTCTAAAGTGGCATAAAAAGAGTTGGTTTGTGTATCTTCTTCGTTACTAAAACCAAATAAATCCATTTGATTTTCTGAACTTTTAACTTTTAACTTTTGACTTTTAACTGATTGATTATTTGGCAAAGCCGAATTATCAATCTCATCGTATTCTTTTCCAGCGCCAAAAAGTTTATCAAATTGTGCTTTTAATTGTCGGAACTCTAATTCTTGAAAAATAGCGTCCGTTTTTTCAACATCGGGTTTTGACAGTTCAAAGTCTTTTTCATCAAATTCAACAGGACAATCTAATAGAATAGTGGCTAATTTTTTTGATAAAATTCCTTTTTCTTTATTCGCTTCAATATTTTCTTTCATTTTGCCTTTTAGTTCGTGTGTACTTTCTAAAAGTTTTTCAATTGAACCGTACTGCGCTAAGAATTTCTTGGCTGTTTTTTCACCAACGCCAGGTAAACCAGGAATATTATCTACAGCATCGCCCATCATTGCCAAAAAATCGATAACTTGTAATGGATTTTCAATTTCAAATTTTTGTTTAACTTCTTCTACACCCCAAATTTCAATATCATTACCCATACGTGCCGGGCGATACATAAAAATATTTTCAGAAACTAATTGTGCAAAATCTTTATCGGGTGTTACCATAAAAACTTGATAGCCTTGTTTTTCAGCTTGTTTAGCCAAAGTTCCAATCAAATCATCGGCTTCATAACCTGCTTTTTCCATAATAGGAATTTGCATTGCACGAAGTAATTCTTGAATATAGGGAACTGCAATCTTAATCGCTTCGGGTGTTTCATCACGATTGGCTTTGTAGTCTTCAAACATTTCTAATCGATAAGTACTCCCTCCTTTATCAAATGCAACGGCTAAATGGTCGGGTTTTTCTCTTTTGATTACATCAAGAAGTGAGTTCATAAACCCCATAATTGCAGAGGTGTCCATTCCTTTAGAGTTGATACGTGGGTTTTTAATAAAGGCATAATATCCTCTAAAAATTAAAGCATAGGCATCGAGTAGAAATAATCGTTTTTGTGACATGAAATAAATTTTTGGGTAAACCACAAAGCTACAAAACAAATTTTGTTTTAATAATTTAAACAATGCTTTTTGTACATAAAAAGGAAACAGTATATTTGAAAATAAATAAAAAACGTATGAGTACATTTTCGATAGCCATACACGGCGGAGCAGGAACTTTAGTAAAAGGAATGATGACTCCAGAGAAGGAAATTGCATATAAAACAGCTTTACAAACAGCCATTAACGCAGGATATAAAGTTTTGGAAGAAGGAGGCACTGCCCTTGATGCTGTAGAGCAAGCAGTTATTTGTTTAGAAAATTCGCCATTATTTAATGCAGGAAAAGGAAGTGTGTTTACAGCTGAAGGAATGCATGAAATGGATGCGAGTATAATGGATGGAAAAACTAAAAGTGCAGGTGCGGTAAGTTTAATATCTGGTATTAAAAACCCGATAAGCTTGGCGCGTGATGTGATGGAAAAAACGGAGCATGTTTTTTTAGCAGGTGAAGGAGCCATGCGTTTTGCAAAGCAATTGAACTACAAATTAGAAGATGCTTCTTATTTTTACGATGAATTTCGTTATCAACAATGGTTAGATATTAAAGATTCAAATCATTTTCAATTGGATCATTCGGTAAAGAAAGATTCTAAATTTGGCACTGTTGGTGCAGTAGCATGTGATCAATTTGGTAATATAGCTGCAGCAACTTCAACAGGAGGAATGACCAACAAAAAATTTGGTAGAGTAGGTGATTCGCCTATGGTTGGCGCCGGAACGTATGCTAATAATGTAACTTGTGCCGTAAGTTGTACGGGTAGTGGCGAGTTTTTTATACGTGGTGTTGTGGCGTATGATGTTTCTTGTTTGATGGAATATAAAAGTTTATCGCTACAAGAAGCCTGTGAAGAAGTTATTTTAAACCGAGTAAAAGAAATAGGAGGCGATGGCGGTTTGGTAGCTGTTGATGCCAACCGAAATATTGCATTAGTTTTTAATACCGAAGGCATGTATCGTGCTTGTAAAAATTCGGAAGGGAAAGAAGAAATTGCTATTTATAGGTAATTGTTTTACTAATTTTAAAAACGGAAAAATGAGATTTCTTTTAATTTTAATATTATTTTTTTGTCAAAGAACTTTTTGTCAATCTGATAGTTTAAGTTGTAAAAGTGCCTTTTATTTTGAGGTTTTAGGGCATACCAGAAGCCTTGTTTCGTTAAATTATGAAAAAACAATATTTTCAATTAATGATAAAATATCTTTAAATACTAGGATAGGCGTCGGATACAATAGTAGTGGACGTAATGATAAGGATGAGAAATTGAACAATACAGTATTTTTTCCTAGTGTTTTCTTGATTCAATTTGGAAAAAAAACTCATTTTATTAATATGGGATTGGGTTATTCACTTGCTTTTTCAAGAAATTTAACAGATAATTCCATTAATCCACCTTATCATTACCCAAGGTTTGAGTCTGCATATTCTTTAAGTATAGGATACAAATTTCAAAAAGATCATCTTTTCGTTCAGTTTTACCCTGTATTAATTAATACCATTAACACAAAAAATAAAGAAATAAGTGCTGGACTTTCATTTGGATTTGCGTGGTAGTAGTAACTAAAAATTTAAATTGTTTAAAATTACTTAAAAAAACATTAAATAAACGGCGACTCAACTGGTAAAACACCAATTTGTTTTGTGTTGATATTGAATGTATCACCATTTGCCAACACATGCACTTTAAAATTTGTCATGGTCATAGGTGTACCTTTTTCAAGAATTTTTTCATTATTGTGTTGCAATTGGCTACCATCAAAAATAATCACCATACCCGAACCAATAACTGTACAATCGCATCCGTTTTTAATAATCATTCCAGTATCTTCTGCCAATCCAACACCTAATAAATTTGGGAATTTTGCCACTGCTTCAGAAATACGCCCAAAACGACCACGTTGAATAAAATGGGTATCTATGATTAATTGCGGAATCAATCCCAAACCTTTTCGCATAATAACAGCGCCTTTTACAAAAGCTTTGGTGCTACTTCCACCTGCTACCATTTCTTCGGCCATTGCCATTGCACCTGCACTGGTGCCAGCTATTACAAAACCTTCGTCGTTGTGATAGCGGTCAATTAATATCTTATGTATAGAAGTGTTTCCTATGTATTTTGAAATTTTCGATTGGTCGCCACCCGAAAACATAATACAATTGGCTGTTTTAATATGTTCAATAGCTTCCAACTGTTCCGAATCTTTAGTCGATTTTATATTTAAAACGGTAACATTGGTACAGCCTAAAGTACCAAAAGCGGTTAAATAATTTTCGCCAACTTCTTCAGGAATACTCGACGCTGTTGGAATTACAATAATTTTTGCACTTGTTCCACCAGCTTCTCTTACTACATGCGACAAAATTCCTTCATCGGTATAATCTAGTCTGTGAATTTCATCATCTTCAAATCCTTTGTCTTCATTTCCACCAATAGGAATTAGTGTGCCTTTTATTGTTCTTGTATTCATTAAAACGATATCTAAAAATTATTAGGACAAAAATAAAATTTATTTGTTGAAAAAAGTTATATATTTATGTTTTAATAAAAATAATAAACAAACCACCAAAATTTTATGAAAATTAGAGAAATTAATGCAATGAGAGGACCAAATTATTGGTCTGTACGTCGCCATAAACTTATAGTTATGGTTCTCGATTTGGAAGAAATGGAAGAACGACCGTCTAATACTATTGAAGGATTTTCAGAACGATTAGAAGCTATGTTTCCTAGTATGTTTAGTCATAGATGTTCGATTGGTGCGCCAGGTGGTTTCTTTCAACGTGTTAAAGATGGAACTTGGATGGGACACGTTATTGAGCATATTGCACTCGAAATACAAACCTTAGCAGGAATGAATGTTGGTTTCGGTCGCACTCGTGGTTATGGCGAAAAGGGCGTTTATAATGTCGTTTTTGCTTACATGGAAGAATCTGTTGGTCGCTATGCTGCTAAAGCCGCTGTGCGAATTTGCGAAGCATTAATTTCAGGCGAGCCCTATGATTTAGCGGAAGATATTCAAGAAATGCGCGAATTGCGTGAAGCCGAACGCTTAGGGCCAAGTACAGGTTCCATTGTTGAAGAAGCAGAATCGAGAGGTATTCCATGGATTCGACTAAACAAATATTCATTGTGCCAATTAGGATATGGTGCCAATCAAAAACGCATTCAAGCAACGGTAACTAGCGAAACCAGTAGTATTGGTGTAGAACTCGCTTGCGATAAAGAAGATACGAAATATTTATTAGAACAAGCCGAAGTGCCAACACCAAAAGGCGAAATTATACGTAGAGAAAGTAGTTTAGAAGAAACCTGTAGATATGTAGGTTATCCATTAGTTGTAAAACCTGTAGATGGTAATCATGGAAGAGGCATAACGGTTGATATTCGCAATTATGATGATGCTTTGGTAGCTTTTAGAAGTGCAAAAGAAAGTTCGCGTAGTGGTGCTATTATTATCGAAAAATATATTACAGGTCAAGATTATCGCTTGTTAGTTATTAACAATAAATTGGTAGCTGCAGCCTTGCGTTCGCCAGCTTGTGTTATAGGCAATGGAAAATCGACTATTCAAGAACTAATAGATGAGGTTAATAGTGATCCGCGTCGTGGTTTTGGGCATGAAAACGTATTAACGCAAATTACGGTAAACGATTTAACCAAAAATATAATTAAAGCTAGTGGTTACACACTTGATTCTGTTTTAGAGAAAGATAAAAAACTCATCTTAAAAGATACGGCTAATTTAAGTACAGGTGGAACAGCCGAAGATGTAACCGATATTGTGCATCCCGCTAATGTGTTTATGGCCGAACGCATTTCTAAAATTATAGATTTAGATATTTGTGGTATCGATGTAATGACTACAGATATCAGTAAACCGCTAGAAGAAACAGGCGGAGCTGTTTTAGAAGTAAATGCTGGACCAGGTTTTAGAATGCACTTAGCACCAACCACTGGTTTGCCTCGAAATGTGGCTGCACCAGTAATTGATAAGTTGTTTCCGCACGGTGCATCAAGTAGAATTCCTATTGTAGCAGTAACAGGAACAAACGGGAAAACCACCACTACACGATTAATTGCTCACATGGCAAAAATGAAAGGGTTTAAAGTAGGCTATACTACTAGTGATGGCGTTTATATTCAAAACAGAATGCTAATGAAAGGCGATTGCACCGGTCCTGCCAGTGCGGAATTTGTTTTAAAAGATCCAACAGTTGATTTTGCCGTATTAGAATGTGCTCGTGGCGGATTGCTTCGTGCAGGATTAGGCTTTCATAAATGCGATGTGGGAATTGTAACCAATGTAGCTTCAGATCATCTAGGATTAAAAGGAATTCATACAATAGAGCAATTAGCAAAAGTAAAAGGAGTAATTCCTGAAACGGTTGATAAAGATGGCTATGCCATTTTAAATGCCGATGACGAATTGGTGTACGAAATGCGTAAAAGTGTAAATTGCAATGTGGCTATTTTTTCTATGGATGAAAACAATCCGCATATAAAAGCCATGCAGCGTGTAGGTGGAATTTCAGCAGTTTACGAAAATGGTTATATTACAATTTGTCGTGGCGAATGGAAACTTCGTGTAATTAAAGCCGTAAATGTTCCACTAACTTTTGGCGGACGTGCAGCGTTTATGATTCAAAATGTACTACCTGCGGTTATTACGGCTTACACACGCGGATTTACAATTGATGAAATTAAAATTGCTTTGGAAACTTTTATTCCTTCGGCGGCACAAACACCTGGTCGATTGAATTTATTCGAATTTAAAGATTTTCAAGTATTATTAGATTATGCTCATAATCCAGCGGGAATGCGGGCGTTACAAAAATTTATCGAAAACATCGATGCAACTGAAAAAGTAGGCATTATAGCAGGTGTTGGCGATAGACGCGAAGAAGATACTAACGAAGTAGGTAGCGTAGCAGCCGAAATGTTCGACGAAATTATTATTCGACAAGATAAACATTTGCGCGGTAGAACCGACTCGGAAATTATTGCTATGCTAGAGAATGGTATCAAAATGAAAGAGCCCAATAAAAAAATTACCATTATTCCTAACGAAAAAGAAGCAGCAACATTTGCTATAAAAAATGCCAAAAAAGGTTCACTTATTGTTATTTGTAGCGATGTAATTCCAGATGCTTTAGAATTGGTACAAAAATTAAAAGAAGAAGAAGCTAATAAATTATACGAGTTTTCTACGGAAGATATTCCTAATAAACACGATTAATTAGATTACTATTAAATTTACTTGCCTCCGAAAGTATTTTAAAAATACTTTTGGAGTTTTTTTTATGTTAAAATATTCTTTAATATTCAGTTAATTAGTTCGTAGAAGTTTAATTTTGCATAAAAAATAAAATGTTTAAAGGAATTATTCCACTTATTATAATTGTTCTAATTGAAGTTTATTCGTTTCAAGCCATACGAACTTTAACAAAATCGAAAGCGATATTAGGTGTTTATATTATCATTTCATTAGCGGTTTTGGCTTATTTAACCTACACAATGATTACTTTCGACAAAGGACATGGACAAAACCAACGTTCGCTTTGGACTATAGGTTTGTTCTTACTTATTTATGTACCAAAATTACTCATTACATTATTATTAGTAACCGAAGATATATTTCGATTACTTCAAGGAATAATTACTTATTTTTTAGGCGATAATGATAAAGGTAGCTTTTTGCCAGCGCGAAGAAAATTTGTAAGCCAAGTTGCTTTAGGCTTAGCGGCCATTCCGTTCGCTTCTTTTTTATACGGAATGACTATTGGTAAATACAATTTTAAAGTTCGAAAAAAAACGATTTATTTTCCAGATTTACCCGATAGTTTTGATGGAACTACTATAACTCAAATATCCGATATTCATAGTGGCAGTTTTGATGACGCCGAAAAAATTGAATACGCCATTAGTTTGATAAATGAACAACAATCGGATTTGGTTTTGTTTACAGGCGATATCGTTAACTCGTTAGCCGAAGAAATGTACCCGTGGATTGATGTTTTTAAGAAAATTCATAATCCCAAATTAGGAAAATATTCCATTTTAGGAAACCACGATTATGGTGAATACTATCATTGGAATTCGCAAGCTGAAAAAGATGAAAATTTTTCAAAAATAAAAGATTTGCACCAGCAAATTAATTTTAAATTACTGCTTAACGAAAATGTAAAAATTACCAAAGGAAACCATTCTATTCGATTAATAGGTGTAGAAAATTGGGGTTTAAAATTTAAACAAGCAGGCGATTTAAAAAAGGCATCGCAAGGTGTAAACAAAGATGAATTTAAAATTTTAATGAGCCACGACCCAAGCCACTGGGACGCCGAAGTACAACACGATGATAATAATTATCATTTAACACTTTCGGGGCATACACACGGTTTTCAGTTTGGCATAGAAGTTCCTGGTTGGATAAAATGGAGTCCAGTTCAATACGTATATAAATATTGGGCAGGATTATACGAAAATGCAGGGCGTTATATTTACGTAAATCGTGGTTTTGGTTTTCACGCGTATCCGGGTAGGGTAGGCATTATGCCCGAAATTACAGTAATTGAACTAAAAAAAGGTGAAAAAGTAGCATAAGTTGGTAAAAATGCTATATTTGTATAAGTAGTTTAAATTTTTTATGCTATGTCAAAATTTGGCGAATTACTAAATACTAAAATTCCTGTTGTAATTGATTTTTTTAGCGAAAGCGATAAACCATCTATTATGATGAATGCTGTTGTTCGTGATGTAGCAATTGCTTTAGGGCAACAAGCTAGGGTAATAAAAATTGATATCGACAAAAATGAAGAATTAGTAAATGCTTTACGCATAAAAGCATTGCCTACCGTAATGATTTATAAAGAAGGCGAAATGGTATGGCGACATAACGGCACTATTGCCGCAGAAGAATTAATTACTTTAGTAAAAGAGTATTTTTAACAAAGTGCATCAAAAGTAAACCCTTTTTCTTTTAAAGTCGTAATTGCTTTTGGTAAAGCATATTTTAAGTTTTTTTCTGCTTTTTTGCTATCATGAAAAACAATAATACTTCCGTTTCCTACATTTTTTAGTACGTTTTGTAAGCACTTTTCAGGCGATGTTTTGCTGTCAAAATCATAACTAATAACATCCCACATTATTATTTTATACCCTTTTCTACGAATTGCTTTTCCTTGTGAGGGTTTAATTTTTCCATATGGCGGACGGAATAATTTTTGAATTTTGAATTTTGAATTTTGAATTGTATCTTCAAATAAATTGCTATTGGCTAAATAATTTTTAGTCGAAGTTTTCCAGCCATTTAAATGATTAAAAGTGTGATTTCCTACAATATGATTTTCGGTTACAATTCGGCTAAAAATTTCAGGGTGTTTTTCAATGTTTTCACCAATACAAAAAAACGTAGCTTTTATATTTTCTTTTTGTAATATATCTAAAACCCATTCGGTAATTATAGGAACGGGGCCATCGTCAAAAGTAAGGTAAACTTTGTTTTGATTATTAGGTAATTTCCAAACATAATTTGGAAACAATGCTCGCATCCACCATTTGGTTTTCGTAAAATTCATAAAGTAAAAATGCCACAAAATGTGGCATTTGTTTATTATTGTTATTGCAAATCGTCTCTACCGAACTCTTCAAACATTTTGTTGTAAGAGTTAAAAATATTCTTCTCTTTCTCGTAAAATTCAATATCCTTGGCATCTTTGGCAATTTCAACTACAGCTTTATAACGAATAATCGTAGAAACAATTTCGTAACGATAATCAAAAGTGTTGTTTTCTGAAAAACCGTGAAAATATTTTAAATCATCTTGATATTTAGCAATTAAAAAAGCTATTGTTTTGCGTGCTTTTTCTTTTTTGCCTAGCTGGTAATAACCTTCTACAAAAGGATTAATTAGCGTGTAATAGCCATAGTATTCTATTGGCATTTTTTGCATTGCCAAATTAATTATTTCTTCAGCTTTATTGTTTTTACCTTCTTTTATAAGTGCTTCCATTAAACGAGCTAAATTCATTCGGAAAGAGATACTGTTTTTACGCGTTTCTGGATCATGATAAATAGTTGGGCTTTCGCCATTGCCCCATTTCCATTTTTTAACAATGTTGTAGGTTTTATCAGTATTTATAAAGCCCATTTTTTGCGGATCGGGTTCTTTAACAGTTGTTTTAATAGGAACAAGCTTAAAGCACATGCCGTCTAATTCTAAATAATCTTTCATCCAAATATAATCGTCTTCGCCAAAACTTCCACCTGTAAAATAAATAGGACGCTTCCAATTGTTTTGGTTTACAATATCGAGCATCATTAATCTGTTTTTATAAATAGCATCGTCAATGGTTAATTGAATTGCAGGTACTATGGAGTCGTAATATTTTGGAGCTACCACTTTATTTTTAATAATGGTTTCTTTATCTATTGGAATAAAAATTTTGTTAGTAGGATAAAAGTTTAACCATTGCTCGTTTCGCAATTGAATTTTAGTTCTCTCGTCTTCTGAAGATAAAAAAGTAATTAATTCATTTAATGAAATAGAATCGTTTCTACGTTCGTATAAAACACAAGCATCGCGATTACTTCCTCTGTATTGTTCGTGTTTAAATGAAATGGGCACCGGGTCCGATTTCCATGCTTTTCGCTTCATTTGGTCAATATACCAATCAGTAGCAATTAATTGGGTATTTACGATGCGTACATCGGTTCTGTAGCGTTCAATTTCTTGTAAATACCATAAAGGAAAAGTATCGTTATCGCCTATTGTAAATAGTATAGCATTTTCTTCGCACGAGTCTAAATACGCTTTTGCGGTTGTAAGAGCTGTATATTTATTAGAACGGTCGTGGTCATTCCAGTTTTCTTTTGCCATTAAAACAGGAGCCGCTAGCATTGATACTCCTAAAACAACGGGAACAGCTACTTTAGGTTGAATGTATTTTTTTATTCCTTCATAAATAGAATATACGCCAAAAGCTATCCACATAGCAAATACATAGAATGAAGCAACTAAGGCATAATCGCGTTCTCTAGGTTCAAAAGGGCGTTCGTTTAGATAAACCTTTAATGCTAGTCCTGTAAATAGAAATAACACCATAAGAATATAAAAACTTTTAAGGTCTCTTTTAGCATGAAAAGCAATTCCAATTAAGGCTAAAATAAAAGGCAAAAAGTAATAAGTATTGCGTGCTTTGTTGTTTAGCATATCTGGAGTTAAATTGTCTTGTGATATGCCTAAAAAGAATTTATCTACGGGTTTTATGCCACTAATCCAATTTCCGTTTAAAGCATTGCCTTGCCATTGTATATCGTTTTGTCGTCCTACAAAATTCCACATTAAATAACGCCAATACATACTGCCAAACTGGTATTCGAGCATAAATTTTATGTTGCTAAAAAAAGATGGTTTTTCTACAATTAAATATTCGCCATAGGTTTTCAAAAACGTATCGTAATCTTCTAAATCGAATTTCCCTTGATTAAAAGCGGTTCTAAATTGCGCAACTAAATCCACTAGTTCGTGTTCTTCTGCAAATTCAGGGCTAATTCTAAAATCTAGCGGTCCTGTGTAAGTCATGTAGTTTACATTGTGATCGTTGCTCCACATTCTGGGTAAAAGACCTTTGTGGTTGTTGTCGGTATTTTGGCGGGCATTTTTATAGTTGTTTGTAATAATATATTTGCCCGAAGCATCATCGCGTTCGTAAATAGGCTTACCGTCTTTATAAGGATTGTTTTTATCTAAACCCGAATAAGAATCTGAAAATAATGGCCCATATAGTAAACTTTGATCGCCATATTGTTCTCTGTTATAATACGCCAGTATAGCAGCAGCATCAGAAGGTTTGTTCTCATTTATAGGAGGATTTGCATTAGCCCTAATAGGAAGCATTAACCAGTTTGAAAAACCCAACAAAACAAATAGCATTGCCAATACTATGGTATTCGCTTTAACAAAACCTTTCTTTTTAGTATATGTTAATCCGAAATAAAAGGCCACACTTACTAAAGCCAAAGCTAAAATTTCTCCAGAATTAAATGGTAAACCTAATGAGTTAACAGCAAAAATTTCGGTTCTACCAAAAAATTCTAACACAAATGGAACTAAAATTCCGAAAATAAATAGTAATATTAAAACACTAATTATAGAAAAAATAAAGCCTTTTTTAAGAGTTACATTTTCTGAAGTTTTAAATAAGTATAATAATATAATAGACGGTATGGTAAGTAACGCCATTAAGTGCACACCAAAAGATAAGCCAGCAACAAAAGCAATAGCTAAAAACCATTTATTTCCTCTAGGCGTGTTTATATCTTGTTCCCAACGTAAACCCAACCAAAAAAGAAGCGATACAAATAACATTGCCATAGCATAAACTTCGGCTTCTACAGCGCTGTACCAAAAAGTGTCTGAAAAAGTAAAAGCAAGCGAAGCAATAAAAGCACTTCCTAATACCATAATATAGTTTTGTTTTGAAGCTTCTTCATTTAAAAAAACACGCTTCATAAGCATGGTTAACGACCAAAACATAAAAAGTACTGTAAAAGCACTAGAAAATGCCGACATCATATTAACCATTAAAGCAATTTGCGTAGGGTTTGTGGTAAAAACAGAGAAAAAAGCGCCAATCATTTGGAAAAGAGGTGCGCCAGGCGGATGACCTAATTCTAAGTTAGAAGAAGTAGCAATATACTCGCTACAATCCCAAAAACTAATAGTAGGCTCTACGGTTAAACTATATGTAACAATAGCTATACCAAACACAACCCAACCTAAAATGGTATTCCATTTTTTAAAACTTACTAAATCCATATACAACTATAAAATACTTTTGATATTATATTATACAAAGAAACTATTTTTTTTAGATAACTAACGTTTAAAAATAATTTTTAATATTTTTTTATAAAAATTTGCAGAATATAAAATATGTTTTAAATTTGCACTCGCAATTGAGAACATTGCAGTAGGTAATGGCCCATGGTGTAATGGTAACACTCCGGTTTTTGGTACCGTCATTCAAGGTTCGAGTCCTTGTGGGCCAACAAAAAAACCCATCTTATTTCAAAAATAAGATGGGTTTTTTGCTTTTAATTATTTGTTATATTTTAAAAGTAATAACTGGTCGTTTAGCGTGGTTAACTAAATCTTCGCTAATACTTCCGTTAAAAAAGTGAGCAATTCCTTTTCTTCCGTGTGTACTCATGCCAATTAAATCGGCGTCTATCGATTTAGAAAAATGCAAAATTCCTTTTTCAACATTAATATCGTTATAAATATGCGTGCTGTAATTTTTAAAATCAAAATTTGCTATAAAGTTGTCCATAATTTGTTGTGCAACTTTAGTTGATTTAAAATTATTTGGTGTATTAATGTTAACCAAATGAACGTGTGCATCAAATTTTGTTGCAAATTTAATTACTTTTTCAAACGGCTCTTTTATTTCGTCGGCAAAATCAGAAGCAAACACAAATTTGTCAACACTAAAATTCTCGTGCTCATTTTTAATTACCAAAACAGGAACTTCAGAATTTCGAACTACTTTTTCGGTATTAGAACCTATAAACATTTCTTGAAAACCACTAGCTCCGTGCGATCCCATAACAATTAAATCTACATCGTGCTCTTTGCCATTTTTAATAATGCCGTCAAAAGCCAATTCAAACTGAATAATTTTAGAAATTTTAACGCCTTGTAAGTATGGTTTGTTTGCCAAATCGTCTAGTTTTGAAATAGCGGCATTTTTAAAAAGCATTAATTCTGGAATTTCGTGTGCTGTGCTAATAGCATCATTACCCGCTGTAGGAAGCTCTAACATGTGTAACAAGAAAATTTCGCCATTATTTTTTTTAGCAATTTGAGAAGCTACTTGCAGTGCGTATTCAGCGTGTTTTGAAAAATCGGTCGGAACTAAAATTTTTTTCATATTATATAATTAATAAATTTTTGGATTGTGTTTTATTTTTTATAAAGGTAGTAATTTCTTGTTAAAGCTACAATTTTTTTATTCGAAAAAAAGTATTATATTTGCAACGTAATTATTTGTTAATGAAATAATGAGGCACGCACTGCGTGCCTCTTTTTATAGAATATGTCTTTTAAAGAAAGAGTTCAAGAGCTGTTAAAACAAGCATTAAACGAAAACCCATCATTATTTTTAATTGATTTTACAATTAATACAGAAAACAAAATAAAAGTAATTTTAGATGGCGATTCGGGTGTTAGTTTGCAAGACTGTGTTAATGTAAGTCGTGTTGTTGAACACAATTTAGATAGAGAAACGCAAGACTTTGCTTTAGAAGTAATGTCTGCGGGTGCATCTAGCCCATTGGTAAACATACGTCAGTATAAAAAAAATATAGGCAGAAAATTAAAGGTTAAAACCATCGAAGGTAGTGTTCTTGAAGGGCAGTTAACTCAGGCAAATGAAGATGGTTTTACTTTAGAATGGAAGGCGAGAGAGCCTAAACAAATAGGAAAAGGTAAAGAAACAGTAGAGAAAAAAGAAGCTTTATTGTACAATCAAGTAAAAGAAGCAACAGTAATAATATCATTTTAATTAATTAAAAAAGATGGAAAATATAGCGTTAATTGAATCGTTTTCAGAGTTTAAAGATGATAAACTTATTGATAGACTAACGTTAATGGCAATTTTGGAAGATGTGTTTAGAAATGCCTTAAAAAAGAAATATGGTTCCGATGACAATTTCGATATCATTATTAATCCAGATAAGGGCGATATGGAAATTTGGCGTAACAGAACCGTAGTAGAAAATGGCGAAGTAGAAGATCCAAATTCTGAAATATCATTAGCAGACGCTAGAAAAATAGAACCCGATTTTGAAGTGGGCGAAGAAGTTTCTGAAGAAGTAAAATTAATCGATTTAGGAAGACGTTCTATTTTAGCACTACGCCAAAATTTAATATCTAAAATACACGAACACGACAATACTAATCTTTACAAGCATTTTAAAGAACTAGTTGGCGATATTTACACGGCAGAAGTACACCATGTACGCCCTAAAATGATAGTGTTAATGGATGACGACGGAAATGAAATAATTTTACCAAAAGACCGTCAAATACCTAACGATTACTTTAAAAAAGGCGATAGTGTAAGAGGGGTTATAGAAAATGTAGAGCTTAAAGGCAACAAACCTCAAATTATTATGTCAAGAACATCGCCAGAATTTCTTGAAAGATTATTTGAACAAGAAATACCAGAAGTTTTCGATGGGTTAATCAATATTAAAAAAGTAGCACGAATTCCTGGCGAAAAAGCAAAAGTTGCTGTAGATTCGTACGACGATAGAATTGACCCAGTTGGGGCATGTGTAGGAATGAAAGGTTCGCGTATTCACGGCATTGTTCGCGAATTAGGCAACGAAAATATTGATGTAATTAACTATACAAATAATGCACAATTATATATAACAAGAGCACTTAGCCCAGCAAAAGTAAGCGCTGTTAAGCTAGATGAAGAAACCAAAAGAGCCGAAGTAACTTTAAAAATAGAAGAAGTTTCTAGAGCTATAGGTAGAGGAGGTCATAATATTAGACTAGCAAGTATGCTTACAGGCTATGAAATAGATGTTATAAGAGAAGGCGTAGAAGAAATAGATGACGTAAATTTAAGAGAATTCTCAGACGAAATTGAAGAATGGATTATTGAAGAATTCGAAGCAATAGGTCTAGATACTGCTCGTAGCATATTAGATTTAGAAGTAGCCGATTTAGTAAAAAGAACCGATCTAGAAGAAGAAACCATTTTAGATGTAATACGAATTTTAAAAGAAGAATTCGAAGACTAATAAATAACCACACACG
The DNA here is from genome assembly GCF_041392005.1 of Flavobacterium sp. Classification (GTDB taxonomy): domain Bacteria; phylum Bacteroidota; class Bacteroidia; order Flavobacteriales; family Flavobacteriaceae; genus Flavobacterium. The sequence continues at coordinate 19,528 of NZ_JAWKMX010000012.1, forward strand.
AACAACACCAACACCAAATAGAATTTAAAAAGATTATATGTCTGACGGAAGAACAATAAGATTAAATAAAGTTTTAAGGGAATTAAATATTTCTTTAGATAGAGCTGTGGATTTTTTAAAAGACAAAGGACACGATATCGAATCAAGTCCAAATGCTAAAATATCTAACGAAGAATACAACGTTTTGTGTAGTCAATTCTCGGTAGATAAAGGTAAAAAAGAAGCATCTCTAGAAGTAGGCGAAGAGAAGAAAAAAGAAAAAGAAGCGTTAAAAAGAGAGCTAGAACGAGAGCAAGAAGAAAAGCAAAAACGCATTCAAGAAGAACAAGCAAAGCAAGAAGTTGTTAAAGCTAAGGCATCATTAGCTGGGCTTAAGGCTGTAGGTAAAATTGACCTAGAAAAACCTGCAAAAGAAGAAACAACTACTGCAAAGCCAGAACCTAAAGCCGAAACAGAGGAAGTTAAAGAAACTCCTAAGCCAGACACACAAATCGAAGAAAAACAAACGCCTCAAGTAAAAGAAGAAAAACCTGAAGCGCAAAATGGCGAACCCGAAAAGGTAGAAACACAATACCAAAAACTTTCAGGAGCTACTTTTACAGGGCAAAAAATCGACTTGTCAAAATTCGAAAAACCTAAAAAGAAAACGGAAGACAAGAAAGATAAAAAAGGCAACCAAGCCAATGGTGTAAACAAAGATAAAAAAGAAGGAAACAACAACGCAAACAAAAGAAAACGTCAGCGTATAAGCAAACCTGTTCCTAATAATAACAATAATTCTTCGCCAAACAACAAAAAAGATTTCAACAAAGACCGCTTTAATAAAGGCAAAAAAGCAGCGCCAAAAGTTGAGCCAACAGAAGAGGAAATCAAAAATCAAATAAAAGAAACCTTAGAACGTTTACAAGGTAAAGGCAGCAAATCTAAAGCCGCTAAATACCGTAGAGATAAAAGAGATTCTCACCGTCAACGTTTAGATGAAGAACAACAACAACAAGATTTAGAAAGTAAAATTCTAAAAGTAACAGAGTTCGTTACCGTAGGCGAAATTGCAACCATGATGAATGTTCCTATTACAAACGTTATTGGAACTTGTATGTCGTTAGGTATAATGGTAACTATGAACCAGCGTTTAGATGCCGAAACACTTACAGTTGTTGCAGACGAGTTTGGCTACGAAGTAGAGTTTATTACAACCGATATCGAAGCCGAAACAGAAGAAGTTAAAGATAATCCAGAAGATTTAAAAGAACGCGCACCTATTGTAACTGTTATGGGTCACGTTGATCATGGTAAAACATCATTACTCGATTATGTTCGCGATACTAATGTAATTGCTGGCGAATCGGGTGGAATTACCCAGCACATTGGTGCTTATTCAGTAGGTTTAGAAAATGGTCAAAAAATAGCGTTCTTAGATACCCCAGGTCACGAAGCTTTTACCGCAATGCGTGCTCGTGGTGCACAAATTACAGATATTGCTATTATTGTTATTGCCGCAGACGACGACATAATGCCGCAAACCAAAGAGGCTATTAGTCACGCACAAGCAGCAGGTGTTCCTATGATATTTGCAATTAACAAAGTAGATAAACCAACCGCTAACCCAGATAAAATTAAAGAAAAACTAGCCGCCATGAATTTGTTGGTAGAAGAATGGGGTGGTAAATACCAATCGCAAGATATTTCAGCAAAAACAGGTTTAGGGGTTAAAGAACTTTTAGAAAAAGTACTTTTAGAAGCCGAAATTTTAGAACTAAAAGCAAATCCAAATCGTCCTGCACAAGGAACGGTTGTAGAAGCACAATTAGATAAAGGTCGTGGTTATGTAGCAACTATTTTAGTACAAACAGGTACACTTAAAATAGGCGATTATGTTTTAGCGGGTAAAAACCACGGAAAAATAAAAGCAATGTTCGATGAACGAGGTCATACCGTTAACGAAGCAGGACCGTCAACACCAGTTTCTGTTCTTGGATTAGATGGTGCACCAACAGCGGGCGATAAATTCAATGTTTACGAAGATGAACGCGAAGCTAAACAAATTGCTGCAAAACGTACGCAATTATTACGTGAGCAATCCGTTCGTACACAAAAACACATTACATTAGCCGAAATTGGTCGTCGTATAGCCTTAGGTCAGTTTAAAGAATTAAACATTATTCTTAAAGGAGATGTAGATGGTTCTGTAGAAGCATTATCCGATTCGTTCTCTAAATTATCTACCGAAGAAATTCAAGTAAATATTATTCACAAAGGTGTGGGAGCAATTACAGAATCAGATGTATTATTAGCATCGGCTTCAGACGCCATCATAATCGGCTTTAATGTTCGTCCACAAGGAAGTGCAAAAGCTTTAGCAGAAAAAGAAGAAATCGATATTAGAAACTATTCTATTATTTACGACGCTATAGACGATGTTAAAGACGCAATGGAAGGTATGCTTTCTCCAGAACTAAAAGAGGAAGTTACAGGTACTGCAGAGGTTAGAGAATTGTTTAAAATATCTAAAGTAGGAACAATTGCGGGTTGTATGGTAACCGATGGTAAAATATTCCGAAACTCTAAAATACGCCTAATACGCGAAGGAGTCGTAATTTACACAGGCGAACTAGCTACTTTAAAGCGTTTTAAAGACGATGTAAAAGAAGTGTCAAAAGGATATGATTGTGGTATGCAAATTAAAAATTATAACGACTTAAAAGAGTTCGATATAATTGAAGCATTCCAAGAAGTTGAGGTAAAAAAGAAATTAAAATAATAGTTCAGAAAAAATAGTTCTCACAGCTAAGCAACAAAAAAAGCACCTTTTAAAGGTGCTTTTTTGTGTTTTAAGGCTTTATTAAAAGTGCTAAAGGATGTTTTTCTTTAATTTTTAACAAGGCATTTTCAGCCTGAATTCTCTTCTCAAAAGGACCTGCATACAGTTTGTAGTTTGGGCTAGAATAACTAATAGTAGAGTCGTATTCAGAAAAATCGCGTTTAAAAGCATTTCTGTTCTTTTCACAATCTTGTGCGCTGCCCGAACAAATTTGAATTTTATAACCTTCATCTATAGCTAAAGAAGTGTTCATTTTTTTCTTCAAACTAAGCAATTCTTCAATTTTTGGGTCAACCTCAAGAGTGGTTTTTTTTTCTTGGCTAAAAATATTTTGCCCTACAAAAGTTAAAGTTAATGCGCAGAAAAGTCCTAAATTTAATTGTAATTTTCTCATTATTAATTGTTATTTAAGCAAAAATAGAATTTAATTTGATATAAATAAAACCATAAATTATTTAGAATAAATATAAATTACATTTTAAGATAAAATTAAGGTTTTGATAATAATTCTAATATTGTACTTTTGTCAGAGTTTAAATAAAAATAGGTTTTAGTTTATTGTGTATATCTAAAATTATACCAAAAAAACATGTTAACCAAAATAAATAGGAAATGAGCCAAAAGTATTTTGTGTTTTTATCAAAAAAAATTGGCGAATTACATCTGACCATTAAAAAATAATAAAAAGTAACAGATGAAAAAGGTGGGTAACCATAAATCGTTTTTAAAGATTTTTTTCAGTTTAGCGCTTTCGCTATCTTTTTCTTTATCAATTTTAGCTCAAGATCCTGCAAAAGGAAAAGAAATTTTCAATGCAAATTGTGCTGCTTGTCATAAATTAGACGCTAAAGCGACTGGGCCAGCATTACGAGGTGTTGCAGATAAATACGATAAAGAATGGCTTCATAAGTGGATTAAGAATAGTCCGGAATTAATTAAGTCGGGCGATGCACTAGCTGTTAAAGTATTTGAGGAAAATAATAAAGTGCCAATGACGGCTTTTCCTCAGTTATCAGTTGAAGATATTGATAATATTTTAGCGTACACTTCAGAGCCAAAACCAGAACCACCCGTGGCTTCTGTTCCTGTTGGTGGGCAAGCTTCAAGTGCTGATGCTGGTGGAATTTCAAACACGGTAATTCTAGGAGCTTTAGCTTTAGTTTTGGCAATGTTAATTGTGATGTTGTTTGTAGTGAGCAATGTTTTAAATAAAATTGCTAGCTCTAACGGTATCGAAATTCCTAAAACAAAGAAAAAACCAATTTGGAAAGCGTTTATTGAAAATCAATTCCTTGTATTGGTTTCGGCTATTATCTTATTGTTAGTTTCTGCGTATTACATGTATGGGTATATGATGCAAATTGGTGTTGATCAAGGTTATGAACCAGTTCAGCCAATTCATTATTCGCATAAAATACACGCTGGCGATAATGGCATCGATTGTAAGTATTGTCACTCTTCTGCTCGTACAAGTAAAACATCTGGAATACCGTCATTAAACGTTTGTATGAACTGTCATAAAAACATTAGCGAAGTTGCTGAAACTACTGCAACTGCCGATCACTCTAAAGAATTTTATGATGGTGAAATTCAAAAATTATACAAAGCTGTGGGTTGGGATCCTGCAAAACAAGCTTATACGGGTAAAACAGAACCTGTAAAATGGGTTAGAATTCATAATCTTCCAGATTTCGTATATTTCAATCACGCGCAACACGTTACGGTTGCAGGTGTAGAATGTCAAAAGTGTCACGGTCCTGTTGAGGAGTATGAAATAATGAAACAATTTGCGCCACTTACAATGGGTTGGTGTATCGATTGCCATCGTGAAACAAATGTAAAAGTTGAAGATAACGAATACTATAAGAAAATTCACGAAGAACTTTCTAAAAAGTATGGTGTAGATAAATTAACTGCTGCACAAATGGGAGGTTTAGAATGTGGTAAATGCCACTATTAATAATTAATTAAGAAGCTAATATCAATATACAATATGGCATCAAACAAAAAATACTGGAAAAGTGTTGAGGAGCTAAATGAGAATAGTTCTATTGTTGAGACGCTAAAAAACAATGAGTTTGTTGAGCAAATTCCTGTTGACGAATTTTTAGGTAATAAAGAATCGTTAGCAAATTCTAACACAACTCGTCGTGACTTTTTAAAATATGTAGGATTCAGTACTGCAGCGGCTTCATTGGCTGCTTGTGAAGGTCCTGTTGTAAAATCAATCCCTTACGTAATGCAACCCGAACAAATTGTTCCGGGTGTGGCCGATTATTATGCTACAACCATAGCTGACGGTTTTGATTTTGCTAATATTTTAATTAAAACACGTGAAGGTCGTCCTATTAAAGTAGAAAACAATACATTAACAGGCGCTATTTCTGGCGCTAATGCTAGAGTTCACGCTTCAGTTTTGTCGTTATACGATAATATGCGTTTAAAGCAACCAAAAATCGCAGGTAACAATGCAACTTGGGCTGAAGTAAATGCTAAAGTTAAAGCTAGCTTACAAGACGCAACATCTAAAGGTGAAAGTGTAGTTGTGTTAACAGGAACAATGGCAAGTCCATCAACAGACGCGTTAATTGCGGAATTAAAAGCTAAATATCCAACAGTTAAGCATGTTGTTTATGATGCAGTTTCAGAAAGTAATGCGTTAGATGCTTTTGAAGCAGTTTATGGCGAGAGAGCTTTAGCAGGTTACGATTTTTCAAAAGCAGATGTTATTGTTTCTGTAGGTGCCGATATTGTAGGCGATTGGCAAGGTGGAGGATACGATGCAGGTTATGCAAAAGGACGCGTTCCTAAAAATGGAAAAATGTCGAAACATTTCCAGTTTGAGGCCAATATGTCTTTAGCAGGTGCAAATGCCGATAAACGAGTGCCAATGACAATTGCACAACAAAAGCAAGCACTTGCAGATTTATATAATGCAATTGTTGGTGGAACAACTCCTAAAAATGCTGAAGTTGCAAAAGCAGCAAAACAAGTAAGCGACGCTAAATCGAAAGGTGTTGTGGTTACTGGTTTAGACGATTTTGATGCACAATTAGTTGTTTTGGCTATTAATAATGTGTTGCAATCAGAGGCTTTTAATCCAGGCAATGCAAAATTAACAAGAAAAGGTAATACAAAAGAAGTGGCACAATTAGTTGCCGATATGCAAGCAGGAAAAGTACATACATTGTTAATGAATGGAGTTAATCCTGTTTATACATTAGCAGAAGGTAAAGCGTTTGCTAATGCTCTTAAAAAAGTTAAATTATCGGTTTCTTTCTCATTAAAAGAAGATGAAACAGCTAGTGTAACTAATATAGCTGCACCAGTTTCTCATTATTTGGAATCTTGGGGTGATGTTACAATATCTAAAGGAAATTATAGTTTGGTTCAGCCAACAATTCGTCCTTTATTCGATAGTAAACAATTTCAAGAAGCTTTATTAGCTTGGACAGATAATACAACGCCATATTACGATTACCTTAAAGTTTTTTCGGCATCTAAATTAAATGGTAAAACTTGGAATCAAACGGTTCACGATGGTTTTGCTACAACAGAAACGTCTTCAATGACTGCAAATGCTATTGACGCTTCGTCTTCTGTTTCAAAATTAGCTGCTGCAAAATCAAACGGAATGGAGTTAGTGTTGTACACTAAAACAGGAATGGGAGATGGACAACAAGCTAATAACCCTGGTTACAAGAATTTCCAGATCCAATTACAAGAGTTTCTTGGGATAATTATGCTACAGTTTCTAGAATTGATGCAGAAAAATTAGGTTTAAAAAACTGGAACGTAGCAAATGGCGGTATGAACGGTCATTATGTAACCTTAAAAGTAGGTAATGCTATTGTAAAAAATATGCCCGTAGTTGTACAGCCAGGTCAAGCGCCAGGAACTGTAGGTTTGGCTTTTGGATATGGTAAAAAAGCAGCATTAAAAGAAGAAATGCAAGTAGGTGTTAATGCTTATGAGTTGTATGCTAATGGTGTTGCAAACCAAGTTGTTACAGTTGCTAAGGAATCGGGAGAGCACGAATTTGCTTGTGTTCAATTGCAAAAAACTTTAATGGGTAGAGGCGATATTGTTAAAGAAACTACCCTTGAAATATTTAATAGTAAAGATGCCGCAGTATGGAATCCAGTTCCAATGGTGTCATTAGATCATAAAGAAGTTCCCGCAACTTCGGTTGATTTATGGGAATCTTTTGATAGAAGCGTAGCGCATCACTTTAATTTATCTATCGATTTAAATGCTTGTACAGGTTGTGGGGCGTGTGTTATTGCATGTCATGCCGAAAATAATGTGCCAGTTGTAGGTAAATCGGAAGTTCGTAGAAGTCGTGATATGCACTGGTTACGTATTGATAGATACTATTCTTCGCAAGATACTTTTGAGCAAGATAATGAGAAGAAAGATGGATTTAGTGGATTGTTTGGAGAAAAAGGCTCTTTAGGAGGTTTTGGAGAAATGGAGCACCCTGCCGATAATCCGCAAGTAGCTTTCCAACCTGTAATGTGTCAGCACTGTAATCACGCACCTTGCGAAACAGTTTGTCCAGTTGCGGCAACATCGCATGGTAGAGAAGGTCAAAATCATATGGCTTACAACCGTTGCGTAGGTACTCGTTATTGTGCAAACAACTGTCCGTACAAAGTGCGTCGTTTTAACTGGTTCTTATACAATGGAAATGATGAGTTCGATTATCATATGAATAACGATTTAGGACGTATGGTATTAAACCCTGATGTAAATGTGCGTTCGCGTGGGGTAATGGAAAAATGCTCTATGTGTATCCAAATGACGCAAGCAACCAAATTAAAAGCAAAACGCGAAGGAAGAACGGTTCGACCAGACGAATTCCAAACAGCCTGTTCTGCAGCTTGTTCAAGCGGAGCTATGGTGTTTGGAGATATCAATGATAAAGAAAGTGAAGTTGCTAAATTAGTAGAAGATGATAGAATGTATCATTTGCTAGAGCATGTAGGTACAAAACCAAATGTTATCTATCATGTTAAAGTTAGAAACGAAAAATAAATATTAATTAACAGAAACAATATAAAGGATTATGTCGTCTCATTACGAAGCACCCATTAGAAAACCTTTAGTAGTAGGAAATAAATCGTATCACGATGTTACTGTTGATGTAGCGCGTCCGGTAGAAGGTAGAGCTAACAAACAGTGGTGGATAGCTTTTTCAATAGCTTTAGTCGCTTTCCTATATGGCTTAGGATGTATGATTTATACCATTTCAACAGGTATTGGAACTTGGGGTTTAAATAAAACAGTAGGTTGGGCTTGGGATATTACCAACTTTGTATGGTGGGTAGGTATCGGTCATGCGGGTACACTTATCTCTGCCGTATTACTATTATTCCGTCAAAAATGGAGAATGGCTATTAACCGTTCTGCAGAAGCTATGACTATTTTTTCGGTAGTGCAAGCGGGTTTATTCCCTATTATTCACATGGGACGTCCATGGTTAGGTTATTGGGTATTACCAATTCCAAATCAATTTGGCTCGTTATGGGTTAACTTTAACTCGCCGCTACTTTGGGACGTATTTGCAATTTCTACCTATTTATCGGTTTCATTAGTTTTCTGGTGGACTGGTTTATTGCCCGATTTTGCAATGCTTCGCGATAGAGCTATAACACCTTTTACAAAAAGAGTATATTCAATATTATCATTTGGTTGGAGTGGTCGTGCTAAAGACTGGCAACGTTTTGAAGAAGTATCATTGGTATTAGCAGGTTTAGCTACACCACTTGTGCTTTCGGTACACACTATTGTATCGTTCGACTTTGCTACTTCGGTTATACCAGGTTGGCATACCACAATTTTCCCGCCATACTTTGTAGCAGGTGCAATTTTCTCTGGATTTGCAATGGTAAATACCTTGTTAATTATTATGAGAAAAGTATGTAATTTAGAAGATTATATTACCGTACAACATATCGAGCTAATGAATATTGTAATTATGATTACAGGTTCAATAGTAGGTTGTGCTTATATAACAGAATTATTTGTTGCTTGGTATTCGGGAGTAGAATATGAACAATATGCGTTCTTAAATAGAGCAACAGGACCATACGCTTGGGCTTACTGGGCTATGATGACTTGTAATGTATTTTCGCCTCAATTTATGTGGTCTAAACGATTAAGAACTAGCATCACGTTCTCATTTGTTATTTCTATTGTGGTAAATATAGGAATGTGGTTCGAACGTTTTGTTATTATCGTTACTTCATTACATAGAGATTATCTACCATCGTCTTGGACAATGTTTCAACCAACGTTTGTAGATATAGGAATATATATTGGTACAATAGGTTTCTTCTTTGTATTGTTTTTATTATACTCTAGAAGTTTCCCTGTAATTGCACAAGCCGAAGTAAAAACAATTTTAAAATCGTCTGGCGATAATTACAAAAAAGAAAGAGATGAAAAAGGACATAATCATATAGATAATCATTAATATTATGAGTCATAAAGTTATACATGCCCTATATAATGATGATGATGTTTTAATGGATGCTGTTAAACAAACAAGAGCAGCACATCATCATATTGAAGAAGTTTATACACCTTTTCCGGTTCATGGATTGGATAAGGCAATGGGTTTAGCACCAACTCGAATTGCAATTGCTGCATTTATCTATGGTTTAATAGGATTATCAGTTTATACTGCCTTGATGAATTATATTATGATAAACGATTGGCCTCAAGACATAGGTGGTAAACCAAGTTTTGCCTTTTATCAAAACCTACCAGCGTTTGTACCTATTATGTTTGAAGGAACCGTGTTTTTTGCTGCGCACTTAATGGTAATTACTTTTTATATGAGAAGTAAATTATGGCCGTTTAAACAAGCAGAAAACCCAGATGTACGTACTACAGACGATCATTTTTTAATGGAAGTTGGCGTTTACGATGGTAATGCAGAAGAAATGGTGTCGTTTTTTCAAGGTACAGGAGCAGTAGAAGTTAAAGTAATAGAAAAGCACTAATAGTAAATATGAAAAACTTATATAAAATAGTAGCAGTTATAGGTTTATCGGTTATGGCAACTTCTTGTTTTGATAAATCGAGCCCTAACTATCAGTTTTTTCCTAATATGTACGAAGCGGTTCCTTACGAAACCTATTCTGAACATAAAGTTTTTAAAGGAGATGTTGAAGCACAGTTACCGCCAGCTGGAACAGTAAAAAGAGGCTTTGTTCCTTTCGATATTCCAAATACAACAGATGGATACAATTTGGCAAAAACAACTTTAAAATCACCATTAGATTCATTATCTCAAAATACCGAAAAAGCAAAAGAACTTTATACAATTTATTGTGCTATTTGCCACGGCGATAAAGGAGATGGTAAAGGAAATTTAGTAAAAAGAGAAAAATTCTTAGGCGTTCCTAACTATAAAGATAGAGATATAACAGCAGGTAGTATTTACTTCGTAGAAACTTATGGTTTAAACGCAATGGGTTCTCATGCAAACCAACTTTCGCAAGAAGAAAGATGGCAAATTGCAGACTACGTTTTAAAACTGCGATCAGAATTATAATTGTAAAACACTTTTTTGAAAATAATAGATATGTACACATTTTCAAGTAAATTAAAAACTTTTTCCATCGTTTTAATGATTATAGGAGCATTAGGAATTGGGGTTGGCTTTTTTACAGCTCCCAAGACTATTGAAGATGTTGAAACGATTCTTAAAGCTAACGACCACGGTCATCATGGTGCAGAAGCTCATACAGCCGATGCAAATCATCACGATGCTCATAGCGATGCAGAACACAAAGCACATTTAGAGCACGTTTTGCACCAATTGCAAAATAAACCTTGGGCAGCTTTTTATGTTGCTTGTATTTTCTTTATGCTAATTAGCGTTGGTGTATTGGCTTTTTATGCTATTCAATTTGCTTCTCAAGCAGGTTGGTCGCCACTATTATTTAGAGTAATGGAAGGTATTACCGCTTATTTATTGCCAGGTTCTATTATTTTCTTTGTTGTTTTAGTATTATCAGGAATGCACTTTAATCACTTATTTGTGTGGATGGATGCCGATGTAGTAAAACACGATCATTTAATACAACGAAAAGAAGGCTGGTTAAATGTTGCAGGATTTTTAATTCGTGCCGTAATCTTTTTGGGCGGATGGAATTTTTATCGTTACATTTCTAGAAAACTTTCATTAGCTCAAGACGACGCTTCCGATAATTCAAACTTTAAAAAAGCGTTTAAATGGTCAGCAGCCTTTTTAGTATTTTTTATTGTATCAGAATCAATGATGTCTTGGGATTGGATTATGTCTGTAGATCCACATTGGTACAGCACTTTATTTGGTTGGTACGTATTTGCAAGTTTCTTTGTAAGTGGTATAACCGTAATTGCGTTAATAACGTTATACTTAAAATCGAAAGGATATTTGCCAGAAGTCAATAAAAGCCATATCCAAGATTTAGGAAAATTTATGTTTGCGTTTAGTATTTTTTGGACGTATTTATGGTTTTCTCAATTTATGTTAATTTGGTACTCAAACATTCCAGAAGAAGTTACTTACTTTGTTACAAGAATAGAAAATTATAATTTACCATTTTTCGGAATGCTTGTTATGAATTTTGTTTTCCCATTGTTAATTTTAATGAATGCCGATTTCAAAAAACTAACTTGGATAATTGTAATGGCAGGTGTTGTAATATTATTAGGACATTATATCGATTTTTACAATATGATTATGCCAGCAACAGTTGGTAACCAATGGTCTATAGGTATTCCAGAAATAAGCGCATTAGTATTCTTTTTAGGATTGTTTATATTTATTGTGTTTTCAGCTTTAACTAAAGCACCATTAATTGCTAAAAGAAATCCTTTAATTAAAGAAAGCGAATATTTTCATTATTAATATTTAAAGAATAAATAAATGACAAGTTTATTGATATTTTTAGTTGTAGTTTTAATAGGAATTGCTATTTGGCAATTAACTAAAATCTTTGACTTAACCCAAATAGGCGTTGCTACTGATGATAATGCTGGAGTTGCAAACGATAACGATAATAAAGTTAACGGCTATTTAATGTTTGCCTTTTTAGGTTTCCTATACATTTTTATGATTTATGGTTTGTTTAAATGGACACCATTAGTATTAGGAACACCAGCTTCAGAACACGGTAAAGATTACGATAATTTAATGACTATTTCTATGGTTATTATCTTTATTGTTCAATTTTTAACACAATTCTTACTACACTATTTTGCTTTTAAATACAAAGGTAAAGAAGGTGGAAAAGCACTTTATTATTCCGACAATACTAAATTAGAAATGATTTGGACAGGTATTCCTGTAATAGTATTAGCAGGTTTAATTCTTTACGGTTTATATACTTGGAACAATATTATGTATTTTGATGAAGATGAAGATGTAATTTTTGTTGAAGTATATGCAAAACAATTCTCTTGGGAAGCACGTTATGCAGGTAAAGACAACACTTTAGGTAAAGCAAATGTTCGCTTTATAGAAGGTATAAATACAATGGGTGTAGATTTATCTGACCCAGCGGCTCAAGACGATAAAGTAGTAAACGAATTGCATTTGCCAAAAGGTAAAAAAGTAGTTTTTAAATTTCGTTCACAAGATATATTGCACTCGGCATATATGCCTCACTTTAGAGCACAAATGAACTGTGTACCTGGTATGGTTACCGAATTTAATTTTGTACCAACCATGACAACCGAAGAAATGCGTAACGACGACGCAATGCGAAAACGAGTAGCAGGAATTAATGAAATTAGAGCTAAAAAAAGCAAAGAACTTGTAGCTAAAGGCGAAGAAGCATTAACACCTTATGAGTTTGATTATTTATTACTTTGTAATAAAATTTGTGGTGCTTCACACTATAATATGCAAATGAAAATTGTAGTAGAAGAGCAAGCTAGCTTCGATAGTTGGTTAGCCGAGCAACAAACCTTATCTGCAAAATGGGCAGAAGCAAACAAACCAGAACCTAAAACAGAGACTAAAGAAATAACAATAGATTCAACTAAGGTTTTAGCACAAGTAGTAGAATAATTTTAAGATACTAAATAAGAAATACAGATTATGTCAGCACATCATCATAAAGAAACTTTTATTACTAAGTATATCTTCAGTACAGATCATAAAATGATCGCCAAGCAGTACTTAATTTCAGGTATGATTATGGGTATTATTGGGGTAACCATGTCTATACTCTTTCGTATGCAAATTGCTTGGCCAGAAGAGTCTTTTGGAATTTTTAAACTACTATTAGGAGAAAATTTTGCACCAGGAGGCGTAATGCGTAACGATATTTACCTTGCTTTGGTAACCATACACGGAACTATAATGGTATTTTTCGTACTTACAGCAGGTTTAAGTGGTACATTTAGTAACTTATTAATTCCGTTGCAAATTGGAGCAAGAGATATGGCATCAGGTTTTCTAAACATGTTGTCTTACTGGATGTTCTTCACTTCTTGTGTTATTATGTTGTCTTCTTTATTCATAGAATCAGGACCAGCATCTGCCGGATGGACAATATATCCACCATTAAGTGCATTACCACAAGCTATACCAGGTTCGGGATTAGGAATGACATTATGGTTGGTTTCAATGGCTATATTTATTGCTTCTTCATTAATGGGATCGTTAAATTATATTGTTACCGTTATCAATTTGCGTACGAAAGGAATGTCAATGACGCGTTTACCATTAACCGTATGGACGTTTTTTGTAACAGCAATTATTGGTGTGGTATCATTCCCTGTTTTATTATCAGCAGCTTTATTACTAATATTCGATAGAAGTTTTGGTACATCATTTTATTTGTCTGATATTTTTATTTCAGGAGAAGTATTACACTACCAAGGGGGTTCCCCTATTTTATTTGAACATTTATTCTGGTTCTTAGGACACCCAGAAGTATATATCGTTATTCTTCCTGCAATGGGTATTGTATCAGAAGTAATGGCAACAAACTCAAGAAAACCTATATTTGGTTATCGTGCTATGATTACGTCTGTTTTGGCTATTGCCTTTTTATCATGTATTGTTTGGGCACACCATATGTTCGTATCAGGCATGAATCCATTTTTAGGTTCAATATTCACTTTTACAACATTATTAATTGCAATTCCTTCTGCCGTAAAAGCATTTAACTGGATTACAACCTTATGGAAGGGTAATCTTCAAATGAATCCAGCCATGTTATTCTCTATAGGAATGGTATCTACCTTTATTTCTGGAGGTTTAACGGGTATAATTTTAGGAGATTCAACATTAGATATTAATGTACACGATACGTATTTTGTAGTGGCTCACTTCCACTTGGTAATGGGTATTTCTGCTTTATACGGATTCTTTGCAGGGGTTTATCATTGGTTCCCTAAAATGTTTGGTAGAATGTTAAATAAAAACTTAGGTTATGTACATTTTTGGGTAACTGTAATTTGTGCGTATGGCGTTTTCTATCCAATGCACTTTATAGGAATGGCTGGTTTACCAAGACGTTATTATACAAACTCGGCATTTCCTTTATTCGATGAACTTGCCGATGTAAATGTATTAATTACTGTTTTTGCAATTGTAGGGGCAATTTTCCAAATTGTTTTCTTTTGGAATTTCTTCTATAGTATGTTTTATGGTAAAAAAGCACCTCAAAACCCTTGGAAATCTACCACACTCGAATGGACAACACCAGTTGAGCATATTCACGGTAACTGGCCAGGCGAACTTCCAGAAGTACACCGTTGGGCTTACGATTACAACAAACCAGGTCATGATGTAGATTTTGTGCCGCAAACGGTACCTATGAAAGAAGGCGAAAAAGAATTACACCATTAAAATATTTATTTTAATACAATACAAAACCTTTCCTTTTCGGAAAGGTTTTTTGCTTTATATTTGTAGTATGAACGAAAATTTAGATCCTAATAAAGAAAATTATTCTTCTCAAGAACTCGATATCGAAAGAGCTCTGCGTCCGTTGTCGTTCGATGATTTTGCAGGACAAGAGCAAGTGTTAGAAAACTTAAAAGTTTTTGTTCAAGCAGCTAATTTGCGAAGCGAAGCGCTAGACCATACACTCTTTCACGGCCCTCCAGGTTTAGGAAAAACAACCTTGGCAAATATATTAGCGAATGAATTGGGTGTGGGTATTAAAATTACTTCGGGACCAGTACTCGATAAACCAGGCGATTTAGCAGGTTTGTTAACCAATTTAGAAGAACGCGATATCTTATTTATTGATGAAATTCATCGTTTAAGCCCTGTAGTTGAAGAATATTTATATTCGGCAATGGAAGATTTTAAAATTGATATCATGATAGAGTCTGGGCCAAATGCTCGTACTGTTCAAATTAATTTAAACCCTTTTACACTAGTAGGTGCAACTACTCGTTCAGGTTTGTTAACAGCACCAATGCGTGCTCGTTTTGGTATTCAAAGTCGCTTACAATATTACCATACCGAATTGTTAACCACCATTGTAGAACGTAGTGCTTCTATTTTGCGAGTGCCTATAAATTTAGAAGCTGCTATAGAAATTGCAGGTCGTAGTAGAGGAACACCACGTATTGCGAATGCACTTTTACGACGCGTACGCGATTTTGCGCAAATTAAAGGAAATGGAAGAATTGACATTGAAATAGCAAAATTTGCATTAAAAGCCTTGCACGTAGATGCGCACGGTCTTGATGAAATGGACAATAAAATTTTAACAACTATAATTGATAAGTTTAAAGGCGGACCTGTTGGTTTAACCACTTTAGCAACAGCAGTTTCAGAAAGTGGCGAAACTATAGAAGAAGTATATGAACCCTTTCTTATTCAAGAAGGTTTTATTATTCGTACACCACGAGGAAGAGAAGTTACCGAAAAAGCGTATAAACATTTAGGGAGAATTCGAGGTCATAATCAAGGAGAATTATTTTAAATTCTAAATGCTGAATTCAAAAGAATCCTATACAAAATTAATAAAATCCGAAGCAAAACGCCTCGGTTTTTTATCGTGCGGAGTTTCCAAAGCCGATTTTCTTGAAACTGAAGCTCCTCGGTTAGAAAAATGGTTAAAACAAGGTTTCAACGGGCAAATGCAGTATATGGAAAACCATTTTGATAAACGCCTTGATCCAAGATTACTCGTTAACGGCGCAAAAAGTGTTGTTTCATTGTTATTGAATTATTATCCTGAAAAATTGCAAAACGAATCATCTTATAAAATTTCAAAATATGCCTATGGCGAAGATTATCACTTTGTAATAAAAGATAAGTTAAAATCGTTATTACAATTTATACAAGATGAAATTGGCGAAGTAAACGGACGCGTTTTTGTAGATTCGGCTCCGGTTTTAGATAAAGCTTGGGCAGCAAAATCGGGTTTAGGTTGGATTGGTAAAAATGCAAATTTAATCACGCAAAAAGTAGGTTCTTTTTATTTTATTGCCGAATTAATTATAGATTTAGAATTAGAGTACGATGCACCTACTACAGACCATTGCGGTTCGTGTACTGCTTGTATTGATGCTTGCCCCACAGAGGCCATTGTGCAGCCTTATGTAGTAGATGGTAATAAATGTATTTCGTACCTTACGATAGAGCTTAAAGAGAATATTCCAAATGAGTTTAAAAACAAAATGGACGATTGGATGTTTGGGTGCGATGTGTGCCAAGACGTATGCCCGTGGAACCGATTTGCGAAGCCTCATAACGAACCTGCATTTGCTCCTAATAATGAAATACTAACATTCTCTAAAAAAGATTGGGAAGAAATTACGGCTGAAACATTTGCTAAAGTTTTTAAAAAATCAGCAGTAAAACGCACAAAATTATCTGGATTACAGCGAAATATTGAATTTATTACATTAAAAAAGAGTTAACATTATAAATATATTTTCAGTTTTAACTGATATTTTAACTTAATTATGAAAAATATTCAACTATTACTTTTTTTATTAAGTACTATTGGTTTTTCTCAAAACCTACCAAACGATTGCGTAAACTATATTCAAGCCTGCGGCGATCAAGCGGTAAGTTATAATGTTAGTGGTAGTGGCGTGCAAGAAATAATTCCAATGTCGTGCTCAAGCCAAGAAAATAATTCTTTGTGGTTGCGAGTTACCATCGATCAAGGAGGAACACTTGGCTTTACGCTTATTCCCCAAAGCACAAGTATTGCAGAAGATTATGATTTTTGGGTATTTGGTCCTGTTAGCGATTGTTCAAGTTTAGGTACACCCATTCGTTGTTCTACAACAAATCCTCAAGCGGCAGGGCAAGTTAATAACCACACAGGACTAAACAGTACTTCTACAGATACACAAGAAGGGCCTGGTGCAGATGGCGATAGTTTTGTACGTGAATTATTAGTAGCATCGGGACAAAGTTATTTTATTGTAATTGATAGACCTATTGGAAATTCAGCTTTCGATTTAACATGGTCGGGTACAGCAACTATTTTAAATCCATTTCAAAATATTACTTTTAACGATTTTCCCGAAGTAACGCTGTGCGATGAAGGTAATGATAATGTAGAATTTTTCGATTTTGATTCATTAACTAACAATTATATAAACGGAAATAGTAATTTTTCGGTGGCTTATTTTAGTTCAGAAGAAGATGCTACGTTTAACAACAATCCCTTACTTGGAAACACGCTTATAACGTCAGGAACCTATTATGCTCGGGTTGGTTTTAACACATCGGGCTGTTTTGAGGTTAAAGAAATTTCGGTTGTATTTCAAAATATTAGCGCACAAGATTACGAAACTTCAGTATGCGAAGAAATTAATCAAAACTACGCAATAGTCGATTTGTCTGCATACGAGTCGTTTGTATATACAGGAAATTTAGCAGTTACGTATTCATATTATACAACTCTAAGCGATGCAGAAAATATGCAAGCTCCAGTTACTAATTGGCAAAATTTACAGTTACCAGTAGGTATTCATACGTTTTATACAAGAGTAGAAAAATCATCAGATTGTTTTGATGTGGCAGAATTAAAAGTAGAAGTTTTACAAAAACCAATCATTAATTTAAATGTACAGTTAAAACAATGCGATGACAATACCGACGGATTTAGCGCTTTTAATTTATTTGAAGCCAATGTAAATATTATAGCAAACCCAGAAGATTTTACTTTTGTATATTTTTACACTGTAACAGATGCAGAAGCTAACACAAACCCAATACCAAATGCTACAAACTTTGTAAACCAAACAGTTGCTACGCAAACCATATTTTTTAGAGTAACTAACAATAATAGTGGCTGTGCTCAAGTAGGCGAGCTTCAATTACTAGTGGGTACAAGCCAAATTCCAAGTTCGTTTCAACCATTACAATTTTATAGTTGCGATGTAAGTTATGGAACAGAAAACGACCAAATTGGAATTTTCGATTTTAGTTCGGCAACATCTGTTTTTACCAATTATTTTACTACGCAAACTGTTTCGGTAACCTATTATGAAACCCTAGCAGATGCGTTGCAAGAAATAAATGTTATTGTAACACCAGACAACTATATTAATACAACAAACAACCAGGAAATAATAGTACGTATAGATAGCGATATTAATAACGATTGCATAGGTTTAGGAAATTATATTCAATTAAATGTAATGCCAATACCCGTAAAAACCACTTCCGATTCGGTGTTTTTTTGCGTAAATAATGCAAGTTCGGTTCAACTAAATGCAGGCTTGTTAAACGGATTTTCTGCAAGTAATTATACCTACCAATGGTATTTTAATAATGTACCCGTTTCAAATGCAAATCAATATACAATTTCGGTTAATGAAATAGGAAACTACGAAGTAGAAATTACCGATAGTAATAACTGTGTATATTACCACCAAGTAACAGTAACAGGCTCTGAAACAGCTCAAATAGAAACGGTTCAAATATTCGATGTAACAGATGTTAATCAAATTACAATTATAGCAAACGGAATAGGCGATTATGAATATAGCATAGATGCTGTAAATTACCAAGACAGTCCTACTTTTGTCAATGTCCCTTATGGAACTGTTACCGTATATGTAAAAGATAAAAACGGATGTGGCGTAACTTTACAAGATATTGTTGTTTTAGGTTTTCCACAGTTTTTTACACCAAATGGCGATGGTATAAACGACTATTGGAATGTAGTAGGAATAAACAAACGATACAGTACACCTTCAATTATTTCAGTTTTTGACCGCTACGGTAAATTAATAAGTCAATTTACTTCTACAAGTGCTGGTTGGAACGGTACGTATAACGGTAAAAAATTACCCGCTACAGATTATTGGTGTGTAGTTGAACTTCCAGATGGAAAAACATATAAAGGTCATTTCGCTTTAATACGATAATAATTATACAAAAGTAGATTTTAAATTTTTTTCTTCACTTGCTTCTGTTAACTTTGTAAGTTCATATAAAACTAATTATATGCACAAAGACACAAAAAGAAGAGAAGCATTACTATACCATGCCAAGCCTACACCAGGTAAAATACAAGTAGTACCTACAAAAAAATATGCTACACAACGCGATTTGTCGTTAGCCTATTCGCCAGGTGTTGCCGAACCGTGTTTAGAAATAGCCAAAGACGTAAATAACGTTTATAAATATACCGCAAAAGGCAATTTGGTTGCCGTAATTTCAAACGGAACAGCTGTGTTAGGGCTAGGCGATATTGGAGCCGAAGCCTCAAAACCCGTTATGGAAGGTAAAGGTTTGTTGTTCAAAATTTTTGCCGATATTGATGTTTTCGATATCGAAGTAGGAACCAAAAACATAGAAGAATTTATTACAACGGTAAAAAATATAGCACCTACTTTTGGCGGGATTAATTTAGAAGACATTAAAGCTCCCGAATCGTTCGAAATTGAAAAACGATTGGTCGAAGAATTAAATATTCCTGTAATGCACGACGACCAACACGGAACCGCAATTATTTCGTCTGCGGCATTGTTAAATGCGTTAGAGCTTGCCGATAAAAAAATAAACCAAATTAAAATGGTGGTTTCTGGAGCTGGTTCAGCGGCATTAGCTTGTACTAACTTATATGTTTCGTTAGGGGTAAAAATTGAAAATATTTTTATGTTCGATAAAGAAGGCTTGCTTACAAATGAGAGAACAGATTTATCGGAACTACAAAAAAAATATGCCAAAACAGCTACTTTAACATCGCTACAAGATCATATTAAAAATGCCGATATTTTTATAGGTTTGTCAGCAGGCAATGTTTTGTCGCCTGAAATGTTACTAACTATGAATGCTAATCCAATTGTTTTTGCTTTAGCAAACCCAGTTCCCGAAATAGATTATCCTACCGCAATAGCTACACGAAACGATATTATTATGGCCACGGGAAGATCCGATTATCCTAATCAGGTAAACAATGTTTTAGGATTTCCCTATATTTTTAGAGGAGCTTTAGATGTGCGTGCTACCAAAATTAACGAAGAAATGAAAATGGCAGCGGTAATGGCACTTGCAGAATTAGCCAAAACACCTGTTCCCGAACAAGTAAATATAGCTTATGGCGAAACCAAATTAACTTTTGGACGCGATTATATTATTCCTAAACCATTCGATCCTAGATTAATTGGCGTAGTGGCTCCAGCAGTAGCAAAGGCTGCTATACAATCGGGCGTGGCTCAAATAGAAATTACCGATTGGGAAAAATACGAAATCGATTTGCTGGAACGTTTAGGGTCTGATAGTAAATTGATTCGACTATTATACAACAGAGCCAAAACAAACCCAAAACGAATAGTTTTTGCCGAAGCCGATCATTTAGATGTGCTAAAAGCAGCTCAAATAGTTTTCGAAGAAGGAATAGGGAAACCTATTTTGTTAGGTAATAAAGAAATAATTCAAGAGCTAAAAACAGAAATCGGTTTCGAGGCAGATGTACCTATTTTAGACCCAAAAACAGCAGAAGAAACAGAAAGAAGAAAACGATTTGGTAATACTTTCTGGAAAGCCAGACAACGAAGAGGAATAACGCAATTAGACGCAGAAAAATGGATGCGAGAACGCAATTATTTTGGTTTAATGATGGTTAACGAAGGCGAAGCAGATGCTATGGTTACAGGTTATTCTAGAAGTTACCCAACGTCTGTGAAACCCGTAATGGAACTTATTGATAAACAACCAGGTGTTTCGCGTATAGCCACCACAAATATGATGCTTACTAGTCGTGGTCCTTTGTTTTTGTCAGATACAGCTATAAACCCAAATCCTACAGCTGATGATTTGGCAAGAATTGCATTAATGACAGCCAAAACGGTGCGAATGTTTGGTATAGAACCCGTAATTGCTGTTATGTCGTTTTCAAATTTTGGTTCTTCTTCAAACGAAAGTGCTAAAAAAATTAGAGAGGCAGTGGCATTTTTACACGAAAATTATCCCGATTTAATTATTGATGGCGAAGTACAAACCGACTTTGCTTTAAATTCGGAATTGTTAAAAAGTAAATTTCCTTTTTCAAAACTAGTAAATCAAAAAGTAAATACGCTAATCTTTCCTAATTTAGACGCTGCAAATATTACTTACAAAATGTTGAAAGAATTAAACAAATCGGAATCAATAGGGCCAATTATGCTTGGTTTAGATAAACCGGTTCATATTTTTCAATTAGGCGCAAGCGTAGAAGAAATGGTTAATATGGCAGCTGTAGCTGTTGTTGATGCGCAAGAAAAAGAAAGAAGAAGTAAAAAATAATATTTTTTTGAAGTAATTTTCTTATTTTTAGCCAATAATCGTTATGATAGCACAAATAAAAGGAAGGTTAGTAGAAAAATCGCCCACCGATGTGGTAATCGATTGCAATGGTGTTGGATATCATATTAATATATCATTACATACCTATGGTCTATTACCCGAAGGTGAGAATTTAAAATTATACACTTTTTTGCAAATTAAAGAAGACGCCCACACGCTTTATGGTTTTATGGAAAAGCAAGAACGGGAACTGTTTAAACTTTTATTATCAGTTTCGGGTGTAGGTGCAAGTACAGCAAGAACTATGTTGTCGTCGTTACAACCAAGCTATATTATACAAGCTATAGCATCAAACGATGTGGCTACTATTCAAGGTGTAAAAGGAATAGGTGCAAAAACGGCACAACGTGTAATTTTAGATTTAAAAGAAAAAGTATTAAAAATATACGATGCAAGTGAAGAAGTTTCTATAACTTCAAACAATACAATTAAAGAAGAAGCGTTATCTGCTTTAGAGGTATTAGGTTTTAACCGAAAAGCCACAGGAAAAGTTATTGATAAAATTACAGCTGAAGTGCCAAATGCTTCAGTTGAGCAACTTATAAAACAGGCTTTAAAAATTTTATAATTTGAAAAAGAACAGTATAGCTATTGCTTTTAAAAAAGCGTTTAATGTATTAAAAATAGCCGTAATAGTACTACCTATAATTTCTTTTGCACAAGAAGAAACTTTTCAGGATAGTATTAAAAACGGAGTAGATATTGGTAAAATAGAACTAACAAATCCTAATAGTATTGTGTCGGCTTATACTTACAATCCGGCAACTAATAGGTATATTTATTCAAACTCTGTTGATGGATTTAATATTAACTATCCGTTAGTTTTAACTCCTGAACAGTATCAAGAATTAGTGCTTCGCGAAGAAATGCGAAATTATTACAAAGAGAAATCGAAAGCATTAGACGGGAAAGAAGGTAGTGAAGAAGCTCAAAAAGATTTATTGCCAAGATATTATGTAAATTCTAAGTTTTTTGAAGCTATTTTTGGTAGTAATACTATCGATATAAAACCAACAGGATCGGTAGAGGTAGATTTAGGTGTTCGTTTTACAAAACAAGATAATCCTACTTTTTCCCCTCGAAACCGACAAACCACAACATTCGATTTCGATCAACGAATAAGCGTTGGTCTTCAAGGTAAAGTAGGTACACGCCTTAGTGTAAATGTAAATTATGATACACAATCTACTTTTGCTTTTCAAAACTTAATAAAATTAGAATACGCTTCAAACGAAGACGATATTTTACAAAAATTAGAAGTAGGTAATGTTAGTTTTCCACTTTCAAATTCATTAATACGCGGCGCACAAAGTTTGTTTGGTGTAAAAGCCCAACTTCAATTTGGTAAAACAACCGTTACGGGTATTTATTCCGAGCAAAAATCGCAAACTAAAACAGTAACTTCTCAAGGTGGCGGTACAATTCAAGAGTTTGAGTTATTTGCTTTAGATTACGACGCAGACCGACATTTTTTCTTATCGCAATATTTTAGAAATAAATACGATGCAGCATTAAAAAATTATCCCTACGTAAACAGCCGTGTTCAAATTACAAGATTAGAAGTTTGGGTAACCAATAAACAAAACCGAGTAAGCACTAATAACAATAATAATTTAAGAAACATTATTGCTTTACAAGATTTAGGGGAAGCGCCATTAAACACAACAAATCCACAAGAAACAGTAGCTATAGATTTGGGGGTTAACCCTACGTTTTTTAACACCGTGCCCTTTGGTACCCCTACCGATAATGCCAATAATAAATTTAATCCTAATGCCATAGGATCTAATTTTTTAAATACCAATATTAGAGAAGTTGCAACCGCAAGCAATGGTTTTAATATTACAGGAATGAGTGAAGGTACAGATTATGCTAAATTAGAAAATGCTCGAAAATTAGAACCAAACGAATATTCGTTTCATCCGCAATTAGGCTATTTATCGTTAAACCAAAAACTACAAAACGACGAGGTTTTAGCGGTGGCTTATCAATACACTATTGGCGAAGAAGTATACCAAGTTGGAGAATTTGGAACCGATGGAGTAGAAGCCACAAACGTAACTGCTAATGGTATTCCAGAAACACAAGCACTATTGTTAAAAATGCTTAAAAGTAACTTAACAATAGTAAACAATACTGTTGGTATGGTTAATTATACAATGCCTGTGTGGAACTTAATGATGAAAAACGTATATCAAATTCCAGGTGGATACCAGTTAGAACAAGAAGATTTTAAATTTAATATTTTATACACAGATCCGTCACCATTAAATTATATTACCGCGTATCAAGATAATTTCGGCAACACGCCACTTCCACTACCTGCCGATGTAAAAGATACACCTTTATTACGTGTTTTTAATGTAGATAGATTAAATTATACAAATGATCCACAAAATGGTGGCGATGGTTTTTTCGATTTTGTGCCAGGTTTAACCATAGACCCACAGTATGGTAGAATTATTTTCACAACAGTAGAACCATTTGGCTCACATTTATTTGATAAACTTCACGACACAACTAATCCAGTTGAAGACTATAACGATGAGGCAACATACAATCAAAACCAAACAAAATATGTGTTTAAAGATTTGTATAAAAGTACACAAGCCGCGGCTTTACAAGAAAGCGAAAAAAATAAATTTCAATTAAGAGGACGGTTTAAATCTGCTGGAGGCGATGGTATTTCAATAGGCGCCTTTAATGTGCCGCAAGGTTCGGTAGTGGTAACTGCTGGTGGTAGAGTTTTAGTTGAAGGAGTCGATTATACCGTAAATTATCAAATGGGAAGAGTAAACATACTCGATCCATCATTACAAGCATCTAATACACCAATTGAAATTTCGGTGGAAAACAACTCTATTTTTGGTCAGCAAACCAAACGATTTTGGGGTGTAAATGTAGAACATCAGTTTAATAAAAACTTTATGGTCGGCGCTACTTTTTTACGATTAAGCGAAAGACCGTTTACCAATAAATCAAACTACGGGCAAGAATCTATTAACAATACTATAGTAGGTTTTAATACCAATTATTCTACCGAAGTGCCATTTTTAACACGATTAGTAAATAAATTGCCTAATATTGATACCGATGTGCCATCTAGCTTATCGTTTAGAGGCGAAATAGCTTATTTAATACCAGGGGCATCAAAAGCTGATCAATTTAATGGCGAAGCTACAACTTATGTAGATGATTTTGAAGGTTCACAATCTACAATCGATTTACGTACGCCAACTTCTTGGACGCTAGCTTCTGTTCCTCTTGAAGAAAATTATGATGGTAATCCTACAGATGACGAATCTTTATCTAACGATTTAAGCACAGGATACAAGCGAGCAAAATTGTCTTGGTACACCATAGATCCTATATTTTATACACAGCCGCCAAGCGGTATAAATAACGACGATGTATCGCTTAACAAAACAAGACGAATTTACTATAGCGAGCTTTTTCCTAATATCGATATTGCTCAAGGCCAAACCACGGTAATTAATACACTCGATTTGTCGTACTACCCTAAACAAAGAGGACCATATAATTTTAATCCATCTATAGCTTCTACAAACGGTTTGTTTAACGATGTAGATGCACCAGAAAATTGGGGCGGAATTATGCGTGCTATTACCACAACAAATTTTGAGCAATCAAATGTAGAGTATATCCAGTTTTGGGTAATGGATCCCTACTATAACAACGGTATTCAAGGCGATTATACCGATGCAACCAATACGGGTAAATTAGTATTTAATTTAGGCGAAATATCAGAAGATATTTTACAAGACGGACGCAAATTATACGAAAATGGATTGCCAGAAAGTGGCGCTACCAATACACCAGTTATTCAAACTAACTGGGGGCAAACACCTGCTTCGCAATCGTTAATTTATACGTTTGATACCGATGAAGCTAACAGAAATGTACAAGATGCAGGTTTCGATGGTTATTTAGATACCGAAGAAGCAGTACGATTTCCTAATTTTGCTGGTTTTTCAGACCCAGCTGCCGATAATTATCAGTTCTACTCACAGGCAACAGGTAATGTATTAGATAGGTATAAAAATTATAACGGTTTTCAAGGAAATTCGCCTGTAAATATTACAAACGATAATAGAGGGAACACCACATTTCCAGATGTAGAAGATATTAATAGAGATAATACGATGAATACCATAAACTCGTATTATATTTATGAAGTTCCTATTCAGCCAACCCCAGTTGTGGGACAAAACTATGTAGTAGATATTAGAGAAACTACCGTTGATGTGCCAAATGGTGGAACCACAAGCACGCAATGGGTACAGTATAAAATACCAATTCAAGATTTAGGAAATGTAACTAAAGTAGGAGCTATAGAAAGTTTGCGTTCTATCCGCTTTATTAGAATGTATATGGCAGGTTTTAAAGACGATATTACACTTCGTTTTGGAGCTTTAGATTTAGTACGAGGCGAATGGAGACGATATACTAAAACATTAGATGATGATATTTTAGACACAGACCCAACCGATGACGGAACAGGTTTCGATGTGGTTTCGCTTAATATTCAAGAAAACAACAATCGTTCGCCAATAAAATATGTAACACCACCAGGTGTTAATCGTGAACAATTGTATAACAACAATACTATAATTAACCAAAACGAACAATCATTATCGTTACGGGTTTACGATGGAAACCCTGCCGATGGAAATTTTAACGAAGGTTTAGAACCTGGCGATTCTAGAGCTGTGTTTAAAAACGTAAATGTAGATATGCGTCAGTTTAAAAAACTACGTATGTTTTTACACGCCGAAGCTTTACAAGTAGGGCCAAACGTTGCCGATAATTTAGCCGATGATGAGTTATATGCGTTTATCCGTTTTGGTAACGATTTTACAGAAAACTTCTATCAAGTAGAAATTCCATTAAAACTTACCCAATTTGGCGCCACAATACCAGAAGATATTTGGCCATCATCAAACGAAATGGAAGTGCCACTTTCATTTTTAACAGCTATAAAATCGAGAATTATTTCAGATGCAACAAGCGTTCCAGAAGATGCTAATGGCATCCACTTTTTAAACGAATCTGAATTAGGCTCTAGTAATAGTAAATTAATTGTTGGGGTAAAAGGAAATCCTAATTTTGGGTTGGTACGTACCATGATGCTCGGTGTAAAAAATAAATCGGGACAAATAAAACGTGGAGAAGTTTGGTTTAACGAACTTCGCTTATCCGATATGGATAGTAAAGGCGGTTACGCAGCAGTTGCTAGTTTAGATGCCAAAGTAGCCGATTTTGCAGCAGTTTCTGCAACTACAAAGGTAAGTACTATAGGTTTTGGTGGTATTGAAGAAGGGCCAAATGAAAGAAGTCGTGAAGATGTTTTTCAGTACGATGTGGTAACCAACGTTAATTTAGGACAATTATTACCTAAAAAATGGGGCATTAATTTACCGTTTAATTACGGTGTTTCAGAGCAAACCATTACACCTAAATACGATCCGTATTATCAAGATATAGAATTACAGCAATTGTTAGACAATACCGAAGATCCTGCCGAAAAATCGAATATCGAAAACAGAGCAATCGATTATACAAAACGAAGAAGTATTAATTTTATAGGTGTTAAAAAAGATAGAGCAGCCGAGCAAAAACAGCACTTTTATGATGTAGAGAACATAACACTTTCCTATTCGTATAACCAAACCGAACAACATAATTACGAAGTAGAAGATTTAATAGACAAGCAAAACCGAACGGCTGTAGATTATGCTTACACGTTTAAACCCGTAACGGTAGAGCCGTTTAAAAATTCTAAAAAAATAGGTAAAAACAAGTATTATCAATTGTTAAAAGATTTCAACTTTAATTTATTACCTAATAATATTTCGTTTAGTTCTAACATTATTCGTCAGTACAATCGTCAAAAATTTAGATTAGTAGATGTAGAAGGAATTGGTCTAGACCCATTATACAGAAGAAATTACTTCTTCAATTATAATTATGGTTTTAATTATGCTATTGCTAAATCGTTGCGTATTAATTACACCGCATCGTCTAGTAATATTGTGAGAAATTATTTAGATATTTATGGAAATCCAAATAACGAATTAGATATTTGGGATAACTATTGGGATGTAGGAGAATCGAACCAACACAACCAACAACTAGTAGTAAATTACGATTTGCCATTAAACAAAATTCCATTTTTAAACTTCTTAAAATCTACCTATACTTATACAGGCGATTATAACTGGCAACGATCTACCGATGCGTTTTCTCGTTTTGAAGATGAAAATGGAACGATTTGGAATTTAGGAAACACTGTTCAAAATGCAAGTTCGCACAAATTGAACATAGCTATGAATATGGACGTTTTTTATAAATATATTGGTTTAACAGGAAAAAAGAAACCAAAAAACAATAAAAAACCAGATGCCGCACCAAAACCAGGTCAAAAAATTACAGCAAATAACACAGTGGTTAAAGACAAAGAAAATGGGTTTATAACTGCATTAAAAGGCGTTTTAATGAGTGTTAAAAACATTCAGGCAAACTATAATAATACACGAGGTACCGTTTTACCAGGTTACTTACCAGGATTAGGTTTCTTTGGAACATCAAAACCTACTTTAGGTTTCGTTTTTGGTAGCCAGTCAGATGTGCGCTATGAAGCTGCAAGAAATGGTTGGTTAACTAATTACCCAGAATACAATCAAAACTTTACGCAGGTAAAAACCGAAGATTTAACCGCAACAGCACAACTAGAACCATTTCCAGATTTAAAAATAGATCTTACGGCAGAACGCAAAGAAATGGAAAACTTTTCAGAACAATACGATGTAACAAACGGAGTTTACAATTCTAGGTCGCCTTATAAAAATGGTAATTTTAACATATCAACAATACTTATTGCTACATCATTTAGCCAAAGCGACCAAGATTATTCTGAAACGTTTCAAACCTTTAGAGATAATCGTTTAATAGTAGCGAATCGGTTAGCAGCAAATTATTATGGCGGAACAAATTTCCCTCGCGATATAGAAGGCTACCCAGTAGGTTTCGGAAAAAATAGCCAGCAAGTGTTATTGCCATCATTTATGTCGGCCTATTCGGGCCAAAACGCGTCAAGTGTTTCAACAGGAATTTTTAGAAATATTCCGTTGCCAAACTGGAATGTAAAATATACAGGATTAATGCGTATTAAATGGTTTAAAGATACCTTTAAACGTTTTTCGTTGCAGCATGGTTATAGAGCAAGTTATAACATTAACGCTTTTACATCTAACCTAAACAATTCGCCAATAGATGCAAATGGAAACTTTTATTCGAAAACGTTGGTTTCTAATATTAATTTAACCGAGCAATTTAATCCGTTAATGCGATTAGATTTCGAAATGAAAAACTCGGTCAGAATTTTAGCCGAAGTTAAAAAAGACCGATCGCTTAATATGAGTTTCGATAATAATTTACTAACCGAAGTAAGCGGTAACGATTACACAATAGGTTTAGGATATCGTATAAAAGATGTAACGTTTAATTCTAAATTAGCCGACAACCCAATGGGTGTTATTAAAAGTGATATTAACTTAAAAGCCGATTTTACATTAAGAAAAAACCAAACCATTGTACGCTATTTAGACTACGATAATAACGAACTAGGTGGCGGGCAAGATATGTGGTCTATTAAATTTACAGCCGATTATTCGTTTAGTAAAAATTTAACAGCCATATTCTTTTACGACCATCAATTTTCGCAAGCAGTAGTTTCTACCTCGTTCCCAATTACAAATATTAGAGCAGGATTTACGTTGCGATATAATTTTGGTAATTAAATTTTTTAAAATAGTTTACATTTCAATTATAAAAATTACATTTGTACACCAAATAATAAAAAAATGAACATCCCAACTAATTTAAAGTACACAAAAGACCACGAATGGGTTTTAATTGAAGGCGACACGGCCACCGTAGGTATTACCGATTTTGCACAAAAAGAATTGGGCGATATCGTTTACGTTGAAGTAGAAACACTAGACCAAACACTAAACCAAGATGAAGTTTTTGGAACAGTAGAAGCTGTTAAAACCGTATCCGATTTATTTTTACCACTAACAGGAGAAATAATAGAATTTAACGAAACCCTAGAAACCGAACCCGAAAAAGTAAACACAGACCCTTACGGCAATGGCTGGATGATTAAAGTAAAGATTGAAAACCAATCAGAAATAGAAACATTACTTTCTGCAGAAGATTATAAAGTATTAATTGGAGCCTAAATATTTTTTAATAGCATTACTTTGGGTAGCTGTTATAACTTTTCTAAGTTTAAACAGCTTAACAAGTACTCCACAAATTAATATTCCACACAAAGACAAAATAGTTCATTTTATATTCTATTTTGTCTTCGTTATTTTATGGTACAAAGCATTTAATAGCCAAAACAAATATATAGTAACTATAGTTGTGTTAGCTATAATTTATGGCATAGTTATTGAAGTATTACAACACACGGTAACCAAAAATAGATCGGCCGATATTTTTGATGTAGTTGCAAATGCAGCAGGCTCTTTAACAGCATTATATGCTGTACGACGAAAAATAATGCTATAAAAATTTTATAGAATTTTAATATTGTTTATATTAGCACCACAAAAGAAGAATTATGGAACTTAAGAAAAATCCTAATGTTGACCCAAAAAGAAATAGTAAATTATTCTTTCAAGTAGGTCTTGTAGCCGTATTGTTTTTAACCTATTTAGGGATAGAATACAAAAGTATGGATCCTGCGCCAAAAGAGGAAGAACAAGGCTTAATTACGCAAAATAATGTAGTAGATGAAGAAGAGGTAATTATTACACTGCCACCGGTTCAAAAATTACCGCCACCACCACCGCCAGCACCAGAAGTTATAGAGGTGGTTAAAGACGAAATAAAAATTGAAAAAGAAGAGAAAATTCAAGAAACAGAAACCAACGAAAACGTAGAGGTTAAAAAAATTACCGCTACACAAGTTGGTGGCGACCCAAATGCTGTTGTAGAAGATCCAATTCCAGATGAGTTGCCCTTTACGTTAATTGAGCAAGTGCCACTTTTTCCAGGTTGTGAAAAAAAGCCAAAAGCAGAACAATCAAAATGTTTTCAAGACGAGTTAAATAAATTTGTATCGCGCAATTTTAAAACTCCAGACGATTTAGAACCAGGTTATAAAGCTAGGGTATATGTAACGTTTATTATTGATCCAAAAGGTAATATTATTGAAGTTACACCTACTGGCGGAACACCATCGTTACAAAAAGCAGCTTTAAAAGCTTTTGATAAAGCACCAAAATTACAACCCGGAAAACAAAGAAATACACCTGTACGTTGTAAATTTACGTACCCAATTTCAATTAAAATTACAGATTAATACTGCTTATCAAAAAGAATATAAAATCTCAACGAATTATTGTTGAGATTTTTTTATTTTTACCCTTACGAAGCTTCCAGTTTTTTGCTAAAAAACTTTATGCTACCAAAAACATTAAAAAATGGACATTACACAATATTTAGATTCTACTTATTTAAAAACTGCCGAGCAAGCAGGTTTAACCGAAATAGAAAATGCTTTAATAGTTAAACAAACTATACAAGAAGCCATCGAAAATAATTTTAAATTGGTAATGATTCGCCCCGAGTATGTTAAAGTAGCTCGAGAAATGATAACAATCTCAAAATCAAAACTAACCATCGGTACAGTTATCGATTTTCCTCTGGGGCAACATAACATCGATTATAAACTAAATGAAGCGCAAATAGCAATACATAACGGTGCTGACGATTTAGATTTTGTACTAAATTACGAGGCTTTTAAAAATGGCGAAATAGATAAGGTAAAAGAAGAAGTGTTTTTGGGAACAAAATTAGGGCTCGAAAACCACAAAATTGTAAAATGGATAATTGAAGTTGCGGCTTTAACAAACCATCAAATTATACAACTTTCGGCATTAATTAAAAACGTAGTAATTGCAAATTTTAAAGAAAAAGATTACGAGTCTGTTTTTGTAAAATCTTCTACAGGCTTTTACAAAACAACAGCAGGTAAGCCAAACGGCGCAACGCCAGAAACAATTAAACTTATGCTAGAAAACGCTTGTCCGCTTCCTGTTAAAGCTGCTGGTGGCGTTAGAACTTACGACGAAGCTGTAGCAATGATTACTTTGGGAGTAAAAAGAATAGGTACATCTTCTGCAAAAGCAATAGCAAGTGGAAAATATTCAGAAAACGATTATTAAAATGAAACAATTCTATTGGGTATTAGTATTTTTTGTCGTTTCGCATTCAGCGTTTTCGCAAAATACTAACGAAAAATTTCCTGTTTTTTCAGAATGCGAAAACGCAGTTAACAAAGAAATTGAAGTATGTTTTTACAATACGTTACAAAATTTTGTGTATCAAAATTTTAAAGTTCCGTCTAGCGATGATAAGATAAAAGGAACCATACACGCTATTATAGAAGTAGATACGCTGGGTAATTTTAAACCTATTTATGTTGATGCGCCTACAAAAACATTAAAATCGGAAACAGAAAAAGTTATGGGTAAACTTCCAAAGATAAAACCCGCTACTTATTTAGGTAGAAATGTATATAAAAAATTCAATTTAAAAATTGAAATTCCGTTGCAGCAACCCATTCCTTACACTACAAAAAATGAATTAATTGTTGCAAACAATCCAAACGATATAATAGACAATACTAAAGAGTTAACCGAGTTTGAAGAAGTAGCTAAAAATTATCAAGAATTTAAAAATCCGCAATTTAAAAGCAATTTAAACATTCCGTTTACACATCAAAATTATGCTGTTTTTGATGCTTTTTTAAACCAAGTTGGAAGCAATAATCATACAGCAACCAAACCGTATTCGTATGCCGATGTAGCTAAATATTACGATTTTGAAGCAGCGAACCAATTGTTGTTGAAAAATAAAGCGGGTTGGTGGGGAAGAAAACTATGGAACGAAAACTTAATTGCTATTCAAGGCGAAAATTATTGGTTTACATTAGATCCTGTGGTAGATTTTAGACTAGGTAAAGATTTTGATAGCGAACTGTCGAATACATTTGTTAACACGCGAGGTTTACTAGTGCAAGGAGGTTTAGGTAGTCAAGTTACTTTTTCGGCTTCAATTTATGAAAGTCAAGGACGCTTTGCAGATTATTACAATACTTATGCCGAAAGTATAAAACCATCGGGTGGTAATCCTGCTATTATTCCTGGAATTGGTATTGCTAAAGAATTTAAAGAAGATGCTTACGATTTTCCATTAGCAGAAGCCAATATAAAATATAGCCCTAGTGCTATTTTCGATTTTAATTTAGGATACGGTCGTAATTTTATTGGCGACGGTTATCGTTCTCTTTTACAAGCAGACGGTGTTAGTCCATATCCTTATTTTAAAATTAACACCACGTTTTGGAAAATAAAATACACCAATACTTATATGTGGTTAAAAGATGTTCGCCCCGATGTAACGGTTAACGGCTCGTATGCTACAAAATATATGGCAAGTCATTATTTAAGTTATAATGTATCAAAACGTGTTAACATTGGTTTTTTTGAAAATGTAGTGTGGGCAAAATCCGAAAATCGAGGTTTTGATGCTTCTTTTGTTAATCCTATTATTTTTTATAGAGCTGTAGAATTCAATTCATCATCAAAAAGCGGCAATGCAGTATTAGGTGCAACGGCTAAATATAAGTTTACCAATCAAATTAACTTTTATGCACAATTTATAATAGATGAATTTGCAATTAGCGATGTAAAAGCTAGAGAAAAAAGCTGGCGTAATAAAAGTGGTTACCAAATAGGTGTAAAATATTACGATGCCTTTAAGGTTAAAAATTTAATGCTTCAGTTAGAATACAATCGTATTCGTCCTTATGTGTATTCCCATAGCGATGTAATTACCAATTATGCGCACCAAAATTTAAGTATGGGACATCAATGGGGTGGAAATTTACAAGAAATAACAGGAATTGCACGCTACACAAAAGGACGCCTTTACGGAGAGGCTAAACTTACGTATGGTCAAAAAGGATTCGATTTTAATACTATTGATAATACTTACAATTATGGTGGAAATATGTTTGTGAGTTACGAAGAAAACCGACCTTACGACATTGGCGCTACAGTGGCACAAGGAAACAAAACTACTATTGTAATAGCTGATATTCAGGCGGGTTATTTAATTAATCCAATGACAAATTTGAAAGTTTTTGGAAATTTTATGTATCGAAGTTTCGATCCAACTGCCGAAACACTTTCAACGTATAAAAACAATACAACGTGGTTTTCTCTAGGTATTAGAACCGATTTGTTTAATTGGTATTTTGATTATTAAGACTTTAATTACATAGCTAATATTTTCTAAATTCTAATTTCTAAATTCTAATTTTAAAAGTATCTTTGCACCTAGAAAAAGCCACAATATTTTGAACGCTAAAAGTCAAACCGAAATTCAACCTTCACTTTACAATAATTTTGTAGCTATTACAAAAGCTAGACTTTCAATAAGTGTAGTGGTTTCTACTGTAGCTGGGTATTTGTTAGGCGTTTCTCAAATGTATCCATTTTCATGGCTTACGTTATTGTATTTGGTAATAGGTGGCTATTGTATGGTGGGCGCTTCCAATATATTTAATCAAATTCTCGAAAAAGATTTAGACGCATTAATGGACAGAACTAAAAATCGTCCATTACCTTTAGGTACAATTAGTGTGCAAAATGCTTTAATTTTAGGCATACTACTCACGATTTTAGGATTAGTTATTCTATTTGTTGTAAACCCAAAAACAGCAATGTTTGCGGCTATTTCTATTTTTATGTATGTGTTTCTATACACGCCTTTAAAAACAAAAACGCCGTTGTCGGTTTTTGTAGGAGCATTTCCAGGAGCCATACCTTTTATGTTAGGCTGGGTTGCTGCAACAGGAAATTTTGGGATAGAAGCAGGAACACTGTTCATTATACAATTTTTCTGGCAGTTTCCACATTTTTGGGCAATAGGTTGGTTTTTATATGACGATTATAAGAAAGCAGGTTTTTTTATGCTGCCAACAGGAAAACGAGATAAAAAAACGGCATTTCAAACGATACTTTATACTTTTTGGACAATTGTTGCGTCTTTACTTCCAGCATTTGGGTTTACTGGGCAGCTCTATTTAAGTAAAATTGCAGCTATTGTAGTGCTTGTTCTTGGAATTTGGATGTTGTTTTACGCTTTAAAACTATATTCTGAAATGACTAAAGAAGCCGCAAGAAAATTAATGATAATTAGTGTGTCTTATATTTCGCTATTGCAAATTATATATATAATTGATAAGTTTTTAAGATAATGGAAAATAAAATTACGGTTAACGAACAAAATCTTCAAAAAGCCAGAACTTATAAACTGCTTTTGCTGTTTACTATGATAAGTATTGTGATGGTTTTTGCAGGTTTAACAAGTGCCTATGTGGTTAGTAAATCGCGCCCAGATTGGTTAGGAAATTTTAAGTTGCCTATTGCTTTTGTAATAAGTACATTAGTTATGCTCTTGAGTAGTTTTACGTTTTATGGCGCTTTAAGAGCTATAAAAAAAGACAACAGAAACCTAACAACTATATTGCTGTGGACAACACTTTTGTTAGGATTTA
Organism: Flavobacterium sp.; assembly: GCF_041392005.1. Classification (GTDB taxonomy): domain Bacteria; phylum Bacteroidota; class Bacteroidia; order Flavobacteriales; family Flavobacteriaceae; genus Flavobacterium. Next base: position 54,799 of record NZ_JAWKMX010000012.1, read on the forward strand.
CATTTATTGCACTACAATTTATGGGTTTTTCTGAAGTAATAGAGCAAGGTTATTTTTTTACAGGAAGTGAAAGTAATGTAACTACTTCATTTTTATATATTGTAGTTATCGTACATTTAGTACATCTATTAGGTGGAATTATTTCGCTTTTAGTTGTAATTTATAATCATTATAAACAAAGGTATAACCCTGCTCAAACCCTTGGTATTGAACTAAGTGCGATGTATTGGCACTTTATGGATTTTATTTGGTTATATTTGTTTTTATTTTTCTATTTTTTCAAATAGAAAAAAAATAATAAATTTGGGAACTTTTTAACATTAGTATATTTATGGGAGCAACAATAACTACTACTCATGATGAGCACGTTGAGTTAGACGGCGGAAAAGGACCATTAGGAGCAACCTATGGTAAAATGATGATGTGGTATTTTATTCTGTCAGATGCCTTAACATTTTCGGGCTTTCTTGCAGCATATGGTTTTTCTAGATTTAAATTTATTGAAACTTGGCCTATTGCCGATGAAGTGTTTACACACTTTCCATTTTTACATGGAGTAGATGCACCAATGTATTATGTAGCGTTGATGACATTTATTCTTATCTTTTCATCGGTTACAATGGTGTTGGCTGTAGATGCAGGTCATCAATTAAAGAAAACAAAAGTTGCCGTTTATATGGCCTTAACTATTTTAGGAGGTTTAATATTCGTAGGTTCTCAAGCTTGGGAATGGAAAAACTTTATAAAAGGCGAGTATGGTGCAATAGAAACTAATGGCGGCGCTATTTTACAATTCGTAAATAAAGACGGAAAAAGAGTAGCTTTAGCCGATTTTGCAAAAACTTTACCCGAAGAAAGAGAACGTTTAGAACGCAACAAAGGTGTTTGGTTTATGGGTGAGTCTAACTTGCCATCGTTTTCGGTAAACGAAGTGGTAGAAGGTTTTAAAGCCAATCCAGATATAGTAATTCGTACCGAAAAAATTATAGGAAAACATAAAGAAGTTCTTTCTCGCGAACAATCTTTAGAACGTTTAAAAGGCGCAAAATATGTAGTTGAAGGTGCAAATTTAAAGCATAACGAATACGGAAATCGTTTATTTGCCGATTACTTTTTCTTCATTACAGGTTTTCACGGATTTCACGTTTTCTCGGGAGTTGTTATTAATATAATTATTTTCTTTAATGTTTTATTAGGAACTTACGAAAGAAGAAAAAGCTACGAAATGGTTGAAAAAGTAGGATTGTACTGGCACTTTGTAGATTTAGTATGGGTGTTTGTATTTACATTCTTCTATTTAGTATAATGTTATTTTAAGCATAAAAATTATGGCACACGCACACGAATCGCACACAAAAAGAATCTGGACAGTTTTCGGAATCTTATCTATAATTACTATTGTAGAAGTTGCTTTAGGAATTTTAAAACCAGAAAGCCTTCACACAACCAATTTTTTAGGAACTAGCCTGCTAAACTGGATATTCATTATATTAACATTAGTAAAAGCCTATTATATTGTATGGGCGTTTATGCACATGGAAGGCGAAAATAAATGGTTTCGTCGTTCTATTGTATGGACAGTTTGTTTTTTAATACTTTATTTGGTAACTATTTTACTAATAGAATCAACTCATATTTTTGAAGTAATGAACCATACTGGAACAATAAAATGGAATTTTTAAGCCAATAAAATCAAATGAAATCCCGATTTAATCGGGATTTTTTTTTGTAATTTTGTAACATCAAATTTTAAACAATGAAAAAAAACAAAATTGTTTTATTATTCCTGTTTGTTTTTCCTATTCTTACCTATTTAATTTTTGCAACAGCAAAGCATAATTCGTTATTTCTACCCACTATTTCTAAAAACAATAACGAAATACCCACAAATTGGACTTCTTTAAATGGAGAAGCCGTACAACTTAAAAATAAAATTACGATTTTAGGATTTGTAGGCGATAGCGTTTCTTTAAATAAAGGAAATTTATTCAATTTAAACCAAAAAATATACAACAAATACTTTGGCTTTAAAGATTTTCAACTTGTAATGATAGCTCCGTTAGGTACCGAAAAAGAATGCCAAAATATTTTAAACCAACTTAAAGGTTTGTCTGAAGATTTAGGCGGATGGCATTTTGTTTTTACAACAAAAGAAAATATTAAAAATTATTATAACTCCTATAACTTGCAAGGTAAATTAGACGAAACAGCGGGAACACCTATGGTTATGATTATTGATAAAGAATTAAACCACAGAGGAAGAAAAGGCGAAAATAAAAAAGGAGAACAAGAATATAAAGAAAGTTATAATACAATATCGGCAGCCGATTTGCACAACGAAATGTCAGACGATGTAAAAATTATTCTTCGCGAATATCGCTTGGCATTAAAGAAAAACAACGAACGAAAAGATAGTTTTAGAGATAAAATTAAAGAACAACAACAAAATAATCAAAATGAAAGATAAAGCCTACATTGGTGTAGCATTTGTGGTCTTAATTTTTGGAATTTGGACCGTAAAAGAAGTTAAAAGCCGTTATTTTACAAAAGCAGATTTATATGAAATAGGCCCAGCACCTAAATTTAAATTAACCAATCAAAACGGAAAAACCATTACCAATAACGATTATTTAGGGAAAGTTTATGTGCTAGAATTTTTCTTTTCTACCTGTCCCACTATTTGCCCAAAAATGAATGCTAATATGTTGCAATTGCAAGATGCTTTTTACAATGAAAAACAATTTGGTATTGCATCTATTACCATTAATCCCGAAAATGATACGCCGCAAGTATTAAAAGAGCATGCCGAAATGTTAGGTGTAAAAATTCCAAATTGGAATATGCTTACAGGCGATAAAAACTATATTTACGATTTAGCAAACAAGGGTTTTAAAATTTATGCCGACCAAAATAACAAAGCGCTTGGTGGTTTTGAGCACTCGGGTTTGTTTGCCTTAATAGATAAAAACGGAACTATACGTTGTAGAACCGATGAGTTCAATAATCCTATTTTGTATTATGACGGAACTGAAACCGAAAGTGTTAAAATGCTAAAAGAAGATATTAAAAAACTTTTAAAAGAATAATGAAAAATACCGATTTAGAAACCAAATACAACAAATTAATTATTGTAGTATCCATTGCTATTCCACTTGTAGTAGCATTATTGTTTGGTGTTAATTTGCGAAAAATGGGTTATAATGTAACGCCATTATCGTTTTTACCGCCTATTTATGCCACCATTAACGCATTAACCGCTGTAGTTTTAATAGCGGCAGTAGTTGCCATTAAAAAAGGAAATAGAAAGCTGCACGAAAATTTAATGAAACTAGCAATTGCTTGTTCGGTTTCTTTTTTGGTTATGTATGTAGCCTATCATATGACTTCCGATTCTACACAATTTGGTGGCGAAGGTTTAATTCGTTATGTATATTTCTTTATTTTAATTACGCACATTGTACTTTCTATCGTTATTATTCCATTGGTATTAATAACCTACGTAAAAGCATTGTCGCAACGATTTGATAAACACAAAAAAATAGCCAAAATTACGTTCCCTATTTGGCTATATGTTGCCATAACGGGTGTAGTGGTTTATTTAATGATTGCTCCTTATTATGCGTAATTTAGAAAATAAGATAGAACATAGAAAATCGAGCATTATACGAAGTGTTTTGCTTCTTTTCTCTTTGTTTTTTTCTCTTTATTCTTCTTCACAATGTGCTATGTGCAGAGCTTCGTTACAAGGAGAAGAAGCCCAAGCCCAAGCCGAAGGTATTAACAACGGAATAGTTTTTTTAATGGTTATTCCTTATGTATTATTGGTTGTTGCGGCTTATGCAGTTTATAAAATTAAGGTTGGTAAAAAAAATTAATCTATTCCATCAATTTTTACAGAAATTTCCCCAGAGGTTTCAATAAACGCAATTATGGCTTTGTTTGTAATTTCCATTTTTTCGAAAACAATATCGTTTATAGTACCGTTTACATAAACACCTTTCATAGGCGAATAATTATCAAGATATTCTTCAAAACTCGATTTCCCTTCAGCTAAATTTTCGGCAATAGAATAGCGACAATTTTCTTGAATAGTTTTTAAAACAGTGCCTTGTAAAAGCCAGTTTGCCGATTTTAACAACACATTTTTAGTGTTTAAAACATAATTTAAATCGTCAAAATAAATTTCTTTAGTTGTAGTATTATATTGCGGATAACCCGTTAAATAAATAGTACCGTTTACGCTTCCTTGTAAATCTAAAGCAATAATTAATTTACCTTCTTTTTCCCACAATTCTACATTTTGAACGCTTACTTTTTTACTTCCGCTGCCAAACTCTTGTCCTTTAAAATTTTTAGTAACCACACGCGAAGCACTTTTATAGGTAGAAACAGCCGCTATAGCTACTACTGCCTTATTAGGTATTCGTGTTACCGGTTTTAAAATTATTTTAGACTTATCGAAGCTGTTTTTGGGTTCTTGTCCTACCATAGTTTGCATGGTGCATTTTAACCCCATATCCATAGTAATTTTTTCATTTTGTAAAACCGCTGCTGTTGCATAAATTTCTATAGGAATAAGTTTAAACCACGTTTCATATTCATAGTGCGTTAAAAAAGGTTTGCTTACTTCGGCTAAAGCATTTAAAACATAAGGTTTAAAATCGCAAGTTTCATCTATAGCTTTGTCTATTTGTTTAGCAATACTTTTTTTAAATAAACTAAGCGTTGGATTTACTAAATAGGTTATAGGAACAACCTTTCCTGCTACAAGTATAGAAGGGCTTTGGTTCCATTTATAATCTGTTAAGCGCGAAACGGTGTAGAGTTTCCAGTTGGTTAAATTTACTTTACTACTTAAGGTAATTACTCCGTCCATAAAAATTTCTTTAGTATCGTTTAGCCCTAAAAAATCGGTACCATATTTTACTTTTGCCCAAATTTTTAACGGAATTTCCGATACAATTTCATCGTTTTTTTCGCTTAAAACTATAGTGCCCGATTTCCATATTTTCATTTCAGTAGCATCATCATCTAATATAGAATCGTTGTAAATTAATCCTTGTAAGTTTTTATTAAGCTGCTTTTCAATGTCTTTAAGTGTAATTTCAACAGGCAAACCTATAAACGAAGTTTTGTTTTGATATACAACAGGCGTTCCATCTGAAGGAGTTGGTTTTAATGCTTCAATATTTTTTGTACTCGAACAAGAAATAAAAAAAACAGACAATAGAATAAAAGCAATAAAGAAGACAAACCATTTCATATATGATGATATTTGGGTACAAAAATAAATTTTTAAAATTAAGTTGTAACAAAATTAAAAAAAAGAGGTCTTATAGGTAATCTAAAATGATTTTTTAAGAATGTTTGTCAAAAAAATAACACTACTTTTTTTAGCGATAACAATTACTGGTTGGGCGCAAACTAAAAAGTGGACACTAGAAGATTGTGTGTATTACGCATTAGAAAATAATGTTTCCGTAAAACAATCGTTGTTAGATTGGGAAAATGCTAAAATAGATAAAACACTTGCTTTAGGTAATTTTTTACCATCGTTAAGTGGTTCGGCAAGTTACAATATTAATACAGGAGCTAATATTAACCCAACAACCAATCAGTTCGAAAACAGTACGTTTAAATCGATGTCTGGAAACGTAAATTCGGGTATTACACTTTTTAACGGTTTGTCAAATTGGAAATCGCTACAAAGAGCTAAGCTAAGTAATTTGGCGGCTTCGTATAGTTTAGCTAAAATGAAAGACGACATTGCGTTAAATGTTGCTAATAGTTTTCTCGAAATATTAGTGCAAAAAGAGCAAATTAAACTAGTCGAAAATCAATTAAAAATAACAAAAGAAAATAAAAAACGTACAACCGATTTAATAGAAGCAGGACAGTTGCCCGCAGGCGATCTTTACGAAATTGACGCTACTTTAGCAAGCCAAGAGCAACAATTAATTGCAGCAAAAAATAATGAAGCATTTGCCAAAATAGCATTAGCTCAACTTTTATTGCTCGAAGATTATGTTAATTTTGATATAGCAGAACAAGAATTTGCACCCGAGTTTTCGCAAGTTTTTGCGCAAACGCCAAACGCAATTTACCAAAAAGCAAAAGATGTGGTAAACGATGTAAAAGTAGCGCAATCTAATTATGAAATTTCAAAAACAGACGAACAATTAGCAAAAACTCGCTATTTGCCAACGCTTTCGGGTTTTGTAGGTTATAGCACACGATGGTCGGAAAGTAATCCGTTAGATTTTGTGGATCAATTGTATTTATTAGACGGTACGGCTATAGGGTTACAACTAAATGTGCCTATATTAAACGGATTTTCTACTAGAATGAGTGTAAAACGTGCTAAAATTAATGCCGAAAAAAGCGAACTTTTGGTAAAGCAAACCGAATTAGATTTAGAACGAAATGTTTACCAAGCCTACAATAATGCAGTGGCGGCTCAAAAAAATTACGACGCTAATTTAAAAACTGTTAATGCTCGAAAAATGTCTTATCAATTTTCTCAAGAACGATACAATGTAGGACTCATGAATAGTTTTGATTATATGCAATCGCAATTAAATTACGAAAATGCTCAAAACGATTTAATTCGTGCTAAATACGATTATATTTTTAAAACAAAAATTCTAGAATATTATTTTGGAATTCCAATTACTCAAAAAAACTAATTTATGTCTAAAAAAAGAATTGTTATAGTATTAGGTAGTATTGTAGCTTTAATTGCCGTACTTATTTGGTTAAAAAAATCAGGAACAATAGGCAATAATGTTGAGTCTAAAAAAGTTGAAATTGCAAAAGTAACTACGCAAACAATAGTAGAAACAGTTTCGGCAACTGGAAAAATTCAACCTGAAGTAGAAGTTAAAATTTCCTCTGAAGTTTCGGGCGAAATTATCGATTTACCAATTAAAGAAGGACAACAAGTTAAAAAAGGTGATTTACTGGTTAAAATTAACCCCGACATTTACGAATCGGGTGTAAACCGCACTGCGGCATCACTTTCTACTACAAAAGCGGGTTTAGCACAAGCCGAAGCGCAAGTTAAAGAAGCAAAAGCAAATTACGACAGAAATAAAATGTTATTTGATAAAGGCATTATTTCAAAATCGGAATGGGACAAAGTGGTTTCTACATACGAAGTAGCCATTGCTAGTAAACAATCGGCGTATTATAACGTACAAAGTGCAACAGCATCGTTAACCGAAGCAAGAGATAATTTAGGAAGAACTACTATTTATGCCCCAGCAGATGGCACCATATCGTTACTATCGGTAGAATTAGGCGAGCGCGTATTAGGTACGCAACAAATGGCAGGAACAGAATTATTACGAGTAGCCAATTTAAACAACATGGAAGTTGAGGTAGATGTTAATGAAAATGATATTGTAAAAGTAAGTATTGGCGATGAAGCAACTATAGAAGTAGATGCCTATTTAAAAAAAGAATTTAAAGGCGAAGTTACGAGTATTTCTAATTCTGCCAGTAGTGCATTAACAGCCGATCAGGTTACAAATTTTAAAGTAAAAGTTCGAATTCTTAAAGAATCGTACCAAGATTTATTAGAAGGAAAACCAGCTAACTATTCTCCTTTCAGACCTGGTATGACGGCTACAGTAGATATTGTTACTAAACGAAAAGAAAATATAATTGCGGTTCCTATAAGTGCAGTTGTTATAAAAGACGATACTACATCGGTTAAAAAAGACATTGTTGCTGAAATAGAAAAAGAAGAAGAAAAGCAAAAAGGAACGTATAACCCCGATAAAAAATACGAATGTGTATTTGTAAAACAAGGAAACAAAGCAAAGCTTAGAGTAGTTAAAACAGGTATTCAAGATAATGCGAATATCGAAATTAGTTCGGGCTTAAAGAAAGACGAAGAAGTCATCGTTGGACCATATACCATGGTTTCCAAAGAATTGTCTAATGGCGATACTATAGAAACCGAAGCCGAAAGCAATACTAAAAATAAGTAATTTAAGTTAATTAGGTTTTTTTAAAAGAGCATAGAATATAAGAATTCTATGCTTTTTGTTTTTATAATTGTATTTTTGCGCTTTGCATTATTATGAGCTATATTTTAAACATAGAAACAGCAACAAAAAATTGTTCAGTAGCTATTGCTAAAGATGAAAATTTACTAATGGTAAAAGAATTAGCAACAGAAAATTTTTCTCACGCCGAAAAATTGCATTTGTTTATTGCCGAAATTTTACACGAAACACAACTTGCATTTGAACAATTAAGTGCGGTTGCAGTTAGCAAAGGTCCAGGTTCTTATACAGGTTTACGAATAGGTGTTTCTACAGCAAAAGGGTTGTGTTATGCACTAAATATTCCGCTTATAGCTATAAATACACTGCAGGTTTTAGCAAAACAAATTACTGTAGAAAACGGCATAATACTTCCTATGATTGATGCAAGGCGAATGGAAGTTTTTTCGGCATTTTACAATAAAGATTATAAAGAAATAAGAGCCACCAAAGCAGAAATAATAGATAATACTAGTTACCAAAAAATTTCAGAAAACCTTCATTTAATAGGTGATGGGGCATTAAAACTACAACACGTTTTAACAGATAAAAAGTTTAATTTTTATCCAGAAATTTTTTATCCGTCATCTAAAGAAATGGTTGCATTAGCATTTGATAAGTACAAA
>NZ_JAWKMX010000013.1:0-60674 GCF_041392005.1 Flavobacterium sp.
AATGAGTTACAACGGTTCCGCATATACTCTAGTAGCGGACAAATTTACTATATTATTTGTTTTTTACATTACATTACAAGTGCAAAAACGGCTTTTGGTGTTACCCAAAAACCGCTATTGAATATATGCAATGTTACAAGTAGCCTTTTATTCGGGCTTCACTGTTATAGTAATTTCGTCATTGAATTTGTATTCACCTTTTTTATAAATTTCTTTGTTGGCTAAAACAATTTCATATGTATAAATGCCTTTTGGAATGTCAAAAACGCATTCTTTTCCGTCTTTTTGAATGACCATTTCTTTTTTGATAGTATTATCTTCCTCGTCTTTTCCAACAATGATAAAAGTTATTTTGTCTGTAAGTTTGTTTTTTATACAAATACTTTCAATTATTTTAGAATTGTTTTCTTTGACTTCTGATTTATCTTTTTTAAGAAATGATAACCCATTAATAATTATTTCTCCACCTTTTAAGATTTTATCAACATCGGATTGCGAGTAATTAATTGTAGGAATTAATAGAAGAAAAAATAAGAATTTATTTTTCATCATTATAATCATATATCGATTCATAACTTTTAATATATTTATCTTTTTCAAAATATAAATATCTTTCAGGAATATTATCATAATTTAAATTATTATCAATGTCCTTTAAAAATAAATTTAAGTATTTAGAAGTTAAATTTGTATTGTAATGTTTAGTATCTATAGCCAATATATTTTTGTCTAGTTCATAATCATATGACATGTTTTCTGAATCATAATATTCAGCAACTATAAAAAGAGAAACATTATTTTTTTTACAATGATTGTCTATTAATTCTAAAGGATAACAGATTTTACTACTACATTTTGCTCCCCAAATATATATGAAGGATTTGTCGTTTTCTTTTAAACATTTTTTTAAATCGTTACCATTAATTATAAAAACATAGTTTTCTAATTTAGAAAATTTACCATTGATTGTGTCTAAATTCTTAGTATTAATAAAAATTTCTGGTTTTTCTTTTATTGACCTGTCATAATAACTATATAACCCTTTGAAACTACCCTGAACACATGAAGTTAATAATATGAAAGAGAAAAGTAGCAAGGAAGTTAAAATACTTCCTTGCTTAATTGAAAAGTGTTTAATCATATAAATTAACACGATTAAAAATATTACAAATGTTAAAACGCAAAAATATTATTTTTTATTTTATTTTGGTTACAGATTTTCTGTACATTTTGTTAAAATTTCTACTATTTTTTGCGTTCCAATTTTCATAAGGTTACTTGTAACGGTTTTGTGTATGAGCAGTAGCGGATTTTAAGTAACTACTTTTCATAAAGCAAGATACTTTAATTAAATGAAAAACGGTTTGAGTTTTAACTCAAACCGCTATTGTTTATACACCGTGTTGTAGAGCGTACTTAATCTATTTTTATCATAGTAAAGAAATTTTTCATTATTCTTTTACTTTTTGAATAAGTACTAACTAAATTTATCTATCTGAAAAAACCTTGGTTTTACTAACTTTTATTTGAAGTTTATCAGATTTCTTATTTACGGAATAATTAAAGTTTACTATATCATCCAGATTAAAATAATCATTTTCTTCTATAGAAAAATTGAACTTATAGGTTCCTTTTTTAAATGCATTAGGATGTTTTATTACTTTATAACCTGAGTGATTTTTTAAGTTCACAAAGGAATATTCTCGTATTTTCTCAGAAAACTTAATGTTATCCAACTCTATTGAATTTATTTCAAAATCTACATCAACCTTAATAATTATAGTATACTCAATGTAATTACTTAAGTTTGGTAAGCTTGCATTGTGCTTTACCTTGTAGGCATCAATAATTTGAGCATTTTTACAAGTCACCAAAAATAGGCTTGTAGATAAGATAAAAATAAATCTATTTATATTGTAAGATAACATATAAGTCACTCGAGTTTACTTAACAATTACTTTAAATGATTTATTTGTAGTATTATCAAAAACCCTTAAAATATAAGTGTTATTGGCAAGATTGGTAACATCAATTGTGTTTTTATCTGATGATAGCTTACCTCGCTTTACTACTCCACCAACAACATTATACATTATATATTCATAATCTTTATCTACATTTAAGTTGAATAAATCTGTTGTAGGATTTGGAAATACTTTTAAGGATACATTAGTGTTAGAAACATCATTGATACCTAAGGAAGAATTAATTATAGATATTTCCCATAAACCTCTACCAAATGTACCAGCGACTAATTTATCTGCTGTATAGTGAATTTCAATATCTCTAACATCTACGTTAGGTAAACCTTGGCCTAATCTTGTCCAAGATGTTCCTCCATCTGCTGTATAATAAACACCAAGTTCAGTAGCCACAAATAAAAATTCTTGTGTCTGCCCTTGCTTAAGCATTACTTCTTTAACTACAATGTTAGGTAAATTACCAGAAATGTTAGACCAGCTAGAACCACCATTAGTTGTTTTGAATACTTTACTTCCTGATGTGTAACCACTTACAGTTGCGTAAATAATGCTATTGTTGGTTGCATCATAATCTAAAGATGTAATGTTTCCACCTGAAATGCCAGTTGTAGAAATTGTTGACCAAGAACCACCTTGATCTGAAGAAAAACGAATAGCAGTATTTGTAGCAGCAATTACCGAATTTCCGTGTGTAGCAATAGTGATTATTTTATCAGACGATGATCCAATTCCTGAGTTTGCATTAGTAATGGTAAGTCCAGAGCTTGCATCTAATTTGTAAACTTCATTTCCGCCACCATATAAAATATCTGGATTGGTTTTATGCATTTCTAAAGGATGATAAAAACTTGCTCCTGGTATTTGTACTGTATTACCATTACCTTGAAGCTGTCCTTGAAAACCAGTATTAGTTTGAGAAACGAAGCCACTTTGTTGGCTAGCATACCTTATTGCAGGATTGTTATAGTTAATGGCAGATTGAATACCATCTCCCATAGCAACAGCGTACCACGTACCATTATGCTTACTCATTGCATCGTTATCTTGATTTGCAGTAATAACAGCACCATCATTTGCAGAAGGATTAATTGCAATAGAGTATGATTGCAATACTTTTACTTTACTGGATTTATAATCTATAGTTGGTGTGGTGCTTGATGCGGAAGAATAAGTGATGTAGTCCAAACCACCATCATTTACACTCCAAAACTCTAATGCACCATCTCGTCTTCCCATTCTATGATGGTCAGAGTGAATATATGTTCCAGGACTTGATGAATTATTCCAATAACCATTTAATGATCTTGTCCAGTTACTGCCATTATCTGTAGAAGACTGACCATTAAATTCACCAGTAATCATTATATCATTGGTAACAATAAGCGCTTGGTTATAACCTTGTTGAGAATTATAGCCACTAGGTACATTACCAATATCAGAAAATGTTCCTCCAGTTTTATCGTATTTTTTTACTTGTCCTGCTGCATCTTGAATGTAAAAATCACCATTATCATCCACAGTTACTGCTGCTTTATTGTATGAAGAGGCGGAAACAACTGTGTTCCAGTTAGCATCATTTGTGTAATCTGATGTATAATAAACATCTCCAAATGCACCAGTAAACATAATTTCGTTACCGTTTCTAGCAGCTCTTCCCATAAAAACATTGCTAAAACCAGAAGCGTGAGCTGTAGTCCAGTTTGTGCCACCATCTATTGTCTTTAAAATATTATCACTACCACCTACAAAAACCGTATTATCATCAATAACAATTAAATCTCCCAATGTTTTTTGTTGGGGTAAACTGTATGATAAACCTGTAGAGTTATATGTTTCTCCACCATCTGTAGATTTTAAAACACCGATGGATCTTACGTGAGTACCATCATAATCTCCTGTAGATACATAAATAGGTTTTGTAGTATAGTTTGCAAAAGTTGCATCTGGCGTGGTTTCTATATCAGTTACTCCAATACCAGCTACCATATCTAATTTTGGTGTCCAGTTAGCACCACCATCTGTAGATTTCCATATACCACCATTGGGTGCACCAACAAATAATACATCTTGGTTAACATCTGTTGGATGCTTAATTCTTAAAAAGGCATTTAAGCGTCCCATTTGTGGGTAATTTGGATAGCCATTATTGTTAAGCTCAGATTGTTCTGGCCCAATGTTGGTCCAAGTTTGTGTACTGCTTCTTGCAGATAGATTTTGTTGACGTTTCGCAATTTTACCGTCAGCATTTAATATTCCTGCATTAAAATAACCTTGTAACTCACTTGGAAATGTGCCATCTTGGTTAACTCTGTCTTTCCAATACAAAGCCCAACGCTCAAATTGTTTTTTTGCTTTTTTGTTTTCTAGGACGTTTAGATCTTTTGATGCAAATTCAGCTCTAGCACTTGCAACAATAGTGTAGTAGTTAGCATTATCTTCTTTTGATAACTGCTTGTAGTTTTCGGTAATTTGTGCATTACTGAAAAAAACAGATAAGATTAAGGTAAGTAATAATAGTTTGTTTTTCATTTTAATTGAATTTTAATTACGATTATGTAAATATACAACGTAAACCAAAACTGTAAAAAAAATCAACTACTCAACTACTACTCAAAAACATAACTAATTGATTTTAAAAGACTTAGTAAAGGTATCGAAATCAATTTTCAGTTTACTTTTTATCTTGGAATTGATACGATATTTGTAAGAATCGATACTTTTTTCTGTTCTATTTACCATTTCTGCTATTTTTTTATGCGGAATATTTAGACTAAAAAAGAAACACATCAATTTTTCTTTTTCACTTAGAAAAGGCGCGTTTTCTGAAAGTTTATTTATAAAATCGTTTTTTACGGAATTTATGTATTTATGCTCATTGTCTGAATTGGTATTTAAGTAAAGCGATAAATCTTTTAAAACAGCGCTAATCTTTGTATTGTTAGAGTTATCCTGATTACTTAATTCAGCCTTCAGATTTTCCAATTGCTTGTTAGATAATTTATAACTTGTCCATAGGCTATTATAATTTTCTCTGTAGAAAAAGAGTTTTTGTTTTAATTTATTCCTGTTTTTTCTCAAATAGAAGAGCCAAATAATTAAACCTATTACAATGGATAAAATTATATATAGGATAATTTTTAGCGTACTTATTTTTTCATTTGTTAATTCTTGATTATTGACAACTTCAATAGTTTCAAGAGTATTTGCTGTATTAAAATCTTCTAAATTCTTTTCTAAAATACTAACAATACTATCATTGTATGCTGTGGCTATGTCACTATTCCCTAATAATTGGTATGCCTTTTTGTAATATTTATAAGTTTCAAGTTTGTCGGTTTTTAGCTTTACAAGTTTTAAGGGAATAGAATCTAAATACACCAAAGCTTTATTATACTTTTTGTTATAAATTGAAATGTCAGCCAAGTTTCCATAATACATTTGTTTTTGAATATAACAGCTATCAATAGCGTTGGCATTAATATCTACATTTCTTAGGAATTTTTGACTATCATTATACAGATTATTGTCTATGTAGTATCCAGAAATTAGACCAATATTTTCTAATTTCAGACATAAATTATAATCATAATCTTTTTCAAAAAAATGGTTTTCAAATTCCTTTAAAGATTGCAAATCACCTTGCTCTATTTTAGCTATTAATAGGTTTTCGTAAGCTTGGTCAATTTTTTCTTTATCGTTGTTGGTTTTAGATAATTTTAATGCGTCACTAAAAGCAGCAATTGCTAAGTTATCTTGCTTGGTTATACTGTACGAAGTTCCCAAGTTGGTATATATATTATAACGCAGATCATAACTTTTGGCATACTTCTTACTATCCAATAAGGATTTTATGGCTAAGGAATAATTATCCTTATCAAAATAAAGCATTGCTTTGTAGTAATGTAACTTTGGATATTGAGAAATATCTGGACATACGGAAATCATACTATCCAGTTCTTTTGCATTTAAACTATAATCATAGAACTTGTTTTCAATTTTCTTTACAGCGTCATCATAATTTTGTGAAAATGTTACACAAAACATAAAGAGCATTAAAACTGAAAGTGTGGTTTTCATTTTATAGACTGTTTTTAGAGTGAGGTAGTTTAATTGATTTTGATGTATCATTATTATTACAAAATTAAACAAATATACGTTCTTTATCTGATTTTAATTTATCTATTAGGCTCGATTTCAATAGACAACATCTTCTTTTTCCTTAATTTTCAAATCTTTTTTAATTCCTCCTGCATAGCAACAATCTAGCATTAATAAAATTAAATTGAACTATTAATGATTTGCAACGTTTGTTGCGTTAAGTTATTGAATTTAGAACGTTTGTTTTCGTATGCTCTACAACGGTCCGCGGCTAAAGAAAGTGGCGTGAGCCAAAACCAAGCCAAACCAAAAATAGACAAAATTTAGAAAATTCGGAGAATTTTCGGGAAATTCTTGACCTAGCCATTTTTTTTAACCGCTGTTGTATGTAGTTATTTTTTTGATAAATTTATTAAGGTTAATAATTCGTGTGATTCAGTATTGTTTCCTTCTAAATCAGTATTCATTATTTCTATTTTATATTCCACATCATAAATTGCTTCTTTTTGAAAGTCATATTCATCACCAGTGTAAATTTTTATTTCTTGTCCTTCTTTAGTTACAAAAGTAAGATGATAACCCTCGTACCAATCAAATTCTAAAAGTTTTACATCAGTTAATTTTTTTTGGACAATTGAAGAATTATCATTTTTAACTGTTTTTTCAGAGTTATCTTTATTCATTTCTGAAAATCTTTTATTCAACATTGTAAATGCCATAAAAACTTCTTGAATTTCTTCTGTAGGAACAAAGCCTTCAACAAAAAGTTCTTTTTCTTCGCCTTCGCTTAATTGAAGTGAATATTCATAGTCTAATTTACTTGAAAATAAATTTTTAACAGAATTTGCTGCAAAATTGTCTAATTTTTCAGATTGCTTATCGATTTGTTCTAAAAAATCTTCAGGAAGATTAAATTCAATTTGTGTAGCACAGTCACATTTTTTTAATTCTTTTTCTTTGCCTGTAACTCTAATGCTTTTAATTTCAATATAATTATTAACAAATTCAGCAATGTTTGATTCAATATTAACACCAAATAAAGTCATTGATTTCCCTATGTTCTCATTCATTTCTTGAATGATTAATTCTTTAGCCAAATCTATTGAGTCAGAATCATTGCAGTCTGGTTGATTATTACAACAGATAAATAAAAATGTAATTGCTAATAGTGAAAATAACTTTGCTTTCATAAAGAGATAATTTATTTAGATTTTTTTTATAATTACATACAACTTGTTTATATGCAGAGGTTATTTCATTATAGCAGGAAAAATTGGTAGAATATGCAGAGGTTTTGCCACTAAACGTATTCCTATAAAATTACCTACTATTTGTAAATTTCCACCTTTCATAATGCCAAATTAATTAAAAATTATAAACTATCAAAAGGATTTTTAATTTTTTGAATACTAGTGCTACTTACGTGCGTGTAAATCATGGTGGTTTTAGGGCTACTATGGCCTAAAAGCTCTTGAATATAACGCAAATCGGTTCCGTTTTCTAGTAAATGTGTTGCAAAACTATGGCGTAAAGTATGCAGTGTTACTCGCTTTTTAATGCCTACTTTTTTGGCTAAATGTTGCAGTACTTTTTGTGCACTAGCACTGGTGTATTGTTCGGCATTTTGCCCTTCAAATAAGTATTCTTTTGGCTTGTATTGTTTGTAATATTCGCGAAGCAATACTAATAAGGTTTCCGAAAGCAAGGTGTAGCGGTCTTTTTTTCCTTTAGCGTTTTGCACTAAAATAAGCATTCGTTTGCTGTCTATATGTTTTGTTTGTAAATTAATTGCTTCGCCTATTCGCAATCCTGCCGAATAAATTAAGCTTAATAAGGTTTTGTGTTTTAAGTTTGTAGTAGCATTTAAGAGTTGTTTTATTTCGGCTTTGCTTAAAACGGTAGGCAATTTTTTTTCGCGCTGTGGTCGTTTTATGGCTAATTCTTCTACTTTTATGTGTTTAAATTGTAAGAATTTCTTTATTCCATTAATACATTGGTTTTGATATGAAATCGATTTGTTTGGAACCACTACAAAATCGTAATTAAAAGCTTCAATAAAGCGTTTACTAAACTCGGTAACGTTTTTTAAAATAGCATAACGCAAAAAAAATACGGTAACTTCTACATACGTGTCTATTGTATTTGGACTATAGCGGTTTTGTGTTAACCATTTTTTAAACCGATTAATTTCTTCTTGATACGATTCGGTTAACGATGGAAGTTTTAATACATTATGCGCAATAGTTTTCGTTTTTAGCGGCTTATTTTCTTTTAACTTTTCATAATCGATAAAGCAATTTATTTTTCTAAAATGATTGAAAATAAGTTGCTGATTTTCTTTAGATTGCTGAAGATAAAATGCTTTGTACGTGCGACTCCATTTTACGGTTTCGAGTTTTTTTAGATGGTCTAAAATATCAGTATTGTATTTGAACTGAATACCAATTTGTGTGCTGTTTTTGTGTTGAAACAAGAATAAACTAATTTTTTGCATGGCGTATAATTTAAAGGTGTTAAATTACAAAATATTTAAAATAATTACACTAAAATAATTTTATACGCTAAAAATTTTCGCTATTAGGAATAATTTAGTTTACATACATTTGGTTTTTAAGTTGTTCTTCTACTGTTTTTGGTTTTTGTAGTGTGTTAAAAAATGTTTTTTTGGTAAGGTTGCTAAATCTTCCATTGGTATCGATATAATTTAGAGCTGTTGCTAAAAACGGATCTGAAGTTTCGCCTAAAATGCCCAATTGTGTAGGATTTTCGATAAACGAAACATCGGGGTTTATACCATTGGCATAGTCCGAAAAATTAGCAGCATTGGCAATTTTTAGTACAATAGGTTGCATGGCGTAAAAATGAGCAGGGTTTACATTTTCTTTTCTATAAGTAGGGGAGTCATACAAGGTAATAGAGCCCACGTTTTTGCCTCGGGTTACATCGCCTAGTTGCACTACATTTATGTACGGTTTTAGTCCATTAATAACAAGTTCGCTTGCCGAAGCCGTATTTTGCGATGTAAGTACATAAACAGTATGTAATTGCAAACTATTTATTGTAGTTCCATTTGCAATGGTGGTGGTAAACCTATTAATTAACGATTCGGGATTGTTAGAAAAGTAATTTTCCATTTTATAATTCCATTGTTGTTTAGCAAAAATCATATTGTTAAATTGGCCTGTAAGCATCGAAGCTAGTCGGGTAGCAGTAGCTACAGAACCGCCGCTATTGTACCGTAAATCTAAAATAAAATGGGTAATATTTTCCGATTGAAAATAAGCAAATGCTTGGTTTAGCTCGTTTTCGTAGGCTGTATAAAAACCATTATAGAGTAAATAACCAATTTTTTTGTTGCCAATTGTAATGGTTTTAGTTAAATAAACCGGATTTTCAGAATGCGGCATTTTGACAACTGTTTTCGAAATACCAGAAGCAATTAATTGGTTGTTACCATCAAAATAAGCAAAATCTAAAGCATACGAATTATTTTGTAATAACGAGATATAATTACTAGTAGTTAAAGGAGTACCATTAATAGCAATAAAAACATCGCCTCGTTTAATATTTTGTGCGGCGGCATCAGAGTTTGGTAACACATAGGTAACTACACCAAAAACATTTGTAGTATTGTATTGATATAGTTTAAATTCCATACCTGTAGTTTCTAAATTTCCAGTTAAAGCTTGCTCTAAAACGGTATAATCGGCTAGTATAAAACTAAAATTATCATCAGGATGCGATGTTAGATAATAAAAAAAATCATCGGGCGAACCAAAAGCGTTGCTAAAATTAGTAAATTCTGTTTCAGTACTAAATCGATTATCGGCTAAATCGGGAGTTTCGGCTAACCAAAAATAATATTGGTTTAAGCCACGCCAAATAAAATTATTTACCGATTGGTAATTAGGGTTATCATCATAATCATCGGCACAGCCTGTAATCGATATAAATACAACAATTGTAAGCAGCAATTTTAAAAAAGTAGTTCGCATAACAAAAAGGTTTATTACAAAGCTATTGTTTTTTATTGTAACAAAAACAAATTACATTCGTCTGTTTATTATAAAGCCTAAAAAATGAAGCAGCAAGAGTTTATAAAACTCGTAAATCCGTTTAAAGACAAACTTTTTCGCATAGCAAAAAGAATGTTGATAAGCAAAGAAGAAGCAGAAGATGCCATTCAAGAGGTTTTAATGCGTTTGTGGAAAAAAAGAGAAAGTTTAACCCATTATAATAATGTAGAAGCGCTATCGGTAACCATTACAAAAAATTATTGTTTGGATCAGTTAAAATCGAAAAGGGCATCAAATTTGCAGTTAGTTCATAGTAATTATAAAGAAAGTAGCGCTACTATTGATCGCGAAATAGAAGGAAAAGAAAACTGGCATTGGGTAGAAAAAATAATTAACGAATTGCCCGAACAGCAACGTTTAATAATTCAAATGCGCGATATTGAACAAATGGAATTTAATGAAATAGCGACTATTTTAAATATGAACGAAACAGCAATTCGAGTAGCACTAAGTCGCGCTAGAAAAATAATACGAGATAAAATAACAGCAATACACAATTATGGAACTGGAAAAAGTTAAAATATTATTAGAAAAGTATTTTGAAGGACAAACATCGCTTGCCGAAGAAACATTTTTACGCAACTATTTTAGTTCGGAAAAAGTAGCAACAAGTTTAGAAAAATATAAGCCACTATTTATTAATTTTAATTTACAAAAAGAAGAAAAATTTAACAAGCCAATACGTTTGCCTATAACAAAAAGCACAAGAAAAAAAGAATTAGCCATTGCAGCAAGTATTCTGCTAGCGGTTAGCGCATTTTTATTTTTTAACACAAACCACCAAACCGAAAATTTAGGAACGTTTTCTTCGCCAGAAGAAGCTTTTTTAGCCACACAACAAGCATTACAAATGATAGCTGTAGAAGTAAATAAAGGAAAAGAAAGCGTAGCTTATTTACACGAATATGAACAAACAAAACAAACAATTTTTAAATAAAACAAATATGAAAAAAGTAGCTTTAATAGTAGTAATGATGTGTAGCATTTTATTTGCTAACGCACAAAGTGTATTCGATAAATTCGAATCGAAAGAAGGTGTTTCTACAGTAGTAGTAAGCAAAAAAATGTTTGAAATGATGAGTAAAATAAAGGTCGATTCTAAAGATAAAGAAACGCAAACCTATATGAATTTACTTAAAAATTTAGACAATTTAAAAGTATTTGCAACCGATAATACTGCAATTGCAACCGAAATGAAAAACAGTTTTGCATCGTATTTAAAAACCAATCCGTTAGAAGAGTTAATGCGCGCTTCAAACGAAGGAAGAAAAGTAAACATCTATGTAAAATCGGGCAGTTCAGAAAACATTGTAAAAGAGCTTTTAATGTTAATTGATGCGCCAAACGAAAAAGAAAACAAATCGGTTATACTATCGTTAACAGGTAATTTTAATTTAGACGACATTTCAATGTTAACCGAAAAATTATCGATTCCAGGTGGCGAAGAACTTAAAAAAGCATCAAAAAAGAAATAGCAATAAATGAAGCAGTTTATAATACTTTTTTTAAGTGTTCTAACAATACAGGCACAAACATCGTTTTCGGGACATATAATTGACAAGCAAACACAAGAACGATTGCCTTTTATTAATGTTTTTTCACCCGAAACAAATCAAGGAGTTTACACTAATAATGATGGGTATTTTGAATTTCAAATTCCGCAATCATCTAAAACTATTGTAATAAGTTGTTTGGGTTATAAGTCAATAATTTTAAATGTTAGCCAAGTAACTCAAAATATGAAATTTGAGTTAGAAACCGAAAATTACTTATTAGACGAATTAATTATTGTAAACAAGCCATTAAATGAAATAGTCGAAAAATTAGTACAAAATTCTCAACAACAATTAGAACGAAGTATAAAATTAGAAACATATTATCGCGAATTTGTAAAAATAAACAATCAGTATTCTAAATTTGCCGATGGCTTAGTTGATTACTATTTAAAACCAAAGCGAAAAGACAAGGTAAAAGCGAAAGTTGTTGTAAATCAGAGCAGAGCATTTGAATTAATAAAAGAACATGAAGTTGAAGCTAAAGGTAGTGCTTCATCTAGTTTAAACTCTTTATATAATTTTAAAGATGCCGCAAATAGTTTTTTCTCTTTCGATGCCATTGAAAACTATTTATCAGATGCAAAATCTTCAAACGATTACGATTTTGAAATTACTCGTAAAATTACCGAAGATGGAAAAGAAATTGAAACTATACAAATAAAAGCCTTACCCGAAGTAGAAAAAGTATTAGTTGAAGGTTATATTACTTACGATGCAAAACGAAATTTAATTTTAGAATATCATTTAAAACTTTCAGAAACACATAAAAAATACTCGAAGTTAAAAAACATGATACTTTTTAAAGCAAAAATTAATGATTTCGATTTAAAAACTTCGTTTAAATATTTAGATGAAAAATATGTGCCAAATTATAAAAAATTCAGTTTTGATGTGTATTTAAAATTTGGAAAAATGGTTAACGATAATTTAAGTGGAACAGCTGATGTTTTAATTAACCATTATCAAGATGAAAATGTAGTTTTACCGCAAAAAGAACAATTTTACACAGCACATTCTTTATATGAAAACGGTATGAATTATACAACTGAATTTTGGAAAACGAATAAAGCAATGCAATTATCAGCAAAAGAAGAATCAATTTTAAAACAGATACAAAATGATTAAAAAAATTATAATTTTAGTAGTAGCTATAAGTATTTTAAGCTGTTCTAATAAACCAAGTTTACAAAAATACTTTGTAGAAAATTCAGAATCGCCAGCATTTATTGCCATAGATTTGGGTTCAAGCATACTTAATACCGAAAAGTTAACTTTAACCGATACCGAAAAAGAAGCTTTAGATTCGTTTGAAAAACTTAATATTTTAGCCTTTCAAAAAGATTCGTTAAACACGGCAGACTATACAATTGAAAAAGAAAAACTTACCCAAATACTAAAAGAAGAACAATACCAACCGCTAATGCAATTTGGCGGCAGCAAAGGAAACGTTGCGTTGTATTTAGTAGGAAACGAAGACAATATAAAAGAAATTGTAGTGTATGCCGCTAGCGATGAAAAGGGTTTTACAGTTGCTCGTTTTTTAGGCAATAAAATGAATCCTAATTCTATTTTAACATTAGTAAACGTATTTCAAAAAGCTAATGTAGATTTAGAGCAATTAAAGCCATTAACCGATGCTTTAAAAAGTAAATAACGTGAGTTTGATATAAGAAATCAAGCAAAACGAAGTTTTGCAGTTTTCTTTTACGCAGAATAGTCTGAAAAAGCTCTGAAATTCAGGGGCTTTTGCCCCGCAGAGTTTTTCAGACGGTTTTAAACAACGTTTAAAAATTCCTTGTAAAAGTGTCCTTTCTTTTAATTCGTTTTCTTTGGACAAGCAAAGAAAATGAATATGAAAATCAAATAACTAAAAATCAATATTATATATGCCCTTTTTTATAAAAATTATACCGAACTCACTTTAAATAATAAGAAAAACCAATAATTAAAAAAGGTTGTTTTCAAAAATTGAAAACAACCTTTTTTGTGACCACGATCAGATTCGAACTGACACGTCTTGCGACACCACCCCCTCAAGATGGCGAGTCTACCAATTTCTCCACGTGGCCTAATAGCTATAAACAAAAAAAGTTACCCGAAAAACAGATAACTTTTAGTGACCCCGCTGGGGCTCGAACCCAGGACCCCATCATTAAAAGTGATGTGCTCTACCAGCTGAGCTACGGAGTCTAACCCTTAAGTGAAAAAATTTGTGACCCCGCTGGGGCTCGAACCCAGGACCCCATCATTAAAAGTGATGTGCTCTACCAGCTGAGCTACGGAGTCAAATAATTTCCTTAATGCGGGTGCAAATATAAGACCTTAAATTTAGAATGCAATAGTTTTTTCTTATAAATTTGCCTTTTTTATGTTATAAATTTATAACTTATTTATTTTTAGCTATTTATTAAAATGAAAATTATTTTAGTTGGGTATATGGCAAGCGGAAAAACTACAATTGGTAAACAATTATCTAAAATTGTAAGTATTCCTTTTTACGATTTAGACGCTATAATTGAAGCGCAAGAACAAAAAAGTATTGCCACTATATTTAAAGAAAAGGGCGAAATTTACTTTAGAAAAATTGAAAGTGAAATTGCCAATAGTTTTGTGAAAAATACTACTAATTTTATTTTAGCTTTTGGTGGCGGTACACCGTGCTATGCTAATAACTATCTATTGCTTCAAGAAGAAGATGTAGTATCTATATATTTAAATGCAACCGTTAACACGTTAACCACCCGACTCGAAAAGGCAAAGGCAAATCGGCCATTACTTGCAAATTTGTCAAATAACGAACTGAACGACTATGTTAGAAAGCATTTATTCGATAGAAGTTATTTTTACAATCAAAGTAAAATAAAAATAAAAACCGATGAAAAACCAGTAAGCGAAATAGTTGCCGAAATACAACAACTTTTATTCTAAGTAAGCATACGAATCATTTTCGTTAAAAACTACCTGAATGTGGTTGTGCAACGAAGTAGAAAGTGATATACCTTTAAAATCGGCCTTTACAGGGTATTTTTTATGATTTCTATCTACTAACACCACTGTTTTAAATTTTGTTAGCGGAACGTTTAAAAAATGCTTTACCGCATATATTAATGTAGTGCCAGAGTTTAATACATCGTCAACTAAAACCAAACCTTTATTTCTATAGTCGTTTTCGTTTAACGAAGTTGTGATTTCATTTTGTGGATTTTTTTTATCAACAACAACTTCGCAAAGCGAAACATTTAAATCGGAAATTTGTTGCAATTCGGCTACTATTTTTTGTGCTAAAATAGAACCGTTTGAAGCAATTCCGGCAATAACAATTTCTTTTTCATTAACAAATGTTTCGTAAATTTGATAGCTAATGCGTTTTATTTTATGATTAATTTCCGATTGGTTTAGAATAATATTAGGCATAGTGTGTGTTATTTTTTTTCAAAGATAAAAAAGAGTTCTTTTCCTTGTCTCGGTTTTATAGAATTATAGCATTTTTCTAAAATTTTAATGCTAAATTTATTTTTAAAAAGCATTTCGTATTCTTGTTTAGAACCACCAAAAGGTGGGCCAACTTCGGTAAGTGGAAAATTAAATAATAAACCCGCTATTTTGCCATTATTAGTAAGTAATTGGTACATTTTTTCTACATAATTAGTACGTAAATTTGGTGCAAGTGCGCAAAAAAAGGTTTGTTCTAAAATTAAATCGAAATGTTCTTCAAAATCAAAAAAATCGGTTTGTATAAATTGGTTTCCATTTTCAGGATTTCTTTTGGTAAGCGTTTCTAACGGATGTTTGGCTATGTCAATTACGGTTACGTTTAAAAATCCTTTTTGTTTTAAATAATCAAATTCATAACCGTTTCCTGCGCCAGGAATTAAAATTTTTAAATTTTTATTTTCAATTTGGTCAATATATTCTTTTAGAGGAGTAGTAATTGTTCCCACATCCCAACCTGTTTCGTTATTTAAATAGCGGTTTTCCCAAAATTTTTTATTCAAAGTCGTCATAATCTAAATCTTCTGTATAGTCTTCTATATCGCGTCTGTCTTTTTTTGTTGGTCGTCCTGTTCCTTTTGCTCGGTAGTGTTCTTTGCTTAATTTTAAAAGTTCTAGGTGTTCAAATGCTTCGGGTGGTGTTTCATCTTTTCTGTAAATATCGACTAATTTAGCGCCTACACGATTTTGTGGAATATCTAAAACGGTTAATTGGTAATTAATTTGGTCTTTTCGTACGGTAATTTTATCCATAGCATACACTTCGCGCGATGGTTTAGCTTGTTGGTTATTTACAGTAATATGCCCTTTTTTAACCGCTTCTGTAGCAATACTACGTGTTTTATAGAGGCGAATACACCATAAATACTTATCTATTCTCATAAAAATCAAAAAATAGTGTTAATATAAGTACAAAAATACAGGAAAATTGTATCTTGCGAGCAAAAAATAAGTATGAAAAACGTAATAAAATATTTAGTAGTAGTACTAGGCATTGTAATTTGGGTTAGCTGTAATAGCGACGATGAAAATTATGATCCACCAAGACCTTACGATGAGGTATATTACGAAGACATTGCCGAAATTGAAGCTTTTTTAAAATCGAATTATGTAACGTATGATGCCGATTATAATGTAGAATTTCATCAAGTAACCAATGGCGAAACGGCTATTTGGGATATGGGTAGTCAGTTAAAATCGATGGATATTAACATTGCTTCTCATGGCGATTTTACCTATAAATTATATTATTTACAACTAAATGAAGGAATGGGAGAGAGCCCGTCTATTGTAGATTCGGTTTACATTGCTTACAAAGGTTCGTACTTTACTTTAGCCGATGAGGTTTATACCGAAACTGTTTTTGAGAACCGACCTACGCCCAATTGGTTTAGGCTAGACGAAACGATTACAGGTTGGGGTGCTACGCTTCAAAATTTTAAATCGTCAGATGGTTTTACTATAGATTCAGACGGTGTAGTTAACTTTTCAAATTTTGGTGCAGGTGTAATGTTTATACCATCTGGTTTAGCTTATTTTAGTGCTTCTACTTCTGCAGCACCAGCTTATACACCGCTTATTTTCAGTTTTAAAATGTACGAGCAGTTTTACAGAGATCACGATTTAGATAATGTTTTGTCGAAGTATGAAATTAGTAACGACCCCTATAACAACCCGTTAGATACTGATGGCGATGGTTATTACGATTATGGCGATCCAGACGACGATGGCGATGGAAAACTTACCAAAAATGAAGTTACTTATGATGTAGATAATAATGTAATTATTCCTTTTGATGATTGCGACGGTGATGGAATTCCAAATTATTTAGATACTTCTGATGGTTGTTAGCAACACTATCCTCTTCGTATTATAAAGACTCAAGACAATCTTTTTTATAATTAGAATTACAGGTTAACCACAATAAAAAACCCGATTTTACTAAAAATCGGGTTTTTGTTTGTTGGTATGTTTTTTATTTTCTCGAAATAACTTTTTCAACAGCTTTTATAATGGCATTAGCATTTAACCCGTATTTTTCCATTAATTGTGCAGGTGTTCCGCTTTCGCCAAAACTATCGTTTACGGCAACAAATTCTTGCGGAACAGGATTATTTTGAATTAATGTTCGCGAAACACTTTCGCCCAAACCACCTAAAATATTATGCTCTTCAGCAGTAACTACACAACCTGTTTTACCAACCGATTGTAAAATAGCTTCTTCATCTAATGGTTTAATGGTATGAATATTAATTACTTCAGCAGAAATTCCTTTTTCTTCTAATTTTTCGGCAGCTTGAAGCGCTTCCCAAACCAAATGACCTGTTGCAACAATGGTAACATCAGTACCCTCATTTAGCATAACCGCTTTACCAATAACAAATTCGCCATTTTCTGGCGTAAAATTCGCCACTGTTGGACGACCAAAACGCAAATATACTGGACCATGATAATCGGCAATTGCCATAGTAGCTGCTTTTGTTTGGTTATAATCACATGGATTGATAACTACCATACCAGGTAACATTTTCATTAATCCGATGTCTTCTAAAATTTGATGAGTAGCACCATCTTCGCCTAAAGTAAGTCCAGCGTGTGAAGCACAAATTTTTACATTTTTATCAGAATAAGCAATCGATTGACGAATTTGATCGTACACACGACCTGTAGAAAAATTGGCAAATGTACCTGTAAAAGGAATTTTACCGCCAATAGTTAATCCAGCTGCAATTCCCATCATATTGGCTTCTGCAATTCCTACTTGAATAAAACGTTCGGGATTATTTTTAATGAACTCATCCATTTTTAATGAGCCAATTAAATCGGCACAAAGCGCCACTACGTTTTCATTTTTTTTACCCAATTCGGCTAAGCCAGCGCCAAAACCTGAACGGGTATCTTTATTTCCTGTGTTTGTATATTTTTTCATTTAATTTTTCTTTGAGTTTTAAATTTAGTAATGTTAAGCTAATGACTATTTACTTATCACTAATTACTAATTAATAATCTCCTAATGTTTCTGGGTTTTGAGCCAATGCTGAAGCCAATTGCTCGTCATTTGGAGCTTTACCGTGCCAAGCATGCGTGTGCATCATAAAATCGACACCATTACCCATAACCGTATGCAATAAAACACAAACTGGTTTTCCTTTTCCTGTTCTTGCTTTAGCTTCGGTCATACCTGTTAAAATAGCATCAATAGCGTTTCCTTCTTTTATTTCTAGAACATCCCAACCAAAAGCTTCAAATTTAGCTTTTAAATTTCCTAACGATAATACTTGTTCGGTAGAACCATCAATTTGTTGCCCGTTATAATCAACGGTAGCAATGTAGTTATCAATTTTTTTAGCTGAGGCAAACATTGCAGCTTCCCAAATTTGACCTTCTTGTAATTCGCCATCGCCATGCAAACTATACACTAAATGCGAATCGTTATTCATTTTTTTAGCAATGGCAGCACCAATAGCCACACTCATTCCTTGACCTAAAGATCCCGAAGCCATACGAATACCAGGTAATCCTTCGTGTGTAGTTGGGTGACCTTGTAATCGAGAATTTAATTTTCTAAAAGTAGCCAATTCAGCAATTGGAAAATAACCACTTCTTGCTAAAACACTGTAAAAAACAGGCGAAATATGACCGTTGGATAGAAAAAATAAATCTTCATTGTAGCCATTCATGTCAAAGCCTTCTTTTCTGTCCATTAAATTTTGATACAATGTAACTAAAAATTCGGCACAACCCAAAGAACCTCCTGGGTGACCTGAATTTACAGCATGTACCATGCGTACTATGTCGCGTCGAACTTGTGTAGTAAAATCTTGTAATTGTTGTGTGTTTGGTTTCATTTAAACAGTTTAATAATTTTTAGCAAAAATACTTTTTTATTTGATATTACACGAATGAATTTCTTGTAACGACTTTGTTTTTGTAAATTATGCTAATTCTATTTTAAAATTTATATGGAATTATAATCAAATGCTCGAATTACTTTATATTTGCCCCGTAATTTTGATTTATGAAATTTGATTTATTAAAAAAAGACCCGAAGAGTAAAGCAAGAGCAGGGGTAATAACCACAGATCATGGTATAATTGAAACACCTATTTTTATGCCTGTTGGAACAGTTGCGTCTGTAAAAGGGGTACATCAGCGGGAACTGAAAAACGATATTAATCCTGATATTATATTAGGTAACACCTATCATTTATATTTGCGTCCACAGACAGACATTTTAGAAAAAGCGGGTGGATTACATAAATTTATGAATTGGGATAGAAACATACTTACCGATTCTGGAGGCTATCAAGTTTATTCACTTTCATCAAATAGAAAAATTAAAGAAGAAGGCGTAAAATTTAAATCGCATATCGATGGTTCTTATCATTTTTTTTCGCCCGAAAATGTAATGGAAATTCAACGAACAATAGGTGCCGATATTATTATGGCATTTGACGAGTGTACACCGTATCCGTGTGATTTTCATTATGCGCGACGATCGATGCACATGACGCACCGTTGGTTAGATAGATGTATTGCTCATTTAGAAAAATTGCCTTATAAATATGGTTACGAACAAACTTTTTTTCCAATTGTTCAAGGTAGTACCTACAAAGATTTACGTATGCAATCTGCCGAATATATTGCTAGTGTTGGGGCTCAAGGAAATGCTATAGGCGGACTTTCGGTAGGTGAACCAGCCGAAGAAATGTATGCAATGACCGAAGTAGTTACGGCAATTTTACCTGAAGATAAACCTCGTTATTTAATGGGTGTAGGTACTCCAGTTAATATTTTAGAGAATATTGCATTAGGTATCGATATGTTTGATTGTGTTATGCCTACACGCAATGCAAGAAACGGAATGTTGTTTACTTCTCAAGGAATTATCAATATTAAAAATAAAAAATGGGAAGCCGATTTTAGTCCGATAGATGAAATGGGGCATACTTTTGTCGATTTAGAATATTCAAAAGCCTATCTTCGTCATTTGTTTGCAGCTAATGAATATTTAGGAAAGCAAATTGCAACTATTCATAATTTAGGATTTTATTTATGGTTGGTTCGCGAAGCGCGTCGTCAAATTTTGGCGGGAACATTTCGTGAATGGAAAGATAAAATGGTGGTTCAATTAGCGCAACGATTATAATAAGAGTATGCTAAAAATAATAGATAAGTATATATTAAAACGCTATTTGGCAACTTTTTCAGTCATGTTGCTCATGTTTATTCCTATTGGAATTGTTATCGACGTTTCTGAAAAAGTAAACAAAATGATTGAAAAGAAAGTGCCTCTTTCAGATATCATGGTTTACTATATTGACTTTACCATTTATTTTGCGAATTTACTTTTTCCAATATTTTTGTTTTTATCGGTTATTTGGTTTACCTCAAAATTGGCAAATAATACCGAAATTATTGCTATTTTAAGTTCTGGCGTTTCGTTTCAACGATTTTTAAAACCCTATTTTATTGGCGCGGCTATTGTGTCTATTTTTGCTTTATTAATGGGTTTTTACTTAGTGCCAAGTGCTAGTAAAGGATTTAACGATTTTAGATATACCAATTTAAAAGGAAATAGCCAAACGCGTGAAACAACCGATATATTTAGACAAATAAATGCAAATGAAGTAATTTATGTAAGCAATTTTAACCCTGTATCTAAAACAGGATTTAATTTTGTTCAAGAAACGTTTAAAGATAATATTTTAAAAGAAAGAGTTACCGCATCTCGAATAAAGTATAACGAAGAAACTAAAGATTATACGTTATACAATTATAAAAAGAGAAGTATAGGAGCAAAAAACGATGAATTAGAGGCAGAAGATAAAAAAAATAACAAATACAATTTTGAACCCGACGATTTAACGCCAGTTATTTATGTAGCCGAAACCATGACAATAGGCGAGCTTAGAAGTTTTATAGCCAAAGAAGAAAAAAAAGGAAATGCAAATGTAAACACTTATTTAGTGGTATTGTACAAAAAATTTAGTTTACCCGTTTCTGCATTTATTTTAACCATTATAGCTGTAGCTGTTTCATCAATGAAAAGAAGAGGAGGAATGGGGGTTAACTTAGCCATAGGAATTGTTATTGCTTTTACGTTCATTTTCTTTGATAAAGTTTTTGGAACTATGGCAGAAAAATCTAGTATTTCGCCCATTTTTGCAGTATGGTTTCCTAATATAGTTTTCGGTATTTTAGCTTTTTATTTACTTCGCAATGCCAAACGATAATACTAAAAGTTATTTACAACTTCATTTTATTGTATTTATTTGGGGGTTTACTGCTGTTTTAGGAGCATTAATATCACTTAATGCTTTGCCATTAGTTTGGTGGCGAATGAGTTTAGCCGTACTTTTTGTATTAATTTATCTATATTACAAAAAAATAAATTTAAAATTATCGGTTAAAACAATAGGCTATTTACTTTTTGCAGGTAGTATTATAGCGCTGCATTGGCTCACTTTTTTTAAAGCCATTAAGGTGTCAAATGTATCTGTAACGTTAGCATGTTTATCGACAGGTGCTTTTTTTACTTCTTTTTTAGAACCTATTTTGTACAAAAGAAAAATTATTTGGTACGAAGTTGTATTAGGAATTATTGTAGTATTTGGGCTATATCTTATTTTTACGGTTGATGGCGATTATACCTTAGGCATTATTTTAGCTTTAACTTCGGCGTTTTTATCAGCATTGTTTTCGGTAATTAACGGAAAATTAGCAAAAGAATATAATGCTTCCGTTATTTCATTTTACGAACTTTTAGGCGGTGTTATATTCCTGTCATTTTACTTAGCAGTAACAAACGGATTTACAAAAAACTTTTTTACTATTTCTATAACAGATATGGGTTGGCTATTTATTTTAGCATCAATTTGTACAGCCTATGCTTTTATTGCTTCCGTAGCTGTTATGAAACATTTAAGCCCTTATACGGTTATGCTAACTATAAATTTAGAACCCATTTATGGTATTATTTTAGCGTTATTAGTTTTTAAAGAAAAAGAACAAATGGGAACTAATTTCTATGTTGGCGCTATCATAATTTTAGTTACCATACTAGCGAATGTTTTTTTAAAAAATTACTATAATAAGTTAAAAGTAAAATTAAATTAAATTAAAGAAAACATTATATTTGTAATAACAAACACAAACCAAATTAAAACCTATGGAATATTTAGATTTTGAATTACCTATTAAAGAACTTGAAGATCAATTAGATAAGTGTATGGTAATAGGGCAAGAATCAGATGTAGATGTTACAAATACCTGTAAACAAATTGAAAAAAAATTAGCAGAAACGAAAAAAAGTATATATAAAAATTTAACAGCTTGGCAACGTGTACAACTGTCGCGTCATCCTAATCGTCCTTATACAATGGACTATATTCGTGCATTGTGTGGCGATACTTTCTTAGAGCTTTTTGGCGATAGAGGAGTTAAAGATGATAAAGCCATGGTTGGTGGTTTAGGTAAAATTGATGGCCAATCGTACATGATTATTGGACAACAAAAAGGCTACAATACCAAAACACGCCAATATAGAAATTTTGGTATGGCAAACCCAGAAGGGTATCGTAAAGCTTTGCGTTTAATGAAAATGGCCGAAAAATTTGGAATTCCAGTTGTTACATTTATCGATACACCAGGTGCTTACCCAGGTTTAGAAGCCGAAGAAAGAGGACAAGGCGAAGCTATTGCAAGAAATATTTTTGAAATGTGTCGTTTACAAGTGCCAATTATATGTGTTATAGTAGGCGAAGGAGCATCGGGTGGTGCTTTAGGAATTGGCGTAGGAGATCGCGTTTTTATGCTCGAAAACACTTGGTATTCGGTTATTTCTCCAGAATCGTGTTCGTCTATTCTATGGAGAAGTTGGGATTACAAAGAGCAAGCCGCCGAAGCACTAAAGTTGACTTCATTTGACATGAAAAAGCAAAAATTAATTGATGATATTATTCCAGAACCATTAGGAGGAGCTCATTACGATAGAGAAACTACTTTTAAAACCGTTAGCGATTATATTTCAAAAGCTTACACACAATTAAAAGATTTATCAACAAAAGATTTAGTAGCTCAAAGAATGGATAAATACAGCAATATGGGCGAATTTAAAGAATAATCTTACACTAAAAGCTATACAGTCCGAAACCTTATAGTTTCGGATTTTTTTTAGCATATAAACAATAAATCATAAGTTTTCAACAGTATATTAACAGCTAATTTTTAATAACAAGAATTCGCTAAATTAAATTGTTTGGTTACATTCGCACTATGGAGAATATCAAAAAAATTAACCCTATAAAAGTAGATAAATCTAGCGTTATAAATCTAGAAAGAGGCAAACTGCCACCTCAAGCCATAGACCTTGAAGAAGCGGTTTTAGGCGCTATGATGATTGACAAGAAAGGAGTAGATGAAGTTATCGATATTTTGCAACCCGATGCTTTTTATAAAGACGCACACAAATATATTTTCGAAGCTATAGTTGAACTCTTTAACGATACACAACCTATAGATTTATTAACCGTTTCGGCTCAGCTTAAAAAAAATGCTAAATTAGATTTAGCAGGCGGCGATTTTTATTTAATTCAACTTACCCAAAAAATATCGTCTTCGGCACATATCGAATTTCACTCGCGTATTATTCTTCAAAAATACATTCAACGAAGTTTAATTAAAATTTCAACCGAAATAATAGACGATGCTTTTGATGAAACAACAGATGTTTTCGATTTATTAGATAAAGCCGAATCAAAACTTTACGAAGTAACACAAGGCAATATCAAACGAAGCTCTGAAACAGCGCAAAGTTTAGTAATTCAAGCTAAAAAACGAATTGAAGAAATAGCTAAAAAAGAAGGTTTAAGTGGCATTCCTACAGGTTTTCATGAGCTAGATAAACTAACCTCGGGCTGGCAACCTTCCGATTTAATTATTGTAGCAGCTCGTCCTGGTATGGGTAAAACCGCACTTACACTATCAATGGCTAGAAATATTGCTATCGATTTTCAGCAACCTGTAGCTTTTTTCTCACTCGAAATGTCGTCGGTTCAGTTAATTACACGTTTAATTTCTTCCGAAACCGGACTTTCATCTGAAAAATTACGAACAGGAAAACTCGAAAAACACGAGTGGGAACAACTTTCTATTAAAGTAAAAGATTTAGAAAAAGCACCGCTTTTTATTGACGATACACCATCGTTATCCATTTTCGATTTACGAGCAAAAGCACGCCGTTTAGCTTCGCAATATGGCATTAAACTTATCATTATCGATTATTTACAGTTAATGACAGCAGGAGGAAACTCTAAAGGTGGCGGCAATCGCGAACAAGAAATTTCAACCATTTCTAGAAATTTAAAAGCATTAGCAAAAGAACTAAACATTCCAGTTATTGCACTTTCGCAGCTGTCGCGTGCGGTAGAAACACGAGGTTCTAGCAAGCGACCATTATTATCTGATTTACGTGAATCGGGAGCCATTGAGCAAGATGCCGATATTGTTTCATTTATTTATAGACCAGAATATTATAAAATTGACGAATGGGACGATGAAGAACGCACGCCCACACAAGGACAAGCCGAATTTATTGTGGCAAAACATCGTAACGGTGGTTTAGAAAATATTCGTTTAAAATTTATTGGAAGTTTAGGAAAATTCGACAATCTCGACGATTTTAGTACGCCATTTGAAGCATTGCCATCTAAAATGAATGTTGACGATTTGCCAAAAACTTTTCCAAACGATGCTTTCGATAACACAAATCAAATAATAGACGAAGACGATTCTGACGTTCCGTTTTAATTGATTAAGGATTAGACAAAAACGTTCTTTTTTTATTCAATATCAGTAAAAATATTTTATCTTTGGTTTTATGAATTCAATGTTAAAAACTATCATAAAATTATCGTTTTTACTATTTTTTACCGTTAGTAAAGCTTCATCTATTTTGTTGCCAATGGATGCTGAAACCCAGCAAAACCATTTAAAAGCGTATGGAATAACCTATTGGGTGTTAACTAAAGATTATAAAGTAAGTTGGTTATTAAATTACAGAGGCGGCTCATTTTTAATGCCCGATACTGAAGAAATTAGAAAAGAATGTAAAATTAGAGGTGTATCATTTGAAATTATTTCAGACGCCGCAACAGCTACTATATTAGAAGAAATTAGCAGTCCGTCGCAAAATATGGAAACGGTTGTTCTAGAAAAAGCACCTAAAATAGCTGTTTACACACCAACAGGTAAACAACCTTGGGACGATGCGGTTACCATGGTGTTAACTTTTGCCGAAATTCCTTATGATGAGGTTTACGATACCGAAGTGTTAAACGATAAACTTTTACTGTACGATTGGTTACATTTACACCACGAAGATTTTACGGGTCAATATGGTAAATTTTTTGGTGCTTATAGAAATGCACCTTGGTACATAGAGCAAAAACGCGAAGCAGAAGAATTGGCTAATAGTTTAGGGTATGCAAAGGTTTCGGATGAGAAACTAGCAGTAGCCCAAAAAATTAGAGATTTTGTAATAGGTGGCGGTTTTATGTTTGCCATGTGTTCGGCAACCGATAGTTTCGATATAGCATTATCTGCAGATGGAGTTGATGTTTGTGAGCCTATGTTTGATGGCGATGCAAGCGATGCTAATTACCAAACAAAAATAGATTATAGAAATGCTTTTGCCTTTAAAGATTATACGTTAGAAAAATCGCCTACGGTTTATGAATTTTCTGATATTGATACTACAACAGACCGCCAGAATAAACTTGTTCCTTTTGAATTAGATTATTTTACACTAGCCGATTTTTCTGCAAAATGGGATCCTATTCCTACCATGCTTTGTCAAAATCATACCCAATTGGTAAAAGGTTTTATGGGGCAAACCACAGCTTTTAGAGGCGATAAAATAAAAAGTAATATTCTACGATTAGGCGAGTGTAAAATAAATGGCGAAGCTCGTTACATACATGGTACTATTGGCAAAGGAATGTTTACTTATTATGGTGGCCACGACCCAGAAGACTACCAACATAAAGTAGGCGATCCGCCTACGGTTTTAGATTTGCACCCTAATTCGCCAGGTTATCGGTTAATATTGAATAATGTATTATTTCCTGCTGCGCGAAAAAAGAAACAAAAAACGTAATTTTATGGCAACACATTTATGGTTAGTATTGCTAATTAGTGCAATTGGTTTGTTTTTACTTTGTAGAAATGCAGTTTTATTTTCAACTAATAGAAAAGTAAAAAACAATGTTTCAAAAGTTTTTATTGGTTACCTTATTGCTTTGAGTGTTATCGAAATTTTCTGTCATATTATTGGTTTTACTAAACCTAATGCTAATATTTTTTTATCGCATCTTTATTTTTGTTTTCAATTTACATTTCTAAGTATATTATACTATTCGCTTATTACAAATAAATTTTTCAAAAAAATAATTGTTTTAGCGGCTATTTTACAAACTATTGCTATTAGTTATACCTATATAAATGAACCAGAATTGTTTTGGGATTTTAATTTATATGAAATAACGTCGTCTTCTTTGTTGTTAATTATATATGCCTTATTTTTTATTTTTGAAAATCTAGATAAAAAACACCAGTATTTTAATTTTTCTATAGGATTAATATTATATCTTGCTTGTAGTTTAGCTATTTTCTCATCGGGTAAGCTAGAACTGGTTTTATATGAAAAACCGTATATTGATATTTGGGTTTTTAATTCGATATTTTATATTATTTTTCAATATTTTGTTTATAGAGAATATGTTTATGTAAAAAAGGTGAAATAATTGACAAGAAATCTAAACTATTTTATATCAAATAAAAAGCTGCTATTATTGGCTTTTATTTTTTTCTCTTTATTAAGTTTCAGTCAAGAAACTATTAATTTACAGCGCGAAAAAAAAATAATAAGTTATTTACAAAAATCAGATTCGTGCAAAGTTGCTTTCGATTATGCCACATCTTTTGAATATATTTCCATTGTACTTACTGAAGCTAAACATAAAAAAGATACAAATACAGAAATTTTATGCTATATAAAATTAGTAGAATTGTATAGGCATGCCGAGTTTTTTAAAAAAGCAGAACGCTACCTTATAAAATCTGACTCTTTAATTAAAATGAACAACAACATAGTTTCAGATTATAACAAAATGTATTTTTATAATAGAAAAGCATCGTTGTTTTCTGAATACTACCAGCAACCCGATTCTACTTTGTGGTATTCTAAAAAAGCCTTAGAAATTGCACAAAAAAGCAATAACGAAAATTTTCAGTTTACATCGTTAATGGAAATAGGGTATTCGTATGAACAAAAAAATCAATTTGAAACAGCGTTACAATATTACCAAAACGCATTTGCATTAGCTAAGAAAAAAGCTGATATTTCACAAAGTTGCGACGCTTTAGTTAATAGCGCAAGGGTAAATAGAAAAATGAAAAAATTTGATGCTGCACTACAAATATGCGATGAAGGATTACTTTTGTTAGCAAACAATTCAAATTATTTTCAAAAACTACTGTTTTATGATATAAAGCAAAATGTGTATGAAAAACTAAACAACAAATCAGCAGGGTTTGATAATTTAAAAGAACGCTTAAAATATACCGATTTGTATTATGAGCAAAAAACTAAAGATAAACTAATAGACAAAACAACTCAATTTGAACTTGAAGAACAAAAGCAATTATTACAAAAACGTAGTGAAGAAATAAATAGCGTAAAAAAAAGTCAACTCTTATTAATGGCAGTTATTTCATTGTTTGTATTAGGACTTTTATTACTCGTATATTATAGTAAAAAAATAAAAATGATTAATGCGCAATTAAATGTTTATGCGAAAGAAAATGCTTTCTTATTAAATGAAGCCAACCATAGAATTAATAATAACTTACAA
The DNA here is from genome assembly GCF_041392005.1 of Flavobacterium sp. Lineage (GTDB taxonomy): Bacteria > Bacteroidota > Bacteroidia > Flavobacteriales > Flavobacteriaceae > Flavobacterium. Next base: position 28,119 of record NZ_JAWKMX010000013.1, read on the forward strand.
CTTTTAATTATCTTATTATCTGAAGAAATTAATAAAAAAGAAAACTCAAATTACGAAAAAGAAGCCATTACTAAAATTTTAACCAAAGTAGAATCTATTTCTACATTGCACCGACATTTATACCAATCGAAAGATAAACGAAATATTAATTTAGAAACATATTTAAATGCTATTATTGAAAATTTCGATACTATTTTAACCGAAAATCATATTAACGTGCGTTCTAAGATTGAACCTATTATTATGCGTATTGATGTGGCTATGTATTTAGGATTATTACTTACCGAGTTGCTTATTAATTCTATAAAATACGCATTTAACAACCAAGAAAATAAAACAATTACTGTAAATATTTTTATAAAAGAAAATAAACTAAATTTGGACTATACAGACAATGGCAAAAAAATTACAGGACAAGAAGTAAAACCAAAACTAATACTAAAATTATGCCGCCAATTAAAAGCTAATTATACCATTTCTACCGAAAAAGGCTTTAAAATTAATATAATTAAAGAAATAGCGATACAAAATGAACACTGAAGCAACTATTCTTATTGTTGAAGACGAAGTACTTATTGCAGACTATTTAATGGATATGCTACAAAATGAAGGTTTTAAAACTATTGAAATTGCACACAACTCAGTAGAAGCATTGCATTTTTTTAAAACTTTTGTTCCAGATATTATTTTACTCGATATTAATTTAGACGGACAAAATAGCGGTATCAATTTAGCTGTGCAAAAAAATGAAAAGGCTAAAATTATTTACATTACCGCACAAAATGATATTGAAACCATACAAAAAGCCGTTGCAACAAACCCCGAAACGTATTTAACCAAACCCATTAAAAAACCCGATTTGCTTGCGGCAATACAATTGGCAAGTTATAAAACGGAAAAAAAATATAGCATTATTAAAGATGGTTATACCGAAGTAAAACTACTTCACAACGATATTCTTTACATTAAAAGCGAGAACAACTATATAGACATAATTACCGAATTAAAAAAATACACTTTACGCAGTAGTTTAGATCATTTTTTAGAGGAATTAAATAACAACATTTTTTGCAAAGTGCACCGTTCATTTATTGTTAATAAAACTAAAATTACTAAAAAAACTAAACTTACTGTTTTTTTAAACGACATTGAAATTCCTATTTCTAGAAGCTACAAAATAAACTTATAAAACAAAACAGTTAATTTTTTGTAAAAATTTTCTTTCAAAAAATAATTAAAAACGTCAAACGCATACAAACTTCTGCATTTCACACCATTTTTTATTTGTAGAATATATTCTACACTACATTTACTTCATAATCATTAAACCTAATTATTATGAAAAAAAATGTACTTTACTTTTTAATAATGTTATTCAGTACTTATAATACAGCTTTCTCACAAGATGTAAATACTAATAATTATTTTTATGGATATTTAATTCCTGATGCTTTAAATCAAGGGGTTTGGGATAATGCTCCTGTTGGTCAGTCTTTTATGGTAGGTACTACAGGTTATTTGTCTCAAATAGGAGGGATATATGCTTGGCAAGTTTTAGGTGGAGGAAATTTTAAACTTACTTTATATCAAGGTGAAGGATATCAAGGTACAATAATAGCAACTCAATTGTTTAATGCTGTTTCAGATGTAGATTTTAATATTAATTTGAATCCTTTACCTCAAGTTCAAGCAGGTAATAAATATACTTTTAAAATAGAATCAGTTCCAGGTACAGGTTCCTCAATGGAACTTTATATACAACAAAGTACTTATACTGATGGAGATATATATTTTGGAGCTAATGGAAGTTATGTTTATGGTGATTATGATATGTCTTTTGCAACCTATGTGCAAGTTCCTAGTTCTGCTACTCATTTAAATTTTGATGGGGTAGATGATTATGTAGATTGTGGAGCAAATTCAATTTTTAATATAAGTACAAATTTAACAATTGAAGGTTGGGTTTATCCAACTGCCTAGTGCAGAAGCAACAATAGTTTCAAAGTTTGGAGATAATAATAATGACGACTTCTATACATTAAGATTAGAAAATGGTACGCCACACTTTAATATTAAATAGGATCATCTTGGTATGGGGTATCTGATACGAATGTATTAAATTTGAATAACCGGCATCATATTGTAGGAGTTTATGATGGAAACACTATGAAATTATATGTTAATGGAGGTTGCTAAATTCGGATTGCATGAACAGGTTTAATCAATTCTTCAGCATCAACTTTTGAAATTGGAAAATGGAACGGAATGGCCTCGTTTAACGGAAATATAGACGAAGTCCGTGTTTGGAATGTCGCTAGAACAGCTGAACAAATTGCAGGCAGTATGAACTGTGAATTGCAAGGTACAGAATCTGGTTTAGTGGCGTATTATAAATTTAATCAAGGGTTTGACTAAGCTAATAATGCAACGGAAACAATGTTAACTGATGCTACTGCTAACGCAAACAATGGTACGTTAACAAATTTCACCTTAAATGGTGCAACATCTAACTGGTTAGCAGGTTCGCCTATTACAACAGGAAGTACAATTCCAAGTAATGCTACGGTAACTACACCTGCAGTTTATAACCAAGGCGATAACGCTACAGAATTAACAGCCACTGGCGGAACAGGTTTATTGTGGTACACTACCGCAACAGGCGGCACAGGAAGTACAACAGTACCAACACCAGATACTTCAATAGCTGGTACAACATCGTATTGGGTTAGTTCAACCAATGCAAACGGTTGCGAGAGTGAAAGAATAGAAATTGTAGTACAAGTTAATGCACCAGCCACCTACTTAAATTTTGATGGCGTAAATGATGCAGTTGCCATTGCAACTAATTCAAGTTTGCCATTAGGGAATAATCTCGAAACCATTGAAGCTTGGATAAAAACAGCAATAAAATACAGTTGGTGGTTGTATCCCTATCTTTATGGTGATAATCCAGCTAATAATAGACTTGGGTTGTATCAAACTGGTGGAAAAACCAAACTTTGTAGCTCAGCGTAACGTGATTACAACACCAATGTTTCCATAAATGATAATGTATGGCACCATGTGGCAGCCACTTTCGACGGTACCAATTTAAAGATTTATATCGATGGTGTACAAGTGGGAACAACACAAGCGAAAACATTCAATACAATAGGATCAGCTTTTAGTATCGGTTACCAGACTGTTCAAGGAGAATTTTTTAACGGAAATATAGACGAAGTCCGTGTTTGGAATGTCGCTAGAACAGCTGAGCAAATTGCAGGTAGTATGAACTGTGAATTACAAGGCACAGAAACGGGTTTAGTAGCGTATTATCAATTCAATCAAGGCTTCGATCAATCTAATAATGCATCAGAAATAACTTTAACTGCTACAACTGGTACAGATGGTACTTTAACAAATTTTGCTTTAAACGGAGCAACTTCAAACTGGTTGGCAGGTTCGCCTGTAACCACAGGAGTTGTAGTACCTACAACACCTACAGCTACAACCACTGTTACTTATACTGTAGGCGATACCGCATCACAATTAGCTGCTACTTCTGGCGGAACAGGTTTGTTGTGGTATACTACCGCAACAGGTGGCACAGGAAGTACAACAGCACCAACGCCAGATACTTCTGTTACAGGAACAACTTCATATTGGGTTAGGTTCAACCAATTCAAACGGTTGCAGCGGAACGATTGAAAATTGTGGTTACTGTTAACGCCTTCGGCAACAGCAGGTTGTTGGGCACAAATAAGCGCAGGGCAAGGCCATAGTTTGGCAATAGCCCAAAAACGGTACCTTATGGTCTTGGGGGCAATAATGACGATTCTTATACATTAAGATTAGAAAATGGTACGCCACACTTTAATATTAAAATAGGATCATCTTGGTATGGGGTATCTGATACGAATGTATTAAATTTGAATAACTGGCATCATATTGTAGGAGTTTATGATGGAAACACTATGAAATTATATGTTAATGGAGTGTTGTTAAATTCGATTGCAAGAACAGGTTTAATCAATTCTTCAGCATCAACTTTTAAAATTGGAAAATGGAACGGAATGGCCTCGTTTAACGGAAATATAGACGAAGTCCGTGTTTGGAATGTCGCTAGAACAGCTGAACAAATTGCAGGCAGTATGAACTGTGAATTGCAAGGTACAGAATCTGGTTTAGTGGCGTATTATAAATTTAATCAAGGGTTTGACCAAGCTAATAATGCAACGGAAACAACGTTAACCGATGCTACTGCTAACGCAAACAATGGTACGTTAACAAATTTCACCTTAAATGGTGCAACATCTAACTGGTTAGCAGGTTCGCCTATTACAACAGGAAGTACAATTCCAAGTAATGCTACGGTAACTACACCTGTAGTTTATAACCAAGGCGATACCGCTACAGAATTAACAGCCACTTCTGGCGGAACAGGTTTATTGTGGTACACTACCGCAACAGGCGGCACAGGAAGTACAACAGCACCAACGCCAGATACTTCTGTTACAGGAACAACTTCATATTGGGTTAGTTCAACCAATTCAAACGGTTGTGAAAGCGAACGATTGGAAATTGTGGTTACTGTTAACGCCTCGGCAACAGCAGGTTGTTGGGCACAAATAAGCGCAGGGCAAGGCCATAGTTTGGCAATAGCCCAAAACGGTACCTTATGGTCTTGGGGGTATAATGATTATGGTCAATTAGGTTTAGGGGATACAACAAATAGAAATAGTCCTGTTCAAGTAGGAACTGATACTAATTGGCAATTGGTAGCGGCGGGAACTTATCATTCTTTAGGATTAAAAACCAATGGAACCTTATGGTCTTGGGGCAGTGGTTATGATGGTCAATTAGGCTTAGGTAATAATGCTAATCAATATAGCCCAGTACAAGTAGGTATCGCTACCAATTGGCAATCGGTTATAGCAGGACTTTCTAATTCTTTAGCTATAAAAACCGATGGTACCTTATGGTCATGGGGAAATAATTTTTATGGAGAATTAGGATTAGGTGATACTACTCAAAGAAATATTCCTACACAAGTAGGTGTAGATACAAATTGGCAATCGGTTACAGGAGGATATTCTCTTTCTTTAGCACTAAAAACCAATGGTACTTTATGGTCTTGGGGGTATAATGGTTATGGTCAATTAGGTTTAGGAGATACTACTAATAGATTTAGTCCTGTACAAGTGGGTACCGCTACCAACTGGCAATCGGTTGAAGCAGGTGATATTCATACTTTATCCATAAAAACTGACGGTACCTTATGGTCTTCGGGGAATAATGGTTTTGGTCAATTAGGCTTAGGCGATAACAATCAAAGAAATAGTCCAGAAGAGGTAACTTGCCCTTCATCTCTAGAGGCCAGTATTTCCTCTCAAACAAATGTATCGTGTAATGGTGGCAGTAACGGTAGTGCTACAGTAACAGCATCAGGCGGTATAATACCTTATAATTATAGCTGGTCGCCATCGGGTGGAACAGCGGCTACGGCTACTGGGCTTTCAGCAGGTACTTACACGGTAACGGTAACTGATGCAAACATGAGTACACAAACCGCTACAGTAACAATTACAGAACCAGCTACAATAGATAACACAGTTACAGAAAATATGGGTACATTAACTGCTAACCAAAACGGAGCATCTTATCAATGGTACGAGTGTCCGGATACATTACTTACTGGGGAAACCAACCAGAGTTTTACACCAGCAGTTAGTGGAAATTATAAAGTAGTGCTTACAATAGGAAGTTGTTCAGATGAATCGGATTGTACAGAAGTTTTGGATAATGAAAATTTTATTAAAAATGTATTTTTACTTTATCCAAATCCAACTACTGGAATAATTAATATTGCTACACAAGAAAATTTATCTGTAGCAGTGTATGATTTGGTGGGTAAAATCATTATTCGACAAGAAATTTCTTCGGGTACAAGCACTCTTGATATTTCAAACTATGCACGTGGTGTGTATGTAGTAAAAGCAACTAATACTTCGGGTAATGAAGCTACATATAAAATAGTAAAACAATAATTAGGTTTTTTTCAAGAGTTTAGATTTTAGTAGGTATTTTTTAGTTATCATTTTACACAAATCTTTTTAATTTAAACTCAAAAGTAAAGTCCCTTTGAAAAAGGGACTTTCTTATTTTAAATAACTATACAATTTGCACGTGTAGTATATTTCTTATAAAATGTTTAAATAAATGTCAAACGCATACAAACTTCTGCAATTCACACCATTTTTTTTATGTAGAATAAATTCTACGTTACATTTACTTCACAATCAATAAATCTAGCTATTATGAAACAGAAAATAATATTAATCCCCAATTTTTTTATAAAAAATAATTTACTCAAACTGTTTTTATTAATTATTTTTAGTTTAATAGGCAACACTGTTTTAGCACAATTAGCAAAAGTAACTTACAGTGCTAAAATTGGTTTCGTAAAAAGTACTTGTCAAGCATCTGGTGGCTGTACTGAAACATTGTTGCTTGGTGATCCAGAATTTACTGCTTTCATAAATTCTAAAGATAACATAGATGATACTTGGGTTGGGTCAAATTGTCTTCAATGTGATGCGTCAGGTGATTCATGTACTTATGCACAAAATGTAGCGTTACAAAATAGAGAAAATACATCAGATATTTTATATGGAGATATAGAAGCATGGGAAGATGATGTGGGTGAAAGATGTGAATATACTGAATATTTTCCACTTGGTCCATTAGATTATTTAAATTATAATTATGATGAGGGTCATATGTTTGAAGAATATTCTTATAATTATAGGCAATGGGATTTTCCTACTAGTAGTGCAGTATTTAGACAAGGACCAGAATGGGGTTTTTCAAATTTACATAGCTTCACACTTTCTTGTTCATGGAGATATTCTGGAACAGATAATTTAATAACACCAAGCTGTACTAGTCAAACTGCTAATTATGCACAAGGTGGAATTAAGTCTTGGTCTTTAGCTTTAACCGCCGGGGTAACCTACTCGTTTAGCAACTGTACTTCTGGTGACAATGGTACCCGCTTATATTTATATGCATCTGATGGTTATACCGTTTTGGAGGCTAACACATCTGCTTGTTCTGAACTAGTTTTTACACCTACAACAAGTGGCACCTATTATTTAGAAATTTTTCAAGTTATTAACAATATAAGGTCAGAATTAACTCAATCTGGTGTACTAACCTATAGCTCAGATATTCCATTTGCTCCTTACGCTTTAGCTCAAACATTTTGTGGTGCAACCACAGCAAATAGTTTAGTACCTGCAATAAGTAACAATATAAAATGGTATGCTTCTGCAACCTCTACAACTCCCCTTACAAATACAAGTGCCTTAACAACAGCTACTTATTATGTAGTAGCGGTTGGTGGTCTTAATTGTGAATCTGAAAGAGAACCTGTGAATATAATTGTGAATCCAGCAACTCCTCCGCCAACTGCTACTGCTCAATCATTCTGCTCATTATCATTACCAACAACTTCAGATATAGTAGCTACTGGAACTAATAAAAAATGGTATTCAGTCGAAACTGGAGGATCAGAGTTGGGTAATTTTGCATTTATTAGCACAGGAACGTATTATGTTTCACAAACTGTAGATGGTTGCGAAAGTGCTAGAACACCTGTTAATGTGACAGTAAGTACTACTACTGCACCAACCGCTTTTACTCAATCATTTTGTGCGTCGTCAAACCCAACAATAGCAGATTTAACTGTTACAGGAGAGAACATTAAATGGTATTCAGCTGCTACAGGTGGAACAGCGTTAGCAACAACGACTGCAATTAGCACAGGAACGTATTATGTTTCTCAAACTACAAATGGTTGCGAAAGTGCCAGGACACTTGTTGATATTACAGTAAGAACTAATGAAGCGCCAATCGTTAATGCACAATCATTTTGTTCGGAATCTAACCCAAAAATATCAAGTTTAATAGCTTATGGAATTGATATTAAATGGTATTCAGCGGCAACTGGAGGAACAGCTTTAGCAGCAACAACTGCAATTAGCACAGGAACCTATTATGTCTCTCAATACGATAATGGTTGCGAAAGTACCAGAACACCTGTGAGTGTAACGGTGAGTACAACACCTTCAGCTCCCACAGCACCTTCTAATCAATCGGTATGCTCTATTGCAAACCCAACAATAGCAAATTTAACAGCTACTGGAACAGATAACAAATGGTATTATTATGATATTGGAGGGTCAGCTTTGCCCACAACAACACCTATCAGCTCAGGGTTATATTATGTTTCTCAAACCGAAAATGGCTGTGAAAGTACCAGAACCCTTGTTAATGTAACAGTGAGTACAACGCCTTCTGCACCAACTGCATCTGATCAATTATTTTGCTCGGCATCAAACCCAATAGTTGCGAATTTAGTAGCTGCAGGAGAAGACATTAAATGGTACTCGGTTGCTACAGGCGGAACAGCATTATCTACAACAGAAGCAATTAGCACAGGCGCCTATTATGTTTCTCAAACTACAAATGGTTGCGAAAGTACCAGAACCCTTGTGAATGTAACCGTGGGCTCGACAATTTCTGCACCAACTGCATCTGATCAATCATTTTGCTCGGCATCAAACCCAATAGTTGCAAATTTAGTAGCTACAGGAGAAGACATTAAATGGTATTCGGCTGCTACAGGCGGAACAGTACTAGCTTCAACAACAGCAATTAGTACAGGTATCTATTATGTTTCTCAATCTGCAAATGGTTGTGAGAGTACCAGAACACCTGTGAATGTAACGGTGAATACAACACTTCCAGCTCCAACTGCATATACTCAATCATATTGCACAGGAACCAACCCAACAGTAGCAAGTTTAGTAACAGTTACAGGATCTGGTATTAAATGGTATTCAGTGGCTACTGGCGGAACTGCCTTGCCTGCAAGTACACCAATTAGCACAGGAACCTATTATGTTTCTCAATCTTCAAGTGGTTGCGAAAGTACAAGAACAGCTGTGAGTGTTACAGTTGATACATCACCAGCAACTCCAACAGTATCTGCTCAATCATTTTGCTCAGTAAACAACCCTAAAGTAGTAAATATAGCAGCTACGGGAACTGGAACCACTACATGCTATTTGTCAACTACAGGTGGAACGCCGTTGTCAACAATGGCACCAATTAGCACAGGAACCTATTATGTTTCTAAATATGCGAATGGTTGTGAAAGTGCCAGAATACCGGTGAGTATTACAGTAACTGCAACCCCAGCAGCTCCAACGGCTTCAACTCAATCATTTTGTTCGGCATCAAACCCAACAGTAGCAAATTTAATGCCTTCAGGAACAGGTATTAACTGGAACACGGATGCTACTTTAGTAACTGGAATACCTTTGGCTTCAACTACACCAATAACCGCAGGAATTTATTATGTTTCTCAAACCATAAATGGTTGCGAAAGTTCTAGAACAACTGTGAATGTAACAATAAATGAATCACCGTCTCTTCCAGCTGCAGCCTCAACTATAAACTACACGGTAGGTGATACTGCAACAGCTTTAACAGCAACTACAGGAGGAAACGGATTATTGTGGTATACCACTGCTGTTGGAGGTAGTTTTACTACAACGGCACCAACACCATCAACAACTACAGTAGGTTCAACATCTTATTGGGTTTCTTCTATCGATACTACAACTGGATGCGAAAGTGCAAGAGTAGAAATAGTAGTTAATATAAATGATAGAATAACAAATGCACCTACAACAAATTTCGCAACACAAGTTTATACAGGCAATGATAAAGATTTAAGTACTTTACTAGTATCAGGTATTAACCTTAAATGGTACAATGCTGCAACGGGCGGTACTTTACTACCTAGCACCACCTTGTTAGTAGATGAAACTACTTATTATGCTTCGCAAACTGTTGAAGGTGTAGAATCTACCACCCGATTGGCTATAACCGTAAATAAAATTTCAGAAAACTCACAAACCTTATTAGGTAATAAAACCATAGCCGATTTAGTAGCTACACCAAGTGTAGGCAGCAACTCACAATGGTTTACAGTTGCTTCTGGTGGTACTGCTTTGGCTGGAACAACTACATTAACAAATGGTAATTATTATGTAGAACAAACAGCTCCAATTACAGTATCTACTTTGGGTTCAGGATATGGATACTCTTGGGGAGTAGCGGTACAAGCTGATGGGAAAATTGTATTTTCTGAAACTGCGAATAATGCAATAAAAAGGATGAATGCAGATGGTACGGGTATTGTAACATTAGCTACGGGATTTAATCGTCCAATGGGAATTGCAATACAAACCGATGGAAAAATTGTAGTGGCGGATTTTAACAATAATGCAATAAAAAGGATGAATGCAGATGGCAGTGGTATTGTAACACTAGGGTCAGGATTTAATAAACCACGTGGAGTTGCTATACAAGCTGATGGAAAAATTTTAGTGGCGGATACTTTTAATAACGAAGTAAAAAGAATGAATCCAGATGGCACGAGTATTGTAACACTTGTTTCAGGTATTAATTCTCCAATGGGAATTGCAATACAAACCGATGGAAAAATTGTAGTACCAAGTAGTACTACCATCAAGAGAATAGATCCTGATGGCTCTAATATTGTGACACTAGCTACAGGATTAGGTTACCCAAATAAAGCTGCTATACAAGCTGATGGAAAAATTGTAATTGCAGATGGCATTAATAATGCCATAAAAAGAATGGATGCCGACGGCTCAAACATTGTAACTTTGGTTTCAGGACTAAATGAGCCAACTGATGTTGCTATACAAACTGATGGAAAAATAGTATTTGCAGATTATGTTAATGCACTTATAAAGCGTATTTCTCCCGCTACAACTAGTAACCGTGTTTTGGTTACAGTTCAGTTAGATACTCCAGCTATAACAAGTACGCAAACCAATGTTTTATGTAACGGAAGCGCAACAGGAGCAATTAATATTTCTACTACAGGTGGTACTCCTCCATATACATACAATTGGGGTGATGGAATCACAACAGAAGATAGAACAAACTTAACAGCAGGAACATATTCAGTTACAGTTACAGACGCAAATGGAATTACCGATAGTGAATCGATTACAATTAGTCAACCAAATGTTTTAACCTCAAGTATTACATCACAAACCAATGTTACTTGTTATGGAGGTTTTAACGGAAGCGCTACTGTAAGTGCAGTTGGCGGAACATCTGGATATACTTATTCTTGGGCTCCAAATGGTGGAACATCTGCTACTATAGTAGATCGAGCCGCAGGAGATTATACTTGTACAATTACTGATGCTAACGGTTGTACAACAACACAATTGGTTACTATTACCCAGCCAAACGCTATGTCTTCAAGTATTACATCGCAAACCGATGTTAGTTGTAATGGTGGTTCTGATGGTAGTGCTACAATTAGTGTAGTGGGCGGAGCACCAGGATATACTTATTCTTGGGCTCCAAGTGGTGGTACATCTGCTACTATAACTGGTCGTACCGCAGGAGATTATACTTGTACAATTACTGATGCTAGCGGTTGTATAAAAACACAAACGGTTATTATTGCCCAACCAACAACTTTAAACAATACTGTTATACAATCAAATGGTGTTTTAGGAGCTGTTTTACATGGGGTTACATACCAATGGTATACTTGTCCAAATACTATAATACCAGGTGCTACTTCGCAAACTTATACTCCAACAGTTGCAGGTGATTATAAAGTGATCATAACATTTGGAGGTTGTACAGTTACATCTAGTTGTGAAACAGTTACGGTATTAGATAATGAAAACTTTATTAAAAGTACATTTGTTATATACCCTAATCCAACTACCGGAATATTTAATGTAGTTACACAAGAAAATCTTACTATTGAAGTATATGACATTGTGGGCAAAATAATAAAAAGACAAGAAATTTCTTCGGGTACAAGTACTCTTGATATTTCAAACTATGCACGTGGTGTGTATGTAGTAAAAGCAACTAATACTTCGGGTAATGGAGCTACTTACAAAATAATAAAACAATAATTTTGAACTTTTTTAAAAGAAATAGATTAGAAGTATTATTAACAATTTTATATATTGTATTATTTGCAATTGCAATATATGCAATGTCTTAACTTTACTCCGTGTTTTTTTAACACGGAGTATTTTTATTACATTTCTTTAAAAATAGTGTGCATTAAACGTGTTTATCGTTAATACTTTCTTCTACCGATATCATTGTTTTCAGAAAATTTTAAAGACACAACATTCAGTTACATTAAACACAAATAATTTAAGAGCACCATCTACTACAAATATTTGAGTAGTAAAAATAATGAAACAAATACTAACTATTTTTGACTATTAAACCCTAAATAAAAAGTCTCGCTAAAAGCGAGACTTTTTTATAAGTAAGATAGAGGTTAGACGTTTTATTTAACTTTATTTACAATAGCTTCAAAAGCTTCTGGGTGGTTCATAGCTAAATCGGCTAAAACCTTACGGTTTAATTCGATATTGTTAGCTTTTACTTTTCCCATAAATTGCGAATAACTCATTCCGTGTAAACGTGCACCAGCGTTAATACGCATAATCCATAACGAACGGAAATTTCTCTTTTTTTGCTTTCTATCGCGGTAAGCATAAGTCATAGCTTTTTCTACCGCATTTTTAGCTACTGTCCAAACGTTTTTACGTCTTCCAAAGTATCCTTTGGCTTGTTTTAAAACTTTTTTTCTACGTGCTCTTGAAGCAACATGATTTACTGATCTAGGCATAATCTTTTAATTTTTTGTAGTAAGGCGGTTTTTTCAACACTTCTAACTTCTGAATTCTAATTTATAACTTCAAAAGTTGCCCACTCCAGGGTTACTAATTTTTGTTTTTAACCGCGATTAATTATTAAACTAATCGTAATTGTTCTTTCACGCTTTTTTCGTCCGCTTTGTGAACTAAAGTAGCGTGAGTTAAAGCTAATTTACGCTTTTTTGATTTCTTAGTCAAAATATGACTTTTGTAAGCGTGCTTTCTTTTAATTTTTCCAGAACCAGTAACGACAAAGCGTTTTTTAGCTCCAGATTTCGTTTTCATTTTAGGCATTTTCTTCCTGTATTTAATCTATCTTACTTATTATTTTTTAGTTTTCAGTCTCGGTTTTCAGTTTACAAATAAACTACTGAACACTACACGACTACTAACTGTTTACTTTTTCTTTTTAGGAGCAATGTAAATAATCATACGTTTTCCTTCTAAAACGGGCATGTTTTCTACTTTTCCGTATTCTTCTAAATCTTGTGCTAAGCGCAATAATAAAATTTGACCTTGCTCTTTATAAATAATAGAACGCCCTTTAAAAAACACAAAAGCTTTTAATTTTGCGCCGTCTTTTAAAAATTTAATAGCGTTTTTCTTTTTAAATTCATAGTCGTGTTCGTCTGTATTAGGACCAAAACGAATTTCTTTTACTACAATTTGCGAAGATTTTGCTTTTAATTCTTTTTCTCGTTTTTTCTGCTGGTACAAGAATTTTCCATAATCCATTATTTTACAAACGGGTGGTTCTGCATTTGGCGAAATTTCAACCAAATCTAATTCTTGTTCTTCTGCTAATCTACGAGCTTCAGATGTTTTGTAGACACCAACTTCTACATTGTCGCCTACTAGGCGAACTTCTGGCACACGAATTTTTTCATTTATTCGGTGTGCATCTTTTTTTTCCTCTCTAGGAGTGTAGCCTCCTCTTTTTCTTCTTATTGCTATGACTTAAAATTTTTAAATTAAACTTAAAATTGTTTTAATGTTTTATCTATTTCTTCTTGAACTAATGCCGCAAAAGCCGCAACAGTCATGCTTTGGTTCGATTTTCCATCGTCACCATGTCGTCTAACAGAAATTGTGCCATTTTTCTCTTCTTCTTCGCCAACAATTAGCATAAAAGGGAACTTTTGCACTTCTGCTTCACGAATTTTCTTACCAATAGTTTCGTTTCTATTGTCAATTTGGGCGCGAATTTCGTAATTTTCTAGCAAATTTAAAACTTTTTGAGCATATTTTTCATATTTCTCACTCAAAGACAGTATTATAGCTTGCTCGGGCATTAACCAAATAGGGAAATTTCCTGCAGTATGTTCTAGTAAAATTGCCACAAATCGTTCCATGCTTCCAAATGGTGCTCTGTGAATCATTACAGGACGGTGTAATTCATTATCACTTCCTTTATAAGTTAAATCAAAACGTTCTGGTAAATTATAATCTACTTGAATTGTACCTAATTGCCAACTTCTTCCTAAAGCATCTTTAACCATAAAGTCTAATTTAGGTCCGTAGAAAGCAGCTTCTCCGGCTTCAACCACATAGTTTAATCCTTTGTCTTTTGCTGCGCTTATAATAGCATTTTCTGCTTTTTCCCAGTTTTCAACACTACCTATATATTTATCTGGATTTTCTAAATCACGAACCGAAACTTGGGCAGTGAAGTTTTCGAATCCTAATGAACCAAATACATATAGTACTAAATCAATTACATTTTTAAATTCGGCATCTAATTGATCGGGTGTGCAGAAAATGTGCGCATCATCTTGTGTAAATCCACGAACGCGAGTTAAACCATGTAATTCGCCAGATTGTTCATATCGATATACTGTGCCAAATTCGGCATAACGTTTTGGTAAATCTTTATACGACCAAGGTTTTGCATTATATATCTCACAGTGGTGTGGGCAATTCATTGGTTTTAATAAAAACTCTTCACCTTCCGCAGGAGTATGTATCGGTTGGAAACTATCAGCACCATATTTCGCATAGTGTCCAGAAGTTACATATAATTCTTTTTGACCAATATGTGGCGTTACTACTTGTTCGTATCCTGCTTTTTTCTGTGCTTTTTTCAAAAATTGCTCTAATCTATCGCGCAAAGCAGCTCCTTTTGGTAACCATAATGGTAAACCTTGACCTACTTTTTGTGAAAAATGGAATAATTCTAATTCTTTACCTAATTTTCTATGGTCGCGTTTTTTTGCTTCTTCTAATAATTGAAGATATTCTGTTAAATCTTTTTGTTTAGGAAACGAAATTCCATAAACACGAGTTAATTGTTTGTTTTTTTCATCGCCTCTCCAGTAAGCACCAGCAACAGAAAGAATTTTCATTGCTTTTATAATTCCAGTATTTGGAATATGGCCACCACGACATAAATCAAAGAAATTAGAATGATCACAAAACGTAATGGTTCCGTCTTCTAAGTTCGAAATTAATTCAGTTTTATATTCATTATCCTTGTATATATCTAATGCTTCTGCTTTAGAAACCGAACGCATTTTAAAATCGTGTTTTTCTCTCGAAATTTCTAAAACTCTATCTTCAATATTCTTAAAATTAGCGTCTGTAAATTTTTCATCGCCAAAGTCAACGTCATAGTAAAAACCATTTTCAATAGCTGGTCCTAGCGTTAGCTTTGCATTAGGATACTTTTCTTCAATAGCCTGTGCCATTACGTGCGAAGTTGAATGCCAAAAAGCTTTTTTGCCCTCATCATCATTCCACGTATATAACATTAAAGAGCCATCGGTGGTTAGTGGAGTAGAGGTTTCAATAGTTGTACCATTAAAAGAAGCCGAAATTACATTTCTTGCTAAACCTTCGCTTATACTCAAAGCCACATCCATTGGTGTTGCACCTTGTGCAAACTCTTTAACCGAACCATCTGGTAAAGTAATTTTAATCATCTACTAAATTTTAAAGGTGCAAATATACAACATTAGCATTACTCAAACAATACTATAGATATTATAGTATTTTATATAGTATATAAATTTGTTTCCAATAGTAGTTTTGTCTCGCTGTTCACTATATCCTTTTTGTTTACATTAACTATAAAATGGTGTTGTTAATAAAGAAAAAGGATACTTTTACCATCGGGGAGAAAAAACGTATTTTGTTGTTATCACTTACATTTATAACTCATAATTCATAATTCATAATTGAAATAGCTAACACTCTGTTAGTAAGGTTATAGTAAAAAACTTTATAAAAAAGGTTGGAAAAAGTTTGCAAAAAAGAAAAAGAGTATTAGTTTTGCACCCGCTTAGATAAGGCATTTTCATTGGATTTAGGGTGTTTTGTTTATATAAATAAAAGTTTTAAAAAACTTAAAAATTTATTTGGATAATAAGGAATAAAGCTAGTATCTTTGCCGTCCGTTTAGAACGGAAAAGCAGTAGAGGTTCTTAATTTTTTTTGTGTTTTGTAAGTGTTTTCAATTTTTTTCAAAAAAGTTTCAAAAACATTTGCCAGATAAAAAAGCGTCGATGGAATTCCGCTAAGTTAAAAATTTAGCGAAATAAAAAGGAAAGAATACGTTCATAGACATATTGGATTAACAGCATACAAAAAAATAAGAAAGTAAGGCGATATTAAGAATAACCTAGCAATTTATCGAATAATATTATAATATACGATGAAGAGTTTGATCCTGGCTCAGGATGAACGCTAGCGGCAGGCCTAACACATGCAAGTCGAGGGGTAGTAAGTGCTTGCACTTATGAGACCGCGCACGGGTGCGTAACGCGGCGTAATCTACCTTGTACAGGGGGATAGCCCAGAGAAATTTGGATTAATACCCCATAGTATTATCGAATGGCATCATTTGATGATTAAAGTTCCAACGGTACGTAGATGAGCATGCGTCCCATTAGTTAGTTGGTAAGGCGTAACGGCTTACCAATGATGATGGGTAGGGGTCCTGAGAGGGAGATCCCACACTGGTACTGAGACACGGACCAGACTCCTACGGGAGGCAGCAGTGAGGAATATTGGGCAATGGAGGCAACTCTGACCCAGCCATGCCGCGTGCAGGAAGACGGCCCTATGGGCTGTAAACGTTTTTGTAAGAGAAGAAACGCTAGTTCGTGAACTAGTTTGACGGTACTGTAAGAATAAGGATCGGCCAACTCCGTGCCAGCAGCCGCGGTAATACGGAGGATTCGAGCGTTATCCTGGAATTATTGGGTTTAAAGGGTCCGTAGGCGGTCTTATAAGTCAGTGGTGAAATCTCCCAGCTCAACTGGAAACCGCCATTGATACTGTAGGACTGAATTTTTGTGAAGTAACTAGAATATGTAGTGTAGCGGTGAAATGCTTAGATATTACATGGAATACCAATTGCGAAGGCAGGTTACTAACAGACGATTGACGCTGATGGACGAAAGTGTGGGTAGCTGAACAGGATTAGATACCCTGGTAGTCCACGCCGTAAACGATGGATACTAGCTGTTCGGCATTTATGTTGAGTGGTTAAGCGAAAGTGATAAGTACTTCACCTGGGGAGTACGCACGCAAGTGTGAAACTCAAAGGAATTGACGGGGGCTCGCACAAGCGGTGGAGCATGTGGTTTAATTCGATGATACGCGAGGAACCTTACCAGGGCTTAAATGGGAGACACGTTATTTGGAACAGTAATTTCTTCGGACGTCTTTCAAGGTGCTGCATGGTTGTCGTCAGCTCGTGCCAGGAGAAACAGGTTAAGTCCTATAACGAGCGCAACCCCTGTTGTTAGTTGCCAGCACGTAATGGTGGGAACTCTAACAAGACTGCCGGTAAACCGTGAGGAAGGTGGGGATGACGTCAAATCATCACGGCTCCTTACGTCCTGGGCCACACGTGCTACAATGGCCGGGTACAGAGAGCAGCTACCTAGCGATAGGATGATGCGAATCTATAAACCGTCTCAGTTCGGATTGGAGTCTGCAACCTGACTCTATGAAGCTGGAATCGCTAGTAATCGGATATCAGCCATGACCGTGAATACGTTCCCGGCCTTGTACACACCGCCCGTCAAGCCATGGAAGTCTGGGGGTACCTGAAGTCGGTCGCCGCAAGGAGCTGCCTAGGTAAAACTGGTAACTGGGCTAAGTCAACAAGGTAGCCGTACCCCGAAGGTGCGGCTGGAACACTCCTTTCTAGAGAAACGATAAAATTAAGTTATTTTAGGTATTGTTTTACTTTCTAGCTGTTTGTCTGAAACTATTAAATACAGAGTCTCGTAGCTCAGCTGGTTAGGAGTACTACACTGATAATGTAGGGGTCGGCAGTTCGAGTCTGCCTGACTACTTTTTTTAATTACGAATTATAAATTACGAATTAAAAAATCTGTATTTTAAATAAAAAAGGAAATTCTGGAAGTTGAGAATTCAAAATTCGTAATTCCGAATTCATAATTCTGAATTTAAGAATGGGGGATTAGCTCAGCTGGCTAGAGCGCCTGCTCGCACGCAGGAGGTCATCGGTTCGACTCGATATTCTCCACTATTCAAGTGAATAGTAAAGAGTGAAATGCAATTGTAACTAATCACTAATTACTAGGTACTAATCACTAAGAGAAAAGTTCATTGACATATTGAGAAAAAAATATAATAAGTAGAATAGAAAGCACAGTTTTAAGCTGATAGCTATAAGCTATAAGTTTAATCTAAAAGTACAATAAGCAAAATAAGGGCGTATGGGGGGATGCCTAGGCTCTCAGAGGCGATGAAGGACGTGATAAGTTGCGAAAAGCTGCGGGGATTGGCACATACGAGTTGATCCGCAGATATCCGACTGGGGCAACCCACTATGTTGAAGACATAGTACACCGATAGGTGAGTGAACCCGCTGAACTGAAACATCTAAGTAGGCGGAGGAGAAGAAAACAAAAGTGATTCCGTAAGTAGTGGCGAGCGAACGCGGACTAGCCCAAACCGTTGTTGTTACGGCAATAACGTGTGTGTCGAAAGGACCGCGATATTCGAGCTATAATGAATTAGAATAACCTGAAAGGTTAACCACAGAGGGAGATAGTCCTGTATAAGTAAAGTGTAGTAAGATAGTAGTAGGTCCTGAGTAGTGCGGGGCACGTGAAACCCTTGTATGAATCTAGCGGGACCATCCGCTAAGGCTAAATACTCCTGAGAGACCGATAGTGAACCAGTACCGTGAGGGAAAGGTGAAAAGAACCGTGAATAACGGAGTGAAATAGATCCTGAAACCATACGCTTACAAGTTGGTCGGAGCCAATTTATCGAGGACGGCGCAGCCTTTGCATAATGAGCCTACGAGTTACCGTTGCTGGCAAGGATAAGGTATTAAGTACTGATCCGTAGCGAAAGTCGAGCCTGAATAGGGCGCTATAGTCAAAATGGTAGACGCGAAACCGTGTGATCTACCCATGGGCAGGTTGAAGCTGTGGTAACACACAGTGGAGGACCGAACCGGTTGACGTTGAAAAGCTCTCGGATGACTTGTGGGTAGGGGTGAAAGGCCAATCAAACTCGGAAATAGCTCGTACTCCCGAAATGCCTTTAGGGGTACGCTTATAATAGTTTACTAGAGGTAGAGCTACTGATTGGATGCGGGGTTTCACCGCCTACCAATTCCTGACAAACTCCGAATGCTAGTAAATGATAATAATCAGTGAGGGCATGGGTGCTAAGGTCCATGTCCGAGAGGGAAAGAACCCAGACCATCAGCTAAGGTCCTCAAATGTATGCTAAGTTGAAAAACGCGGTTTGCCTGCTTAGACAGCTAGGATGTTGGCTTGGAAGCAGCCATTCATTTAAAGAGTGCGTAACAGCTCACTAGTCGAGCGGGCGAGCATGGATAATAATCGGGCATAAGTATACTACCGAAGCTAAGGATTGTATGTAAATACAGTGGTAGGGGAGCATTCTAAACTGGGTTGAAGGTAAAAACTGCGAGGTTTGCTGGACTGTTTAGAAAAGCGCCTCTGCAGGCAGATAAGTAACGATAATGTGCGGGCGAGAAACCCGCACACCGAAAAACTAAGGTTTCCTCAGCTATGCTAATCAGCTGAGGGTTAGTCGGGTCCTAAGGCGTACCCGAAGGGGAAGTCGATGGCCAACGGGTTAATAGCTCCCGTACTACTTATCATTGTGATGGAATGACGGAGTGATGAAAGCACCGCGAACAGACGGAATTGTTCGTTGAAGGTTGTAGCTATATTCTTTATAGGCAAATCCGTAGAGAATGGCAAAGACTGATAGTACTCAGCGTCTTCGACAAAGAGATAGTGTGTCAAGGGCTTCCAAGAAAGTTTCTAAACTTAGATGATAAGTACCTGTACCGTAAACCGACACAGGTAGTTGAGTAGAGAATCCTAAGGTGCTCGAGAGGATCTATGGCTAAGGAATTAGGCAAAATAGACCTGTAACTTCGGGAGAAAGGTCGCCCCGATGCAATAATCGGGGCCGCAGTGAAGAGGTCCAGGCGACTGTTTATCAAAAACAATAGGCTCTGCAAAATCGTAAGATGACGTATAGGGCCTGGATACACCTGCCCGGTGCTGGAAGGTTAAGAGAGGATGTTATCTTCGGAGAAGCATTGAATTGAAGCCTCAGTAAACGGCGGCCGTAACTATAACGGTCCTAAGGTAGCGAAATTCTTGTCGGGTAAGTTCGACCTGCACGAATGGTGTAACGATCTGGACACTGTCTCAGCCATGAGCTCGGTGTGAAATTGTAGTATCGGTGAAGATGCCGATTACCCGCAATAGTGGGACGAAAAGACCCTGTGCACCTTTACTATAGCTTAGTATTGACCTTGGACACGTGATGTGTAGGATAGGTGGGAGACTATGAAGTGGCGTCGCTAGGGCGTTGTGGAGTCATTGTTGAAATACCACCCTTTGCTTGTCTGAGGCCTAACCCCGCGATTGCGGGGGGACATTGCTTGGTGGGTAGCTTGACTGGGGTGGTCGCCTCCAAAAGAGTAACGGAGGCTTTGGGGCACTCCCCAGCACGCTTGGTAACCGTGCGTAGAGGTAATGGCATAAGGGAGCTTGACTGAGAGACATACAGGTCGATCAGGTACGAAAGTAGAGCATAGTGATCCGTGTGTTCCGCATGGAAGGGCCATCGCTCAAAGGATAAAAGGTGCCGGGATAACAGGCTGATCTCCCCCTGGTGAGCTCACATCGACGGGGGTTTGGCACCTCGATGTCGGCTCGTTCAAGCATCCTGCTGAGAAGGTCCCGCGGGTTGGGCTGTTCGCCCATTAAAGTGGCACGCGAGCTGGGTTCAGGAACGTCGTGAGACAGTTCGGTCTCTATCTACTGCGAAGTGCTAGAAATTTGAGGGATCTGATTCTAGTAATGAGAGGACCGAATTGGACGAACCGCTGGTGTATCTGTTGTCTCGCCAGGGGCATTGCAGAGTAGCTACGTTCGAAGCGTATAAGCGCTGAAAGCATATAAGCGAACCACCACAAGATGAGATTTCTTTAAAGGGTCCTAGAAGATGACTAGGTTGATAGGCTATAGATGTAAAGGCAGTAATGTCATAGTCGAGTAGTACTAATAACCCGTAAGCTTATGTACACGCCCCCCGCTTAATTGCGGGGGAAACTTTCTTTCTTATTTAAATTCTTTTTTTCTCAATATGTTAAAATATTTGCAACTAAGGTTGCAGTTATGAGTTTTGAGTTATAAGTTAAGAGTTGTAAAACTGTAAACTAAAAACTGTGAACTGAAAACTAAAACTTAAGGTGGTTATTGTCAGCCTTTCCATTCCGAACAGAGAAGTTAAGCCCGATAGCGCCGATGGTACTGCAGTAATGTGGGAGAGTAGGTCGCTGCCTTTCTTTTGAAAAGCCTGTCTATTATTTAGACAGGCTTTTTTGTTTAATATATGTCGAATGTCAAAAGTCCAATGTCGAATGTTGAATGTCGGATGTTGAAAATTAGTGAAAAGTAAAAAGTCGAAAGTTGAGTGAAATGTTTTAGGTAAAAGGGAAATGATAAAAAGGTAAAATCACTAGTATTTTCAAATTCGCTAATTTTCTAATTGCTTCATTGTCACATTTGCTAAATCGCTAATTACAAAGACTTAGGTGTTTATTAGCCCCGATAGAGCCAAGCACCCCGTGCAGGCGATAGCGGGAAGAGTACGTGTTTTGAAAAATGAAAAAAAGTGCTCTAATTTAATGAATTAATTACACATTTGTTTATATTTATGTTTTTTAGTTTAAAAAATAAACTATTTATTCGTTATTTGTTTTCAATATTGTTTTTATGTTTGATATTTGCTTACTAATAATTTAATAATTTAGTATGTGTGGAATTGTATGCGCTTTTGATATAAAGCAAAGAGCAGAAGTATTACGACCTCAAGTTTTAGAAATGGCTAAAAAAATTCGTCATCGAGGTCCAGATTGGAGTGGCATATTTAGTAATGAACGAGCTATAATGGCTCACGAACGATTAGCTATTGTAGATCCAGCTTCTGGAAAACAGCCGTTATTTACAAAAGATAAAAATTTGGTTTTAGCCGCAAATGGCGAAATTTATAATCATAGAGAGTTGCGTAAGCAATTTGATGGAAAATATGAATTTTTAACGGAAAGTGATTGTGAAGTTATTTTAGCTTTATATAAAGAAAAAGGAACACAATTTTTAGATGAATTAAATGGAATATTTGGTTTTGCGGTTTACAATGTTGAAAAAGACGAATATGTAATTGCTCGCGACCATATGGGCATTATTCCACTTTATATTGGTTGGGATGAGTTTGGAACTTTTTATGTAGCATCAGAATTAAAAGCGTTAGAAGGATTTTGCACAAAAATAGAATTGTTTCCACCAGGACATTATCTATCAAGTAAAGATGGGAAGTTTGTAAAATGGTATACTAGAGAATGGACAGAATATGATGCTGTTAAAGAAAACGAAACAAGTATTAAAGCTGTAAAAGAAGCTTTGGAAGCGGCTGTAAAGCGTCAGTTAATGAGTGATGTGCCGTATGGCGTTTTGCTTTCTGGTGGATTAGATTCTTCAATTGTTTCGGCAATAGCTAAAAAGTTTGCCAGTAAGCGTATCGAATCTGAAGATGTACAAGAAGCATGGTATCCTCAATTGCATTCGTTTGCTGTTGGTTTAGAAGGTTCGCCAGATTTAGCTGCTGCAAAAAAAGTGGCTAATCATATTGGAACAGTACATCATGAGGTTAAATTTACTATTCAAGAAGGATTAGATGCTATTCGTGATGTAATTTACAATATAGAAACTTATGACGTAACTACTATTCGTGCTTCTACGCCAATGTATTTAATGGCACGAGTTATTAAATCAATGGGTATAAAAATGGTGCTTTCAGGCGAAGGTTCCGATGAGTTATTTGGCGGATATTTGTATTTTCACAAAGCACCAAATGCGAAAGAATTTCACGAAGAAACAGTTCGCAAATTAAGTAAATTACATATGTACGATTGTTTGCGTGCCAATAAAAGTTTGGCCGCTTGGGGAATTGAAGGTCGTGTACCGTTTTTAGATAAAGAATTTATAGATGTTGCTATGCAAATTAATCCGCAAGATAAAATGATTAATGGCGAAAGAATGGAAAAATGGGTATTGCGTAGAGCATTTGAAGATATGTTGCCCGAAAGTGTAGCGTGGCGACAAAAAGAACAATTTAGCGATGGTGTTGGCTACAGTTGGATAGATACATTAAAAGAAATAGTAGAAAAAGAAATAACCGACGAACAATTAAAAAATGCCCAATATAAATTTCCTATACAAACACCAACATCAAAAGAAGAATATTATTACCGTTCTATATATTCTGAACATTTTCCAAGCGATGCTGCAGCTTTAACAGTACCGCAAGAAGCAAGTGTAGCTTGTAGCACAAAAGTAGCATTAGAATGGGATGAAGCTTTTAAAAATCTAAATGATCCATCGGGTAGAGCAGTATCAAAAGTACACATTAAATCCTATTAACTAACCTACATTTTTTTTAGTAAAAGCCTTTTTAGCCCAAAAAAGGCTTTTATATTTTGCAAATAAACCATTTTCTGTTTTTTCATTTTTTTAAAGGCTTAAAAAACAAACCAAATCAATTTTAACCTCATTTTTATTCGATTTAAGACACTTTTGTATAATTAACAAATGTTAATAACTTTGAATGTTTTGATGCTTATTTTTGTAAAAATTACCTCTAAAATGTTTATATTTGTTTGTTAATCAAAATTGAAAGTATAAGCTATTAAACCATGAGTGAAGAAATAAAGAAAAAAGATTATTCAGCAGATAGTATTCAGGCATTAGAAGGAATGGAGCACGTACGTATGCGTCCTTCTATGTATATTGGTGATACAGGCGTTAGGGGGTTACATCATTTAGTATATGAAGTTGTAGATAACTCAATAGACGAAGCATTAGCAGGACATTGCGATACTATTCACGTTGCTATAAATGAAGATAATTCTATAACTGTTGAAGATAACGGTCGTGGTATTCCAGTAGATATTCATAAGAAAGAAGGCGTTTCAGCTTTAGAAGTTGTAATGACAAAAATTGGAGCTGGAGGTAAATTTGATAAAGATTCATATAAAGTTTCGGGTGGTTTACACGGAGTAGGTGTATCTTGTGTTAATGCACTTTCCGATCATTTAAAAGCAACTGTTTATCGCGATGGTAAAATTTGGGAGCAAGAATATGAAAGAGGAAAAACACTTTACCCAGTTAAACAAGTAGGTACAACCGATAGACGAGGAACAGTAGTTACCTTTAAACCCGATGCTACTATTTTTACACAAACACTGGTTTATTCATACGATACTTTAGCAGCTCGCTTGCGAGAATTATCCTTTTTAAATAAAGGAATAACCATTACACTTACCGATAAACGTGAAAAAGATAAAGAGGGTAACGATGTAAAAGAAACATTCTATTCGCAAGAAGGTTTAAAAGAATTTGTTAAATTTTTAGATGGAAATCGTGTGCCAATTATTGGTCATGTTATTTCTATGGAAAACGAAAAAGGTGAAATTCCTGTAGAAGTTGCTTTAATTTATAACGACAGTTATTCTGAAAATATTTTTTCGTATGTAAATAATATTAATACTCACGAAGGCGGAACACATTTACAAGGTTTCCGTATGGGATTAACACGTACATTGAAAAAATATGCAGACGCTTCAGGATTATTAGATAAGTTAAAATTTGAAATTTCTGGAGACGATTTCCGTGAAGGTTTAACTGCAATTATTTCAGTAAAAGTCGCCGAACCTCAATTTGAAGGTCAAACCAAAACAAAATTAGGAAACCGTGAAGTGGTTTCGCCAGTTTCGCAAGCAGTAGCCGAAATGTTAGAAAATTATTTGGAAGAAAATCCAAACGATGCTAAAATAATCGTGCAAAAAGTAATTTTAGCCGCGCAAGCACGTCATGCTGCTAAAAAAGCTCGCGAAATGGTGCAACGTAAAACCGTAATGGGCGGTGGCGGATTACCAGGAAAACTTTCCGATTGTTCTGAGCAAGATCCTGCAAAATGCGAAATTTTCCTTGTAGAGGGAGACTCGGCAGGTGGAACAGCAAAACAAGGTCGCGATCGCTTTTTTCAAGCTATTTTACCATTACGAGGTAAAATATTAAATGTAGAAAAAGCCATGCAGCACAAAGTATTTGAAAACGAAGAAATTCGAAACATTTTTACTGCACTAGGCGTAACTGTAGGAACAGAAGAAGATAGTAAAGCATTAAATTTATCAAAATTACGTTATCATAAAGTAGTTATTATGTGTGATGCCGATGTCGATGGTTCTCACATTTCAACTTTAATTTTAACGTTTTTCTTCCGTTATATGAAAGAGTTAATAGAAGGCGGACACGTTTATATAGCACAACCACCACTTTACTTAGTTAAAAAAGGAAACAAAAAACAATACGCTTGGAACGATGATCAGCGCGATAGAATTTCGCTAGAAATGGGCGGAAGCACAAATATTCAACGATACAAAGGTCTTGGAGAAATGAACGCAGAACAATTATGGGATACCACTATGAATCCTGAATTTAGAACACTACGCCAGGTAACTATTGAAAGTCTTTCGGAAGCCGATAGAGTTTTTTCTATGCTAATGGGCGATGAAGTACCACCAAGACGTGAGTTCATTGAAAAAAATGCCGTTTATGCTAATATCGATGCGTAATTTATTTTTAGCAATAATAGTAGTTGTAATGTGCAGTGTAAATAGTACTGCACAAACATTAGACGAACAAATAGGGTATCTGTTATCAGATGCCCTATTTTATTCCGAAAAATATATAGTTCCCGCTACAGACGGCGCTGTTTATCAAGCTTCGTCTTCTTGGATAAATTCGGCTAAAAAAAGAGAAAAATGGCAGTTCGATTTAGGTATTCATGCCAATTTATTTTTTGTCCCTAATCGCGATAGACAATTTACCATTTCAAATAATGATTTTCAGTTTTTGCAAATCGAAAATACCAATTCGGCAATTGTGCCCACTGCTTTTGGAAATGATGAGCAAGTATATTTATATGGTAATTTAGATAATCAACAAATACGCTTTAAAACGCCCGAAGGTATTAATCAAGAAACTATAGTTTATCCGTATTTACAAGCCCGATTAAGTTTACCTTATGGTTTTGAAGTAGTAGGACGCTATTCTACACGAACTAAACTAAAAAAAGGCGATTACCAAGTATATGGTTTTGGTTTGCAACATAATTTTAGTCAATATTTTAAAAAATTAGAAGAAAAGAAAATCAATTTAGCAGCAATAATGATGTATTCTAATGAAGATATTTCTTTCGATTTTTTAGACGTTCCAACAAATTATGGCGATTTAGGCTTAAATCAGTTTACCGCAAAAATTAACACCTATCATTTTCAAATTGCAGTATCAAAAGAAATTAATCAATTTGAAATTATAGCATCAGCTTTAACCAATTATAGTACATTTAATTACAAAGTTTCGAGCAAAACAGAAAGCCCTATTAATTTGGCAACTACTATTAATAATAAATTGCCCCAGCTCGAAAAAGATAAATGGAACTTTATGGGCGAAATTTCGGCAAATTATTATTTTAACGACTTTTTTTTAAAAAGCTCATTTTCATTTGGTAAATTTGCAAATGTTAATTTAGGACTTAACTATACATTTAATTTTAATACTAAAAAAATAGAATAATGAAAGTAACTATTGTAGGTGCGGGTAATGTAGGCGCAACATGTGCCGATGT
Organism: Flavobacterium sp.; assembly: GCF_041392005.1. Taxonomy (GTDB): domain Bacteria; phylum Bacteroidota; class Bacteroidia; order Flavobacteriales; family Flavobacteriaceae; genus Flavobacterium. Next base: position 55,136 of record NZ_JAWKMX010000013.1, read on the forward strand.
TATTGCGTATAGAGGAATTGCAAGCGAAGTAGTATTGTTAGACATTAAAGAAGGCTTTGCCGAAGGTAAAGCTATGGATATTATGCAATGTGCTACAACTACAGGATTTAATACAAAAGTAGTTGGTAGTACAAACGATTACTCAAAAACAGCAGGAAGTAGTGTTGTAGTAATTACATCGGGTATTCCTAGAAAACCAGGCATGACACGTGAAGAGTTAATTGGTATTAATGCTGGAATTGTAAAATCGGTTGCCGAAAATATTTTAGCGCATTCGCCAAATGCTATTATTGTAGTAGTGTCGAACCCTATGGATACTATGGCTTACTTAACGTTAAAAGCTACAGGATTACCTAAAAATCGTGTAATTGGTATGGGTGGTGCTTTAGATAGTTCACGTTTTAAATACTTTTTATCACAAGCTTTAGATAAACCATCAAACGATGTACAAGGAATGGTAATAGGTGGCCACGGCGATACGACAATGATTCCATTAACACGTTTAGCTTCTTATAATGGTTCGCCAGTTGCTAATTTCTTATCTAAAGAAGAATTAGAGAAAGTTGCTGCAGATACTATGGTAGGTGGTGCAACTTTAACTAAATTATTAGGCACATCGGCTTGGTATGCACCAGGTGCTTCTGTTGCCTATTTAGTAGATTCAATTTTAAACGATCAAAAACGTATGATTCCTTGTTCGGTAATGCTTAATGGCGAATATGGTGAAGACGATATTTGTATTGGCGTTCCTTGTATTATAGGCAAAAATGGAGTAGAACAAATTGTAGATGTACAATTAAACGATGCCGAAAAAGAATTATTCGAAAAATCAGCAATGGCTGTTCGTAATATGAACGAAGCGTTAAAAGCTGTTTTATAATTTTAACCCACAAATAACGGAAACTGTCAAATTTATTTGACAGTTTTTTTATGTATTGAGCAATAAGTAAAAAAAAACCAATTTTATTATAAAATAAAATTGCTTAATCCTATTGTAAATTATATATTTGTCCGTTTTTTATAATAAGATAATTAATTAATTTTTGTAGTAATGCAGAATAGAGGACTAGTAAAATTTTTCGCAGTTATATTTGCTTTGGTATGTATTTACCAATTGTCATTTACATTTGTTGCAAATAAAATTGAGAAAGATGCAAAAAAGTTTGCAAACGGCGATTTTAAAAAGGAAGTAACGTATTTAGATTCCATTTCAAAAGAAAAGGTGTTTTTAGGACAAACCTATGAAACCGTAAAGAACAATCAAATTAATAAAGGTCTAGACCTTGAAGGTGGTATCAATGTTATCCTTCAAATTTCGGTAAAAGACATTTTGAAAGGATTGGCAAACGGATCAAAAAATGCAGCTTTCAATAAAGCTTTAGCAGACGCTAAAACAAACCAACAAGGAAATCAAGATTATATTGATGCTTTCTTTGCAGAAGCCGATAAAGCCAATTTAAAACTAGCAGACGCCGAAATCTTTGGAAACAGAAATTTAGACGATGTTATTAAGTTTAATATGACCAATGCTCAAGTAGAGCCTATTATTAAACAAAAAGTGCAAGAATCGGTAGAATCTGCGTTTAAAGTACTACGCGAACGTATTGATAAATTTGGGGTAACACAACCTAATATTCAATTATTAGGAAATTCTGGTAGAATTTTAGTAGAATTACCAGGAGCAAAAGATGTAGATCGTATTAAAAAATTATTACAATCTACAGCACAATTAGAATTTTGGGAAACTTATAAAGTAGACGAAATAGGGAATTTCTTAGTTGCAGCAAACAACGAATTAAAGAAAACAGAAGTTAAAGAAGATAAAATTGAAGAAAAAGTAGCTACAGGTATCGATTCTTTACTTACCGATAAAGCCGATTCTACTAAAGTAGAAATAAACCCATTATTTGATAGTATGGTTGCTCCAGGGCAACAAGGCACACCTTATATTGGTATTTTTGTAGCAAAAGATACAGCAAAAATAAACGGCTATTTAAAACGACCATACATTCGTTCATTATTGCCATCAGAATTAGCTGATGTTAAATTTGCTTGGGGTAAAATTGATGAAAAAGCACCAGATGCTGTAGAGTTATATGCCTTAAAAGGAAATAGAGAAAACAAAGCGCCAATTAGTGGTGGTGTTATTACAGATGCAACCGATACGTTTGACCAAATGAGTAAACCAGCCGTTTCTATGCAAATGAACGGAAAAGGAGCAAAAGAATGGGAAAAATTAACGGGTAAAGTTTCGCAACAAGGAAACGCAATCGCTATTGTTTTAGATAATATCGTTTATTCGGCACCAGGTGTAAGCCGTGGCGCTATTACAGGTGGACGTTCTGAAATTTCGGGAAGTTTTACTGTAAACGAAACAAAAGACTTAGCTAATATTTTAAGAGCAGGAAAATTACCAGCAGCTGCCGAAATTGTTCAGTCAGATGTTGTTGGTCCATCATTAGGACAAGAAGCTATTGATAATGGTATGTTGTCATTTATAATAGGTTTCTCTTTAGTATTATTATGGATGATTTTCTATTATGGAAAAGCTGGTTTTTATGCTAATTTAGCCTTATTAGTAAACATACTATTCATTTTTGGTGCTTTAGCAAGTTTTGGAGCAGTTTTAACATTACCAGGTATTGCGGGTATCGTTTTAACTATAGGTATGGCGGTAGATGCTAACGTAATTATTTATGAAAGAGCTAAAGAAGAACTAGATTCAGGTAAAACGGTTGATGAAGCCGTAAACTATGCTTATACTTGGAAAGGAGCAATGTCGTCTATTGTAGATGCTAACGTAACTACTTTGTTAACGGCAATTATTTTATTTGTTTTTGGTACAGGACCAATTAAAGGTTTTGCAACAACTTTAATAATTGGTATTATAACTTCTTTATTTACAGCTATATTCATTACAAGAATGTTGTTAGATTGGAGTTTATCGCGCAAAGAAAATATTACTTTTTCAACTGCTATAACTAAGAACTGGTTTAAAAACTTAAACTTCGACTTTTTATCGAAACGTAAAATTGCTTATATACTTTCGGCTATAATGATAACATTAAGTTTAATTTCAATCTTTACAAAAGGTTTAAATCAAGGTGTAGATTTTGTAGGAGGAAGAACGTACCAAGTACGTTTTGATAAACCAGTTGTTGCATCTGATGTAACTGCCGATTTAACCAAAGTATTTGGTAGTGCCGAAGCAAAGAAATTTGGTAACGATAATCAGTTAAAAATTACAACTAAATATAAAGTTGACGAAGAAGGAGAAGGAGTAGATAAAGAAGTAAATCAAAAACTTTATGATGGTCTTAAAAAATATTTACCAGAAGGTTTAACTTATGAAAAATTTGTAACATCTTACGATGGAAAAGAGTTTGGTGTAATGCAATCGTCTAAAGTATCAGGTACTATTTCAAAAGACATTAAAACCAACTCAATTTGGGCAGTATTAGGTTCATTATTTATTGTATTTGTTTACTTAATGATTTCTTTCCGTAAATGGCAATTTGGTCTTGGAGCTGTTGTAGCGGTTGCACACGACGTAATTATAGTATTGGGTGTATTCTCATTTTTCTATACTATTTTACCATTTAATATGGAAATCGATCAAGCCTTTATAGCTGCAATTTTAACGGTTATTGGTTACTCGTTAAACGATACTGTAATTGTTTTTGACCGTGTTCGTGAGTATTTAGATTATAACTCATCTTCAGATTTTAAAGGATTAGTAAATAAAGCATTAAACTCTACTTTAAGTAGAACTATTAATACTTCAGCAACAACTTTAGTGGTTTTAGTTGCCATCTTTATATTTGGTGGAGAAACCATTAGAGGATTTGTATTTGCTATTTTAGTAGGTATTTTAGTAGGTACATATTCATCATTATTTGTGGCTGTGCCAATTATGACAGATGCTATGAGTGAAAAAGAAGCTCGTAGAATGGCAGAATTTAAAAAAGATGAAGACGATGATAAATAATTATCGTATGTAATACAAACTTTTGAAAGTCCTAAATAATTTTATTTAGGACTTTTTTTATCTTTATAAGATGAAAAAATATAGTTTAATTTTTATACTATTGCTCTTTTCGTGTAATAGAAATGTAGTTTATTCAGAATTTAATAAAGATTTTGAAAATAACAGATGGTATAATAATGATGTAAAAACGTTTCATTTTTCTATTGAAAACGAAGCCAACTATACGATACGTTTACATTTAGGTCATATTTTCGGTTTTCCAATAACTGATTTTCCTGTTTTAGTTGGAATTAATAATGAAGAAAAAGACATTTATATGGATATTGTTAATGTTAAAATAATAGATAAAAATGGCAAACATCTAGGCGATTGTTTAGGCGATATTTGCGATGTATATGCAGTAATTCTTACTCAAAAATTAGAAAAAGGAAACTACACTATAAAAATTGGAAATTCGTTACAATCATCAGATTCACAACACCAATATTTGCCTTATATACTTGGAGTAGGAATAGATGTAAATAAAGAAGATTAGTTTTCTTTTTATTAACTTGATTTCTTCGCTTTAAAAATAAAGTAAAAACCAGCAATAATAAACGGAATACTTAACCATTGCCCAGTAGAAAATACGCCTAAAGCATTTTCAAAACCACCCTGACTTTCTTTTACGTATTCTACAAGAAAACGAACGGTCCAAAGTAAAACTAAAAATATGCAAAAAATAAATTATAGTTCCCAACGGATGATGCTGTTTTAAAATCCGTATATTTGGCACTGAGAGAATCAACCAAAAAAAGTCAATTCCAATCCAAAATTGGGGATTAATACTCAATCATTTCTTAACTATTTTGAAAAAAGGGTTCAACTTTAATTAAAAAGTCAACCCCCATTATTTTAAACTTGCACACTTTTTAGGATAGTGTTCTTATTTTATTTCTATTTCAAATAAAATGTTTTTACTATATACTAAACTACTGTGTTCTTCTAATCTACCAGAAGATAATTCAATTTTTGAACTTTTAACAATTATGTTTTCTGGAATATTAAAATTTCTATAAAATTCAAAAGGATGTAAACAACTAAATTTAAATACATGAAAAAGATTAACATTACTTTTTTGTACTTTCATATATACTGTATATAATAACTTTGTCTTCTTATAATTCTTATAAATATTTAATTTAATTTCACCATTTAAACCATTATTACTTATCCATTCGTATTGAATTTTAGATTTATCCCAATATTTATAAAAATTCATATCATTAGTAGATTTATACATAAATTGAAAAAAAACTTCATTCTTACTTTTTACTTCTTTGACATCAAATTTATGCAAAATCATTTTTTTTAAATCATATAACTTTGCGATTTTATATTCAGAATTTCCTTGTATATACATTACGTAGTCTTCATGTTTTGAATTTGAATAAACAATGCTTTCTCGATTTTTTAGTTTATACTTGGTAAGTACATCAAATTCGAATTTTTGAGAATAAATATTAGATAAAAAAAGAACATATATTATACAAGTTATAGTTTTCATACAAT
>NZ_JAWKMX010000014.1:0-59431 GCF_041392005.1 Flavobacterium sp.
GTTTACAATTGTAAATAATAACTTGTTTACATTTGTAACACAATTAAAACTTATGAATTCACTACAACTCGCAACACATTTTTTAGTAACAGAAATTACAAAGCGCTATGTTACTTTACAGCATATAAAACCCTTTATGGAATCGCTTTCAAGTAAAAGATTTTCTACAAAAATTATAGGCCATTCTGTTTTACAAAAACCTATTTATTCTATTTCTTTCGGAAAAGGGAAAAAAAAGGTTTTAATGTGGTCGCAAATGCACGGAAACGAATCGACAACTACAAAAGGTGTACTCGATTTTATTAATTTTTTACAATCTAATAATAGTTTAGCGCAAACCATATACAACAGTTATACAGTAGTAATTATTCCTATTTTGAATCCTGATGGTGCCGAATTATATACACGAGAGAATGCCAATAAGATTGATTTAAATAGAGATGCAAAAAACAACACACAGCCCGAAAGCAAGGTTTTAAGAGCTATTTGCAAAGAGTTTCAGCCTGATTTATGCTTAAACTTACACGACCAACGTACTATTTTTGGTACAGAAAACACAGGTTTGCCTGCTACTATGTCGTTTTTAGCTCCGGCTTATAATGCTACTAGAGATTATAACGAAACCCGTTTGCAGGCTGTGCAAATAATCAATACAATAGCTAATGAACTATCAAATTATATTCCAAATCAAATAGGACGTTTTGATGATAGTTTTAACGATAATTGCATAGGCGATTATTTAATGACACAAAATGTACCAACAATTTTATTTGAAGCAGGACATTTTCAAAACGATTATCAACGAGATGAAGTACGAAAATTTGTATTTATAGCTTTATTACAGGTTTTTTCTACAACTAACGAAAACGTTATAGTTGATAATGAATTGGATAAATATTTGAAAATTCCTCAAAATAAAAAGTGTTTTTATGATTTTTATTATAAAAATATTAAAATTTTAGATAAGAATTCTGAAAAAACAATTAACTTTGCAGCTCATTACGAAGAGCATTTAGTTCATAAAAAAATTGAATTTGTAGCTAAAATAGTTGCATTAGCACTCGAAAATGATTTTTACGGACATTTTGAGTACGATGGTAAAGAGAAATTATTTGAATGTGAAGGCGAAAATATGCCTAAAATAGGTAAAAGAGCAGATTTTTCGCTAGCAAACACGCTACTATTTCGTAATGGATTACAACAAATTAATGAGTAATACGTTAAAGAAATTATAGTTAAAGAAAATAATTAAAGCAAAATGGGGAAGTTTAAATTAGATGAAGTTGATCACCAAATATTAGATATGTTAATCAACAATACCAGAATTCCATTTACAGATATAGCAAAAAAATTGCTAATTTCTGCTGGTACCGTTCACGTTCGTGTTAAAAAAATGGAAGACGCAGGCATTATTCAAGGATCGTCGTTAACGTTAGATTATGAAAAGCTTGGTTATTCGTTTATTGCTTACGTTGGTGTGTTTTTACACAATACATCGCAAACAAAATTTGTAATTGAAAGAATTAGCGAAATTCCTTATGTAACTGTTGCACACGTAACAACAGGAAAGTTTAATATTTTCTGTAAAATAAGAGCTCGCGATACAAAACACGCAAAAGAAGTTATTTTTAAAATAGATGATATTGAGGGTGTATATAGAACCGAAACAATGATATCGTTAGAAGAAAGCATCAACGATAAAACACGTTTAATGCACACTATTTTTAAAGAAATGTAGTAAAATTATAAGAACACAAAAAAGGCGTTAATTATACAATTAACGCCTTTTTTTATGGTTTTCAATTTTTAATTATCGTTATCTTTCATATTATGAAAAACATTCATCACATCGTCATCTTCTTCAATTTTTTCTAACAATTTTTCTACATCGGCAACTTGCTCTGCTGTAAGTTCTTTAGTTACTTGTGGAATTCTATCGAAACCCGAAGATAAAATTTCTAGTTCGCGATTTTCTAATTCTTTTTGAATGGTTCCAAAACTTTCAAATGGCGCATACATTACAATGCCATCTTCATCGGCAAAAATTTCTTCCACACCAAAATCTATCATTTCTAATTCTAGTTCTTCTACATCTAAACCTTCTGCTGGAATTCTGAAATTACAGGTATGATCAAACATAAATTCTACCGAACCTTGCGTACCCATAGTTCCATTACATTTGTTAAAGTAACTTCTAATATTAGCAACCGTTCTATTGTTATTATCAGTAGCGGTTTCTATTAAAATAGCAATTCCGTGTGGCGCATAGCCTTCAAATAAAACCTCTTTAAAATTGGCAGTATCTTTATCTGATGCTTTTTTAATAGCTCGTTCTACATTGTCTTTTGGCATATTAGCTGCCTTTGCATTTTGAATAACAGCTCGTAATCGCGAGTTAGTTTCAGGATTTGGGCCACCTTCTTTAACTGCCATTACAATATCTTTCCCAATTCTTGTAAACGTTTTGGCCATTGCCGACCAACGTTTCATTTTTCGTGCTTTTCTAAATTCAAACGCTCTTCCCATTTCTTTTTATTTCAAGTTTAAATGTTCAAGTTTTATATTGATTGCAAAAGTAATTTTTTTCAATATTTAAAACAAAATTTTGCTAATTACTCTTTAGCAAATTACTTTTTATAAAACGGCAATTTTACAACTTGTGCTTTAATATCTTTATTTCGAATGCGAATGTAAATTTCGCTTCCTTCGGCAGCTAATTCCGTAGGAACATAACCTAAGCCAATGGCTTTTCCTAAAGAAGGAGATTGCGTTCCAGAAGTTACCCTACCAATAACATTTCCGTTTGCATCTACAATTTCATAATCGTGACGTGGAATTCCTCGTTCTAATAACTCAAATGCAACTAATTTTCTAGAAACACCTTCTTCTTTTTGTTTTTTAAGATTTTCAGAGTTGATAAAATCTTTTGTAAATTTTGTAATCCAACCTAAACCAGCTTCCAGTGGCGAAGTAGTATCGTCAATATCGTTTCCATATAAACAGAATCCCATTTCTAAACGTAAAGTATCACGTGCTGCTAAACCTATTGGTTTGATTCCAAAAGAAGCACCAGCTTCAAAAACTTTAGTCCAAACTTGTTCTACTTCTGAATTTTTACAATAAATTTCAAATCCACCAGAACCTGTATAACCAGTCGCCGAAATAATTACATGTTCAATTCCAGCAAAATCAGCTACCTCAAAATGGTAATATTTAATTTGCGATAAATCAACCGAAGTTAAACTTTGCATAGCTTCCACAGCTTTTGGTCCTTGAATGGCTAACAATGAATAATCTTCCGATAAATCACGCATTTCAACGCCCATATCATTATGAGAAGTAATCCAATTCCAATCTTTTTCAATATTGGAAGCATTAACCACTAATAGATATTGTTCGTCTTTAATTTTGTAAATAATTAAATCGTCCACAATTCCGCCATTTGCATTTGGCATACAAGAATATTGCGCACGACCAATAGTTAAAGCAGAAGCATCGTTAGACGTTACTTTTTGAATTAAATCTAATGCTTTTGGTCCGGTTAATAAAAATTCGCCCATATGCGAAACATCAAATACACCTACGCCATTTCGTACCGTTTCGTGTTCGGCGTTTACGCCTTCATATTGTACAGGCATATTATAACCTGCAAATGGAACCATTTTTGCTCCTAATTGTTCGTGAATATGTGTTAAAGCTGTGTTTTTCATTACATAAAATGTCAAAAATTTGAATGCGCTAATTTATTTAAAATTCTTCAAAAATTGAGTTCGATTTTGTAGTTTTATTTTTAAATAAATAATTTATTGTTAATCTTATCAACAAATCTTGCATTTTTATAATTGTTTACTGAATTTTGAAGTCTTAAAATATACCAATGGAACCAACACATTATATTAGCTCAGATTTATTATCAATAGAACGTATAAACGAAATTATTTCTCAAGGGCAAAAATTAGCCTTATCTGAAGAAGCAAGTGCGTTAATCGTAAAATGTCGTACGTATTTAGATAAAAAAATGGAAACCAATGAACGTCCGATTTACGGAATAAATACAGGATTTGGCTCCTTATATAATGTAAAAATTTCTAATGAGAATTTAACAAAACTTCAAGAAAACTTAGTAAAATCGCACGCTTGTGGAACTGGAGCAGAAGTGCCGCATGAAGTTATAAAAATAATGTTGTTGCTTAAAATTCAGTCGTTGAGTTATGGCAACTCTGGAGTGCAATTAGAAACGGTTGAACGGTTAATTGATTTTTACAACAACGATGTTTTACCAGTAGTTTACGAATTAGGTTCACTTGGTGCATCGGGCGATTTAGCACCTTTAGCGCATTTATCATTACCTCTAATTGGTGAAGGCGAAGTATATGTTGATGGTTTCCGCCAACCTTCGAGTAAAATGCTAGAAAAATTTGGTTGGAAATCTATCCAATTAAAATCAAAAGAAGGTTTAGCCTTATTAAATGGAACACAATTTATGAGTGCTTACGGCGTTTATAGTTTAATAAAAGCTTGTAAATTATCGTATTTAGCAGATGTAATTGGCGCCATTTCTTTAGAAGGTTTTGATGGACGAATAGAACCCTTTACCGATTTGATTCATTTAGTTCGTCCGCACAAAGGGCAAATTCAAACCGCTGAACGCATGCGCGATTTGTTAGATGGAAGTGAAATTATTGACCAACCTAAAAAACATGTTCAAGATCCGTATTCATTTCGTTGTATTCCGCAAGTTCACGGAGCAAGTAAAGATACTATTGATTATGTGAAACGTGTTTTCCGTACAGAAATTAATTCGGTTACAGATAATCCAAATATTTTTGTGGCTGAAGACCAAATTATTTCGGGTGGAAATTTCCACGGACAACCTTTGGCTTTAGCATTAGATTTCTTAGGAATAGCGTTAGCAGAATTGGGAAGTATTTCAGAAAGAAGAACCTACCAGTTAATATCGGGTTTACGCGAATTACCAGCTTTCTTAGTAAAAGATCCAGGTTTGAATTCAGGATTTATGATTCCGCAATATACTGCGGCAAGTATTGTAAGTCAAAACAAACAATTGGCAACTCCAGCGAGTGTTGATAGTATTGTTTCGAGTAACGGACAAGAAGATCATGTAAGTATGGGAGCAAATGCAGCAACTAAAACATTGCGTATTGTTGAAAATTTAGAGCGTATTTTAGCAATTGAATTATTAAATGCTTCACAAGCTATTGAATTTAGACGTCCGTTACAATCGAGTGCGTTTATCGAAATGTTCTTAAAATCGTACAGAGAAGAAGTACCAGTTGTAGAAGTTGACCGATTATTACATTACGATATTGAAAAATCTATCAGCTATTTGCAGACGCTTCAAGTGGATGAGGAGATTTTGTAGTTGAAAATATATTGAGTATGAAATCAAAGTCAATATTTGAGCAAGTTGCCGAAACTTGGAAAGAACAAGAAAATTCCTTTTTTTTTAATCAAAATGAATCAGATGATTTTTTTGAATTAGAATTAGTAGGAAATAAAAAAACCGGTGATCAAATAAAAAACTGGATTAGTCCAGCAGTTAAAAACATGAACATTTTATTTGAAAATTGGGATAAAAAGTCAGAATTAAAAATTGAAATTCCAAAGTTTGGCTCAGTAAATGATTTTCATGATTTATTAAAAGATAATAATATTCCTAAAGAATTACCTGAAATAGGTCAAATGGAATTATTCAAATCTTCTAAATTTACTGACTTCATTAAAGGTAGTTTTCTTGAACAATATGGCTTATTAATTAATGATATAACCAGACAGTTAATAACAAAATTTAATATTGGAAAATATAATACTTTTAAATTTCAAGCTACTCAAAATGAAAATAATAGTATTAATTATTTTTTTCTTGTAAATGATGCTAGTATTGAAAATTTTATTGATTTTAAAAAAAGTAATTTTTATGCTCAAAAAGGATTATTAGAATTTGATACTAGAGAAAAAGTTGAATTTAATAGTCTTGATGAGATTAAGAATTTTAGAAAATTAAATCAAGACAATGAAGTATATGTTTTTGCTTCTGAAATATTTTTGACAAATAATTTTCCAGATTATGATTTATTTAAATTAAATATTTTTGGAATAAATGGAATTTTTATTTCCAAGAAACTTAAAGAGGAATTAAGTAAAAGCACTGGAGTTATAATTAAGACTACTAAAAGGTTAAAAAAACAATCGCCACAATAGCAGGCAAAGCCTGAATATAAAAAATCTTTTTACTTGCTGTTAAAGCACCATAAATTCCTGCAATAGCAACACAACCTAAAAAGAAAAGCGCTATATTTTTTTGCCACATTTCATCTGAAATGAATAATGACCATAATAATCCAGCGGCAAGAAATCCATTATACAAACCTTGATTAGCAGCTAAGGTTTTAGTTGGTTCAAATAAATCTTTAGGAAAATTACGAAACACTTTTGGCCCACGAGTGGTCCATAAAAACATTTCTAGAACTAAGAAATAGCTATGGAGTAGTGCTATGATTACGATTAAAACTTTGGCAATTAGTATCATTTATTTTTTAAATTTTTCAATAAAATTCTAATTAAAAGAATTAGTCCTGCAGCTTCGCACATCATTCCTATAACAAGAAAAACATTTGCGTATTCCCATTTTAGTAATCGAATATAAGCACCTACAATTACAATAAGCATTCCGAGTATAAATAAAGCTAAAGGTACACTATATTTGCTTTTCATATTATTTCCATTTAAAGTTTTTTTCAATTGCTTTAATCATTTCACCCGCAATATCTTTTTGAGTAGCACCTTCTATACCTTCTAAACCAGGAGAAGAGTTTACTTCTAATAATAATGGTCCTTTTGATGAACGAATAATATCAACGCCAGCTACTTTTAAATTCATTGCTTTTGCCGCCTTTATGGCAATTTTCTTTTCTTCAGAAGTAACTTTTACAACCGAAGCCGAACCGCCCATATGAATATTAGCTCTAAATTCGCCTGGCGCAGCTTCGCGTTGCATAGCGGCAACTACTTTGCCATCTACTACAAAAAGTCGTAAATCTTTTCCGTTAGCTTCTTTAATAAATTCTTGAACTAAAATATTGGCATTTAAACTTTTAAAAGCATTAATAACCGATTCGGCAGCTTTTTTGGTTTCGGCTAAAACCACGCCTTTTCCTTGTGTTCCTTCTAAAAGTTTTACAATTAAAGGCGAGCCGCCCACCATTTTTATTAAATCGTCCGTATCTAAAGGCGAATTTGCAAAACCTGTAGTAGGAATATCAACACCATTATTTAATAACAATTGTAACGAAAAAAGTTTGTCGCGCGATTGTGTAATGGCAGCCGCATTGTTTAATGCAAAAACTTTTAAAGCTTCAAACTGACGTGTTAAGGCACAACCATAATACGTCATACTTGGACGAATACGTGGAATTACTGCATCAAATCCTTCTAAAACTTTACCACCACGATAATGAATTTCGGGCGTTTCAGCATCGAGCTTCATATAGCAATATTTTAAGTTTAAAAAGTGCATTTCGTGCCCACGCATTTCGCCAGCTTCAATAATACGTTTGTTGCTATACAATTCTGGATTACTAGCTAGTAATCCAATTTTTAATCCTTTTTTGGTATCCGTTTCAGCATAATAATATTGTTTAAGTTCTTCGGTTGTGGGTTGTCCTAAACGGTATTTTGCTTCTGGGTCAACCAAAATTCTGCCTACCATAGCTTCTCGTCCTAGAAGCATACGAAACCCCATAGAATCTCTATTGGTAAGGGTAACTTCAATATCCCATTCTTTTATCCCAATTTTTAGTTTGGTTTTAATAACATAGCGTTTTTCGCGAAAACCACTCGAACTTTTAACAATACGCTGGTCAACTAATTTTGCTTCGCAGTGTATAGTAGCTTTTGTGTTATTTTGAATAGGATTAATATCAAATTTTACCCATTCTTCTCCATTTCTTTGAAAAGTTTTAATATTAATTGCGTGTAGCGACGACGTTTTTGCACCCGAATCGATTCGAGCTTTAACCGTTGGTATACCTAGCGTAGGGAAAGAACACCATTCTTCGCTTCCTATAATTACTTTTTCGTTCATTTATTGGTTTTGAAATTTAATTCTAATGTACTACTTTTTTTGAAATTATATGTTGGTAAATAAAAAATCCTGCTAATTAGCAGGATTTTCTTTTTTTTGAATTGCTATTGTGAGTTCTTCTGCTTTTTCATCTAAATCCATAAAAATTTCGTCGCCTTCATGAATTTTAGAAGTAATAATTTCTTCGGCTAAAGCATCTTCAACATACTTTTGAATGGCTCGTTTTAATGGGCGAGCACCAAACTGCTTATCAAAACCTTTATCGGCAATATAATCTTTAGCTTTTTCAGAAAGTTTAAGCGTATAACCCAAGTCTTTAATGCGAGCATATAATTTTTCCATTTCAATATCGATAATTTTATCAATATCTTCTTTTTCTAATGGGTTAAATACAATTACATCGTCAATTCGGTTTAAGAATTCTGGAGCAAATGCTTTTTTAAGTGCATTTTCAATAATTCCTTTAGCATTATCGTCGGCTTGCGCTGTTTTTGCCGATGTGCCGAAACCAACACCTTGACCAAAATCTTTTAACTGACGTGCACCAACGTTAGATGTCATAATAATAATAGTATTTCTAAAATCTATTTTTCGACCTAAACTATCGGTTAAATGCCCATCGTCTAAAACTTGAAGCAACATATTAAATACATCGGGGTGTGCTTTTTCAATTTCATCTAATAGTACAACGGCATAAGGCTTTCTACGAACTTTTTCGGTTAGTTGTCCACCTTCCTCGTAACCTACATAACCTGGAGGAGCACCAATTAGACGTGAAATAGCAAATTTTTCCATATATTCACTCATATCTATTCTAACCAAAGCGTCTTCCGAATCGAATAGTTCTTTTGCTAAAACTTTTGCTAATTGAGTTTTACCAACGCCTGTTTGTCCTAAAAAGATAAAAGAGCCAATAGGTTTATTAGGGTCTTTTAATCCTGCACGATTTCGTTGAATGGCTTTAGCAATTTTACCAACCGCTTCATCTTGACCAATTACCTTACCTTTAATTAGTTCGGGTAGTTTAGCTAATTTATTACTTTCAGTTTGAGCAATTCTATTAACAGGAATTCCTGTCATCATTGAAACCACGTCGGCAACATTATCTTCGGTAACTGTAACACGATTGTTTTTTGATTCTTCTTCCCATTTTTCTTGGGCAATAGCTAAATCTTTTTCAATCTTTTTCTCGTCGTCGCGAAGTTTAGCGGCATCTTCATACTTCTGTTTTTTAACAACTTCACTTTTTTTGGTGCGAACATCTTCTAATTCGCGTTCTAGTTCTAAAATTTGTTTAGGAACATCAATATTTGTTATATGTACTCGAGAGCCTGCTTCGTCTAACGCATCAATAGCTTTATCTGGAAGAAAACGATCGGTCATATAACGGCTTGTTAATTTTACACAAGCCTCAACGGCTTCTGGGGTGTAAATTACGTTATGATGATCTTCGTATTTACCTTTAATATTGTTTAAAATAGTAATGGTTTCTTCAACAGAAGTAGGTTCAACTACAACTTTTTGAAAGCGTCGTTCTAAAGCACCATCTTTTTCAATGTACTGGCGGTATTCGTCTAAAGTAGTAGCGCCAATACATTGAATTTCGCCTCTGGCAAGTGCAGGTTTAAACATATTAGACGCATCTAATGAACCTGTTGCGCCACCTGCACCAACTATAGTGTGAATTTCGTCAATAAATAGAATAATATCGTCATTTTTTTCAAGCTCGTTCATTACGGCTTTCATACGTTCTTCAAACTGGCCACGGTATTTTGTACCTGCTACTAAACTGGCTAAATCTAAAGTAACTACACGTTTATTAAATAAAATGCGTGATACTTTTTTCTTTACAATCATTAATGCTAAACCTTCGGCTATGGCAGATTTTCCTACACCGGGTTCTCCTATAAGTAAAGGATTGTTCTTTTTTCTTCGGCTTAAAATTTGCGAAACGCGTTCAATTTCTTTTTCTCTACCTACAACGGGGTCTAGTTTTCCTTCTTCGGCTAATTCGGTTAAATCGCGACCAAAATTATCTAAAACAGGTGTTTTCGATTTCTTAGTTGATTTATTTCCCTGTGCAGGCGGATTAAAACCGCCTTCTTTTGGAGTGTCTTCATTGTCGTTATCATCGCTAAACGACTCGGCTTTTGGTAAATTTTCTATATAATCGTTTTCGTTTGCTAACATAGTAATATATTGTTCTTTAACAGTTTCGTAATCTATTTTTAATTTGTTTAATAACTTTGTTGTAGGGTCATTTTCATTGCGTAAAATACATAATAATAAATGAGCTGTACTAATTATGTTGCTGTTGAATAGTTTAGCTTCTAAAAAAGTAGTTTTTATAGCGCGTTCTGCTTGGCGCGTTAAATGGAGATTTTTTTTATCGTTACTCTGAACGCCTATTGTATTTGCAGGGCTTAGAACTTCAACTTTTCTTCGTAACAAATCAAAATCAACTGCCATATTGTTTAATATGTTCATAGCCTTACCTTGACCTTCGCGAAGCAGCCCTAACATTAAATGTTCGGTACCTATAAAATCGTGACCTAGGCGCAGGGCTTCTTCTTTGCTATATGTAATAACATCTTTTACTCGTGGCGAAAAATTTTCATCCATAATATAATAATCTTAAATGTAAAGATAATAAGTTTTCGTTATATTATACAAAAAACATACCTTTTGTAAGGTAACTGACGAATTGACAAAAAATAATATTTTGATAGTGAAAGGTTTAAATGCTGAAATATTTTTTTCAATAAAAATTGTTAATAACTCGTCTAATTTCTTTTAAATATAGGCTTAATAAATTAGTAAAAAGCCGTATATTGGCACGTTTAATTAATTAAGATAAATTTAGATACTTATGTCTGACGGAGAAAAGTTAATTCCTATTAACATTGAAGATGAAATGAAATCAGCCTACATCGATTACTCGATGTCGGTAATTGTGTCACGTGCGCTTCCTGATGTTAGAGACGGTTTAAAACCAGTACACCGAAGAGTTTTATATGGTATGCACACTTTAGGCGTGCGTTCAAACGTGGCTTATAAAAAATCGGCCACAATAGTTGGTGAAGTTTTAGGTAAATATCATCCTCACGGCGATTCTTCAGTTTACGATACTATGGTGCGTATGGCTCAAGAATGGAGCTTACGTTATTTAATGGTTGATGGCCAAGGAAATTACGGTTCTGTAGATGGCGATAGCCCTGCGGCAATGCGTTATACAGAAGCGCGTATGCAAAAAATATCGGAAGATATGCTAGCCGATATTGATAAAGATACTGTAGATCATCAATTAAACTTTTCTGACGAATATAAAGAACCAACGGTATTACCTACTAGAATTCCTACTTTATTAATTAACGGTACTTCGGGTATAGCAGTAGGTATGGCCACAAATATGCCACCTCATAATTTAACTGAAGTTGTTAATGGAACATTAGCTTATATTGACAATAATGATATCGAGATTGACGAGTTAATGGAACATATTAAAGCTCCAGATTTTCCTACAGGCGGTATTATTTATGGTTATGAAGGTGTTCGAGAAGCATTTAAAACAGGGCGTGGCCGTATTGTAATGCGTGCTAAGGCTAATTTTGAAGAATCTAATGGGCGCGAAGCTATTATTGTAACCGAAATTCCATACCAAGTTAACAAAGCCGAAATGATTAAAAAAACGGCCGATTTGGTAAACGATAAAAAAATTGAAGGTATTGCTACAATTCGCGATGAATCCGATAGAAAAGGAATGCGAATTGTATATGAATTAAAGCGCGATGCGGTTCCTAATATTGTTTTAAATACCTTATATAAATATACACAATTACAATCGTCTTTTAGTGTAAATAACATAGCACTTGTAAAAGGTCGTCCAGAAATGTTGAATTTAAAAGATTTAATTCATCATTTTGTAGAGCATAGACACGATGTAGTAACGCGCCGTACCGAGTTTGAATTGCGCAAAGCAGAAGAACGTGCTCATATTTTAGAAGGATTAATTATTGCTTCCGATAATATAGACGAAGTAATTGCAATAATTCGAGCTTCATCAAATGCAGAAGAAGCAAGAACTAAATTAATGGAACGTTTTGAATTATCAGAAATTCAAGCACGTGCTATTGTAGAAATGCGTTTACGCCAATTAACAGGACTAGAACAAGACAAGTTACGTAGTGAGTATGACGAGTTAATGGAAACCATAAAAGATTTAAAAGACATTTTGGCAAGAAAAGAACGCCGAATGGATATTATTAAAGAAGAATTGGTAGAAGTTAGAGAAAAATATGGCGACGAACGCCGTTCTGTAATCGAATATGCAGGTGGCGATGTAAGTATTGAAGACTTAATTGCCGATGAACAAGTGGTTATTACCATTTCGCACGCAGGTTATGTTAAACGAACTTCTTTATCGGAATATAAAACACAAAATAGAGGAGGAGTTGGACAAAAAGGAACTGCCACTCGCGATCAAGATTTCTTAGAACATTTATTTGTAGCTACAAATCATCAGTATTTGTTGTTTTTTACCCAAAAAGGAAAATGTTTCTGGATGCGTGTATATGAAATTCCAGAGGGAACAAAAGCTAGTAAAGGTAGAGCTATTCAAAATCTTATTAACATAGAACAAGACGATAAGGTAAAAGCCTTTATTTGTACCAAAGATTTAAAAGACGAAGACTACATAAATAATAACTTCGTTATTATGGCTACTAAAAAAGGTATCGTTAAAAAAACACCTTTAGAACAATATTCGCGTCCGCGCCAAAATGGAATTAACGCCATTACGATTCGCGAAGATGATGAGTTACTAGAAGCAAAATTAACCACTGGAAATAGCCAAGTTTTATTAGCTGGAAAATCAGGAAAAATTGTTCGCTTTGAAGAAGAAAAAACACGACCAATGGGTAGAACAGCTTCTGGAGTTCGTGGTATAACTTTAGCCGATGATGCTGATGAAGTTATCGGAATGATTTCTATTGATAAAGATGAAGTAAACGAATCGCAAGTATTAGTAGTAACCGAAAATGGCTATGGCAAACGAACCAAATTAGTAGATGACGATGGCGAAGATGTATATCGTATTACAAATCGTGGTGGAAAAGGCGTAAAAACCTTAAATATTACCGATAAAACAGGTCAATTAATAGCTATTAAAGCCGTTACCGATGAAGATGACTTAATGATAATCAACAAATCAGGTCTAACTATTCGTATGCGTGTTGACGATTTACGTGTAATGGGTAGAGCTACACAAGGTGTTCGATTAATAAATATTAAAGGAAACGACTCTATTGCAGCGGTAACAAAAGTGCTTCGCGAAGAAGAACAAGACGAAACGATAACGGAAGAAGAAAATGGTACAGAATTTGATTCTTCTGAAAACAATAACGAAACTCAAGAATAAATAAAAGCCCAAAATTTGGGCTTTTTTAAAACTTTAGAAAAATGAAAAAAATAGTATTACTTGTTGTTACCTTTATTTCGCTAACAACATTTGCTCAAAAAGATGAGTTAAAAACATTAAAGAAAATTTACGGAAAAGAATCGGTTTCCGAAAAAGATTTAGCAGAATTTAAAAGTAATTTAGCCTCTTTAGAAGGAATGAGTTTAGACGAAGACCAAGCCGTTTATGCTAAATTTTATAAAGTAATGTATCCTACTTTAGAGCTCTATGCTAAAGGCGATAAGGCTACCCCAATGGATCAATTAAAACTATATACACCTAGTTTTGTTAAAGAATACGGAGAAGTTATAGACGCTACTATGGCATATGAAACCAAAGTTGGTAAGAAAATATATTATGATGATTTAGTACAAGAAAAAAATCAATTTATAACCCAATTAAAAACAATAGGAAATCAAGCGTACAATGCTTCGCAATTTGAACAGGCTTCAGGTTTTTTCTATTTACTATATACTTTTGATCCAAAAGGGCAAGGACAAGAATTAGAAAATGCAGCTATATCGGCAGTTCAATCAAAAAATTATAAATTAGCCGAAAAATTATACGACGAGTTAAAAGATAGCGATTACCTTAATAATGGTACAATTTATTATGCAAAAAGCAAAGTTTCTGATGAGGAAGAAACTTTTCCAAACCGAGATGCTCGCGTAAAAGCAATTGCTTTAGGAACACATGAAAAACCTAGAGATGAAAAAGTAGTAACAAAAAAACCAGAAGTTTACAGAATGTTAGGCATTTTAGCTTCGAGTAACGGAAATTTAGAAAAAGCTAAAAAAATATTAGCTCAAGCTCGAGAATTAAATCCTAACGATCAAGAAGTTAAAAATGAAGAAGCTCGTATTTATTTTAATGAAGCTTACGAATTGTTAAAAGACGATCAAAAGTTAGTAGATGAAATTAATAACAATTTAGATAATAAAACAAAATACGATGAGTTAATGGCAAAAAGAAAAGGAGTTTTTGAAAAAGCATTACCAAGTTTTGAAAAAGCTTATTCTCTAAACCCTGATGACCAAAACACAAAAAACCTTTTAAAAATGAGTTATGAAGTTGTGGGTCAAAAAGACAAAGCAGCAACAGTTAAGTAATAATTTCATTAATATATATATAAAAACAGCACTTTATAAGTGCTGTTTTTTTTTGTAACATTTTACTCTTTTTTAAAGTTGTAATTTGTAAATTTGTAACAATGAATATTTTTATAAAAATAACGCTTTTTTTATTCATCTCGTTTTTAGCAACGCCTACTATTATAAGTGTGTTACATAAAGATGTAGATGTTTCATATTTTTATAATGTATCTGAAGAAGAGGAAAATACTATAATTTTTAACGAGTTAAAAGTAGTACACAATGAACCTTATATTTTTTCAGATTTTTTGTACATCTTTACATTATACCCCATTTTGTATACTAACGAATCATGTAAGGTACTTTTTAGCATCTATTTTTACTTCTCTAATTTATTGTAATTACAGTCGCATTTTTTATGTAATTAATAACTTTATAAATACTTTATGTTTAAATATTTAAAAAATGACTTACCAGCGAGTATAGTCGTATTTTGTAATATTACGTTATGTTTAGGTATTGCTTTAGCTAGTGGTGCACCATTATTTTCTGGTGTAATAGCTGGTATTATTGGTGGTGTACTAGTGGGCGCTTTAAGTGGTTCAAAGGTAGAGTTATTATTTTGCAGCTGGTCGCTGCGATTGTTTTTGTAGCAATATTGAGATTTAGGTGGATGAAAACTTTTTATTAGCAGTAGTAATTGCAGGAGTTTTCAAAATTATTTTAGGTTTCGCAAAAGCAGGTATTATTGGCTACTTCCATCGTCTGTAATTAAAGGAATGCTTACGGGTATTGGTATTATTATTATTTTAAAAGAAATAAATACCTAACTTTTTTGGCTACGACAGACAATCGGCTTAAGGATTTAGAATTTTTGAACACGATGGAAGCAATACATTTCTTAGAATTATTTAATACTTTAGAACACATTAATCGGAGCTGCTTTAATTGGTTTAATTAGTTTGATTATTCTTATTTTTTGGGATAATGTGCTCTCTAAAAAGGAAAATTTTAAAGTTATACAAGGTCCGCTAGTTGTAGTTGTTTTAGGTATTGTTTTTACCTAGCCACTATGAATAACGATGTGCTTTCTATTGGTGCAACACATTTAGTAAGTGTTCCAATTCAAATGTTTCCGATTTTTTAACCAATTTAGTTCGCCAAATTTAAATGTTATAGGCAATTATAAAGTTTGGGTAACTGCTTTTACATTAGCCATTGTAGCTAGTATAGAAACTTTTAAGTGTTGAAGCAACCGATAAGTTAGATCCAAGAAAAAATGTAACGCCTGCAAATAAAGAACTTTTTGCTCAAGGTATAGGAAATATGATTTCGGATCAATAGGAGGTTTGCCTCTTGGAGGTTATTGTTGTAGTTCAATGCAACATGCAATCGGGCGGAAAAACAAAACTATCAACCATTATACACGGATTTTTATTGCTTTTGTCGGTAATTTTTAATTTCCCTGCTATATTAAATAAAAAATTCACTTTCTCGACTGTTTTATTAATTGTAGGATACAAGTTAGCCAAGCCAAGTTTGTTCAAAAAAAGTAATACACATTAGGTTGGAAGCAATTTATTCCATTTATAATAACAGTTGTAGGAATTGTTTTTACCGATTTATTAATAGGTGTCGCGCTAGGTTTGGGCGCAGGTTTAGTGGTAATTGCTATAAAAAGCTATCAAAATTCCCATTTTTTGCATATTGAAGAGAATGAAAATAAACCAATTGTAAAAATGACTTTGGCAGAAGAAATTACATTTTTAAACAAAGCGGCAATTCAAAAGAATTGTTTAACTTACCGCATGATATTCGTTTAGAATTAAATATTAGCAAAACAACCTATTTAGATTATGATGTAATTAGAAGTATTAAGAAGATTTTATTATACAAGCCAGAAATAAAGCAGTGATATTTATCTAATTTCGGAAAGAGGAAACGTGGAAAACCCACATAGTTTTATAGAATTTTTTTTACCAAACCAATACAAACTAAATAACGAAACCGTGAATATTGAGAAAATTTTGAAAAAAAAATAAAGATTGGGTAAAATCTAAATTAGATTTAGATGCCAATTATTTTAATGTCTATCTGAAGGACAAAGCCCCGAAATATTATATATTGGTATTGCCGATAGTCGTGTAACCCGCCGAAGAATTAATGGGTCGTTGCACCAGGCGATGTTTGTGCATAGAAACATAGCAAATGTGGTTCCAAATGCCGATTTAAATTCAATGTCGGTAATTTGAATATGCGGTAACGCATTTAAAAAGTTAACCACGTTGTAGTTTGCGGACATTATTATTGCGGTGGTGTAAAAGCCGCTATGCAATCGGCAGATTTAGGTATTACTAATCCTTGGTTGCAAAATATTCGCGATGTATATCGTATTCATAAAGATGAATTAAACGCAATTGAAGACGAAGGTAAGCGCTATAATAGGCTAGTTGAACAAATGTTGAAGAACAATGTATTAATGTAATTAAAACTGCGGCAGTACAAAAGGCTTTTGCCGATGGAAAAATTAGTGTTCACGGTGGTTTTCGATATTCATTCCGGAGAAATTAATTGATTTAAATATCGATTTTGAAAGTATCTTGGCTAATATTATGAAATTTATAAGTTAACTTAATCTTCTAAATTTTCATTAAAAAACAGAAGGTAACAATTGCGGAATATATTTTGATAATATTGGTAACAATAATCCGCCATGGAAGTAAAAAAATAGTTAACGATGGAATTGTTTTACAAATATCGAGTAGCTGTTTTTTGCTTTCTTTTCAGTTTTCATCTAGCTCTCCGGAAGTAGATTTTACCAACAAAACCGGTAATTCTTTACTCGATATTTCTTTTACAAGTCTTTTTTTGTTTCTATTTACCAGTTTGGTTACGGTTTTATTAGTTTGTAAATAGAAATGTTTTACAGGATTCGAATAATTAAAGTATGGAATTTCACTTTTGTAAGTCGCTATAAAAGCGTCTATATTTTTACAACTTTGGGTAACATCGTAGTTATTTAGTTGCATTTTTTGAGCAATTGTTTTTAAAAAGGAAAGTTCTTCCGTTTGTAGTTCTTCATCACTCCATAAGCCATTTCAACCAAATCAAGCAAATATAATTTTTCAACAATATGTGTAAAATTATTCCAATTTAAATCGTTTAGTGTAGGTTTTTTCAATTGGCAAAATTTAGTATAACGCAGCGAGTTTTGAAATAATTTAATTAAAAGTTCATCGTATTCGCTTTTATTCAATTTAACTTAAGAATGCTAAAACAACTAAATTTAAACAACACATTTCAAAATCTTTAATGTATTTGGAGTATTTATTTTATTATGAATTAAATAGTAATGAAACGCCAAAACATCAATAAAAAGTAACGCATTTGTTATAATGTGCGAAAAGTTTTGCTAATAATATTAGCATTAGTTTGTATATCTATTATTAATAATTTCTTCTAGTTTATTGCTTATAGAACCCGATGGTAATAATTTGCTTAGAAAGAAATAATTTTCATGCTGGATAGTTTTGTAAAATGCTACAGCATCAGTAAGAAAAACAGAAAAATCATCAGATTTTTTTACCAATCTAAAAATGCCGAACAAAGCATTAAGTAAAGCTATTTTAGTTATTTCTATTTGCGAATTTCCTTCTAAAAATTTCTCTTTGTAACCGGAATATAAACTGTATAACCGTAAATAAAACCCGAGGTTCGGGTATCGTCATAAAATTTCTTTATAATCAGTTTCGTAAGGAACAAAATTGTTTAAATTTTCGTTTAAAAATTTATCAATCCAGCCGTTTATAGAAGGGTTTATCATAAACAAATTGTTACTGCAAAAATATAAAAAATGTTACTTTTTTAAAACTTAAAATTAGAAAACATTTTTTATATTGCTAAAATCAAAACATATGAATTTTGCTATAATTATTACCATTTGTGTATTATTATTGTTAGCCTATCATTACAGTAACTTCGAGCAAAACGAAAATTCCATCGGTAATACTTTTACTATTGTTAGGTTGGGGTGTGCGGCAAGCAACCGATATTTTCCATATAATTGTTCCCGAATTAAATCCGCTTTTACCCATTTTAGGAACAGTAGGTTTAGTACTTATTGTTTTAGAAGGTTCGCTTGAGCTCGATTTAGACAAACGCAAATTACCTTTTGTAACCAAAACTTTTGTAACGGCTATTATACCACTTATTGTTACTGCGTTAGCAATAGGACATTTTTTTTATTATTTTTTAGATGCTAGTTATAAAGATGGTATTTTAAATGCCATTCCGCTTTGTATTATAAGTAGTGCTATTGCCATTTCTAGTGTAGGAAATTTAAATGTTTTTAATAAAGAATTTGCAATTTATGAAAGTGATCTTTCCGATATTTTGGTGTTTTAGCCTTTAATTTTGTAACTTTTAAAATTCGGTTATTAATTTAGATACTATTGGAAATTTTGGGTTGCAAGTACTTATTATGTTGTTTATATTTCATTTATTGCTACTGTATTTTTAGCTTTTTACTAAGTAGAATAGATCATCACGTAAAGTTTGCACCAATAGTTTTACTTATAATACTCATTTTTGCTATTGCCGAGATTTATCATCTTCCGGCTTTAATTTTTATTATTTTATTTGGATTATTTATTGGAAACTTTGACCAATTGGAACAATTTAAACTTATTCAAAAACTTAAACCAAGAGTTTTAGATAAAGAGGTAACAAAATTTAAAGAGTTGGTCGTAGAAGCTGCTTTTAATTCGGTCGTTATTTTTCTTGTTATTCGGGTTTTTAATGAAAACAGAAGAAATTTTAAATCCATATACTATTGAGTATTGCATTAGGTATTTTAGCTGTAATTTACATTGTAAGAGCTATTCAATTAAAATTATTTAAAGTAAAACTAATGCCTTTATTGTTTATTGCACCGCGCGGATTAATTACCATTTTACTTTTCTTAAGTATTCCCGAAGCAAGTAAAATTCCTATTGTAAATAAAGCACTTATTGTACAAGTTATTGTACTATCGGCATTAATAATGATGGTTGGTCTAATGTTTAATAAAGAAGAAAATATTGAAAAGGAAAAAAATAATGAATCTGATGATATTGACCCTATAGAACCACCGCTTATCTAATAATTAAAAAAGGCTGTTTTATTAAAACAGCCTTTTTTAATTATAAACACAAATAGAATTACTTTTTAATTAAACCTAAATCTACTAATCGTTCGTGCAAAAACTCGCCAGCAGTAATATCATCAT
This sequence comes from Flavobacterium sp., assembly GCF_041392005.1. GTDB lineage: Bacteria > Bacteroidota > Bacteroidia > Flavobacteriales > Flavobacteriaceae > Flavobacterium. The sequence goes on from NZ_JAWKMX010000014.1 coordinate 19,917, forward strand.
ATAATTTTGGATTGTTTTCATCTATACATTGTGATAAGCAATCAAGTTTCATATCGCTTACTGGGTGCATAAAAAACGGAATAGAGTAGCGCGATGTACCCCAAAGTTCTCTAGGCGGATTAACTACCTGATGGATAGTAGATTTTAATTTGTTATTGGTATGTCTTGAAAGCATATCGCCTACATTAATCATTAATTCATCGGGTTGCGCCATAGCATCAATCCAATCGCCATTATGATTCTGTACTTGTAAACCTTTACCTTGCGCACCCATTAATAATGTAATTAAATTAATATCGCCATGTGCGGCAGCTCTAACAGCACCATCTTTAGGCTCATCTGTAATAGGTGGGTAGTGAATAGGACGTAAAATAGAATTTCCATCTTTAATATAATTATCAAAATAAAACTCATCCAATCCTATGTGAAGGGCTAATGCTCGTAACACGTATATACCCGTTTTTTCTAACATTTGGTAAGCTTGTTTTCCTACGGCATTAAACTTTGGTAATTCTTTAACTTCAACATTGTCGGGATATTCTCCTTCCCATTTTGAACCTTCAGAAACATACTGGCCAAAATGCCAAAATTCTTTTAAATCGCCCGCAGAACGACCTTTAGCATGCTCTTTGCCAAAAGAAACATAACCACGCTGGCCACCGATACCTGGAATTTCATACTTTTCTTTTACTTCTACTGGAAGATTAAAAAAGTTTCGAATTTCACTGTACAGTTCATCAACTAATTTATCGTCTAAAAAATGCCCTTTTAAGGCTACAAAACCTATTTCTTCATAAGCTTTTCCGATTTCATTTACAAATTTCTGTTTGCGTACCGGGTCATCCGATAGGAAATCACGCAAGTCAACACTAGGTATTTTTTGCATTTTTATTATACTAAATAATTATATATCAAACATACAATTTTATTGTAGAAAATCCAAATACTAAAAAACCTTGTTAATTATAAATAAAGCATAGCTTTAGTGAAAGTTTTTTTTAAAATACTTTATTACATGCAGAATTATGATGGTTTAATCGATTTTGAATAGCATTTGTTTGCCCAATGTAATACTTATCGAAACCTAGAGAATGCAAAATATAAACATAAAAAATAAAGTATTTAAAGCAACCTCCAATTTTCTCAAATAAAGTAATCTCGCTAAATCTAAAAACAAAAAAAACGCACAAGGAAACTTGGCGTTTTTTATAATTCTATATCTGTGGGCGATGAGGGATTCGAACCCCCGACCCCCTCGGTGTAAACGAGGTGCTCTGAACCAACTGAGCTAATCGCCCTTATTGCGAATGCAAATATACACTGATTTTTTATATTTACAAGCAATTATTTTATAAAAACTATTTTTTTTCAATTTTATCAAGTAAAGCCTTATTGGTGTAGTTTACCATGGTTACTATAATAGCTTCATTATTAGTGTTTTTACCTTCTATTATATATAGTTTACCGTTTTTAAATGGTTTGTTGCTTTTTGAAAAATCGACATCGCCGTAGCGCAATGTTTTTTTAATATCGTCTAAGGTTACCCAATTTGCAGTAAGTGTATTTTGTGCTTCGGTAGAAATTTGCAATGGTTTTTTTCGCAAATCTTGTAGTACTCTACAATTTGGAAAGTAACAAAACTCAACACCACGAGATTCGGCTTTTTCGGTTAAAAAATAAGCAACACCTATAACTCCTATAAATAGCCCTAACAAATAATAAGCTACACGAATGCGTATATTCATAGTAATATTTTTTGCAAAAATACTATTATATTTTGCATTAGCGGTAGTAGCGGCATCCTTTTTTGTTTACAAAAAAGATATAGCGAATAACGCGACCTCTTGCAAAAATTATACTTTGTAAGAGGGAATGCTCTAAAACACTAATAAATTAATATCGCGAAAATCGATGTTGAACCAATCGGCAATGGCTTTGTTTGTTAATAATCCGTGGTAGCAGTATATTCCGTTTTTGAGTCCTTTGTTACAGCGAATAGCACTTTCTAAGCCACCATCGTCTGCAATTTGAATTAGGTAAGGTGTTAAAATATTGCTTATTGTAGTTGATGCTGTTTTAGAGTAGCGCGACGGAATATTAGGCACGCAATAATGAATAATATTGTGTTTTATAAAAGTTGGTTTGTCGTGTGTTGTAATTTCGGAAGTTTCGAAACAGCCGCCAGTATCAATGCTAACGTCTACAATAACAGCTCCTTTTTTCATGTTTTCTACCATAGTTTCGGTTACAATTACTGGAGCTCTATTTTTTCCGCGCATAGCGCCAATAACAACATCGCAACGCATAAGCGCTTTTAATAATGTTTTTTCTTGTAGGGTAGAAGTAAAAATACGTTGGTTTAATAAATTTTGTAAGCGACGAAGTTTACTTATCGAATTATCGAAAACTTTTACATTTGCACCAAGCCCTAGTGCTGTACGAGCTGCAAATTCGGCAACTGTTCCTGCGCCTAAAATAACTACATCGGTTGGGCGCACACCTGTAACATTGCCAAATAACAATCCTTTTCCAATGTTTTGATTAATCATCATTTCGGCCGCTATGTGTATAGATGCTATTCCGGCAATTTCGGATAACGATTTTACAGCAGGATACGAACCGTCTTCGTCTTTAATAAATTCGAAAGCTAGAGCCGTAATGCGTTTTGCTGTTAACGCTTCAAAATATTGTTTGCGTTGGGTTTTAAGTTGTATGGCCGAAATAACAATGGTTTGTGGATTCATCATTTCAATTTCGGGTAGCGTAGGTGGTTCTACTTTTAAAACTATAGGGCAAGCAAAAACTTTTTTGGTGTCGTTTGTAATTTCGGCACCAGCATCGCTATATTCTTTGTCTGAAAAACTAGCGCTTTCGCCTGCTTTCGATTCTATTAAAACCCTGTGTCCGTGAGATGTTAACGAGGCTACAGCTTCGGGAGTTAAGCAAATACGCCTTTCTTGATAGGAAGTTTCTTGTGGTACACCAATAAATAATTCACTTTTATGTTTAGCAACTTCAAGCATTTCTTCTTGTGGCAATAGCTGCGATTTAGAAAACGGACTATATATTGGCATATTTTATAGAATTATTAGATGTGCCAATTTAGTAATTTTTTTGAATTTTAAAAAGAAAATCTTTTTAAGTTTTATGATAAATAGAAGTCAATAAAAAGCTAAATTTCATTTAATTATTGTGTATATTCGTTGTTTTAAAAGCCGTAACTATTACAAATTGAAAAAATGCTAAAAAAACTATCTATTTTTCTTATTATTACACAACTTGCATTGGCTCAAAATGAAGTTTTTAAAGTTAATTATAATTCGGATATTTTTTTAACATCTTTAAAAGAAAAAAATTTAGAAAACACTAGTAATGGTGTAAAATTTAAACTAAGTTTTCTAAATAACGAAACTATTTTTGTAGCAAACAAACTTTTATACGACAGCAATGAAAATGCTAAAGTTTTTTCTTATTTTAAAGAATATGGAGTAGTGGTTATTCGTTATAAAGATTCTTTAGAATATTTAACCATAAATGAAGCGTTTCCCAAAGGTTTTTTTTACAAAGATGCGAGTTCAAAAACAATTTTTGACAAAAAAGTTCAGGGTTGGGTTTTTGGAAATGAAAATTTAAACCTAAAAATTTGGACAAGCACAGCGTTTGCAACTAACGAATTAACCGATAATTTGCGAAAAATAGGATTTTTAAATAATTTACCCGAAAATGAAAATGTTATTGCTTTTTCTTACAATAATGTAGAGTTTACGGCAGACGAATTAAAAAAAGAAAATGAATCTACCCACTATTTGTTAAGCGATGTTTGCACAACATTTTACGAAAAAAATAAAGCGTATTTAAAATGCAAGCAACAAAAAGATTCGTTAACTACAAAAATTGAGTATAAAAATTTTTCTAAAACTATCGATTTTACTTACAGCGTAACTAACAACAGAATGTATTATGACAAAAAAGGAAAAATTATAGTTAACGACACTATTACAGAATTAATTAATAGCGAAAACACCAGTGTTTTAATGATATATAACGATAGACAAAGTAAAATAAAAAAATACCGATACTATAATCTAAACGATGCAGTACTTTATGATTGCGAAAAAAATGGAACAGAATTAAAAATTACAAATGCCGAGTCGTTTACAATAGAAGATATTTGTACAACTTATAATCCGTATAAAAAAATGTCTAAAAATGGAGCTGAAACGGTTTATTTTACAGGACGAACCGATGAATTTTCAATTATAAAACTAATAGTAGATGAAAGTTACCCTGATATAAAAAATATTAATTCGCCCAATGGTTTTATAAAAGAACAATTAATGCTAACCAAAGATTTGGGAACACTTAAAAAAATATGCACCATAGAAAAAACAAATCAGACTTATACATTAATAGCGAAATAATGTCTTTTCGATTGTTAATTGTACTATTTTGTAGCTGCTTTATTAATGCACAACCTATTCCGTATAAAAAAGGAAATGTATGGGGTTATGCTACTACCGAAGGAAAAATAATTATAGAACCAAAATACGATAGTGTTTCCGTTTTTAACACTAATAGCGATACGTATGCACAAGTTTATCAAAATGCTAAATGTGGAATAATAAACCAAAATGGTAAAATAGTTGTTCCAATAGAATTTTCATACATCGACTTTTATTATCCCAACTTTATTGTTAAAAATAATACTGAAAAATATGGCTTATATAAACCCAATGTAGGCTTTATTATACCTGCTATTTATAACCGAATTGAATATGCAAAATACGATACTTTTTTAGTTGAAAAAACTAATAAAATAGGCATAATAGATTATACAGGAACTATTTTAATTCCTGTTATGTACGACCAAATTCATTATATAGACTATCGTAACAATTCTTTAAAATTTAAAGTTGTAAACGACACCGAAACACAATACAAAATAGTTACTGTATCTGAAGATGAAGCAACCAAAACATATTTAGTACAAGAAGTAGCCACATCAGAAATAGAAGATATTGAAACAGTAGAAGTTAATAGCACAAAAGATGATTTTAATTTAGATAATTTAGCTAAAAAATACGACAGAGTTTATCCTGTTTATCGATTTCGAAATAATTTACTTTTTACAGTTAAAAATGGAAAATATGGTTTTGTAAATGTTGAATCAAAAAATGAAATTACACCAAAATATGATACCGAGCCTACTGTTTTACTTAAAATGTATAATTCTAAAACAAGAACCGAAGAAAATTATTTAACATTTACTAAAAACGGTAAAGTAGGGCTCGTTTTCGAAGATGGAACGGAAATTATCCCCGCTAAATATGATAAAATTACGGGGAGAAACCAAGTAATTTATTTAGAGAACAATACAAAAACCGGGTTTTATTTTATAAAAACAAAAATACTAATAGAACCTAAGTATGCGGGTAAATTAAATGATGGATTTTCAATACAGCCATATACTGATGATGCGTTTACAATAATTCCAGTATATTTAGATAATCCAAAAAATTGGTTTTACATTGGACAAAATGCAATAGAATTTAAAGAATAAAGGTTGGCTTTAAAGCCAACCTTTATTCTTTTATTTTTTCAGATAATCATCAAAGTAAGTAGCAATTTTTTGATACATATGTATTCTATCTTTTCCACGTACATTGTGTTCATGATTAGGATATAAGAAATAATCTACTTGCTTTCCAGCTTTAATACATTCTTCAACAAAATTCATACTGTTTTGTTGTACTACAACAGGATCTTGTGCACCATGAATAATCAATAATTTTCCTTTTAAATCTTTTGCTTTGTTTAAAAGTGATGTTTTTTCGTAACCTTCTGGGTTTTCTTGAGGCATATCCATATATCTTTCACCATACATTATTTCATAATATTTCCAATCGATAACTGGACCACCAGCAACACCTACTTTAAATGTATCTTGTTGATTCGTCATTAATGTAGTAGTCATAAAGCCACCAAAACTCCAACCAAAAACACCAATTCTATCAGTATCAACAAACGATTTTGATTTTAAGAAATCAATGCCTTTCATTTGATCAGCCATTTCATTAACACCCAATTGACGGTGGTTTACTTCACAAAAATGTTTGCCTCGGTTGTCGCTTCCACGATTATCAAGTGTGAAAACCACATAACCATTTTGTGCCATATAATAATCGAAATAACCGCCACCAGCTAGCCATCTATTTTGAACCAACTGAGCATGCGAACCACCGTAAACATAAACCATTACTGGATATTTTTTGTTTGCATCAAAATTTAAAGGATAAATAATACGTCCATTTAAAGGTGTTTTTCCATCTGCCGAAGTGATTGTTACCAATTCCATTTTTGGCAAATCAATTTTACCTAAAAATGGATTTTTGGCATCTACTAAAGTATAAGCAGCTTTTTTATTTTTAGTTGATTGAACGGTAATTTTATTTGGTGTTGTAGTATTAGAATATTGATCAAAATACAGTAAACCGTCTGAAGAAAGGTTTGCATTATGCATACCCGAAACTGATGTAATTTGTATTGTTTTTCCAGATTTTAAATCGACTTGAAACAATTGACGATCTAAACCATTATTGGTAACTCCAATATAATTAATCTTTTCGCCTTTTTCGTCAAATCCTAAAAATTCGGAAACTATCACATCATTATAGCCAAGGTTTTTCAACAATTTTCCATCAGTATTGTACAAATACATTTGATTAAAACCTTTATAATCAGTTTGGTAAATAAACTCTTCGGGATGGTTAGGAACAAAAATTAAATCGTGTTGTGGTTCTACCCAAGTTGTTGCTTTTTCTTCGAATAATGTTTTAACAAAATCACCAGTTTCTGCATTATATTTATTGAATTTTAAATGATTTTGTTCACGATTTAGTACACCAATAAAAATATGTTTACCACTTGGTTCCCAAGAAATCATGGTTAAATAGTGTTCTTTGGGTTCACCAGTTTTAATAGTTACATTTTTATCTGATTTTATATCATAAATCACCAATGTTACTTGTTCACTAGTCATACCTGCCATTGGATATTTAATATCGTTGTTTACAGCTTCGCGTTCGTTCCAATTTATAATAGGGTAGTTGCCCACCATGGTTTCGTCTTTACGATAATACGCCAATTTATCACCGGTTTCGTTCCACCACATTCCTTTATTAATTCCAAATTCTTGACGATGAACATAACTGTTTCCGTTTACAATACCTTTGTCAGTATCGGTTGTTACCGCTTTAAATCCATTTTCATCAGTAATAATAATGTTGTTATTGTCAAGCCAAGCTACTTTATTACCTGCTTTTATAGCTTCTGTACCTTGTGAAAGATAAGCAGTTTCATGAATTATTTTTTTATTTGTTACATCTAATTCGATAAAATAATTATGATTTTTACCATTAATCTGAGTTTCAATTACATCTTGATTTTTCCATTTAAAATCATAAGGTAAATTTCTTAGATTAAATTCATCATATGGAAATTTTTGTAAAACTATTTTTTGAAATTCATCTAAAGTTAAAATCGTTTTTTCTTGCCAATTTGATAATTCGCTTTTTTCTAATAGTTTTTGAAAATCATTACTTAAATATACTAGCGAATGACTGTTTGGTTTCCATTGCAACATTTGTAGTGTTTCTGGAGCATATTTTCTTGGACCAAAAACAGTTTCTTCAATAGTAAAATTTTGAGCAAAAACTGCCAAATTAAATAAAAGAAGAAGTAAGCTGTATTTTTTCATTTTGTTAAATTTAGAATTTCAAAAATAGGTAAAAACAAAAAAAGTCGGCTAAAAACCGACTTTTAATTATAAAATATTTAACGATTGCATGCAAGCTTTCATTTTAGTATAGGTTCGTTCTATATCATTATCTAAACCAATTGAAAAACGAATTAATCCATCACTTAAGCCCATTTCTTTTTGTTCTTCCAATGGAATTTCTGAAGAAGTAGACGTTCCTGGTGCACTAAATAATGTTTTATAAAAACCTAAACTAACTGCAAGATATCCTAAATTGTTATGTTGCATTAATTCCATCAATTCATTAGCTTTATCAAGACTGCCGACATCTATTGTTAGCATTCCGCCAAAACCATATTCTGGATTAATCATATTTTTATAAACCTCATGACTTGGATGGCTTTTTAATCCTGGATAAACTGTTTTTATGCCATCATTTTCAAATTTTTCAGCCAAATAAGATGCGTTATAACTGTGTTGTTTCATGCGAATATGTAACGTGCGCAAATTTTTCATAATGCTAGCGGCACGTAAACTATCCATTGTTGGCCCTAAAAGCATACTTGCGCCATTGTTTACATTGCGTAAATCGTCAATAAACTGTTGCGTACCACAAATTACACCACCTACGGTATCACTACTTCCATTGATAAATTTTGTTAAACTATGAATAACAACATCGGCACCCAATTTTGCTGGCGCAACAGATAGCGGTGAAAATGTATTATCGACAACCAATTTTAAATTGTGTTTTTTAGCTAAAGTTGCTAAAGCAGCAATATCAGCCACTTCTAAAAGAGGATTGCTCACTGTTTCGCAGTACAAAACTTTGGTATTTGGTGTTATTGCGGCTTCTACAATTTCTAGTTTGGTAATGTCAACAAAAGTGGTTTGAATGTTAAATTTTGGAGCAAAATTCTTTAAAAACGCATACGTTCCACCATAAATTGTACGGCTCGACACCACATGATCACCAGCACCACATAATTGCATGATAACTGGCGTAATAGCACCCATACCCGATGCAGCAACATTTGCGGCTTCAGTACCTTCCATAGCAGCTAATGCTTGCCCAAGATATAAATTGGATGGCGATGAATGACGTGAATACAAATAGCAACCTTCTGCATTTCCTTCAAAGGTATCGAACATGGTTTTTGCAGATAAAAAGGTATAGGTTGAACTGTCTGAAATTGATGGATTTACACCACCAAATTCGCCAAAGTATTGTAAATCTTGTATGTGATCAGCTGGATTAAATTTGCTCATGTTTTTTAGATTAGTTTTAAGCAAATATCATAATTTGTAAATTATTTTTCAATAGATATCGTTTAAAATAGAATATTATTCTAAAATATTAAAAATATTAGATTATTTTTCTAATATTTATTAATTTTGAAACTTCTACCTAAAAATTAATCATGAAGTTAGACGCTACAGATAAAAAATTATTAAATTTAATTCAAAATAATGCCAAATTGACCAATAAAGAATTGGCTTTAAAATTGAATTTATCAGTTACCGCAGTTTTTGAGCGCATAAAAAAATTGGAGCGAGAAGCAATAATAAAAAACTATGTAACTTTATTGGATAAAAACAAAATTGACAAAAATTTTGTGGTGTTTTGTCACGTAAAATTGGCACAACATAACATCGATTTCATTAAGCATTTTGAAAAAGAAATTATCAAATTAAACGAAGTTTTAGAGTGTTATCATGTGAGTGGCGATTATGATTATATACTTAAAATTTTGGTTAAAAATATGGAAGAATACCGCGAATTTATGGTTACAAAATTGACTACTATTAAAGATATTGGCAGCACCCACAGCACTTTTATGATTGGCGAAGTAAAAAATACAACTGCTTTTACTTGGGATTTTTAAAAGAATAATGTAATTTTCTATTTTTGCATTCATTTTTTAGTATAATTATTTTGAAAAAACATTTTAATAAATTCAGACGTAGTATTTTTTCTCATAAATACGAATTTTTGTTATTTGGATTATTACAGCATTTGTTTATCGGAATTTTCGTAACAGATTTAGATTATTATTTGCGAGTAATATGGCCAATTAACATGATTATTTTGGGAATAACAAGTGTAGGAGTTTTTTCTGAAAAAAGTAAAAGAGCAAGAATTATTAAAAATATTTTACTTTTTGCTGTTATTGCATTACCTGCTTCAGTACAATTATTTCAAGATAAAATTCTGTTTTTACTAATTGTTAGTTGTGTTTATACAATTTTTTTTGCCTTTATTTTTTATCAAATTTTCTTTTTTTTAATAAATCCTGTGGTTTTTTCTACCGATGTTTTATCTGCTGCTGGTTGTGGTTTTTTATTGTTAATTGAAGTTTTTGCATTTTTGTTTCAGTTTTTATTTTATAAAAATCCCGAATGTTTAAACATTGAATTAACCCAAAATGCTTCAGTTAATTTTACTAATTTGGTATATTTTGTTACCGTAAGTTTAACTACAATTGGTTTTGGTGATATTGCTCCAACTGCACATTATACCAAGTTAATCACAGCTTTAATGGGTTTAATCGGTACTTTTTATACCGTTGTTTTAACAGGTATTTTAATTAGTAATTTCGCACCCAATTTGATTAAAAATAAAAAAGAATAATGTTTTATAAATAACAGTAAAATTTATTAATCAATAATTAATACAATATTTTTCTAAATAAAATTTAAAAATGTACATCAAAAAGATTTTTCCTCTCAAAGAAATGGTATTATGGACAAGAGTTGAAACAATGTATTTCATACTCATTTCAGTTGCCGAAACCGCACTTTATGTGTATTCCGACAATATCATTCAGTTTCCGTTTACACCCGTTGCTTTGATTGGTACTGCTGTTGCGTTTATAATTGGTTTTCAAAGCAACGCTGCTTATTCACGTATTTGGGAAGCCCGTCAAATTTGGGGTGGTATTGTTAATAGTTCACGAACTTTTGGTATTATGGTGCAAGATTTTATAAACAATGACCACGCAAAAGTAAAGCGTTCTGATGCCGAATTATTTGAAATTAAAAAAACCTTAATTCACCGCCATATTGCCTGGTTAACTGCCCTTCGTTATGCCATGCGCCAACCTCGTATGTGGGAATATATAATGAATGAACATACCAATAAAGAATGGGCAAATATGATTTATGTTCCTGAGTTTAATGAAGATTTTTATACCATTATTAAAAATTATTTATCTGAAGAAGAATTTCAATATATTTCAGCCAAAACAAATAAGCAAACTGCTTTGTTATACTTACAATCAAAGCATTTACGTGAATTAAAAGAAGAAGGCTTGTTGTGGGAATTTTCATTCTTAGAATTAGAAAATACATTAGAAGAATTAACTACCCACCAAGGAAAATCGGAACGAATTAAAAATTTTCCTTATCCACGGCAGTTTGCCTCAATGATGGCTTATTTTACTTGGACTTTTTTATTGATTTTACCTTTAGCTATGACAGCTCAATTTGGTGAAATTGCTACCAAATTAGCTCAAAAAAATGACTTTATTTGTCCCGATTGGATGGTGTGGTTGTCTGTTCCTTTTTCGGTAATGGTGATGTGGGTTTTTTATACCATGAATCGTATTGGTAGAGTAGGCGAAAACCCATTTGAAGGCTCAGCAAACGATGTGCCTATTTCGGCTATTGCTCGTGGTATCGAAATAGATTTGCGACAAAACTTGGGTGAAAACGATGCCGATATTCCAAAACCTTTTGAAGTACGAAGCCATACGCAAATGTAACAACAAAATCCATATTCCTACGGGGTAACAAGTTAGCGTACTGCTACAAACCGTTACCCTCATCTTGTCATTCCGTAGGAATCCCACTCAACGTAATTCTCAATTCGTAATTGACTATTTCGCTAATTACTAAAAGCTAATTGCTAAAAAACAAAACATTAAACAAAAAAACAGTACTTTTGTACTCAATTTAAAAATAACTACTATAATAAAATACAATATGAGTCAATTTGATGTAACCGTTATCGGTTCGGGGCCAGGCGGCTATGTAGCAGCTATTCGTTGTGCACAATTAGGATTTAAAACTGCTATCATTGAAAAGTATAGTACTTTAGGCGGAACTTGCTTAAATGTAGGGTGTATTCCTTCTAAAGCTTTATTAGCATCTTCACATCATTATGAAGAGTTGCAACACTTTGCCGATCACGGTATTGAAGTAGCTGGCGATGTAAAAATCAATCTACAAAAAATGATTGAGCGCAAACAAACTGTGGTCGATCAAACATGTAGTGGTGTTAAGTTTTTAATGGATAAAAATAAAATTGAAGTTTTTGAAGGCGTTGGTTCATTTGAAAGTGCAACTTCAATTAAAATCACTAAAAATGATGGTACTTCAAATGTAATTGAATCAAAACATACCATTATTGCAACAGGTTCAAAACCTTCGTCATTACCTTTTATTACTATTGATAAAGAACGTGTAATTACGTCAACCGAAGCATTAAAATTACCCGAAGTGCCTAAGCATTTGGTAATTATTGGTGGTGGCGTTATCGGTATCGAATTAGGGCAAGTATATCTTCGATTAGGAGCGCAAGTTTCAGTAGTAGAATACATGGATCGAATTATTCCAGGTATGGACGGTGCGTTGTCTAAAGAATTAACGAAAGTATTGAAAAAACAAGGCATGAAATTCTACACTTCGCACAAAGTTAAAGAAGTAACGCGCAACGGAAATGCAGTTACTGTTAAAGCTGATGATGCAAAAGGTAAAGAATTAGTGCTTGAAGGCGATTACTGTTTAGTTGCTGTTGGACGTCGCCCATTTACTGAAGGATTACAAGCAGAAAAAGCAGGTGTTCAAGTAAGTGAAAGAGGGCAAGTGGTTGTAAATGATCATTTACAAACTACAGCTGCAAATATTTATGCCATTGGCGATGTTGTTCGTGGTGCTATGTTAGCTCACAAAGCCGAAGAAGAAGGCGTTATGGTTGCCGAATATTTAGCGGGACAAAAACCCCATATCGATTATAATTTAATTCCAGGTGTGGTATATACATGGCCAGAAGTTGCGGCAGTGGGTAAAACGGAAGAGCAGCTAAAAGCAGATGGCGTGGCTTACAAAGCTGGTAATTTTCCTTTCCGAGCTTTAGGTAGAGCTAGAGCTGGTGGCGATATTGATGGATTTGTAAAAATCTTAGCCGATGCTAAAACGGATGAAGTTTTAGGTGTTCACATGATTGGTGCACGTTGTGCCGATTTAATTGCTGAGGCGGTAACCGCTATGGAGTTCCGTGCCAGTGCCGAAGATATTTCACGTATGAGTCATGCGCATCCAACATTTGCCGAAGCAGTAAAAGAAGCTGCTTTAGCGGCTACTGATAATAGACCGTTGCATTTGTAAAAAAAACATACATTTCTTAAAAAAGTTTATTGATTCGTTTCAATAAACTTTTTTGTTTTTAATACTATAGATATTATGAAGCGGTTGCAAAGTGCATATTTGCCATCCATTATCTCGCTATCCACTTTACAAGGTGTCATTTCTATCGGGGCTATAAGTTATCCATAATTTTCTTGCCGACATTTTAAAACTTTTGTTTCTTTGTTAAACAATATTATTAAGTTTGAGAACAAAAGTTTTAAAACAAATACAAAATCTAAAAACCTTTAAACAGAGCATCATTCATTGGGCCAGCCAAAGTAGGGAAGTAGTTGTGCTTGATACTAACAATCATATTCAAAACTATGGTAGTTATGATATGTTAGTTGCCGTTGAAGCGTTTACAGCAATTCAAACCGATTATTTCAATGCGTTTGATGATTTACAGCAATACCAATCGCAAACAAAAGACTGGTTATTTGGTTATTTGTCTTACGATTTAAAAAATGATACAGAACAACTGAATTCTTCAAATTTTGATGGATTACAGTTTCCCGATTTATTTTTTTTTCAACCCAAAAAATTATTTTTAATAAAAGGAAATCAATTAGAAATTCAGTATCTCAACTATATTGATGATGAAATTGATGATGATTTTGATTCGATTAATAATTACGATTCAACATTTACGAATGTTGAATCTAAAGTTCAAATAAACCAACAAATTCCAAAAGAAAAGTATTTAGATAAAGTACAAAAAATGTTGGATCATATTCATAAAGGAAATATTTATGAGGCCAATTTTTGTATGGAATTTTTTGCAGAAAATGCTAATATAAATCCAATAGAAGTTTATCAAAAATTAAATGCTATTTCCGAACCACCTTTTGCGGTTTTTTTAAAAAATAAACACTATTATTTGCTTAGTGCTTCACCAGAAAGATATTTGCGAAAAGAAGGTGAAAAAGTAATTTCGCAACCCATAAAAGGCACAGCAAGAAGAGGATTTTCTGAAGAAGAAGACAATTTGATAAAGAAGGAATTAGAGCAAAATGAAAAAGAACGTTCCGAAAATATTATGATTGTTGATTTGGTTCGTAACGATTTATCTCGTACTGCTGCAAAAGGAAGTGTAGAAGTTGAAGAATTATGTAAAGTATATACTTTCAAACAAGTACATCAAATGATATCAACTATAACTTCAACTATAAGTCATGAAATTTCTCCAATTGAAATAATAAAAACTACTTTTCCAATGGGAAGTATGACAGGTGCACCAAAAATTTCTGCCATGCAAATTATTGAAGAATTAGAAGAAACGAAAAGAGGTTTGTATAGTGGAGCAGTTGGCTATTTTACACCAGATAATGATTTTGATTTTAATGTAGTTATTCGAAGTATTTTGTATAATAATAAAAATGAGTATCTTTCGTTTTCGGTAGGAAGCGCCATTACGGCAAAGTCAATCCCTGAAAAAGAATATGAAGAATGTTTACTAAAAGCTAAAGCCATGTTTGAGGTATTGCGATAGTAAAAAAGTGAAAGGAAATTAGTGTAAACATTCAACTTTCAACTTTCAACTTTCAACTTTCGACTTTCGACTTTTGACATTTAACTTTTAAAACTAAAAATATGTTATCAATTAACCCATACATTCATTTTAACGGCAATGCCGAAGAAGCTTTTACATTTTACCAATCAGTATTTGGAGGAGAGTTTACAAACGTAATGCGTTATAAAGATCTTAATTTTGAAGGTGATTTTATTGCGCCACACGAAACCGAAAAATTAATGCACATTGCCTTGCCAATTGGCGAATACGGATTATTATTGGGTAGCGATACACCAGAAAAATTAGGAAAACATAGCGAATTGGAAACAAGAAGTAAAATTGCGTTACAATCTGATAATAAAGATGATGCCGAACGAATTTTTAATAAATTGTCTCAAGATGGACACATAGAAGTGCCATTTACCGAAAGTGCACCTAAAATTTACTTTGGTATGTTTCGAGATAAATTTGGAATCGAATGGATGATTAACTGTCAATCGTAAGTTTTGTTAGCAAAATTTCAAAATCATATGCAAAACAATTTTCCTTTCTTATGCGAAAGCAAAATTTTTATTGCAGTAAGTGGCGGTATTGACAGTATGGTTTTGGTTGATTTATTACTTCAATCGCAACTGAAATTTACAATTTTACATTGCAATTTTCAGTTGCGTGGAGAAGAAAGTGATAGCGAAACATATTTTATTAGAACATTTTGTAAGCAAAAGCAAATTCCGTACATAATTAAGTTTTTTGAAACTGAAAAATATGCTATTGCAAACAAGTTATCCATTCAATTAGCAGCTAGAGAATTACGTTATTCGTGGTTTCAAGAAGAAATTGAAAAAAAAGGAAATGGTTTTTTACTCACAGCACACCATGCCGATGATAATTTAGAAACTTTTATCATCAATTTGAGTAGAGGAACAGGAATAGATGGTTTAACGGGCATTCCAGAACAAAATGAAAATATTATTCGTCCGTTATTACCCTTTTCTAGAGCCGAAATTATTTCGTATGCCAATGAAAATAGGCTAGAGTGGAAGGAGGATAGCAGTAACGCATCCGATAAATATTTGCGTAATAAAATTCGTCATCAAATAGTGCCTGTATTAAAAGAGTTGCATCCTACTTTTTTAGAAAATTTTCAAAAAACACAAAACTTTTTATTAGAAAATCAACAATTTGTTAATAACCATTCGGAACAACTTTATGAACAAATTGTTGAAAAACATAATAATAGTATTCAAATTGCACTCAATAAATTATTGATTTTGCCCAATTGGAAAACGTATTTGTTTCAATGGTTAAAGCCTTATGGATTTACTAATTGGGATGATATTTACAGGCTAGTAACAATTTCACAAACGGGTAAAATTATTGAAAATAACGATTATACGATTTTAAAAAATAGAGACGAATTAATAGTCTATAAAGTCCATAACGAAAATCAAATCTTTAGCATTTCAACAACAACTTCATCTCTTAATTTTCCCTTAAATATTACTTTGAAAAATGTTAATACCATCGGAAAATCTAATCGAAATAGTATCTTTGTGGATAGTGATAAATTACATTTTCCTTTATATCTTCGAAAATGGGAAGAAGGCGATTATTTTTATCCAAATGGAATGATAGGAAAAAAGAAACTGAGTAAATTTTTTAAAGACGAAAAATATTCTCTTTATGATAAACAAAATCAATGGTTATTAACCGCTAATAATGAAATTGTTTGGGTAATAGGTAAGCGCGTAGATCAACGATTTTTGGCAAATGAAAACACACAACAAATACTTAAAATAGAAGTAGTAAATACATGAAAAAGTTATTCTTATTAAGTTGCGTATTCATAAATTTTGTTGCGCACTCACAACTTTTAGATCCAGTAAAATGGAAAACATCAATCAATCAAAAATCAAACGATGAGTTTGAATTGGTGATGCAAGCTACAATTGATGAACATTGGCATATGTTTTCGCAATATACACCCGATGGTGGCTCGCTTCCTTCTGTTTTTGAATATAAAAATCAAGCAGGAAACTATAAATTAATTGGTAAAACTATAGAAAGCCAATATCAAAAAGTGTATAATGATATTTTTGAAATTGACGAGTATTTGTTTGAAAATAAAGCTACATTTAAACAAGTAATAAAAGTTACCAATACTAGTTTAAAAGAAGTTAAAGTTTATGTTGAATATCAAGCTTGCAAAGAGCAATGTATTCAGCAAGATAAAACGTTTACTTTTACATTACCTGAAATTAAAAAAGAAGGAACTGTAGCACCACAAAAAGAGGTTGAAACTCCTAAAAAAGATGAATCTTCAGAAGTAAAATCAATTACTTCTCCAGAAATATCTACTGATGGAAAAGAACTTATTTTTGAATCTACAGTTGATACTACAAAAGCAGAAAATTCATCAGAGTTAACTATCGATGATTCAACTAAAATGACTTCATCTTCTAGCAACGAAATCACTTCAAATAAAGAAGAAAAACGTAGTTTATGGGGGATTTTTGTATTGGCTTTTATTGGTGGTTTTGCAGCGCTTTTAATGCCTTGTATTTTCCCAATGATTCCAATGACGGTAAGTTTTTTTACAAAACAAAGTAAAACAAAAGCAGAAGGTGTTCGAAATGCTGTTATTTATGGTTTATCAATTATTGCCATTTATGTTGCTTTAGGTTCAGTTATTACCGCCATATTTGGTGCTGAAGCTTTAAATGAATTATCAACTAGTGTTTGGTTTAATGTAGCTTTTTTTGTGCTATTAGTAGTGTTTGCCTTATCATTTTTGGGTGCTTTCGAAATTGTATTACCGAGTTCATGGGCTACAAAATTAGATAATCAAGCGGGTAAAGGCGGAGTATTAGGTATCATTTTTATGGCATTGGCATTGGCTGTGGTTTCATTTTCTTGTACAGGTCCTATTGTAGGTACTTTATTAGTAGAAGCTGCGGGTAAGGGCGGCATAGCACCAATAGTAGGAATGTTTGGATTTTCTTTAGCAATTGCTTTGCCTTTTATGTTATTTGCTATGTTTCCAGGTTGGTTAAATTCGTTGCCAAAATCGGGCGGTTGGCTAAATACGGTTAAAGTTTCTTTAGGATTTTTGGAATTAGCTTTTGCTTTTAAATTTTTATCAAATGCCGATTTAGTGTTACAAAAACATTGGCTAGAACGCGAAGTTTTTATTGCAATTTGGATTGCTGTTTTTGGTGCTTGGGCTCTGTATTTATTTGGAAAATATATGCTACCTCATGATTATCAAAAAGCTGATAAAATAGGAGTGGGTCGATTGCTAATGGCAATTTTAGTATCAACTTTTACATTTTATATGATACCAGGATTATTTGGCGCGCCGTTAAAATTGTTAAGTGGTTTAACTCCACCAATTCATTATGCTGAAAGTCAAGGTGGTTTTGGTAATAATTCAATTCCAAATCAAGTTATTCCTGAACATGCACATATTGGTCCACATGGTTTAATCCTTTTTGATGATTATGAAGCCGGCTTAGCTTTTGCAAAAAAAGTAAATAAACCCGTTATGCTTGATTTTACTGGCGATGCTTGTGCCAATTGTCGTCAAATGGAAGATAAAGTTTGGTCGGATAATGCAATTTTACCAATCTTAAAAGAGCAATTGGTGATTATTTCATTAGTATGTGATCGAAAAATTGAATTACCTAAAAAAGAACAATACATTTCGAAAACTACTGGAAAAGAAATCGTGACTATTGGTAATAAATGGACCGATTTTCAAATAACACGATACAAAAGTAATTCGCAACCTTTATATGTTATTTTAGATACTGAAGGTAAGGATTTGTCCGAGAAACCAATTGCCAATACCAATAAAGAAGATTATTTAGAATGGTTGAAAGCAAGTATTTCAAAATTTTAATAATCCTATAAAACCAGATAGTAATTTTGGTTTTGCAAAACTTTATTTTACATAATGTATATTATAATTCAAATAATATACATTAAGAAATTACAAATTTAATTTCATTTTATTTGAACAAAACCGACTAAAATTCTATTTTTGCAAAAATTATCAAGCATCGTTTATATAATGGAAAATAAAAAAGCATTACAATTAATTAGTAAAATTCAAGAAAATTTAAACACTTCAAAAAAAATTGATTTTAACGAAATTATTAATCAATTAAAAGAAATACGCGAATATTCATTAGAAGAAAAAAATCCTGTTGTTACAAAAGCATTACGATTAGCTTATGAACATTTACAAAACAACAATGCTTTTTTAATTTCAATCCCAGAAGACGATTCGTTTGATGAAGAAAATGAATTAGAAACTACAATTGGTTCTGAAAATAATTTGGAAAGCTTTGCTTACTTTTTATCGCTTATTGCCGATCAATCGAAAAAAAATAACATTCTCGATTTAAAAGCTTACAATCAATCCTTTTTAGAGTTTTAATTCTATTTTACATAATATAAAACTAAACTTAAATTTTATCTATTTCTTAACGATTTTTATTGTTTCTAGTTTATAGTTTTGTGTTTTTAAAGAAATCTATGTCTAAACCAAAAAAATCGCGAGCAAAATTATTGCATCAGTATTATAAATATACTGGTTTTTATACTTTTATTTGGGATAATACCAAAAAAGCATTGCTTCCGCTTGCTGTTATTGTAGCAATATTGTTATACATTAATTATAAAGTTATTAGTGTTAATGATATGCTTTTGTATGTAACACAAAATTTTAGTGATACTTTTGTGTTTACATTATTTTTTATTTCAGAAAGTATATTAGGATTATTACCTCCAGATATTTTTATTGCTTGGACAAAAAGCACCGAACACCCACTACTCTACTTAACGTTATTGGCTATTTTATCGTTAGCAGGTGGTATTATTTCGTATTATAAAGGTAGAACATTATTATTGCTCCCTAAAATTAATAATTATTTAGAAGGGCGAATGTCTAAACATATACGTAATATGCAAAAATGGGGTGGATTTTTAATAGCAGTTGGTGCTTTACTCCCACTTCCATTTGCAATAGCCTGTTTAGCTGCAGGTATGATTCGTTTTCCACAAAAACAATTTTTTATATTTGCATCGCTTAGAATACTTCGTTTCGTTATTTATGGTTTTGCCATATATTCTGCCTTATCATGATAAAATTATTTAAAATTATAGCCTTTTTTAGAAGGTGTTTCATTACTTGTTCTGTTTTTTAATATGCTTGTAATTAAACCTTTACATTTTGAATTATATAAAACACTACTTTTTCCTATAGGAATTACACACGGTATGCTATTTATTTTTTATATTGTATTAGCTACTTATTTTAAATTCGAAAATAAATACTCATTTAAAGACTATTTTATAATTGGTATAGCCTCTGTTCCTTTTGGTACATTTTATATTGAAAAAAAGTATTTAAGTAAATTAAAGTAAATGGAATTTTTAAATTGGGCCGATACATTTTTTCACGATTTAGGTTTTAACAAAGAAACCGTTGCTAATTTAGGCTTGTTTACTAATATTATTGTTATCATTATTATAGCTTACATAATTGATTTTATTGCTAAAAAAATTTTAACACAAGCCATAACTACTGTTGCAAACAAAACAAAAACCTCTTTCGATGATTATTTGGTAAACAATAATACTGCCAAATACATTGCTCACTTGTTTCCACTTTATTTTATATACCTAACGGTTCCAGTGCTTTTAGATAAGTATTCTACAAGTGATAAATTTTTAGAAAAAGGACTCAAAATCTACATTATTTTATTGTTTTTATGGATAATAAGAAGTGTTTTTAGAGCACTACGCGATTATTTAAAACACAAACCTCGTTACAAAGATAAACCCATAGATAGCTATATTCAGGTGGTAACTATTGTATTGTGGATGTTTGGAGTATTTTCCTTTGTGTCAATATTATTTAACATTAAAACTATTACCTTTTTAACGGCATTTGGTTCTATTTCGGCAATAATAATATTAGTATTTCGCGACACTATTTTAGGTTTTGTTGCCAGTATAACAGTATCGGTTAACGATATGGTTCGTATTGGTGATTGGATAACAATTGACAAGTTTGGTGCCGATGGCGATGTTATCGAAATTAACTTAGCTACTGTAAAAGTTAGAAATTTTGATAACACTACAACTACAATACCTACATACAGCCTTATATCGGATAGTTTTAAAAACTGGCGTGGCATGCAAAACTCAGACGGCCGACGTATAAAGCGTTATATTTTAATTAAATCGTCGTCGGTTAAATTTATACAACCCGAAGAATTAAATTATTATAGCAAAATACAAGAACTAACGTCCTATTTAAACCACCGACAAACCGATATTGATAATTACAACGAAACTAACAATATTGATAAAACTTTATTACTAAATGGAAGAAATCTTACAAATTTAGGCTTGTTTAGAAAGTATATTATGCAATATTTACAATCGCATCCAGGTTTAAATAAAGAAATGATGCTTATGGTTCGTCATTTGCAACCAACTGAAAAAGGTATTCCAATTGAAATTTATTGCTTTTCAAAAGATAAAGTTTGGGAAAACTACGAGCACATAATGGCTGATATATTCGACCATATCATTGCTTCGGTTAAATATTTCGATTTAGAAATATTCGAATTTAATTTATCACACCAAATAAAAAATTAAGCGAGTGTTATTTTTAATTAAAATAAAAAATATCTTTTTGTTTTTTTAAAAAACAATTTTGCATAATTTTGCAGCTAATTAAATTAGTAGAACTAAATAAATAAAAAATGAAAAAAATCATTTTAAGTCTTTCACTTGTTGCATTAACTTTTTCAGCTGCAAATGCACAAGATGGTGTAGCAAAAGAATACAACAGATGGTCTGTAGATTTAAACGGAGGTTTAAGCCGCCCAACGCAACCTTTTACAGTTAATAATTATGTTAAAGACTTTAGTCTATTTCATATAGATGCAGGGGTTCGTTATATGTTTAATACTAAAGTTGGTTTAAAAGCAGATTTTGGCTACGATAGTTACGAAGGCAAACACAGCCCAATGGATTTTGAGGGACTTACACTAGAGTAGGTTTACAAGGTGTTGTAAATGCGGGTAGAGTTTTAAACTTCGAAGAATTTGCAAAATGGTTTAACTTACAATTACACGCTGGTTTTGGTTATTCATTTATGGAAACTAACAACTTTAAAGGTAAAGACGAAATGCTTAATGTTCCTCTAGGTTTAACAGCTCAAGTTAAATTAGGAAAACGTGTAGCTTTAAATGCTGATTTTACTATGATTAATAATATTAGTCAACATTATACTTTTGATGGAAGAAACAATAGTATATATGGTAATGTAATTGAAGATAGAGGTTTTAATGGTACTTTATATAATGCAACAATTGGTCTTTCAATTTATTTAGGTAAAAAAGAAAACCACGCAGATTGGTATTTTGAAGACAAATCTAAAGAAACTTCTGATTTAGAAAATAGATTAGCACAATTAGAAGAAAAAATTAAAGATTCTGATAACGACGGCGTAGCTGATTATTTAGACGAAGAACCAAATACTCCAAGTGGAAACTTAGTAGATACTAAAGGAAAAACTTTAGATAGCAACAAAAATGGTATTCCAGATTCGTATGAAAGTTATATCAATAATTTAGTAAACAAAAACGAACCTGTAGTTTCTTCAGCTAACGAAGGTGTTTCTTTTGAAGATATGATTAACAATGGTTATATAAATGTTTATTTCCCATTCAACTCAGCTACTCCTACTACTTCATCTTACGATGCAATTAATTTTATGACAGATTACTTAAAAGCTAATCCTTCTAAATCGGTTGAGTTAATTGGTACTGCAGACGTAATAGGTAACGATAGCTACAATGTAAATTTATCGAACAAACGTTCAAATGCGGTTAAAGATTTATTAACTAAAGCAGGTGTAGATAGCAGTAGAATGTCTGTTAATGGAAAAGGAGAAGACGACAAATTTGGCGAATCTTCTATAGGTAGAGCTTTAGTAAGAAGAGTTACTTTTAAATTAAAATAATTAACAAAAGTTCTTAATAACTTTAATAACCCTTGAAAAATTTCAAGGGTTATTTTTTTATCTTTAATACACACTTACCATAATTTATAAATTATGAAAACTAAAGATGAAGCTATTTTAGAAATACGAGGAACAAGTATTGGAAAAGTATTAGATAATTCTACTTCTGAAGAAAAAATTTCAAAATACAACCCTACGCCCAATTCTAAAATTTCAAAACGATTTATTTATAGCGGTTTTTAAAAATTATGCCACTAAACAAAAAGGGACATTCTATTTGTTATCGCCCGAAAAAAAATTGCAGTATATTGAAAATAGCATACAGCGCGATATAAAATTTAGAAATTCTTTAAAAGGAATAATCATTGGCTTATTTACCATTTCCGAATATAAAGAATATATTCAAAATTCATCGCAACTTAATAAAAGAATGATGAATTTATTAATAGAGAGGTTGAAAAATCAGGTGCAACTTTTAGAAAGTAATTACTAGTACAAGCTTTCACCATTAAGATTAGTCGTTAAAACCGAACTCATATAATCGAAAAATGGACGCATGGCTGCAAAAGTAGCAAGAAATCCCCCGTTTGAAAAGTTGACGATAAAACTTCTTTATCCGATAGTTTTCTCATCACTAGAAATTGTTTCTTGCGAATTAAATCGATATCAGCATGTTCTTTATCAAAGCCTTTCGGAGCGGTTTTTAACTCCTCTCCTGCTAATTCTCCAAACATTTTTTTAAAATTTTTATCGGCAATAATATCTCGTATTTCCGAAGCATCAAGTTCAAATTCTTTACGAATTCGAAGCAAATCTTCTTTATTTGGTTCCCAAAAACCACCGCCAACAAAACTATTATTTGGTTCTATGTGTAAATAATAGCCACCACGAAGCATGGGTTTGGTTCGCGAAAAACTTACGCCAAAATTGGTTTTATAAGGCGATTTATCTTTTGAGAAGCGAACATCGCGATAAATTCGAAACATATTCATTTTTTCAATACTATCATTTTTCGATAATTCGGTATTTATTTCTGTAAAAAAGAGCTTTGAATTTTGTAAAGCAACTTCATATTGCTTTTTGTTTTCAGCAAACCACTCTCGGTTGTTGTTTTGATGCAATTCTTTTAAAAAATCGAATATATTTTTATTAATTGTCATAATTGTTATGTTTTAGGCTATATTAACACCAAAAAGGCGACCTACAAGAGCCGTTAATCCCATCGCAATAGTGCCCCAAAAAGTTATGCGTAGTACAGCTTTTAAAATGCTAGAACCTCCTGCTTTTGCAGCAAAAGCACCCATTATCCCTAAAAATAGTATAGCCGAAATATAAAGTGTATAAACCATATTATTTTGTGGTGCAAATAATGCAACTAAAAATGGTAAAACTCCTCCAAAAACAAAAGAAGCTCCCGATGCCAATGCTGCTTGCAATGGATTTGCTTGAGAAATTTCATTTATGCCTAATTCATCTCGTACGTGTGCTGCTAAGGCATCGTGCTTGGTTAACTCTTTAGCTACCTGTAAAGCAGTTTCTTTTTTTAAACCTCTTTTTTCATAAATTTCTGCTAATCGCTGTAACTCAATCTCTGGCATTTCTTCTAATTCTTTTTTTTCACGTTCAATATCGGCTTTTTCAATATCGGTTTGCGAACTTACCGAAACGTATTCGCCTGCAGCCATTGATAATGCTCCTGCAACCAAACCTGCTAAAGTAGCTAAAATTAGAGGCTCTCGTAAATTAGATGCTGCAGCAACACCTATTGCGATACTCGATGTAGATAATATTCCATCGTTTGCACCCAAAACAGCGGCACGAAGCCAATTACTTTTACTAATATAATGATTGTCTAAATAATCGTTTGAAGTTTGGTTATCCATGATTAAGATTTTTTCTTCAAAAAGTTATAAATTTTTTTCCAATTATTGGTTTCTATTGCGATAAAAGGTTGTAATTCTTCTTGTTTAACCGAAATTTCAGTTGTTCCCAAATGGGTTTTATCGTTTATATAAATCGCTTTCCCTCCGAAGTTTTTGGCAAATTCTACATCTGTAAGCCTATCGCCTATCATAAAAGAATGTTTCAAATCGTATTTTGGATTTTCTATATAATGCGTAATTAAACCAGTTTGAGGTTTACGGGTTGAAGCATTTTCATTAGGGAAAGTTGTATCTATTAGAATTTCTTTAAAAATAACACCTTCATTTTCAAATGATTTTACCACAAAATCTTGAACTGGATTAAATTTTTCATAAGGTAGATAGTCGGTTCCTAAACCATCTTGATTGGTAACCATTACAATTTTAAAATTGAGTTTTTTTGAAATTTTAGCCAAATAATGAAGTGCTTTGGGGTAAAAAGCTAACTTTTCAAACGAGTCAATACGTTCGTCTTCGGTTTCTTTTATAATCGTTCCATCTCGATCTACAAATAGAATTTTTTGCATAAAATTATTTTTAGAAACTAAAGATAAAAAAATTAACTTTAGATTTTGTTTTGAATTGCATTATTCCACTACATCATAAACACCTTTTTCTAATATTTCGCTTGTAGCAGAAACTTTAGATTCAGGTAAAATTTCGGTAAACTGTTCATTTTTAATTCCAGTAAATACTTCTTGTTTTTTAAAAATTATACTGTTTTTATCACTTTTATCGACTAAAAGTATCATTTTTTTGTCATTTTCTTCAAAAATTGCTTCGTTTGGTAAAGCCAAAACCTTGCGATTATTTGCGATTATTTTAGCTTCCACAAACATTCCCGCTACTAGTTTTTGCTTTAACGAATCTTGTAAACTACCATAAACCGTAACTGTTCTGTTTTCTTCGTTAATTACTTTTGCTATGCGAAAAACTTCCGATGAAAACGTTTCGTTAGATACTTCGGTTACCTTAAACAAAATGGGTTGATTTTCTTTTAATCGCATTACATCGCGTTCAAAAATAGCTAAATTTACTACTAATTGCGACGGATCAACGACTTCTACAATAGTATTATCGCCCGAAATAAAAGCTCCTAAACTTGCATTATTTTGCGTTACAATTCCATTTATAGGTGAGGTAACAAAAAGTGTTTTACTAATAGTTCCTTTTGCTACTGCGTTTGGATTTAATCCAATTATAATGAGTTTTTCACGAAGCGAATTATACGTTCCCAATGCTTCTTTATACTCGCTTTCTGCTTTTAAATAGTTTTTTTGCGATGTAATTTTTTCATCAAACAAAGTTTTTTGCCGATTGTATTCCGATTTTAAAAAATTGATACGTTCTGCTATTTCAATAAATTCCTTTTGAATATCAACTATTTCGGTATTTTCTAAAGTGGCCAAAACTTGTCCTTTTTTTACTTTATCGCCAATAATGACGGAAGATTGTATTACATAACCACCTAAAATTGAGGCTATTTTAGCCCGATATTGTGTTGCAACATCAATTTTTCCTGTCGCTTTAATATAATCGGCAAAATCAACTTCTTGCAGTTTTACAGTAGTCATATTGTTGCTAGAAAATTGCTTTTGCGTAATCTGAATTTCATCTGAAATTTCAGGTTCTATTATTTCTTCTTCACTATTAGTTTTACACGATAAAATGGTAAAAAATGAGAGTATATAAATTATATTTTTCATCTGTTCTTTTATATTAATTAAAAATAAGATAGTTTTTTTGTAGTAATAATTGGTTGTACTGAATCAAATTATCAAGATAATCGACTTCAATTGAAATAGCATTTTCTAAACTTTGCACATACTGAAAAAAATCGATTTCACCATGTTTATAACTCATTTCGGCAACTTTTAAAATCTCTTTAGATAAATTTTTACCCGATGTTTCATAGTATTGAATAGCTTTTGTATAACTTTCTAATTCTTGATTTTTTTGTTGTATAAAATGTGTTATTTTTTGTTGTGCGTTTTGTTGCTCTGCCTCTGATTTTTGTACTTCTAATTGCGCAATTTTTACTTTTTTTGCCGTTCCTGAAAAAACTATCGGAATAGTTAACCCAACTTGAAATCCGTATAACGATGACGATAAACCTGTGTTTTTTCCTTGAAAATATTCGCCACTGATACTAGGTAGCCAATTTTGTTTCTGTAACGAAATATCTGTTTTATTTAATTCTATAATACTTTGATAATAGGAGTTGTAGATATTACCATTTAAAGTTTCAGTTGTATTAATTTTATCTAATTTCTGATTTGAAATAGCAATTGTAGAATCTGTTTGTAAAATGGCTTGTAATTGTTCATTTTGAGCTAAAATTTGCTTTTCAATTTGAAATAACTCGGTTTCAATTTTGCGATATTTGGCTTCGGCTGTAATTTTTTCCAAATAATTGGTTTCGCCTAATTCAAATCGGCGGTTACTTCCTTTAGAAAAACTTTGGTACAAACTATCTAATTTTTGGTATAACTTTTTCTTATTTTTCCAATATACAACTCCGTTATAGGCTAAAGCAACTTGATAAAATAAATTGTTTTTTTCAATTTCAAAATTTGCATTTTCTACAGCAACATTAGCCTTATAATAATTTTTTCGAGCTTTATATAATGTCGGAAAATCGAAATTTTGTTGTACACCAAAAACTTTTAGTGGCTCGTTATTAATAGCTAAATTATTTTGATCGTAAGCATAATAAACAGACGTTTTATCTAATGTAAAAGCCAACTTTGTAGTTTCTTCTG
The DNA here is from genome assembly GCF_041392005.1 of Flavobacterium sp. Taxonomy (GTDB): domain Bacteria; phylum Bacteroidota; class Bacteroidia; order Flavobacteriales; family Flavobacteriaceae; genus Flavobacterium. The sequence goes on from NZ_JAWKMX010000014.1 coordinate 47,320, forward strand.
CTTTTGAAATGCCTAATTGTTTCGCTTTTAAAACATTATTATTTTCTAATGCAACTTGCTGCAATTGAAACAATTCGTTTGGAATTTCTTGTGCATTTGAATAAACAGAAAACAACAAAAACCCTACAATAGCTGTTTTCTTTTTCACTCTTATTTTTATACTTTTTGTTTCTACTATTTTAAATAGCACTGGCAAAACTACCATTGTTAAAATTGTAGCGGTTATTAATCCGCCAATAACAACAGTTGCCAAAGGTCGCTGCACTTCGGCACCAGCAGAAGCCGAAATTGCCATTGGTAAAAAACCCAAAGCAGCCGCTGCAGCCGTTAATAATACAGGACGTAAACGATCGGTTGCGGTTTTTATAATCATTTCGTCAATATTATTAAATGTATTTTGTTTCATTTCGTTAAAGTGTTCTATAAGTACAATTCCGTTGAGTACTGCAATACCAAAAAGAGCAATAAACCCTACTCCTGCCGAAATACTAAACGGTAAATCTCTAAGTGCTAAAAAGAATATTCCGCCTACGGTTGCCAAAGGAATTGCCGAGTAAATCATTAAAGCTTCTTTTACCGAATGAAAAGCAAAATAGAGTAAAATAAAAATTAACAATAATGCAATAGGAACCGCAATTAGTAAACGAGCTTTTGCACTTTGTAAGTTTTCAAACTGACCACCATACGTAATTTCGTAACCTGGTGGTAAATCTATTTTTGTGGCTATAATTTTTCGTATGTCGTTAACCACACTTTGCATATCGCGATTTCTTACATTTATACCAATTACAATTCGTCTTTTAGTATTATCTCTCGATATTTTTGCTGGACCAGTTGTATAAGTTACTTCTGCTACTTCTTGCAATGGAATTTGTTGCTGGTTAGGTAATGAAATAAATAAATTTTTTAAATCATCAATACTTTTTCTGTTTGTATTGTCTAATCTAACGACCATATCGAATCGTTTTTCGCCTTCAAAAACTTGTCCGCTAACTTTTCCTGCAAAAGCTAATGAAACGTAATTGTTTACATCTTTTGTATTTAATCCGTAACGAGCTAATTTACTTCGGTTGAATTTTACAAGCATTTGAGGTAAACCTTCTGTTTTTTCTACAATAATATCGGCAGCACCCTCAACATTTTTTATAGCTTCTTCTATTTCGTGGGCTTTTTTTGCCAAAATTTCTAAATTATCGCCAAAAATTTTAACTGCCACATCAGAACGCGTTCCCGAAATTAATTCGTTAAATCGCATTTCTATGGGTTGTGTAAATTCGAGTTCCATATTAGGGATTTCAGTAGTTATGGCTTGTTTAATTTTATCGGCTAAATCATCTTTTGAAGCTGCGTTTTCCCATTCCGATTTTGGTTTCAACTTTACAATAATATCGCTTTCCTCCATACTCATTGGGTCAGTAGGTACTTCGGCAGCACCTATTCTAGAAACCACTTGTTCCACTTCTGAAAAATTATCTAAAATTATATCTTCAATTTTTGTGGTAATTTCTATGGTTTTACCCAATGATGTTCCTGTTTTTAAAACGGGTTGAATTACAAAATCGCCCTCGTCTAAAGTAGGTATAAACTCACCTCCCATTCTACTGAAAATAAAAACCGATAAAACAAAAACGGCAATAGCACTTACCATTACTTTTTTAGTGTTTTGTAACGCCCAAGTAATTACAGGCTTGTACCAATTGTTTAACACCGTTATTAATCGGTTTGAAATTGATTTAGGATTTATTTTTTGTGGTTTTAAAACCAAAGACGAAATCACTGGAACATAAGTAAAACACAACAACATAGCACCTATAAGTGCAAAACTAAACGTAAGTGCCATTGGTTTAAACATTTTTCCTTCAACTCCAGATAATGTTAAAATAGGGATAAATACAATAAGAATAATTAGCTGCCCAAAAACAGCAGAATTCATCATTTTTGAAGTACTCTTTTGGGTAATCGCATCAATTTCAGTTTGCTGGTCTTTTTTATTTAAGTGCTGTAAATTTTCCGTTTTAGCAGTAATTTGAAAAGCGATAAACTCAACAATAATTACAGCTCCATCTATAATAATTCCGAAATCGATTGCTCCTAAACTCATTAAATTAGCATCAATTCCAAAAATATTCATAAACGTAATGGCAAAAAGCAAACACAATGGAATAACTGATGCTACAACCAAACCTGAACGCCAATTTCCTAATAATAAAACAACTATAAATATAACAATTAAGCAACCTAAAATTAAATTTTCGGCAATTGTGAAAGTGGTTTTAGCAACCAATTCGCTTCGTTCTAACGCAGGTTTTATATAAACGCCTTTAGGTAATATTTTTTGCACTTCGGCTACTCTATTGGTAACATCTTCTATTACTTGTTTAGAGTTAGCTCCTTTTAGCATCATAACCTGACCCAAAACTTTTTCGCCTTTTCCGTTTGCGGTAATAGCTCCAAATCGGTTGGCGTGTCCAAATTTTACTTTGGCTACATCTTTTATAAAAACAGGAATGCCATTTGCTGTTTTAACTGCGATTTGCTCAATATCGGCCAACGAAGTTATATTTCCCTCGCCTCGAATAAAAAAACTTTGGCTTTCTTTTTCTATATAACTTCCGCCTGCTATGCTATTATTATTGTCAATAGCTTCGAAAACTTCATTTATTGAAATATTCATAGCATTTAACTTGGCCGAATTAATGGCAATTTCATATTGTTTTAAATAGCCACCCCAAGTGTTAATTTCGACAACACCCGCTACTCCCGAAAGATGCCGTTTAACAATCCAATCTTGAATGGTTCGCAAATCGGTAGTTGAATATTTACTTTCATATTCTGGTTTTACTTCTAAAGTATATTGGTAAATTTCGCCTAAACCTGTAGTAATAGGCCCCATTTCTGGAGAGCCAAAACTTTCAGGAATTTTTTCACTGGCTGTTTTAATTTTTTCGGCTACTAATTGGCGCGGCAAATATGTTCCCATATCTTCATCGAAAACAACAGTTACTACTGATAAACCAAATTTTGAAACCGAACGAATTTCTTTTAAGCTTGGTAAATTTGCCATTTCTAACTCAATTGTAGCTGTTATGTATTGCTCAATATCTTGTGTAGATAAGTTTTGAGAAGTGGTTATAATTTGAATTTGATTATTTGTAATATCAGGCACTGCACCTATTGATAGTTTAGATAATGAGTACAATCCAAACCCAAAAAGTGTAAATGTAAAAAGTAAAATTATTAGTTTATTTTTTAAACTAAAGGTTATAATTTTTGCTAACATTTTAATTTTAATTAATGTAAATAATAGGTATTTGTTTCATAGTTAAACAAATACAGCGATAAAAAATACTATAAAATTAAATGGTAGCTATTTTTGGTGGTAACCAAATGGATTTAATCAAACTTGATTTAATAGAAATGTTATAAAAGAATTTATTTTTACACGAAATCATTGTTTTTACCATCTCAATCTGAAGTTTAAACAATGAAATGGCAAATAAAACAGTTCCATTATTATCAAAAGTTTTAAATGGCAAATCGTGATGCTCTCCATGATGTTCTTTTGATGTTTTTGAGTAATGAAGTTTTAGAAATGTTGTGAATGAGATGCTATTAGTTGTTGTGTCTTTTTTGTGTTCTTTATAGTGTTCTAACAAATTGGGGATTTTAAACAACTGTCCTACTGCTGTGTTAGCACACAAAAAAGTAATTATTAGTATATAGACAATTGCTTTTCTCATTTTACAAATTTACTATAAAAATAACGATAAATTCTTAATATTTACTTAGATTTTGTATCGTTAAAAATAAGTTTTATTGTTGTGCCAACAGCAATAGTACTCGAAATAGTAATTTTTATATGTAATAAAGAACAAAGGCGTTTTACAATAGATAAACCAATGCCTGTGCCTTTTATTGTTGCTGTTTTAGTATTTTGAATGCGATAAAATGGATCAAATATTTTAGCTAAATTAGCTTCTGAAATTCCAATTCCGTCATCTGAAATATGCAATTGTAACTGATTATTTTCTGTAAATAATGAAATGGTAATTGTTCCTTTTGGGTTCGAATATTTTATAGCATTCGAAATAAGATTGGTTAAAATTATAGAAATTAAATAACTATCGGATTGTATGGTTGCATTTGAAAGTAAATTTGTTGACAATTTTATTTCTCTTTCTTTTAATTGGGTTGAAAAAGTAGAAATAACATCTAAAATTTGTGCTTCTAAAAATACTTCTTCGTTTTTTATTGATTGCTTGTTATTTTCAAATCGAGCTAATAATAACAATTGGTCAACCAAATAATTTAATCGATCTACTTCTTTTACGCAAAAGTTAATTTTTTCGTTGTATTCTTCTGTTGTTCTTGGTTTCCTCACTAAAACTTCAAGTGTTCCTTTAATTACGGCCAAAGGTGTTCGTAGTTCGTGAGAAGCATCGGAAGTAAATTGTTTTTCGCGTTCAATGGCACTTTCTATTCGATCTAACAGCGAATTTATTTTTTCGGAAAGCAAATACAATTCGTCTTTATTTTGAGGCAAAGGAATACGAGCTTGTAAATTATCTTTTGTAATAGAGTTTGTAGTGTTTATTATAGTATTAATGGGTGCTATACTTCTACCCGCAAAAAAACGAGCCAGTAAAAACAAGATAATTACAATTAGCGGAAATGAAATTAATAAAATTTTCTTTAAAACATTTAATAAATCGGCATCGCTTAACGACATTGCCACAACCATATAACCAATAGTAGTAGTGTTGTTTTTTATTGTAGTTTGTATTTGTCGAATTGGTTTTCCGCTTAATGTAGTATCGTAAAAAGTATTGTTTGTAGCTTCGGGTTGTAATTGTAAATTGTTGTCTTTTAAATTTGGTGATTTATCAATGAGTTCTTTATTGGTGTCGTAAAACTGAATAAAAACAGGATTAACATCGGCTTCGTTATGTTCTCTAGCTTTCCATTGGTTTACACGAATTAAGTAGGTTTCATTATCATCGAAAGAAACATCTTGTAAATGTTTTTGCTGTTCTATTTTAATTTCTTCATTAATATGTGCATTTACATTTATTTCTGCCAATTCGTAAATAACAAAAAACACTAAACCAATGAGAATGGCTGTGCTCAAAATATAATAAAACGCAATTCTATTTCTAAAAGAAAATGAAAAATTGTTAACCATTAGCAATATATCCTACTCCTCGTATTGTTTTAATTAATTCTTCGTTTTTTGATAAGTTTAATTTTTTTCGAATAGCATTCATAAACACATCTATTACACCAGTATCGTATTCAAAATGAATATCCCAAACGTCTTCTATAATACTAGTTCGCGAACAAACTTTTCCTTTATTTTGTATTAAATACCGAAGCAATTCGAACTCGCGTTGTGTTAAATTTACTTCTTCATTAGCTACAAAAGTTTGAAATGTATCGTTGTTTAATTGAATTTTTCCTAGCGTTAAAATAGCTTCTTCTTTGTTGTTTCTAAAATGAATTTTAATACGTTCTAATAATTCTTCAAAACTAAAAGGCTTTTTAATATAATCGTTTGCGCCTGCTTTTAAACCTTCTATCGTTTCTTGAACGGTATCTTTTGCGGTTAAAAATAAAATTGGAATTTGCTTGTTAATTTCTCTAATTTTTATGCAAACTTCAATTCCTGTAAATTCTGGAAGCATCCAATCTAATAAAATTAAATCGAATGCTTCGTTTTCAAAAAATTGTAAACCTTCTTTTCCTGTTGAAGCTGTTGTAATACTATAGCCCTCTTCTTCTAAACCTTGCTTTAAAAAGTTTTGAATCCCTATTTCGTCTTCAACTAATAATATTTTCATTTTATTGTTGTACAAATTTTATGGCAAATGAAACAATATTTGCATCTAAACCATCGGAACGACTGTAATGATTATAACGCAAATCGATACTTTTAATACCAAATTTCCAAATATGGCTACTCATAAAAATATCGGTATAAGTTACACCTAATCCATATTGATTAGAATTAAAGCTCGACAAATCGTAATCGGAAGTATAATATTTTTCAGTTGACAAATGCGCTTCGTAGGGTGCAAAATATTTCGATTGATTTTGTGTATAATAACGATACATTGGATAAACCGTAAATCGATCAGATAATTTTACAGGAATTTCTAAACTTGCCGTATGCGAGTCAATTCCCCAATTGTCCCAATAATACCGATAATAGGTTCGTATCGTTAAGCGTTCGTTTATATAAAAATTCCATCGTGTACCAATAGGTAACTTAAATCGATTGTCGGGTAGTCGTTCAATATCATCTGCTAACTGAAATTCGTTAACGAAATAATCGGGTTTATCAGCAAAATAAATTCGCTGATAAGGCGTTGATAATAAACCTTGTTGCTGTAAAACATCGGCAAATAATGAAAATTGAATTTTTGTAGTTAAAACTTGACTAAAACTTAATGATAACGAATAGGAATTACGGTTCTTTTTATTGTGAAATGCAAAAGCATCAGGATTATATGGTAATATGGAAGTTGAATTTATTGTAAAATAATTGAAGATTCCTCCCGATAAACCATTATCGGCAAAATCTTGTAGCTCTTTCGGATAAATTGGTCGCCAAGTGTCTAAATAAACATTTGCTGAAACATTAAATTCCGAATTTTTATCGTTAAACAATTTGGTTAAACCACCACCAAATCCAACTGAAGAATAATCGTATTCTACCGAACCCGAAATGTGCGCTTTCCAAATTGTGTTTCTATCATCTGAACTATGGCTGTAACCTGCTACTAAAGTGGTTAACACATCGGAAGCCGAAGCACCAGAGCTTGCTTGCCAAGGGCTTGGTGTGTTACTATCGAACGGATTAATATTTCCTGACGAAGCCGAAGAATATGCCGAAATTCCAACATCAACAGTCAACACATCATCGTCATTTAAAGGCATGGCTACTACAATGGTTGGGGTAATGTCGGTAAGTTCTTCCATTCCACTTCCTCCCGAAACAGCAGAATGCACACCATCTTGTTTATAATAACTCATTAAAAAATCGACTTCTGTACTTTCTAGTACTCGTTTTTTATAAGCAACTTCGGTAGTATCTGTTTCTTGAGCAAAAGAAGCAAAAGTTACTAAAATAAAAATATAGCTTAATTTACTTTTCATTAATTTGTTTTTTTAGGGTTTAATTACAACCACAACCTCCTCCTGTTTTTCCTCCATTTGCACCAGATGCCGCTTCTCTATATACTTGAAAATTAGTTTCAAAGCGTTCTACTGTTTTTGCTGAAAGTTTCATTTCGGGGTCGTTAATGTATTGTTTGTCGTATTCTTTTACAGTATTACACGATTGTAATGCTACACAACTCAAAAAGATTATTACTAATTTTTTCATTATTATTCGTTTTTAATATCTATATTTTTTGATGTAAATACTTCGCCTTTATCGGTTACTACAATACATTCTACTAGGCAATTGATTAATAAAATCGATACCTACTTCTTTACCCATTACAAAAATAGAAGTGGCTAGAGCATCGGCTAGTTCTGTTTTTTTTGCAAATACTGAAACACTTACCAAACCCGATGCTGGATAACCCGTTCGCGGATCGATAATATGTGAATATCGCTTTCCATTAAAAGTAACATATTTTTCGTAACTTCCTGATGTTTCTACAGCACTATCAATAAGAGGAAACGTAGCAAAATATTTTTTCTTTATTCATAGGGTTTACAATAGCAACTGTCCATGGTTTTCCATCTATTTGATAGCCCCAAGTGGTAATATCGCCCGAAACATTTACAACACCCGAACTACAGCCTTGCTGTTGAAGTAAATTTTTAATATTGTCTGCAATGTAACCTCTTGGCCTATTCCTCCAAGACCGAGTTTCATTCCTTTATCTCTTGCAAATAAATAGTATTGTTAGTTTTATCTAAAATAACTTTTTCATAGCCTACACGAGCAACCGATGCTTTTATAGCTTCTGGTGTCACCGGCATTTGTTGCATACTACCATCGAATTTCCAAATTTTATCCATTGAAGCATAGCTTACATCAAAAGCACCATTGGTAAGTTTTGAAATTTGTCAAAGCACGCTCGACTAAATTAAAACTTTCGGTAGTGAAACTTGTACAGCTTGAATTCCTGCATTTTGATTTACTATTGGAAATTTCGGTAGTAGAAATCCAATCGGAAATTAAATTTTCTACTCGCTTTACTTATTATGGCTAAATTACAAAGTCTTTCACCTTGAATCGTATCGTTAGCTACAACAGTAATTTCAAACGGATTTTCTAAAAGCACAGCTTTTTTCTTATGCAAAACCTGTGCTTGGGAAACTAAACTAAAACCAATTATAAAAAAATATTATTATTATTCGCACGCTATTTAATTTGTAATTTTATTTTATAACTGTTTCAATCATTTCAATATATTCGGAAGGACTAACATTTTTAAAGCCTAATTTTCCTAATACTTTACCATCAGGCTGTAGTACAATTACTAATGGAAAACTACCTTCTTTATTGTATTTTTCGGCTAATGCACGGTTGTGTCCTGTTTGTTCTTCGGAAAGTTGATTGGCTTTTTTTCTGGGAAAATTCAGTTTTACTAAAACCCATTTTTCATCGGCTACTTTTTTAAATTCTTCCGATTGCCAAATGTTTTTATCTAATCGAATACAAGGTGCACACCAATCGGAACCTGAAAATATCATAATAATATTTTTATTTTCTTTAGTTGCTAGCTCTTTTGCTTGGTCAAAATTGTAATTCCAGTTTTGTGAAAAACTTATTGATACAAAACTAAACAGCATTAAAGTTAAAATCTTTTTCATTTTTTAAAAATTTATATAAAAATAACGTTTTTAAAAATAATAAAGTATATAAAAAACGGTTTCTTAATATAATTTTAATTTAATTTATTTTGATTAAATAAAAAATCGCCAGTTTGGTACCACGAAATTGTTTCTTCTTTAAACGATTTATTAAGTTCTATAGGTGTAAGCTCATTATTTGTTTCGTTCCATTTGTATTGTTTTACTGATTTGTTATTAGACAGTATACAAACCGTATTATTGGGTTTCAATAATCCTAATTTTAAATATGTAGCAATAAGTGCACGAGGTTTATATTTAGCAGAAAGTACATTTGACCCAAAAAAGTTTGATGTATAAGACCAATTCATTGTAGAAAACAAAGTAGGAAATATATCTATTTGACTACAAAGTTTTTCGACAGTTTGTGGCTCTATATATTTTTCAGAATATATTATTGCTGGTATATGATAATTTTGCACATCAATTTCATCTTTTCCTGCACTACTAGCACAATGATCTGCAATAAATACGAATATAGTGTTTGAAAACCAAGGTTTAGTTTTTATTTTTTTAAATAATTGGGCTAAAGCATAATCGCTATATTTTACAGCCCCTTTTCTATTTGTTCCTGACGGAATATCGATTGATGGCTCTGGATATGTATAAGGTCTATGATTTGAGGTTGTCATAATAAAATTTAAAAAAGGCTGTTTTTTTGCAAACTCATTATCAGCTTCTTTAATCATTTTATTGTAAATATCTTCGTCGCAAATTCCCCAAGCATTTTCAAAAGTTACTTCATTGTTTTCAATATTAGTTCGTGTTGTATGAATAGCATCATTTAAAATACTTCCTCTACCTCTATCAAAAATGGCAAAACCGTTTCCACCATAAAAAGCATTCATATTATCAAAATAACCATCGCCACCGTAAAAAAAGTTACAGGTATAACCTTTTTGTTTAAAAACATTAGAAATAGTAAACAAATTAGCATTATTAGGTCGTTTTACGATACTTTGTCCTGGTGTGGGCGGAAATGAAAGTGTAACGGCTTCCATTCCTCTAACAGTTCGGTTACCTGTTGCAAATAATTTTCTAAAAAGCATTCCTTTGTGCGCAATACTATCTAAAAAAGGCGTTATGTTTTCTGTGTTTCCAAACGATTGCATAAAACTAGCACTCATACTTTCCATCAATATAAATACTACATTTGGTTTTATTTCAGCATTAGAATCGTTAATTATTCGCTTTATAGTAGTTGCTTCATTTGAAATAAAATGTTGACTTTCAAAATTAGATTTTACTTTTTTAAAAGCATTTTGGTTTGAAATGGTAGGGTAAAATGTAGCATAATCAAGTCGGTTATTTCTAAACTCTGAAAAAAATGAATAAATTCCTGCTTTTGAAATTTCGTTACTATAACGATTATTTGACCACTCTGCTTGACTATTTTTTATAAAAAAGATATAAAAACAACAAAGTAATAATGAAACCGAAAAAGCAATTAATTTTTGCTTAAACGATATTTTAGCTTTAAATGTTTTAAAAAATATTTTTTGTTTTGTAAACCACCAAAAAATAAGTAAAACAAAACCTATTATACTTGGTATAAGTATAATTAAAGGATACGATTGATTTATATTTTGAACCACTTCGTAGGTATATATTAAATAATCTACAGCCACGAAATTAAACCGACAATGAAATTCGTCCCAAAAAGTGATTTCGGCAAAAAAAGTAAAAATGAGTACTAATGTTATGAGAAAAAACCCAAAATAGATAATTGTTTTATCAACTAGTGTTCCTATTGCTTTTTGTGGAATAATTAAAATATAACCGCTAAAAAACACTGCCAAAAAGGATACTACACCAATATCGAAAAATAAGCCCGTAATTAATATTCGTACAAAAGTAAAAACACCGCTATCAATATCGCTAAATTGCCAAATTAATAAAACTATTCGCAATAAAAACGAAAGTAATAGAAAACCGAGACTATAGGTAAAAAATAGTAAAAATCTATTGGAAAATTTCATAACTAAAAGTTTTCCACAAAATTCTTGAAAACTATAATTATGTTTTAATTTTTAGGCTTAAGTATTGCTTAAGGAACGCTTAAGATTTACTTAATATAAACCGTTGTATTTTCTAGTAAACCATTCTGCAGCCAAAAGCGAAACAATAATTGCTAGTAACCATTTCCAATCGATTAATGGCGATTTTTGTGTAATTTCTTTAGCTACAGGTTTGTAATTTTCAGCTTGTAAAAGAAATGCAATAAGCTGGTTAGTAGTATTAGGATAATAGGTTTTTCCATTTGTATTTTTCGCCAAAAGTTCTAAACGATACGTATCTGGATTTGTAAACTGTTCTTCAATGTCGAAAACCAAAACTTCAAAGTTTCCAGAAACCGAAGTGTTTGTTGATTTTTCGGTTACCGTATAGGTGTAGTTTCCAGCTTCTAACCCATCGAAATTTACTTTATACTCTAAATTTCCATTATAAAAATTATAGGTTTTAGTTGTTTTTTTATCAATATTTGTAAGCTTTATACTTAGTTCGGCATTATTGTCAAATTCGTAATTTTTATTAAAATATTGTGCTGTAATTGCTATAGGTTCGCCCGAATTATAAAAACGTTCTACATTAACAATAAGCGATTTTTTGTTAGATTGTGTTGCTAAATATTGAATAATTTTATCGGTAAACGCATCAAAATCATCAAACGATTTTTTGTCTAAATACGTTTGCATTCGCCATTTCCAAATTCCTTCTCCAAATAAATATGCGTTTCTACTACCATTTTGTTCTGTAAAAGATAACAACGGAAATCCTGCCGAAACATTACGAATATTTGCTTGTAGCAAAGTAGCATTATTAGTTTTTGCAGAAACAATACCAAAAGCATTTTCGAGTGGTGGTAAGTTTTCGAAACCGATATTATCTTGCGAATACAAATTGAAATTGTTATTAAAACTTGCCAAATAATATTCTTTTTGATTATTCATTTTAAATGAAAAATCGGTTACATATTGATTTAAAAAATTGAAATCGGTGGCTAATCCTGTAATGATAAAAGTGTTTAACTTTAAGTTTTTATTTTGCTCAAAAACCGATTTAAAAGAAGTATTTGGTTGGTACAGAATTAATTCATTAAATTTTGATAAATTATTGATTTTGTCAATATTAAGCACCGTAACTTTACGCTGTTGATTAACCTCTATACTACGTTTTAATGCACCAATATCTGGATGATTAACTGCTGAAATTATAGCCACTTCTGTTCGTTGGTCTATTACTT
>NZ_JAWKMX010000015.1:0-54197 GCF_041392005.1 Flavobacterium sp.
AATTAGAAGTCAATGATTTTGTTATCACTCCCAACTCGACTTGGCACGAACATGGTGTTGCTGCCGATGGAAAAACGTGCATTTGGCAAGATGGTTTAGATATTCCATTAGTAAATGCTTTAGAGGCTAATGATTATGCTGTTTTAGAAGGCAAACAAGAACTAACAGCTCCGTTGAATTATTCGCCAATTATTTACGGTTGTGCGGGTTTAATTCCAGCCGATACAATTTGGAACAAACCGTATTCGCCTCTTTTCAAATTTTCTTGGAAAAAGGTATATCCAGCTTTATTAGAAACTCAAAAAGTAGCTGAAATAAATCCGTTTGATGGTATTTTTATGCAATACTCAAATCCATTAACAGGCGGACATGTTATGCAAACCATGGGTGCAGCGATGCAATTGCTACCTGCTGGATTTAAAGGAAAAGCACATAAGCATACGGGTTCATTCGTTTACCAATGTGCAAAAGGTAAAGGTTACACTATCATTAACGGAAAACGTTTCGATTGGAAAGAAAGAGATATTTTCTGTGTTCCAAGCTGGACTTGGCACGAACATCACAATCTTTCTGATACAGAAGATGCTTGTTTATTCAATTTTAACGATTTACCTGTAATCGAAGGTTTAGGATTATACCAAGGAAGAGAATACACTGAAAACAACGGACATCAACAAATTCAATAACAAAACAATTTAGGTTAACTTTATAACTTGAAACTTGAAACAAAATTATAATGAAACTACTTACTTATACAACAAAAGATAATAACGAAGCAAGGTTAGGCTTTATTCATCATAATCGTGTAATAGATATGGAAGATTTCGGAAATTTTTCCAATTTCCCACTACCCGATAATATATTGGATTTAATTGATATGGGATTTGAAGTTATTGCAGAAATCACTGAAATGATTAACGAGACTTCGGATGATCAATTTGATGAAATTGCATACGATTTAGATGAAGTTGTTTTTTTAGCCCCAATTCCGAAACCTCGTAAAAACATTATTGGAATTGGTCTAAATTACACCGAGCACGTTGCCGAAAGTGCCAGAACACTTGACACGACTGGAAAGTTACCGCAAAAACCAATTATCTTTTCAAAACCACCTACAACCGTTACAGCTACCAACACAAATGTTTTATTAAACAGAAACTTAACCAATCAGTTAGACTGGGAAGTAGAGCTAGCCGTAATTGTCTCTAAAAAAGGAAAATACGTTCCAAAATCTGAAGCATTGGATTATGTTTTTGGCTATACTGTTATCAATGATATCTCAGCACGAGATTGTCGTCGTGAAGGGCAATGGATTGTTTCCAAAGGGCAAGATACTTTTGCACCTATGGGTCCAATTTTGGTTACTAAAGACGAAATTGAAAATCCACATAATTTAAATTTATCATTAAAAGTAAATGGTGTTGAAAAACAAAATTCAAATACGCAATTTATGTTGTTTAATATCAATGATTTAATTGAAGACTTAAGTACTGTGTTTACATTGGAAGCGGGTGATATCATTGCTACTGGAACACCTGCTGGTGTTGGCGCGGGTAGAAATCCACAAGAATGGCTACACGATGGCGATGTAATTGAAGCAACCGTTGAAGGAATTGGAACAATTACAAATACGGTTAAAGAAATATAGATAGTATTCAGTAAATAGTTTTGAGTGTTCAGTTTTTGAGCAACTTTTAAACTTTTAAACCTTAAACTTTTAAACATGAAATTTAGAATAGGACAAATTGTTCCTTCTTCAAATATTACAATGGAAACGGAAATCCCAGCTATTTTTCGTTCGCGTGAAACCATTTTACCAGAACGCTTTACGTTTCATAGCAGTAGAATGCGCATGAAAAAAGTAACCAAAGAAGAACTGGAAGCAATGGATAAAATGAGTTTAAAATGTGCTCAAGAATTATCTGATGCTCATGTTGATGTTATGGGATATGCTTGTTTGGTTGCCATTATGAGTATGGGGCGTGGTTATCATTGTGTTTCGGAAGTCAATTTACACCAAGAAACGGTAGCGAATGATTTCCCTACTCCAATTGTTACCTCTGCAGGTGCTTTAATTAACGGATTAAACGTTTTAGAGGCGAAACAAATTTCGATTATAACGCCTTATATGCGTCCGTTAACAGATAAAGTAGTCGATTATATTGAACATCAAGGTATTAAAGTAAAAGAAAGCATTGCGCTTGAAATTCCCGATAATTTAGAAGTTGCAGCGCAAAACCCAATGAATTTATTAGAAATCTACAAACAACTGGATTTAACCAATGTTGATGTATTAGTCGCTTCGGCTTGTGTGCAAATGCCTTCTTTAGAAGCTATTGACTTAATTCAAAAAGAATGTGGTATTCCCGTAACTTCAGCTGCGGTTTGTACGACTTATGAAATGATGAAAAAATTAAACATTGAAGCTAAATCAGCTATTGGTGGGGAATTGTTGAGTGGAAAATATTAATTGAAAAAGAGAATTCAATATAAAATTGCGTTTTTACTATTTTTTTTAGGTGGAATTTTTTTATTGAAAATTTTTGGATTGTATTTTGTAATAAGCATTCCGTTTTTATTATTCATATATATAGTAATCATAAAATATTCTAAATAAAAATACTTTTTAGTTTTGTATTAAAACAACCATTTATATACAAAAAATTAACATTACTATAAAGTCATTCTTAATAAAGTAGTTTAAAAAAAATGAATGTATTATTTTTTTAATTAAATTTGCTATATTAACTATAAAACATTTTTATGAAAAAAATTACTTTTCTTTTTTTAACTATGCTATTTTATACATTCGGTATAAATGCACAATGTATTGGTACATATGAGTATGTTGATGTTTCCTCTGTTAACGACGGTTCACTTCAAGTACAAGATGGTTGTAACTGGGGTGGAGATTGGAACAACATTACAGATTTAGTGATTGGCCAAGATTATGAGTTTTCAAGTGAAATTGCTACAGATTATATTACCTTTACAGACGATAGCAATAATATTATTGCTTATGGACAATCGCCTTTAGCCGTACCTGCAATAACGGTTGCAAGTGGACGTTTTCACATTTATGCCGATAACACTTGTACTGGCGATGAAACATGTAGAGAAACTTATATTCAGTGTACAACGTGTACGCCTGCACCAGTTCCCGATTGTGCCGAAACTCCCATAACCCCTGCTGATGGTTCTACAACCGTTCCCGCATTTGATATATTTACATTATCGTGGACGGCTCCTTCTACAGGACCTACGCCTACATCTTATGATATTTATGTAGGTACATTAAGCGATGGAAGCGATATGACGTTGTTTACAAATGTTACAGAAACTTCTATTGAAGTAACCGTAGGTCAAGCTAGTACTACACTGTATTGGATGGTTATTCCTGTAAACGAAACAAGTGAAGCGTCAGGCTGTGCTATTTGGGGCTTTACTACAGATGCTGGTCCAGCAGTTCCACCTAATGATAATGTATGCAACGCAACTGCTTTAACAATGAATACCACTTCGGCTGGAAATGCCTATTATGACATTTATGCAACTAGCGAAACTAACGAAGTAGTAGGCTCTTGTTTTAATGGTGGTATTGATGGTTCTGTATGGTTTTCATTTGTAGCACCAGCTTCTGGTTCGGTACAAATTTCAACTGATGTAGCGGGCGGAACTCATGAAGATACGGAATTGGCTGTATATGAAGCTCCATCTAATTGTGCTGACGCCTCTTCTTTAGGTACAGAACTAGGTTGTAGCCAAGATATTACTGCTAATTATTTATCTACTGTAGAAGTAACAGGATTAACCGAAGGAACTACTTACTATGTACAAATTGATAGATGGGGCGGTTCTGACCCTGGTTATTTTGGAATAAGCATTTATGATTTAGATGTTCTTTCTACAGAAAATATAGCATTAGAAAATGAATCGTTATTTAATTTTTACCCTAACCCAGTAAATAGCATTTTAACTTTAAAAGCAAGTGCTGCTATACAAAATGTTACTGCATATAATATGTTAGGACAAATAGTAATAAATAATAATCCAAATTCAATGGAGAAAGAATTAGATATGTCTATGTTACAAGCTGGTACTTATTTTGTAAAAGTAACGGTAAACAACACTTCTAAAACTATTAAAATTATTAAAGAATAATACGAAAGTTAACTGTAAATAAAAAAGAGATGAACATTTGTTCATCTCTTTTGTTTTGAGGTAATATATAGTGAATAATGAACTATATTTATTGTATTAAAAAAACCTATTGTGCCAACTTTCGCTAGCGGGAACTTCCCAAAAGTCTTGCCACTCTTCTATAGTATTTACTAAATTATTAAAAACTATAGTATTTGCGTTTACAGCCTTTTCCTTTGCCATTTTTTTAAAATCGATAAGTGATTTATGCGCAATAAATTCGCCTTGCTTATAAGTAACATTCATTTTATCCAGCAAATCAATAGCATATTTTTGCTCTAAATTTTGAATAAATTTTACCGAAGCATCAATAGAACAGCCTGTTGCGGCTTGAACATCTTGGTTTACCGCTATAATTAAAAAACGATTGTACTTTATAACAAAAGAAGCCTCTAAAGGTTGACCATGAGCCGACCACTCATGTAAAAATGCTTCTGTTTGTTCAGTTATTTCAAGAACTTCTGTTTCCGAAAGCTTTCGATTGGACTGATATATCCAGATGCGAGCATGAGGCGGTAACGATTCAAAAGGAACATACATATTATAAATCTTTAGCGTTTGCAATCATTTCGGCAATATCGAGAACTTGAATATCATTTTCTTTTTGTTTTGCTTTTGTGCCGTCTGTCATCATGGTATTACAAAACGGACAACCTGTAGCAATAATTTCGGCTTTTGTTTCTAGTGCATCTTCCGTTCGTTCTACATTTATGTCTTTATTTCCTTTTTCGGGTTCTTTAAACATTTGTGCTCCACCAGCTCCACAACACAATCCGTTTGCACGCGAACGTTTCATTTCTACCAATTCTACTTCTAATTTTTCAATTAAATTGCGAGGAGTTTCATACACATTGTTAGCTCGACCTAAATAACACGGATCGTGAAATGTAATTTTTTTACCTTTAAACTGTCCACCTTCAACGGTTATTTTTCCTTCGTCTAAAAGCGATTTCAAAAATTGGGTATGGTGAACTACTTCGTAATTTCCACCTAAACTAGGATATTCGTTTTTTAATGTATTAAAGCAATGTGGACAAGCTGTAACAATTTTTTTTACTTCATAAGCATTTAAAACTTCAATATTTGTCATGGCTTGCATTTGAAATAAGAACTCGTTTCCAGTTCGTTTTGCCGGATCGCCAGTGCAACCTTCTTCGGTTCCTAAAACAGCAAATGAAACATTGGCTCTATTTAAGATTTTTACAAAAGCTTTTGTTATTTTTTTGGCTCTATCATCAAAACTTCCAGCGCAGCCTACCCAAAACAATACTTCGGGTTGCTTACCTTCTGCCATCATTTCGGCCATTGTTGGTACTACTAAATTTTCAGACATGGTGTTAGGTTTAGTAATTAGTATAGTTATTCGTTGTTATGATGCTCGTCGTCAAAAACTTGAATGGTTACTTCTTTTTCTATTAAATCGGTAAATTTTCCTCTATAACGAGTCGCTTTTACCAAATGATTATCAATCCAATGATAATTTCCACCACGTGGTTTACCCATAAGCATACTATGGTATTTAAAACCATGTTTGTTTAACCAAGCTTCGGTAACTTCGCGATGTTCTTCGGTGCGCGAGGTAAAAAAACAGATAATATGTCCTTCATCGTACCATTTATTAAGTGTAGCTAAAGCATCTGGATAAACTTCTGCCGTTGCCATACGTTCTGGTTCTTCATTAGGAATATCATCGCAAATGGTACCGTCTATATCTATTAAATAATTTTTTACGCCATCTGGTAAAATAGGACTTACTTTTTCGCCATTAACTGAAATATCTACTAATTTATTATCTTTCATTTTATTGTTCATTTGCCCAATTCAATCTATCCATTTGGTTGTATTGCCATGGGGCTGCATTATTTTCAATATTAGTCATCATACTGTTTAATTCTGTAGGTGCTGCACTTTGTTCCATTACTAAAAATTGGCGCATTTCCATAATAATAGAAAGTGGACTTATGCTTACAGGGCATTCTTCTACACAAGCATTACACGTGGTACATGCCCATAATTCTTCGGGAGTAATGTAATTGTTTAATAACGTTTTCCCGTCGTCAACAAACTTACCACCATTAGCGTCTATATTTTTACCCACTTCTTCTAGCCTATCGCGTGTATCCATCATAATTTTGCGCGGCGATAGTTTTTTACCTGTTTGATTAGCAGGACAAGACGATGTACAACGACCACATTCGGTACAGGTATAAGCATTTAATAATTGTACCCAATTTAAATCTTGCACATCTGAAGCTCCGAATTTAGCAGGAATAGCTTCAGGATTTTCAGGTGCAGCAAACGGATCGGCATTAGGATCCATCATTAATTTTACTTCTTTTGTAACTGTTTCGTTATTTGGAAAAGCTCCTAACGGATTTAAATTCGCAAAATAAGTATTAGGAAACGCCAAAAGAATATGTAAATGTTTTGAGAAGTATAAATAATTTAAGAAAATAAGAATTCCTGTAATGTGCAACCACCAAGCGGCTCTTTCAATTAGCATTACTAAATTATTACTCATTCCGTCGAAAAGAGTAGCAATGTGCTGCGAAATAGGAAAACTACCTGCTTGATGGTAATGACCAAAACCACCACTAACGTGCTGTAAATGAAAATCGGCGGCGTTCATTATAAGAAACAAACTCATTAGCACCATTTCGAAGTATAATATATAATTTGCATCATTTTTAGGAAAACCTTTCATTTCCGGTTTCCAAAAGCGCTGAATTTTTATTATATTTCTACGAGCCCAGAAAACAAGCACAGCTATTAATACAAGAAAAGCTAAAATTTCGAACGAACCAATTAGAAAATCATAAAATCCGCCTAAGAATCGAAAAATACGATGTGTTCCAAAAAGTCCGTCAATAATAATTTCTAATACTTCGATATTAATTATAATAAAACCTAAATACACTACAATATGTAAAAAACCAGCAATTGGGCGTTTTATCATTTTCGATTGGCCAAGTGCAATCATTGCCATGTTTTTCCATCGTTCTTTTGAATTATCAGAACGATCTATATTTTGACCTAGTTTTATGTTTCGTATTAGTTTTTTGACGTTTCGGGCAAAATAACCAATTCCGATACTAAGAATAACTGCAAATAATATATTAGGTAAAATACTCATATTTGATTAGTTGTTAATTTGTTCGTTTTTTTCGTTTACTTCGGGTGCAACGTAAGGTTTATTTTTCTTTCCAAAAACCGAAACGTTTACATAACGTGTTGGGTGCAAGCGCACATCTTGCAATAACAATTCTAGTTCTTTAGAAGCATTGGTAAAATTAGTGTACATTTCTTCGTCTTTCATTAATTTACCCATTGTACCTTTTCCTTGCTGAATATCGGCCATTAGTTTATCTACATTTGCTAATGTTTTTTGTAAACTTGCTACTGTTTCTTGTATATTGGTCTGCGATAAAGAATCGGACAGTTTAGCAAAATTTGAAGTAGTTTTATCTAAATTGGTTAACGAATTGTCAATTTTTGTTTTGTTATCGGCTAAAAGTAGGTTTAAATTTTTAGATGTTTTACTAAATTCTGCCATTGTTTTGTTAAGTTCGGCTATACTGTTTTGTAAATTAATTTTAGTTTTTTCATCTAAAACCTCATTTACATTGGCAAACAACACATTTGCATTGTCTAATAGTTTTTCTACTTTGTCTTTAACGGGTACAATTTGCTCGGCTAAAGCATCGGTTAAACCTAATTTTGAACTTGCCTTTAAATAATCGCCCGATTCAGCTAATTGCGGATCTTCATCATTAGGAATAATTACAATTTCTTTTCCACCAAGTGGCGAACTTCCTACCAATTCTGCTACACTCGATTTTGAAATAGGATAATTTGACGTAATTGAAATTTCGACAACTACTTTTCTATTTTCTAAAAACTCGTACGAATTTACACGACCAACAGTAACACCTTTAAGCTTTACAGGAGAAGACGATTCTAAACCTTCAACCGAATCGTAAACAGCATATAACTTTTTACTAGTATCGAATAGGTTTTTTCCTTTTAAAAAGTTGTAGCCCCAAACAAATAAGACTAGTGAAAGTATTACTAAAATTGCCGTTTTTATTTCTCGAGATAGTTTCATTTCATTTGATTTTAAATAGTTGTAAAAGAAATAATACGTAGTTCTTATTACAAATTCTATTTTTAACAAAAATAAAACTTTATTTTATTTTAAGGCATCGGCTACGTTAATTTTTACACCATCTTTATACGCTACAATAAAAGCCGACTTGTAACCTTTTGATTTGGCTTCGTTTAAACGTTTTTTAGAAGTTTCATAAGACGATTCTTCTGCGTAAAAATATTTATACAATTTTCCATCTTTCTCTCTTGATATTGTAGATAAACCTTTAAAATTATACGATTTTGGCTCAATTTTTTTTGTACTTGCCGAAATTTGAACTTTAAATACAATATTTTCGGCATTGCTATTCTCTTTATTTAAAGTAGTTTCTTTAGTTGTTTCTGTTTTTTTACTTATTGTTTTTTCAGGTTGTACGGTTTCCGTGTTTGTGGTACTTTCTTGAAAAAACTCTTTTTTGTATTCTAAAATAGCGGCAGCAATTGCTTGCGACATTTCAGTTTTTCCTAGAGATGAATTTAAATATGAACCCTCATTTTTATTTGATAAAAAACCTAATTCTATTAAAACACTTGGCATGTAAGAAGCATCTAAAACCCACAATGGTGCTTGTTTTACACCTCTACTGTTTCGCTTTAGTTCTTTAGCAAATTTTTGTTCAATTTTTGATGCCAAATTAATACTTTGCGACAAATATTCTTCTTGTAAAATTTTTAAACCAATTAAGGATTCTGGCTTATTTGGATCGAAACCGTTATATTTTTCCTTATAATCGTCTTCTAAAAATATTACCGAGTTTTCACTTTTGGCTACTTCTAAATTCATATTGCTTCTAGACATACCCATTACATAAGTTTCGGTTCCAAACGGACCAAAGTTTTTTACAGAATTACAATGAATAGAAACGAATAAATCAGCGTCTTTATCATTAGCATATTCAGAACGTTGCCTAAGAGTCCAAAAAACATCGGTTTTTCGAGTATATAAAACTTCAATATCGCTATATTTTTCTAATTCTTTTCCGACCAACAAAGTTGTTTTTAGCGCAATTTCTTTTTCTACATAGCCGTGATATGAGTTTCCTGGATCGGTTCCACCATGACCCGCATCGAGCACCACTTTAAATTTAGAATTTTGAGAATAAACAACTGTGCTTAAAAGTATTACACTTAAAAGCAACAATTTTTGTAGTTGTTTTTTTAACTTCATAATAGAGTAAGTTATAAGTTATAGCGTTATAATTTTATTAAATAATTATTTTTGCAAAAAAATATATGTAAGTTTGACACTTCAAAAAGTGAGCCATTTTTTACAAAAATAGTATTATTAGTATTGTATAACAAGTTATTTCATATCGTTTTATTAGCAATTTTGCTAACAGTTGCAAGCACTGCGTTCTATGCTCAAGAAATTAGAACTGTAGATAGTTTAAAGCTAAATACTTACACTATTGTAAATCGTGAAGATGCTACACAAAATGATACTGTTGTAAAACAAAAAAACGATTCTATTAAGAAGAAACCCGTTTTAGAAGGAATTGTAAAACGAAAAGCTAAGGATTACGAACGTTTTGATCAAAAGAAAAAGCAACTTACACTTTACAATGAAGCCGAACTGTATTATACTGATATTGAATTAAAATCGGGAATAATTGTACTCGATTACGAAAAAGACGAAGTATATGCTGGTCGTTTAAAAGATAGTTTAGGAAATTACAACCAATATCCTGTTTTTAAACAAGGTAACAATGTTATTGAGCCCGATTCCATTCGTTTCAATTTCAAAACTAAAAAAGCAATGATTTGGAATTCTAGAACGCAACAAGGCGAAATGTACATTAAAGCAGAAGTTTCAAAAAGGGAAAACGATTCTGTTATTTTTTTACGCAATGCACGCATTACCACTTCAAAAAATTTAGACGACCCCGAGTATTATTTTTTAGTTCGAAAAGTAAAATTTGTACCGAAAAAGAAAGTTGTTGCTGGTTTAACCAATATGGTTATTGCTGATGTTCCTACTCCAATTGGTCTTCCGTTTGCCTATTTTCCTATGACCGAAAAAAGCACGTCGGGCTTTATTATTCCTACACCTGGGGAATCGAACAGACAAGGTTATTTTCTCCAAAATGGAGGTTACTATTTTGCTTTAAGCGATTATTACGATTTAGCCGTTTTAGGCGATTATTACACAAATGGAAGTTATGGTTTACGAGTAGAAAGTAGCTACTCGAAACGGTATAAATTTAATGGTCGTGTTAACTTTAGATTTGAAAACAACATACAAGGCGAACGCGGTTTACCCGATTATGTTAAATCGAAACAATACAATATACAATGGAGCCATAGCCAAGATGCAAAAGCAGCGGCAAACTCACGTTTCTCGGCATCGGTAAACTTAGGTAGTAGTCAATATTACCGAAACTCGGTTAATTTAAACAACGTAAGTTCGAGTTTAAATAATAATATGAGTTCGTCTATTAATTATTCTAAAACCTTTCCAACTGTTCCGCAAGTAAATTTTTCGGTAACAGCTACACACAATCAAAACACGAATACCGAACAAATTAACATGACCTTACCTACGCTGCAAGCTAGTGTAGATAGAATATTTCCGTTTGCAAAAGAAGGCGAAACCAAAAAAGGAATACTAAAAAACATCAATCTTCAGTATAATTTAAGAGGCGAAAATAGAATTGCAACCTACGATTCGTTATTTTTTAAACCTCAAATGTTTCGCGATGCTAAAACAGGAATACAGCATACTATACCTTTAAGTACTAATTTTAAAATAGCAAAATATTTTAATGTAAACCTTGGTGCAAATTATAACGAAGTTTGGGCGCTTAAAACCACAGATAAATACTACAGTAATATAGAAAACCGAGTAATAACGGAAGATGTAAATGGTTTTGATGCTTACAGAACTTATAATTTTAATACCAGTTTAGGAACTACACTATACGGAACATTTAATTTTGGAGAAGATAAAAAATTTCAAGCACTACGACACGTAATTTCGCCAAGTGTTAGCTACAATTATAACCCAAGTTTTGACCAGTATTACGACACTTATGCAATTGATGCAACAGGAAATACATTAGCCGATTTTTCTCGATTCGAAAATACTGTTTTTGGTGTTCCAAACAAAAATTTAGCGCAAAACGTAGGATTTTCGGTAAAAAACACTTTTGAAGGTAAGTTTACAGACGACGAAAATAATACCGACGAGCCTAAAAAGAAAGAGCTTTTACTGTTAAACCTAAGTACAAGTTACAATATAGTTGCCGATTCGCTTAAATGGGGCGGTGTTACGCTAAATGGCGGAACAAAGCTGCTAAAAGATAAAATGAATGTAAACTTTGCCGCCCGATTAGATCCTTATGCAATTGATAATGCAGGAAGAAGAATAGATGTTTTTAATATTGATAATGGCGGTAGTTTATTTAGAATGACGAGTGCCAATTTAACTATTAACTACTCCTTTACGAGCTCTGATTTTAGTAACGATAAATCATCTAAAAGCGATCAAACAGCTATGAATGGTGGTAGAACCGATGATTTATTTGGAACTGGAACCGATTTAAGCGATAACCGCAAAAGTATGTTTAACAAAGATAAAGACGAAGACAATACTAAAAACAATTCGGAGTGGTATATGACCAAACTGCCTTGGGATTTTCGTTTTGCTTATTCGGTTACGTATAACAATTCTAACAGACAAAGCGAAATAAGTTCACAATCGTTAATGGGTTCTGGAAATATAGAACTAGCGCCGCGCTGGAAAGTAGGTTTTTCTTCGGGTTACGATTTTAAAAATAAAGGCATAACCTTTACGCAACTTCGTTTTGAACGCGATTTAGAAAGTTGGCGAATGAGCTTTAACTGGGTGCCTGTTGGCACAAACAAATATTGGGGCTTTTTTATTGGAATAAGCTCTTCTATGTTAAGCGATATTAAGTGGGAAGAACGCCAATTACCAGACAAAGTTTTTAGATAAAAAATACCAAATGAAAAAAATAATTTTTACCGATAAAGCACCAGCACCCATTGGCCCTTATAGTCAAGCGGTTTTAGTAGAAAATACTTTGTACACTTCTGGACAAATTGCTATAAACCCAGCAAACGGAGAATTGGTTCTACACGATATTGAAGCCGAAACTCAGCAAGTTATGGAAAACATGAAAGCAGTTCTTAATGCAGCAGAAATGAATTTTGAACACGTTATTAAAGCTACAATATTTATTAGTGATATGAATAATTTTTCTAAAATTAATGGCGTTTATGCACAGTATTTTAATGAAAATGAAGCACCTGCTAGAGAAACTGTAGAAGTGGCTTGTTTACCAAAAAATGTAAACGTAGAAATTTCGATGATTGCTGTTAAAACCTATTAAATATTGATAAAAGTTATTAAACGACGTCACTTCGAGTAATTTTTCGTAGTAAAGCGAAGAAAAATTTTATCGAGAAGCATTAAATTGTAAGTTCTCGATACATTTCTTAGATAAATTTGCATAAAATTTATCTAAGAAATACTCGAACTTACGAAATAAACAAATAAAATTTTCTAAATGCACTACGGGTAAATATTATATTTTTTTAAAGTACATCGCTTTTACAATACCATCAGAAAGACCAATTTTTGGCACATATATTTGGCGAGCACCACTCCATTTCATTGCGTTTAAGTAAATACGCGTTGCAGGAATAATAACATCGGCTCTATCGGGGTTTAAACCAAGCTCGGCAACTCTTTCATCATAAGTCATAGCGCTTAATTTTTGAAATTGCGAATTAACATATACATATGAAAGTGGTTTGCTTTGGTTTTTTTCGGACATTTTAAACAATTTGTTAATATTTCCGCCCGATCCTATTAAAGTAATATCGTCATACGGTGCTACGGTTTGTTTAATCCATTTTTCAATTTCGGTCCAAACGATATCGGAAACCATATTATTAAGCAAACGAACTGTTCCGTTTTTAAACGATTTTGAAGTAACAATTTTACCTTCATAAAACAGCGAAAACTCGGTACTACCGCCACCTACATCTACATATAAATAGGTTTTATCAGAGTTTATAAATTGTTTCAAATCAGACGAAGCTATTATAGCAGCTTCTTTTTTACCATCAATAATATCAATTTTTATATCGGCTTTCTTTTTAATTAGCGCTACAATTTCGTTGCCATTATAAGCTTCGCGCATTGCCGAAGTAGCACACGCCCTGTATTGTTCTACTTTATGAACTTTCATTAATAAATTAAACGCTTTCATTGCATCTACCATTCGGGCAATATTTTCTTCTGAAATTTCGCCAATAGTAAAGGCATCTTGCCCCAAACGAATAGGAACTCGCACTAATGAACTTTTGTTAAATTGTGTAGGTTTTCCTTTTTGCTCAACAATATTAGTTATTAGCAATCGCATGGCATTTGAACCAATATCAATTGCTGCATATTTTTTTATTGTAATCATATTATTGTTTTTCGGCGTTTATATTTAATTTATTAAGATAGTATTTGTATAATTCTTTTTGTGCTCTAAATACTTCTCCATCTGATTTTCGATATACATTTTTTAAATCGTTTGAATGAAAGCGTGCTTTTACATTGGCTTTCCAACCGATTTCGAAAGTATCTAATAATTCTTGTTTTACGCTATTGTCGTAAATAGGACACGTAACTTCTACCCTAGCATCTAAATTTCGTGTCATAAAATCGGCAGAAGAAATAAACACTTCAGGATTATTGTTGTTGCAAAAAATATAAATTCGAGAATGTTCTAAATACCTATCTACAACACTAATTGCTTCAATGTTTTCACTCATTCCTTTTACACCTGGTATTAAACAGCAAATCCCTCTAATTATTAGTTGAATTTTTACACCAGCGTTACTTGCTTCGTATAGTTTATCTATCATTTTAAAATCAGACAAACTATTCATTTTCAATTTTATAAAGGCATTTTTACCACTTTTTGCATTTGCAATTTCTTTATCAATTAATTTTACAAATTTACTTCGTGTGTAATGTGGCGAAACAAACAAATGCTTGTAACGATGCACTTTGTAGTTTACTTCGAAAAATTCGAAAACTTTACTTACATCTTTTAATATTTTGTTGTTTGAAGTAAATAAAGTATTATCGGTATAAATTTTTGCTGTATTTTCATTGAAATTACCGGTAGAAATAAAGCCGTAGCGTTTAATTTTATCGTTTTCCATTCGTTCTATAACGCATATTTTGCTATGCACTTTTAAACCTTTTACACCAAAAATGAGCTCAATTCCTTCGGTTTGCATTTGCTGGGCATACGAAATATTACTTTCTTCGTCGAAGCGAGCTTGCAATTCAATTTGAACCACTACTTTTTTTCCATTTTTAGCCGCATTAATAAGCGAACTTACAATTTGTGAGTTTTTTGCCAAGCGGTATAGTGTAATTTTTATAGAAAAAACTTTAGGGTCTAACGCTGCTTCACGTAAAAATTTTATAACGTACGAAAACGACTGGTAAGGAGCACTTAACAAATAATCTTTTTCTTTTATTTTATCGAGAATACTACCTTCTAAACTTAACCCTGGAACAGGTAACGGAACGTTTTCTTTATACAACAAATTGTAATTTCCTAGATTTGGAAAATCCATATAATCGCGTCTATTATGGTAGCGTCCGCCTGGAATTATACTGTCTGACGAGTTTATTTTTAATTTATTAAGTAAAAAATGTAGTGTATCTTTTTCTATACTTTGATCGTAAACAAAACGAACGGGCTCGCCTACTCTACGTTCTTTAACACTATCTGAAATTTTATCGATTAAACTTTTACTTAAATCGCTATCGAAATCGAGTTCGGCATCGCGCGTTATTTTAATCATGTGTGCCGAAATACGTTCGTAATTGAAAATATTGAATAGTTGATGAATATTAAATCGAATAACATCATCTAAAAGAATAATATATTTTTTTTCATTTGCAGAAGGTAATACTACAAAGCGATTAATCGTATTAGGAATTTCTACAATAGCATATTTTACTTCGCTTCCTTTCTTTTTATTTTTTTCGGATATACCGTTAGGTTTCATTACTAATTTAATAGCCAAATAACCTGATGTATCTTTTAATAAAGGAAATTTTTCTAAATCGTTTAGCATAATGGTTACCACAGCGGGGCTAACCTTTTGAATAAAAAAATCGTGTAAAAAAACTTCTTGTTCTTTAGAAAGTTCGGTTTCGTTTACAATATAAATATTCTCTTGTTCTAATTTTTGTTCGATTTCGCTTAATATTCGTAAACTTTCAGATTGTTGCGCAATTACAATTTCTGTAATTTCTTTTAAGAGATTTTCGGCTGAAATTCCGCCTAATAATTGTGTAGCATCTACTTTTTCGGTTAACATTCTGCGAATAGCTGCATAACGAACTCTAAAAAATTCGTCTAAATTATTGGAAAAAATTCCTAAGAATCGTAATCTGTCTAATAATGGAACGGCTTCGTCTGCAGCTTCTTGTAGTACTCTAGCGTTAAATGATAACCAGCTTTTTTCTCTATCTATATATTGGTTTTTATTCCTTTCAATTTGATTCATGTTTAAAATGACTTGGAAAAATAGTTTCAACAATTGTTCCTTTTTTTAAATGTTCCCAATTATTTGTATCGAATTGTAATTTTACAACGCCTGTTGTAGGAACATTTTCTAAAAAAAAGTCTCCAAATTTATTAACAAAATTTGTAATAGCATTGTTATGACCAAAAAGAATTAAATTGTCGTATTTATTTTCACAATTTTTAACACTATGTTCAAGTTGTGTTTCATCGAACGTATAAAGTTCATTTTTAAATTGTATGTTTTCTAATAAAAAATCGAGGTTTTGAGAAAACAACAAAGCCGACTCTTTTGTTCGTCTTGCTACGCTAGACCAAACTATAAAAGTTTTAGGCAAAATGGCATTTATTTTAGAAAAAATTAAGTGAGCATCGGCAATACCACGTACCGAAAGTGGTCTGTCAATATCGTTTAATGGCGATTCCCAACTAGATTTTGAATGACGAATTAAAATTAAAGTCTTCATAGATTTAGAATATGAAGACTAATTTAACTAATTTATTTTGAAATATCTTACAAAATTATATTTTTTTTACTCATACATTGCTTGGCGCTGTTCTTTAATTTTTGGATCATCTAAATATTCATCAAAAGTCATATAACGATCGATAACGCCTTTTGGTGTAATTTCTAATATGCGATTTCCAACAGTTTGCGCAAACTCATGATCGTGCGTAGTTAATAAAATGGTTCCTTTAAAATTCTTTAATGAATTATTAAAAGCCGTAATCGATTCTAAGTCTAAGTGATTGGTTGGTTCATCAAGCATTAATACATTGGCGCGCATCATCATCATACGCGAAGTCATACAACGCATTTTTTCGCCACCCGAAAGCACATTACATTTTTTTAAGGCTTCTTCTCCAGAGAATATCATTTTACCTAAAAATCCTCTAATGTTTACCTCTTCACGTTCTTCTTCTGTTTTTGCCCATTGGCGTAACCAATCTACTAAGTTTAAATCGACACCATCAAAATATTTATGATTTTCTACTGGTAAATACGATTGTGTAGTCGTAATTCCCCATTCAAATTTTCCGCTATCGGGTTGTTTATTACCGCTTAACACTTCATAAAATGCAGACGTAGCTCGTGAATCTTTAGAGAAAACTACAATTTTATCGCCTTTAGCAACATTTAAATCTACATTTTTAAATAATACTTCACCATCAATTGAAGCACTTAACCCTTGAATATTTAAAATTTGATCGCCTGCTTCACGATCTTGTTCAAAAATAATCGCTGGATAACGTCGGCTTGAAGGTTTAATATCATCAACTTTAAGTTTTTCCAACATTTTTTTACGTGAAGTTGCTTGTTTTGATTTGGCAACGTTAGCACTAAAACGACGGATAAATTCTTCTAATTCAGCTTTTTTCTCTTCGGCTTTTTTGTTTTGTTGTGCACGCTGACGAGCTGCTAATTGCGACGATTCGTACCAAAACGTATAGTTTCCAGAAAAATGATTAATTTTTCCAAAATCGATATCAGAAATATGCGTACAAACAGCGTCTAAAAAGTGACGGTCGTGCGATACCACTAAAACGGTATTTTCGTAGTTTGCCAAAAAGTTTTCAAGCCAGCCAATGGTTTCAAAATCCAAATCGTTGGTAGGCTCATCCATAATTAACACATCAGGATTTCCAAAAAGTGCTTGTGCCAATAACACACGAACTTTTAATTTACCATCCATTTCACCCATTAAGGTATAATGAAACTCATCACCAATTCCTAAATTAGATAATAAAGTTGCCGCATCACTTTCTGCATTCCAACCGTTCATTTCATCGAATTGAATTTGCAATTCTCCTATTCTATCTGCATTTTCATCAGTATAATCTAAGTACAACGCGTCCATTTCAGCTTTTACAGCGTGCAATACTTTGTTCCCCATCATTACCGTATCTAAAACCGTATGTTCATCAAACAAGTTGTGATTTTGGTTTAATACCGACATTCTTTTACCAGGTTCTAAAATTACTTGTCCCGATGTTGGGTCAATATCACCTGCTAATATTTTTAAGAAAGTAGATTTTCCGGCACCATTTGCACCAATAATTCCGTAACAATTCCCTTGTGTGAAGGTAACATTTACTTCATCAAATAATATTCGTTTACCAAACTGAACTGATAAATTTGAAACTGATAGCATTTTTATTCTTTTTTAAAAAACTGGTGCAAAAGTAAGCATTCAAGTTTAGTTTTTATCATTATAAACTGCTTTTTATTCTATTTTTATAGTTTCTTTTACTTGCAAAAAAAATTATACACAATTTTTAGGTTTATTTTAACGCACTATTAACAAGGGTGTTGCATATTTCCCTATATTTTTGTTGTGAAATTAATGGTAAAATATGGTAAAACATTACTTTTTAAAAATATTTTCAGGTGTAATTATTTCTTTTGGATTATTTTTTTCTTGTAAAAAAATATTTGAACAAAATAATTATGTTGCGTATTTTGGCGGAGAGGTAATTAATCCGCAGAGCAACGAAATTTTATTTTACAAAAATGGTAATGTAATAGACACCATATTTTTAGATAAAAACAATCGTTTTTTTCATAAATTCGATTCTCTAGCTCCTGGTTTATATACATTTAAAAATGCTCCAGAATACCAGTATATTTATTTTGAAAAGAATGATAGTTTAATGATTCGTTTCAATTCATTAGACTTTGATAATTCTTTGGCTTTTTGTGGTCGCGGCGATGAAAAAAACAATTTTTTAATTGATTTATATTTAAAAAACGAAAACGATAAAAGCACTTTTTATAAGTATGTTGATGCCGATTTTAATACCTTTTCAAAAGCAATTGACTCAATGTACAACGATAGAATTTTAGAATACAATAACCATAAAAAAGATGTTTCATGGAGTGATGGTTTTGATAGTGTAGCAAAAGCAAGTATCGATTTTAATTATTTTTCGAGAAAAGAAATGTATCCAATAATTCATCAGTTTAAAACGAATGAAAATATTTATGAAAAATTACCAAAAAATTATTACGATTATCGAAAAAACATCGATTTTAACGTAACCGAGTTTTCTAATTTTTCGCCATTCATAAAATATACTACCGCTTATTTAAACAATCTTTCCTACGTAAAAAGTAATTTTAAGCGAAACGATGATAATTCGTTAGAAAATAATTTATTTAAATTAAACTGCGCCGATTCAATATTTACAAACGCCATAAATAAAAATGTAGTACTTAATAATATTGCTTTAATGTATTTATTTGAAGAGCAAAATATGTACAATAATAAGCAATTTATATCTCGATATTTAGCTTTATCTACTGACGAAGAAAAACAAAAAGAAATAAAAGAAATAGTTGATGCTATTCAAAATTTAAAAATTGGCAATGAACTTCCTGAAATTTCTTTAATTGACTTTAAAAACAATTCTACAAGTTTAAAAAACATTATTAAAAATAAAAAAACGGTTTTTTTCTTTTGGACAACTCAAGCCGAAACACACCTATTGTCGGTTCATACAAAAATTGACAATTTACGCAAAAAATATCCTACCATTAATTTTATAGGTATTAACCTTGCCGATAGTGATGAAAAATGGCGTAAAACCATAACAAAAAATAATTTTAATCGAAACTTTGAGTTTAAAGCTACTGATTTTGAACAAATTAAAAACGACTGGGTTATAACGAAAGTACATCGCGTAATTGTTGTAAACCCAGATGAAACTATTAAAAACGGATTTACCAATTTATATTTACCTAATTTCGAAAAAGAAATATTAGATTAATATTACAGTTTTTCTTGCAAAGCCGAAATTTCATCGCGTAATTTTGCAGCTTGCATAAAATCTAAATCTTTAGCCGCTTTTTCCATGGCTTTTCGTTTTTCACGAATGCGTTTTTCTATTTCAGGTTTAGCCAAATATTCCGTTTCAGGTTCGGCAGCTTTTGGTGTTTCGTAATGAAAGCTTGAAATTGGGCTTTTTGTTAACGGATTTTCAATTGATTTATTCAATGCTTTTGGAACTAAATTATGCTCTTTATTATAATTCATTTGTTTTTCCCTGCGGTAATTGGTTTCGTCAATTGTGCGCTGCATGGAATTGGTAATTTTATCGGCATACATAATGGCTTTACCATTTACATTTCGTGCGGCACGACCAACGGTTTGTGTTAGCGAACGATGACTGCGTAAAAAACCTTCTTTGTCGGCATCTAAAATGGCTACTAATGAAACTTCGGGTAAGTCTAAACCTTCACGTAATAAATTTACGCCAATTAAAACATCAAATAATCCTTTGCGCAAATCTTGCATGATTTCGACTCTTTCTAGCGTATCAATATCGCTGTGAATATAGCGACAGCGAATAGCCACTTTTGCCAAATATTTAGCTAATTCTTCTGCCATTCGTTTGGTAAGTGTTGTAACCAAAACACGTTCGTCAACTTCTACTCGTTGTTGAATTTCTTCAATTAAATCGTCAATTTGATTGGCACTTGGCCGTATTTCAATAATGGGATCTAGCAAACCCGTTGGTCGAATAACTTGCTCTACATAAATTCCTTCCGATTTTTTTAATTCGTAATCAGCTGGCGTAGCCGAAACATATAATACTTGATTTTGTAAACTTTCGAATTCTTCAAATTTTAACGGACGATTATCCATAGCGGCAGGAAGGCGAAAGCCATATTCTACCAAATTTTCTTTTCTGCTTCTATCGCCGCCATACATAGCGTGTACTTGCGAAATGGTTACGTGACTTTCATCAACGACCATTAAATAATCGTTGGGGAAATAATCGAGTAAACAGAAAGGTCGTGTTCCGGGTGCTCTACCATCTAAATAGCGAGAATAATTTTCAATACCCGAACAATAGCCCAATTCACGAATCATTTCTAAATCAAAATTGGTGCGTTCTTCCAATCGTTTGGCTTCGAGATGTTTACCAATTTCTTTAAAATAATCGACTTGTTTAACCAAATCTTGCTGAATTTCCCAAATGGCTTTTTGCAGCACGTCGGGCGAAGTTACAAACATATTAGCAGGATAAATAGTTAAGCGTTCGTAGCGTTCAATAACTTTTGCCGTTTTACTATCAAACACTTCAATTTCTTCAATTTCATCGCCAAAAAAGTGAATGCGAAACGGATCATCAGCGTAGCTAGGGAAAATTTCAACAATATCGCCTTTTACTCGAAAAGTACCTGGAAGAAAATCGGCTTCGGTGCGGGCATATAAGCTTTGAACTAAGCTGTGTAATAACTTAGTTCGTGAAATAATTTGACTACGTTCAATTGCTATTACATTTTTTTGAAATTCTACAGGATTTCCGATACCGTATAAACACGAAACAGAAGCAACCACTAAAATATCTCTTCGACCAGATAGCAAGGAAGAAGTAGTACTGAGACGCATTTTTTCTAATTCATCATTTATGGATAAATCTTTTTCAATGTAGGTTCCTGTAACAGGAATATATGCTTCGGGTTGGTAATAATCGTAGTAAGAAACAAAATATTCTACGGCATTATTAGGAAAAAACTGTTTGAATTCGGAATATAATTGCGCCGCTAATGTTTTATTATGAGCCAGAACTAAAGTAGGTCGTTGCACTTCTTGTACCACATTGGCAACGGTAAAGGTTTTACCTGAACCTGTAACACCAAGAAGTGTTTGGAATTTTTCATCATTTATAATTCCATTTGCAAGTTTTTTAATGGCCTGTGGTTGGTCGCCTGTGGGTTGATATGCTGAATTGAGTTGGAATTTCATTGATTAAATTGCAAAGTTTGAAAGTTGTAAAGTTACAAAGTTAATCCCAACATTCCATTAAAAGTAAATCGCCGTTTTTGTATTCTATTTTTACGATACCGTCTTCAGTTACATGATTACTACTACCAGTGCGAATTCCTATTGTTAAATCTTCGTTTTGTAATGGATAAAAAAGATTTTCAGTGCTAATTTCTGTTGCTTTTCCAACAGGAATTAATGAAAGAGTAGTATTTTTTGGATACCATTTTTCATACTTTTTGGGTAAAACAAATATTTTAGAATGATCATCGAGAATTACAATTTTTAATTTTTCTTTATAACTAACAATATTAGTAATATTAGTTATGGTATGATCGGCGCGTTTGCCAGTTGCCCAAATTACATTCACAGCTTTGTGACCTCGTTCAATTAAAAAATCGAAAGCCTTTTCTAAATCGGTTTTATCTTGATTGGGCGTATGAACTATTTCTAAAGGAAATTGTTGTTTAAGATATTTTTCTGGCTCAAAATTTCGGTCAAAATCGCCCAATAAAACATCTACTTTTATACCTAAATCTAAAACACGTTCAATAGCTGAGTCTAAAACCACAACAAATGGCGACCATTCTAACAATTGTCCCATTAATTCCATATTGCATGAAGCACCGTTAGCAATAATTAACGCTGGTTCTTGGTCGTCGCGAACAATATGGTGTGATGACATTGGGATTAAAAAGTTAAAAGTTTCCGTTTTCCTTTGCTTATTCTACCAAATACTCAACAGCATCAATTTCAGCTAAATGAAAATAGCCTAATGCAAAATTATCGGTATTTGTTTGATTGATTATATTACCTCTAAGAGTTCCTGTAGGTGTTGCAAACGGGTTAGAATCGCTTGATGCTATAGGAACCAATTTGTTCATATAATCGTAAAAGCCATACGACATACTTTGAACACTTAAAAGCAACGTAATTCCAGGTTCCGTTTCGCTACTAGCATAATATCCAAAAAGTTGTTGCCCTTGCGAAAATTCATCGTCTAAAATACCAAATTCTGGAACTTGCTTATTAGGGTTTATAACGCCCATTAGGTAATAATCGGTAGTAGTGGCATTGTCTTGAAAAAAGTATTTTATTTGAATGGTTTCATCACCAAAAGTATCAATAGTATTTTGTTCGATATTTACAATACTTGGTGTGGCTAATAAAGTATTTGTTGCGGTATAAACTTCATTTTTATACAATACTTCTAAAACGTATGTTTCGTTTATAGTAGGAATAAAATTGGTACAAATATAATTTTCTGTTGTTCCTTGTTGTGTGAATTCGAAAACTTCATTAGTACTGTTAGTTATAGTAACTACAGCGCCAGAAGCTGGTAAAACAGTACTCGAATAAAAATCGTTAGTTAAACTCAATTTTATAAGTTGTTCATTACCTAATGTTCCTTTTTGCCAACGGATAACGGCATCTATTACTAATCGTGGTTCGGCTTCATCTAACGCAACGTCAACTACTTTTTCGCAAGAAAAACCCAAAAAAGCCAACAGAAACAAAATTAAATATTTTATATTTTTCATCATTTAAAATTTAAAATTAAAAGAAACCGATGGTACTATTCCAAAAATTGAAAGGCGAACTGCTTCGTTTACACCTGTTTCGGCATTTTCTCTAAAACGAATAGATGCGGCATTATTTCTACTGTACACATTATAAATTCCGAAAACCCATTCGTGCGTATATTTTTTATTTTGTTGATTTTGAGGTATTAAAGTAGCCGACAAATCCAATCGATGATACGCTGGTAAACGATTTTGATTACGCAAACCATAATTTGGAACCGTTACACCTTGAAAAACATATTTTCCATTAGGAAATGTAACAGGTTGCCCAGATTGCAAGGTAAAGTTTGCCGCAAATTGCCATTTATTACTAAATTCGTAAGTACTAGTTATGGCTAGATTATGTGTTTTATCGTAAGCCGATAAGTACCAATTTCCATTATTGATTCCTGTTTCTACTGCTGTTCTAGCGGGTGTTTTTTGTTCGGAACGAGAAAGTGTATAGGCAACCCAACCGCGTAGTTTTCCTATGTTTTTTTTAAATAATAGTTCTAAACCATACGAACGCATTTTACCATTTAAAATAACTTGCTCAATAGCATCGTTTGCAATTAAATCGGCGCCATCAATATAATCGATTCTATTTTTTACTTTTTTATAAAAGCTTTCTATTTCTAAGGTATAATCGCCATCTTTTATATTTCGAAAATAACCAATCGCGTATTGATCGGCCAGTTGTGGTTTTATGTAATTATCGCTTGGTGTCCAAACATCTAAAGGTGTTGGCGAAGCAGTGTTTGAAATTAACTGCATATATTGCGCCATACGATTATAATTTGCTTTGATTGCCGAGTTTTTAGTAAGCTCATACGATACAGAAGCTCTAGGTTCAAAATTATTGTAGGTAGCTATTGATTTGTTTCGATTAAAATACTTAGTAGCAGTTACCGTTCCTTTTTCATAAATTTGAAAAGCCTCATTAAATACAACTGCTTCATTATTTGCGTAATAATTAATTGTTGATTTTCCTACACGATTAAAATAACTAAAGCGTAAACCTAGCGAAGCCGAGAATTTTTCGGTTACCTTTTGTTTAATGTCTGTGTAAATTCCTAATTCAAATGCGTGCTTTTTTTCTAATTCTCTGTAATTTACAGGTGCATCTTTGGTTATTGGGTCAATAATTCCTGGATTTAAATCGTATTTTGTTATTAAAGCGCCGTAATTAAGTTGGGTTTTATCAGATACATAATGGTTTAAATCGTATTTAAAATTATAGTTTTTTATACTTGAAACCCAATCGAAACCAACAAAATCTAGTGTTAAGCCGTAATAATAATCACTAAAAATAAAGGAAGTATTGGCAAATAATTTATTAGAAAAAATATGATTCCATCTTATATTTAAAGTAGAATTTCCATAAGTATTCGAAAATAATTTATTTAATGTAAAAACATCTCTTCCAAAATAACCGGATAAATACAGACTGTTATTATCGTTAAATTTATAATTTAATTTTGTATTTAAATCGTAAAAATAAGCAGAGTTCGGATTGTCAGTCAGTTTTAAAAATAAATGTGCGTATGAACCACGACCTGCAACTAAAAACGAGCTTTTATTTTTTACAATTGGACCTTCTAATAGTAATCGGCTCGAAATTAAACCAATGCCGCCATTCATACTAAATTTTGTGCTATTTCCTTCTTTCTGATAAATATCTAAAACCGATGAAACTCTCCCTCCATATTGGGCAGGAATTCCACCTTTGTACAATTTTAAATCCTTTATGGCATCGGCATTAAAAACCGAAAATAAACCAAAAACGTGCGAGGTATTGTATAACGTTGCTTCATCTAATAATACTAAATTTTGATCTACAGCACCACCACGAACGTTAAAACCCGACTGCCCCTCGCCTGCATTGGTTACACCTGGTAAAAACAAAAGCGATTTTACAACATCGACCTCGCCAAGTAAAACAGGCATTTTTTTTATAGCTGCCGCCGAAAGTCGGTTTACACTCATTTCTGGTTTTTTAATATCAATTTTGTTTAAATTATTTTCTATAACCAGCTCGTTTAAAAGTTGACTGCTTTCTTTTAAACTATAATTTTTACGAATATTTTGTGCTAATGTTATTGTTTCTTCAATACTTTCAAAACCAATAAAACTAATTACAACTCTATAATCTGCTTTTGGTAAGGTAATAGAATAAAAACCATACTCATTGGTTGTTGTTCCTGTATTCAAATCTGGAATTAAAATAGTAACACCTATCATCGTTTCGCCTGTAAGCGCATCTGTAATAGTGCCACTTAATGTAAACTTTTCTTGCGCAAAAGCACAAAACGTTATACCATAAATAAAAAAAGTAAAAAGTCCTTTTTTAAGCATTTTTTGTTGGTTTTGATAGCGATTGCTAAAATAAAGGTTTTAATTGTATATAGCAACAAACCACTTTCGATTAACATTATTTTTATATTTGGTATATTTTTTGTTAATTTAAGAATGTTAATCATTGGTTAATTGCTAAAAACAATAGCTGTATTTTTTTAGATTTGTTAAAAATATAACGATGAAATTTCAATTTACAATACTTTTTTTATGTGCTGTACTTTTTGTTTCTGCCCAAGTAGATTCTGAAAAGAAAGTATATGAATTTAAATTAGATAATCCGTTTGAAACAAAACAAGCCGATAATGCTAATTTACCTACTATTGAGTATAAAAGTATTTTAGACAGAAACGATGTACCAAGCCGTTATTCTATTACAAAGAAAAAAGAAACACCACAAAAAAGTATTTTAGACACTTCTACCGATTTGCAAAATATTGGCGATGAAATTAAAAACAAATTAAACAACGAAATTGCAAAAGAAGGTAGCTGGAACGATGTATATTTTGGAAAATTTGTTGTAAATACCGCTACTATTAAAATTAAAGCACGTGACTTTGCTGACCCCGACGGTGATAGAGTGCGTTTTTATTTAAACAACAGCACTATGTACAATAATGAATTACTAGAATCGTACTTTAAAACGTATGTAATTAACTTAAACCAAGGCGATAATTTAGTAGCAATAATGGCTCTAAATACAGGTTTGGCTGGGCCAAATACAGCATTTTTTGCTATTTATGATGAGAACGACAACCTCATCACTTCTAACGAATGGAACCTAAAAACAGGCGTTTCGGCTAAATTTACTATAGAATATAAAAAAGGATTGTAAGGTTTATCAAAAAAATGCAGACCTGTAAGCCGGATTCTGTATTTCAAAGAAATTGAAACCCTTATCATTTATCTAGCTTTGCAATTACTCACAAAGTCTATCTGCCTACCCCTCGACAACGGGCGAGCAACCCTTAACTGCCGATATACATGGCATTTCATCGCATAGAGTTTACCTGTTTTCACTACAGCATTATCTGTACATTCTTTCTGTTGCACTTGTCCTTTCCCCATTTTATAGGGACGACGGGCGTTACCCGCTATGCTGCTCTACGATGTCCGGACTTTCCTCTCCAAAAAATGGAACGATAAGGCGGTCTGCGGTGCAAATTTAAGTAATAGTAATTAGTTATTAGTGATTAGTGATTAGTTTTTTTGAACTTGTCTTTTGGAAATTTAATATTACTATTGCTTCTTGTATTTGATATTTTTTTTAGTTTGTGAATAACTTTTATATTGAATTTGATTATTGAATTTGTGTTTTGAAATTACTAAACTTATATTTGTAGCTCAATTTGCACTATGGAACAGTTTATTGTATCGGCCCGAAAATATCGTCCGCAAACGTTTAAAGATGTTGTAGGACAAAAAGCCATTACCAATACGTTACTTAATGCTATTGAAAACAACCATTTGGCACAAGCCTTACTTTTTACAGGGCCACGTGGTGTAGGTAAAACAACTTGCGCCCGTATTTTAGCCCGAAAAATTAATCAAGAAGGTTATGATGACCCAAATGAAGATTTTTCATTTAATGTTTTCGAGCTCGATGCTGCCTCTAACAATGGTGTAGATGATATTCGAAACATTATAGACCAAGTTCGCATACCACCGCAAACAGGTAAATACAAAGTTTATATTATAGACGAGGTACATATGCTTTCGCAAGCGGCTTTTAATGCCTTTTTAAAAACGTTAGAAGAGCCACCAAAACACGCTATTTTTATTTTAGCCACCACCGAAAAACATAAAATTTTACCTACTATATTATCGCGTTGTCAAATTTTCGATTTTAAACGCATAACCCTAAACGATGCTAAAGAACATTTGGCCGAAATAGCCAAAGAACAAGGCGTAACTTTTGAAGATGATGCGCTGCATATAATTGCGCAAAAAGCCGATGGTGCTATGCGCGATGCACTTTCTATTTTCGACAGAGTAGTTTCATATTGTGGTGCTAACTTAACACGACAAGCTGTTACCGAAAACTTAAATGTTCTCGATTTTGAATATTACATTAAAATAACCGATTTAGTCTTAGAAAATAAAATTCCAGAAATTTTACTAGCTTATAACGATATTTTAGCAAAAGGTTTTGATGGTCATCATTTTATTGCAGGATTAGCTTCGCATTTTAGAGATTTGTTAGTTTGTAAAAACCCTAATACTATTGCCTTGTTAGAAGCTGGCGAACAGGCGCAAAATTTATACCGTGAACAAGCGCAAAAAGCATCGCAAACCTTTTTATTACAAGGAATTGAATTAGCAAACGATTGCGATTTAAAATACAAAACCTCTCAAAATCAGCGGCTTTTAGTAGAATTATGCTTAATGCAAATTGCCTCTATCACTTTCGATGGAGAAAAAAAAAAGCTAAATCCTATATAATTCCAGCTACTCATTATCAGAATACTAGTTATTCCATAATTGAAGAAAAACCAAAAGTTGCAACCGAAATAAAAACGGAAGAACAGCTAGAAGAAAAACCAACACAAGAAACTACCGAAAAGCAGGCAAAAACAGCTATTTCACTTCCAGAAGGTAAAAAAGTTTCGGCTTTTTCAATAAAAAGTATTCAAGTAAAAAAAGAACTTGAAGCACAACAACAGAAAAATCATTTTCACGCTAAAAGTTTACCTAACCAAGATTTTACCGAAACCGATATGTTGCTAGTTTGGAACAAATATGCACAGCGTTTAACCGACCAAGGAAAAATGCTAATGGCAACCTATATGAAAATGAACGATCCGGTATTAAATGGAACAACAATAGAATTGTGTTTGCCAAACAATAGCACAAAAGAAGAATTTTTATCGGGCGTTAATGAACTTTTAGGCTATTTGCGAGGTAAATTGCACAACCACGACATTGCTATAGAAGTTATCGTAAATGAAAGCACCGAAAAAAAATATGCCTTTACTCCTATTGAAAAATACGAACGTTTAAAAGAAATTAATCCTAATATAGAATTGTTAAAAAAATTATTCGATTTAGATATTTAATCTATAACTAAACTTCGTTTTCTATTTAATATTTTTGTTTTTTTTAAATTCTGAAGGTGTCATTTTTACTAAATTTTTAAAAGCGCTGTTAAACGAGGATTTTGATTTAAAACCAACCAATTCGCTAATTGCTTCAATTGTATAGTGCTCGTAATTTTTATCGAGTAATATTACTTTAGCTTTTTCAATTCTATACTTATTAATAAAAGTTACAAAATTTGTACTAAGATTTTGATTTAATACATTTGAAATATAACTGCTATTTACTTTTATTTCTCGGGCAATATCGTGTATTGTTAAATCGTGTTGAAGATACGCTTCTTTAGATTCTATATGGTCTTTAACTTTTTCAATAATATTTAATCGTTTGTCTATGGAAAGTATATTGCTAGCCTCTTTTTTTTCTTCTTCTATATCTGAATTTAATTGTAATTCTATAGAATTTTGATTAAATCGTTGAAAATATAAATAAAAGCTAACCATTAAAAAGGGTATATAAACAACATAAGGAGAAGCTTTTGGGCTTAATAAAAAGAAGCATAGTATAAAAGCTACATATCCTAAAATAAAGAATAGCATCCATTTAAATTGAACTCCAATTTTATAGGAATATTCTTCTTTTAATTTTTCCGAATTTTGCTTAAAAATAGTAAAAGCATTTATTAAATAATATAAATTAAGTAATACAAATGTTATTCTTAAAGTAAAAAAGTTAGCATAATCTAATTTTTCATTTAACGCTGAAATAATGCTACCGTTTATAATAGGAGTCAAATTAAACAAAAACGATTGTATTGGTATGAAAAAATGAATGATAACGTCTTTCTTTATAGATTCTTTTTTATAATAAATTAAACTTTTAATATACAAAAACACTACAACTGGCAACGACAACATTGCTGGATAAAATAATAATTCTACAAACTGAAAATACTTTTGAATAGGCTCTAAAAAGCTACGAAGAAAATTTAAGGATATTGCAAAAAGAGAAAAAGAAAATAGTAGAAAAAATACTCCTAAAATTTTTTTAGAAACTCCCTGTTTTTTCTTTGATAAGAGTAAAATAAATCCTAAAAGAATAGAAACTATAATTGGAAAAAATAATATAATCAACATAAAAAAACACTATTTATAATACTAATATGTATGAATTTCTATAATCAATACATTTTTAATTGCTAAAAAAATAAATATTAAACCTTAGCATATAACTTTATAAACCGTAATCAAAATCTACACTTATTATATGAAACAAATATACATTATTTTAGTTCTTTTAACGTATTTGCACACAAATGCACAAATTACTATTAATAATACAATTTACACAACTACTCAATTAGTTGATGGGGTTTTAGTACCTTCTGGAAGTGGAGTTACTATTTCAAATGTAACATTTAGTGGTGTATATAATGTTTCTAGTAGATATCAAGTAGGTTATTTTTCTACAGCAACTACTACACTTGCGCAAATGGGTTTTACCGATGGTGTTGTTTTATCTACAGGAAATACGTCTGAAATACCGTTAACCTTAGGCACCAATCCTGGCTCTGCTAGTCAAATGAGCAGAAACTACACATCTTGTACTACTGGGGAAATTAGAAAAGGAGGAACATGCGCTTCTATTATTAACGATTTAAACATATTGTCGGGTGGATATAGCTATTATAATACCGCTATTTTAGAATTCGATTTTGTTCCTGATAATTCAGAAATTTCTTTTCGCTATATTTTTGGTTCAGAAGAATATTCCGATGATGGCGGTTGGATAAATTACCAATGTTCCTCTTTTAATGATAAGTTCGGATTTTTAATTAGCGGACCTGGAATTTCTGGAGGAGCAAGCTATACAAACGATGCCAAAAATATAGCACGTTTAGATAATGGTTCCGAGGTTTCTATAAATTCAGTTAATAGTGGCGAAGTTGGTTCAAGTGGTGGCTCTCCAGATGCAAGTAGATGTTTAAGTGTAAATCCCGATTGGGTTGAAAACACACCGTCTCCAGAGTTTTTAGGAACAATAGATGGTACACAATTAAACGGAAATACAATTATACTCACTGCAAAACAAGAAGGACTAACTCCTGGTGAAACCTATCATATTAAACTAATTGTAATGGATATAAGTGATGGTGGCTATGATAGTGTTGTTTATCTTGAAGCTGGTAGCTTTAAAAGCGATTGTAGTAAAAGCCCAAAAACAACAGGAACACCAAATGAATCTAAAGTAGGTATTGGTACTTTTCAAAGTATTCAAACAAACTGGCCAAATAGCATTAATAACGGTGCTCTAGTTTTAGACTCTAAAAATAAAGGATTTGTAATAACTCGCTTAACTACTTTAGAACGAGATGCTATTAGTGCTGTCGAAGGAATGTTAATTTACAATAAAACAGAAAACTGTTTTCAATTATATAATGGTACTACTTGGAACTGTATTGAAGAAACTTGTGCTAACGATTAAAATTTTAATTATGAAAAAAATTATTTCAATAATTGTCCTTTTTACCCCAATTATCATTTTTTCTCAAGTAAGTATTGGAAAAGCTTCAGTTGATGGCGATGGCATTTTAGATTTTGAAAACCCAGCTCGTGGTGGTATTATATTACCAGCAGTAACTACTTTACCTACTGGAACAGCTGCTACAAATGGTACCATTATTTACGATTATAACAATGGTTGCGTAAAAATTAGACAAAATAATGCTTGGGAAAATTTAACGCCAAAAGTTGGCGATACGTCAACTATTAATTTAAATACTGCTACAGATAGCGGAAACGGTGTAGTTATAGGTACAAATCCAGCAACAGCTGATGGTGTTTTAGTTTTAGAATCTAATTCTAAAGCACTTATTCTTCCTAGAATAGACCAACCGCATTTAAACTTAGTAAATCCACACCCTGGAACCATGTGTTACGATACGTATAATAAAGCACTAGCGGTTTTTGATGGTTCTAAATGGTATTTTTATAAATAAATTTCGCAACAATTCTGGATAAAAAATTATCCTTTACACTTACATTTTCTTCTACCAGAAGCTATTGCTTCTTTCTCTGTCATTTCTAAAATTTTAGATTTACATCGTTTAAAAGAAGCATGTGATGTTGTAGGATGATAAATATCGCTTTTTCCGCATACATAAACTATTTTATCTACATCATTTGTTTTAATTTCTGATGACGGACTAAAACTTAAAAGTGTAAATAAAGAAAAGATTAGGATTAGGTTTTTCATTTTTTATCTATCGATTATTATTTTTTCACACATTCTTCTAATCAAATAAAGGTATGGTATTAATAAATCAT
Organism: Flavobacterium sp.; assembly: GCF_041392005.1. Lineage (GTDB taxonomy): Bacteria > Bacteroidota > Bacteroidia > Flavobacteriales > Flavobacteriaceae > Flavobacterium. Next base: position 31,965 of record NZ_JAWKMX010000015.1, read on the forward strand.
CATTTTTTGCCGTTGGAAGTATTACTTTATTTTCTCGTGATTCGCGCAAATGAACTAAACTATTTCTAATACCTACAATATTTTCTTTTATTACTTTAATAGTATTCTCAGGAATTGAATCTAAATCAACATTTTCATTTTTAATTATTGGCTCTATGACAAATCCTCCTTCAAATTCAATATTTTTACAATAGTATGCCATATTACTCTGTAATTCTAATTTAATATCCGAAATTGTAATATGTTCGCTTATTAATGCATCAAAATATTTAAAGAAATTGAAAAAAATAAAAATATACTTTCTCATTTAAACTAATTTCTTCAAAATCTACAAAACACCTTTCAACTTATCAATTTTAGTTATCAACATCTAATTCACTATAAGTTCGTTAGCATTTCTGTTATTAAAATTGTAATTTTGCATTTTGCCTAAAAATATGCAACAATCAGAAGAAACTATCGAAATTATTGGTGCTCGTGCCCATAATCTTAAAAATATAGATGTTACCATTCCTCGTGAAAAACTCGTAGTAATTACGGGTCTTTCGGGTTCGGGTAAATCATCACTTGCTTTCGACACCATTTATGCCGAAGGGCAACGTCGCTATATAGAAACTTTTTCTGCCTATGCTCGACAGTTTTTAGGCGGTTTAGAACGCCCCGATGTTGATAAAATTGATGGTCTTTCGCCAGTTATTGCTATCGAACAAAAAACTACGAGTAAAAGTCCGCGTTCTACTGTAGGAACAATTACCGAGATTTACGATTTCTTACGTTTGTTGTATGCACGTGCAGGAGAAGCTTATAGTTACAATACGGGCGAAAAAATGGTTTCGTATTCTGATGAGCAAATAAAAGAATTGATTTACGAAAGTTTTAACGGCAAACGCATCAATATTTTAGCGCCTGTTATTCGTTCTCGAAAAGGGCATTACCGCGAATTATTTGAACAAATTGCTAAACAAGGTTTTGTAAAAGTTCGTATCGATGGTGAAATTCGTGATATTGAACACGGTATGAAAGTCGATCGTTATAAAACCCATGATATTGAAACCGTAATTGACCGTATTTTAATTAAAAACGATGAGGAAACAGATAAGCGTTTAACAGAAAGCATTAAAACCGCTATGTATCATGGCGATGATATTCTAATGATTATCGAACAAGAAAGTGGCGAAGTACGATATTTCAGTAGAAATTTAATGTGTCCTAGTTCTGGTATTTCCTATCCTAACCCCGAACCCAATAATTTTTCGTTTAATTCTCCAAAAGGTGCTTGCCCTACTTGTAACGGATTGGGAACAGTAAACGAAATCAATCTAAATAAAATTATTCCTAATCCAAAATTATCTATAAAAAACGGTGGTTTTGCTCCGATTGGAGAATATAAAAACTCGTGGATTTTTAAACAATTAGAAATTATTGCTCAAAAATTCGATTTTAAACTTACCGATGCTATTGAAACGATTCCACAAGATGCAATGGATATGATTTTACATGGCGGCAATGAAAAATTTTCGGTAGTTTCTAAAGTGATGGGCATTACTAAAGATTATAAAATTGATTTTGAAGGGATTGCTAATTTTATTAAAAATCAATACGAACAAGCCGATTCACAAAGCATTAAGCGCTGGGCAAAAGAGTTTATGGATGAAAATGATTGTTCAGAATGTCACGGTTCACGCTTACGAAAAGAAGCATTATATTTTAAAATAAATGAAAAAAACATTGGCGAATTGGTACAAATGGATATTTCTGAATTATCGGATTGGTTTATCAATTTACCACAACATTTAGACAATAAACAACAAGCCATAGCTACTGAAATTTTAAAGGAAATCACTGCGCGATTGCAATTTTTACTAGATGTTGGCTTAAATTATTTAAACTTAAATAGAAGTTCAAAATCATTATCAGGTGGTGAAGCACAACGCATACGGTTGGCTACGCAAATTGGTTCGCAATTAGTTGGCGTTTTGTATATTTTAGATGAGCCAAGTATTGGTTTGCATCAACGGGATAACGAACGTTTAATTAAATCATTAGAAAGTCTGCGCGATATTGGAAATTCTGTTATTGTGGTAGAACACGATAAAGATATGATTGAACGTGCCGACCATGTGATTGATATTGGCCCAAAAGCAGGTCGTTTTGGTGGAAAAATCATCAGTCAAGGTACACCAAAAGAATTATTGAACGAAAATACTATTACTGCTCAATTTATGAGTGGTAAAATGAAAATTGAAGTTCCTAAAAAACGTAGAGAAGGCAACGGAAAAACATTGAAACTAACGGGTGCTTCAGGAAATAATTTAAAAAATGTTACCGTTGAATTTCCGTTAGGAAAATTAATATGCGTTACAGGTGTTTCGGGCAGTGGTAAATCAACATTAATCAATGAAACCCTCTACCCTATTTTAAATACTCATTTTTTTAATGCCGTTAAAAAACCACAACCTTACAAGAAAATTGAAGGATTAGAACACATCGATAAAGTGATTGATATCGACCAAAGTCCAATTGGGCGAACACCACGCAGTAATCCAGCGACTTATACGGATGTTTTTTCAGAAATTAGAAGTTTGTTTACGCAAACACCAGAAGCACAAATTCGTGGTTACAAACCAGGTCGATTTAGTTTTAATGTAAAAGGAGGAAGATGTGAAACTTGCGAAGGTTCGGGTGTTAGAACTATAGAAATGAGTTTCTTGCCAGATGTTTATGTAGAATGTGAAACCTGTATGGGGAAACGCTTTAACAGAGAAACCTTAGAAATTCGTTACAAAGGAAAATCAATTTCTGATGTTTTGGAAATGACGGTTGATGAAGCGGTTGATTTTTTTGAAAACATTCCGAAAATTTACAGAAAAGTAAAAACCATTCAAGATGTTGGATTGGGTTATATTACATTGGGTCAACAAAGCACTACCCTATCTGGTGGCGAAGCACAACGTGTAAAATTGGCAACGGAATTATCTAAAAAAGATACTGGAAATACCTTTTATATTTTAGATGAACCTACTACAGGTTTGCATTTTGAAGATATTCGTGTGTTGATGGAAGTTATCAATAAATTGGTAAAAAAAGGAAACACCGTTTTAATTATCGAACATAATTTAGATGTTGTAAAACTGGCCGATCATATTATTGACATTGGTTACGAAGGCGGAAAAGGCGGCGGACAAGTAGTTGCTGTCGGCACTCCAGAAGAAGTGATAAAAAATAAAAAGAGTTATACCGCGCAGTTTTTGAAAAAAGAATTATCTTAGCATTCTAATTACTTCACACAACAACACTGCTCAAAATTTATTGTTTAACTTAATTATTTGTTTTACTACAAATTAGTTTATTTTATTATGGCAGCAGATCAATACGAAAACGAAGATCACAGAATACAAGAAAAATTCAAGCAAAAAACTTGGAATGAAATACGTACCAACGATTCATGGGCGATTTTTAAAATTATGTCTGAATTTGTTAACGGATATGAAGCAATGGGACGCATTGGTCCTTGTGTTTCTATTTTTGGTTCAGCACGAACAAAACCCGAAGACAAATATTATTTATTAGCTGAAAAAATTGCTTACAAAATTAGTAAAGCGGGTTATGGTGTAATTACTGGTGGTGGTCCTGGAATTATGGAAGCAGGTAACAAAGGTGCGCATTTTGGTGGCGGAACATCAGTTGGATTGAACATTGAATTACCATTCGAACAACATTTTAATCCGTATATCGATCACGATAAAAACTTAAATTTCGACTATTTTTTCGTACGAAAAGTAATGTTTGTAAAATATTCGCAAGGGTTTGTAGTAATGCCTGGTGGTTTTGGAACATTAGACGAATTATTTGAAGCGATTACGTTAATTCAAACCAAAAAAATTGCTAAATTCCCAATTATTTTAGTTGGCACTGAGTTTTGGACAGGTTTAATAGATTGGGTAAAAGCGGTACTTTTAGATAAATTCCACAATATCAGCCCAGAAGATTTAAATTTATTTAAAATTGTAGATAATGAAGACCAAGTATTAGAAGCACTTGATAACTTCTATAAAAAATATAATTTATCGCCAAACTTCTAAAAAAAATCGCTTCAAATGAAGCGATTTTTTTTTACTGAATTACTATTTTCTTCATTAATTCATTTGTACCGTTAGTAATTTTTACTAAATATACTCCTGCCTGTAAATCGAAACTAATTTTAGTTTCATTTTCAAAAGCAATTTCTAAAACTTTTTGTCCTGTTAGTGTAAAAATTTCGGCTTGGGCTATACCTTCTAAACCGTTAATATAAATATAATCTACCGCAGGATTAGGATACACTTTAATAGTATTTAAAGAAACTATTGGTGTAGTTAAAGTAGCGTTCCACACATCGCCATAATGAGAACCAAAAATATAATCGGCTAAAAGTGGCATATCTATAAACGGATTTCGGTTCATTTGCCAATTGTAAACTACATTATTACGATTCATTTCAAAATCATCAGACGGATCTTGTGTATTCCAATTTAATAAGGTAGCTAAATCGCCTATTTGATAGGAAGGATCTGAACCATTATTTTCGCTTGGATCGCCATTAACTATATCTAAATCGTTAAAACGAACTGCCATATAAAATAGAGCTCTAGCCACATCGCCTTTCCAAGAACCTTGCGTGCCTGTAGGACCTGCATAGATTGTAGAAGTAGCTGTTTCGCCATAATTTTTATTATTTCGTGAGGAATTTTCTTGACCATTAACAGCTCTAATATGATGTGCATCGGAAACGCCTTCTACCGTAGCAGCGGGACCACCTATGTACGACCAAACATTAATTCCATCAGCAGTATCGCTATTAGCTACCTCAAAACCACCACGCGATTGGCAAAATATATGTTCTCTATTCCATTTGCCTATTATACTACTTGTATTTTGTTGGTCTAACTTTGCCATAGGCATTTCTCTATAAATTGTCCATACCTGATTGTTGTTTTCTGGATTTCTATCGGCTTCTTTTAAAATATCCCATATATCGGCATAACTTTGTAAACGTACTACTGAACTATTAGCAATAATATCTTGTGTAGCTTGTTTTAAAGCAGCTCCTGATAAACCGTTTAAACTATCGTAATAACCCGTTGGAATTTGAGGTGTACAAAGCCCATAAGTAGGATTTAATGGCGTTCCCCATGGATCTGTGGAATAATCATTATCATAAATTCTAACAATAATATTATCGTTATTCACAACATATCCACTTGGTAACGATTGCACATCAATAAGCATTTCCTCATCACCTTCATCAACAGAATCATCATTTAAAACTATAAGTGCTTGTGCCGAAGTTTGACCAACATATATTACTGGGGTTAAGTCTGTTAAAGGAATATTGTAATCATTAACCATAAAATTACCATTTGCTATAGAAAAATTGATAGCTAAATTAGAGCCTGTAACAGGTTGCGAAGTGGTAAAAGTTACATAAAATTGGTCGCCTTCATTATAGTTCTCTTGATCTAATGAAATTGTTATTTCATTAAATACAACTCCACTTCCATCATTATTTGCTCCTGGTGTTGGGTTTTTTACTTCGTAAGTACCATCATTTTTACGCTGAATAGACTGAGTATCTTTAGCATTATTTGCATTCTCGTTTACAAAAATAGTAGTTCCTAACGCTGACATTAAGTTTGTAGGTTGTGCTGTACCTGTATTATAGGCTAATGAATGAACCAAACCTGTAGTTGTAGGTGCTGTTGCCAATGGAAAATCGCTACTATTAGCTTGGTATAAAGCTACTACATCTGGCCCATTTTGAATGGTGCTATTAGGGAAAGTAGTTACTGGTGCTGGGCTTACAGCACTATTACCTATATGAATTATTCCGTTTATATCTGTTGTTAATCCATCTAAATCTATAGCATAATAACTTGCAACAGTTCCTTCGTTGTAAAAAACTATTGTATATCCGTTTAATGAAAAGTTGGCTAAAGCACTTCCACCAGCATCAAACGATTTTAATTCTATAAACTCAGTAGTATCGAAACCTGAATTATCAGAATCTAATTCGTTTATAACAACTGTTTGAGAAAAAGTAAAACATGTAAAGACTATAAATAGTATGGTAATTATTCTTTTATTCATCTTAAAATTTGGTTTAAAAGCCAAACATATTCATTTTTTTTAACTTTATAGGTTAATTATCTGTTATTTTTTGTTAAGTATTGGTTTAAATAAGGCATAGCGTAATATTTAATTAATATTTAAGAATTTTATACCTAACTTTTAGTATAATTGTGGTGTTTAAAAAGTAAAAAGTGTCAGTAAAAGTTTTCAATACTATTATTTTATTCGCGTTTATACATATAAGTTTATTTGCGCAACATACTATTACAATAGAATCGCGTATTAATTTTGAAGAAAAAACAATTGCAATTAAACAAGATGTTTTATATGTTAATAATTCGCCCGATACATTGCGTACTATTATGTTTAACGATTGGAATAATGCGTTTTCGTCTAAAAGCTCTGCTTTAGCCAAACGTTTTTCCGATGAATTTGTTAGAGCTTTTCATCTTGCACCCGATGCCGATAGAGGTTACACAGCTGTAAAAAATTGTATTGATGAAAATTTTAACCAATTACAATGGAATCGTCCAAATGAAATAGTAGATTTGTTAGAACTTTCGCTGCATACTCCTATTCTGCCCTACACTTCTCAAAAAATAACACTCATTTATAACGTAAAAATTCCAAACGATAAGTTTACACGTTATGGTTTTGATGATAACCAACTCTATTTTAAAGATTTTTTACTTGTACCTTGCAAATACGAAAATAGAGGTTTTATAAAATATAGTAACGAAAACCTTGATGATAACACAAACGCATTATGTAATTACACTATTACTACTAAGCTACCAACTAATTATACACTTGCAACAAATTTATCTATTATAAAAAATGATGCAAATATTTATACTTTAGAAGGAGAAAAAATACAATCGGTAGCACTTATTATCAATAAAGAAACGAATTATAAAAGCTACACAAACGAATTTATAGAAGTTTCAACCAATTTAGAAAACAAACGAATAAATGAAATACAAAAAGTTATTTTAATTGATAGAATAACACGTTTTACACAAGAAAATCTTGGTAGTAGCTTAACTAATAAAATTTTAGTTTCACAAGAAGATTACGACAGACAACCTTTTTATGGGTTAAATCAAATGCCTGCTTTTTTAAATCCTTTTCCAAACGAATTAATGTTTGAGCTAAAGTTTTTAAAAACTTACTTATACAAATATCTAAAAGCTAATTTGCAACTAAATGCCCGAAACGAAAGTTGGATTTACGATGGTATTCAAGTTTATACCATGATGCAATATATGGATCAGTATTATCCCGATATGAAACTTACTGGAAATGTTGCCAAATTAAAAATATTAAAAGCCTATAACATTATTAATCTCGATTTTAATCAGCAATACAACTATTTATATATGTTAATGGCTCGAAAAAATCTAGATCAAGCCGTTGGTTTACCCAAAAATAAACTCATAAAATTTAACGAGCAAATTGCCAATAAATATCGTTCTGGTTTAAATTTTAAATATTTAGATTCTTATTTAGAAAATGAAATTGTAGCAAATTCAATTAAAGAATTTTTAAATAATAATCGCGAATGCGAATCGAGCAAATACGACCTCGAATATATTCTTAAAAAAAATACTTCAAAAAATATCGATTGGTTTTTTGAAACACTCGTAAACTCTAGAGATTTAATCGATTTTAAATTTGGAAAAGTTAAAAAAACAGATGAAAAAGTTACTGTTACCATAAAAAATATAACCCAAACAAATGTACCTATTTCATTTTACGAGTTAAAAAACGACAGCATTGTACATAAAGAATGGATAACCAATATTACGACCGATACTACTTTAGTTTTTAATCGTAATAAAGCCGATAAAATAACATTAAATTATTTAAACGAAATTCCCGAATACAATTTACGCAATAACTGGAAATCGTTAAAAGGGTTTTTGTTCAACCATCGCCCACTAAAATTCAATTTTTTTAGAGATTTAGAAGAACCCTACTACAACCAAATTTTTTATGTACCCGAATTTGAATACAACCTATACGATGGCATAGCTGTAGGAATGAATATTAATAACAAATCGCTTCTTAATAAACCGTTTACCTTTAGCGCTACTCCATTTTATTCGCCAAACACGGGCTCATTGGTTGGTAAAGCCTCTTTATCGTATGAAAATAATATTAGAACTACAGGAAAACTATACAAAGTAAAATATGCCATACGAGGAAGCGAATTTCACTATGCGCCTAATGCGCGTTACACAAATTTAAGCCCAACAGTTCAATTTTATTTACGCGACCCCGATTTTCGGTCAAACAAAAAAGAATATATTTTACTAAAACAACTTTATGCAAAACGAGAACAATCAATTTATATAACCGATGAAAACACCGAAGATTATAATATTTTTAATGCGAAATACGGAAATTTTCAATCGGAAGGAACAAAACATTATAGTTTTTTAACCGATTTACAAGTAGCTGGAAATTTTGGCAAATTAGCCGCCGAAGTGCATTACAGAAAACTTTTTGAAGATAACAGACAAATAACACTTCGCTTTTTTGCTGGTACATTTTTATATCGCGATACTAATTCTGATTATTATAGCTTCGGATTAGATCGTCCTACCGATTATATGTTCGAACACAATTTATTGGGCAGAAGCGAATCTAACGGATTATTTAGCCAACAATATGTATATGCCGAAGGCGGATTTAAATCGAAATTAAACACACGCTTCGCTAATCAATGGATGGCTACCGCAAATGTTGCCTTTAACATTTGGAACTGGATTCAGGTTTATGGAGATGTTGGCGTGTTAAAAAACAATTACCAAAACCCACAATTTGTTTACGATAGCGGTATTCATCTAAATTTAGTTCCCGATTATTTTGAGCTGTTTTTTCCTGTTTATTCTTCAAACGGATTTGAAATAAATCAACCACACTACAACGAAAAAATTAGATTTGTAATTACACTATCACCTAAAACCTTAATTTCGTTATTTACCCGAAAATGGTTTTAACAACAAAGTAATAGTTTTATTAAACAAAACACAATAAAATTCAATTTAACACTTTATAAAATAAATATTTTTCAATTAAAAGTGTAAATATTTACTAATTTTTTAAAAAGAACTTTATTACATATTGTTTTTATAGTATCATTTTACTATTTTTGTACAATTCAATTCATTTTTTATGAGTAATACCAAAGAAAAAGAAGCACTGTCGTTTGAAGACTTTAAAAAAGAAGTTCTCAACGATTATAAAATTGCGGTTGTAAGTCGCGAATGCAGTTTACTCGGCCGTAGAGAAGTGCTTACAGGAAAAGCAAAATTTGGAATTTTTGGCGATGGCAAAGAAGTACCACAACTAGCCTTAGCGAAAGCTTTTCAAAACGGCGATTTTCGTTCGGGTTATTATCGCGACCAAACTTTTATGATGGCAATTGGCGCCTTAACCATAGAACAATTTTTTGCAGGTTTATACGGCCATCCCAATATTGCTTTTGACCCAATGAGTGCTGGACGCCAAATGGGCGGTCATTTTGCCACACATAGTTTAGACGAAAATGGAAATTGGAAAAATCTTACCCAACAAAAAAACTCAAGTTCAGATATATCACCTACTGCAGGTCAAATGCCTCGTTTACTAGGCTTAGCACAAGCTTCAAAAATTTATAGAAATGTAACTGGATTAGAAAGTTTTACAAATTTTTCGAATAAAGGAAATGAAATTGCCTGGGGAACCATTGGTAATGCCTCAACTTCTGAAGGATTGTTTTTTGAAACTATAAATGCTGCAGGTGTGTTACAAGTACCAATGGTTATGAGTGTTTGGGACGACGAATACGGAATTTCAGTACACGCAAAACACCAAACAACAAAAGAAAATATTTCTGAAATATTAAAAGGATTTCAACGCGACGAAGCTAAAAATGGATACGAAATTCTACGTGTAAAAGGTTGGGATTATCCTAATTTAGTAGAAACTTATCAAAAAGCTTCTAAAATAGCACGTACAGAACATATGCCTGTATTAATTCATGTACAAGAACTCACACAACCACAAGGTCATTCTACTTCAGGAAGCCATGAAAGATACAAAAGTAAAGATCGTTTAACTTGGGAAACCGAGTTCGATTGTATTGCTAAAATGAAAGAATGGATGTTAGCAAATAACATTGCAACTGAAGAAGAATTAAACGAGATAGATACTGTTTCTAAAAAAGAAGTTTTAGAAGGTAAAAAAGCGGCTTGGTTGGCATATACTTCGCCAATTAAAACCGAGCAACAAGAATTGGTTAATTTCTTAAATACGTTAGCAACATCTAGTCCTAATAAAGTATTTATAGAAAAATACAGTAACGATTTAGCTACCATAAAAGAACCCATACGAAAAGATATTATAACAACTGCTCGTAGAGTTTTGCGCTTGCTCATTCAAGAAAATGGAAAAAATGAATTAGCAACTTGGATTAAAAAATACACCGAGAAAATTCAACCAAAATACAGCTCGCATTTATTTTCTAATTCCCATCAAAATGTAAGCGCGATTGAAGCAGTTTTGCCTTCTTATGATGCTACAAACGAAGAAGTTGACGCGCGATTAATAATTCGCGATAATTTTGATGCCCTTTTTTCGAAATATCCAGAAGTATTAATTTTTGGAGAAGATTCTGGAAACATTGGCGATGTAAACCAAGGACTAGAAGGTATGCAAGAAAAATATGGCGATTTGCGTGTTGCCGATGTTGGAATTCGCGAAGCAACCATATTAGGGCAAGGAATTGGTATGGCAATGCGTGGCTTACGACCAATTGCCGAAATTCAATATTTGGATTATTTATTGTATGCCATTCAAATAATGAGTGACGATTTAGCTACCCTTCAATATAGAACAAACGGAAGGCAAAAAGCACCTTTAATTATTCGTACACGCGGGCATCGTTTAGAAGGAATTTGGCACTCGGGTTCGCCAATGGGTATGATTATTAATGCAATTCGAGGAATTCATGTTTTAGTTCCTAGAAATATGACGAAAGCCGCTGGTTTTTACAACACTTTGCTTGAAGCTGATGAACCAGCACTTGTTATTGAATGTTTAAACGGATACCGATTAAAAGAAAAAATGCCTACAAATTTAGGCGAATTTAAAACGCCAATTGGTGTGGTAGAAATCATAAAAGAAGGTTCAGATATTACCTTAGTTTCTTACGGTTCTACGTTACGTTTAGTAGAACAAGCTGCAAATGAGTTAGAAGCTTTTGGTATTAGCGCAGAAGTAATTGATATTCAATCGCTTTTACCTTTCGACACTAAACACGATATCGTAAAAAGTATTGCAAAAACCAATCGATTGCTAATAATAGATGAAGATGTTCCTGGTGGTGCTAGTGGCTTTATTTTACAACAAATTATAGAAAACCAAAAAGCTTACAACTATTTAGATAGCGAGCCACAAACATTAACTTCGCAACCACACCGCCCAGCTTATGGTACTGATGGCGATTATTTTTCGAAACCAAGTGTAGAAGATATTTTTGAAAAAGTTTATGCGATTATGAATGAGGCTAACCCTGCAAAATTCCCATCATTATATTAAGTTAAAATTATATTTACTTTATAAAAATACCACACCAATAGTGTGGTATTTTTTTTAAAAAATTATGTTAAAATTATAATAATTTCTATCTTTATAGAATTAAAACTTACTTTAATTTAATTTTTTAACATTATAACTATAAACGGGAAAGCCGAAACCCTAAAACAGTAGGCAATAATTAACACTTTAAAAATATGGCAAGTTTTTTTAAAACAATTAAAAACTCAGTTAAGTATTGGTACATTCCGCTAATTAGTGGATTAATTTTTATCGCATTAGGCATATATACTTTTGCATCGCCTGCAGAATCGTATTTAGCTTTATCCTTTTTATTTGCACTATCGTTTATTGTAACGGGCGTTTCAGAAATTATTTTTGCACTTTCTAATAAAGAAGAGCTCGATAATTGGGGTTGGGTTTTATTTTTTGGTTCCGTTTCGCTTTTAATGGGAATTTTAATGGTTGCAAACCCAGAAATTTCAATGATTACACTACCGTTCTATGTTGGTTTCCTATTAATGTTTCGTTCTATTGCAGGAATAAGTTTTGCTCTCGACCTTAAAAACTACAAAGTACTAGACTGGGGCAACTTAATGCTTATAGCGGTATTAGGGTTAATTTTTTCATTTATTTTAATTTGGAATCCTTTGTTTGCAGGAATGAGCATTGTTATTTGGACGGGTTTAGCACTACTATTTGCTGGGTGTTATGGTGTTTATTTAGCTTTAAAATTAAAAAAATTAAAAGATACGCCGGAAAAAATTACACAAGAATTAAAAGATAAATTAGCTGATGTTCAAAACCAGATAAAAGATTATTTATCGAAATAATACATACAAAACGGGATATACGACAACAAGCATATCCCGTTTATTTGTTTATAAAAAATTATACTTCCTTTAAAACAGTAATAAAGCTATCAATATCGGCTAAAGTGTTGTAATGGCTAAATGAAATTCTAAGATTTGGTTTCTTTTGATCTTCTTCTGATAAAAACTGAGCTAGCACATGCGAAGGTTTTACACTTCCGCTTTGGCAAGCGCTTCCTCGAGAAACGGCAATTCCTTTCATATCAATCATAAATAATAGCATTGATGCTTTTTGCTCGTTTAACGGTAAAACTACATTAACAAGATTATAAAACGTTTTATTTCCTATTATTTTAATTTCGGGGAAAATTTCTTTTAATTTAACAATACAATATCCTTTTAAATTAGTAATGTAATTTCTCTCCGTTTCTAATTCTTGATAAGCCAATTCTAAAGCTTTTGCCATGCCGGCAATTTGATGTACAGCTTCTGTACCGGCACGCAATCCTTTTTCTTGTTCGCCACCAAAAATCATCGGACGAATAGTTGTATTTTTTCGGATATATGCAAAACCTACACCTTTTGGTCCGTGAAATTTATGAGCACTCGCTACTATAAAATCCACTGGCAACTTTGCTAAATCAAATTCGGTTTTTCCTATAGATTGTACAGTATCGCAATGAAATAAAGCATTATATTCTTGGCATAACTTCCCTACTCGTTCTATATCTAAAACTTCGCCCGTTTCATTGTTAACGTGAATAAGTGAAACCAAAGTTGGTTTTTCGTCTTGAAGTAACATTGTTAAATATTCAACATCGAGATTTCCTTCTTTAAGAATAGGCACATAAAGCACCTCTACACCAAAATCTTTTTGCAAATGCGCAACAGTATGTAGCGTGGCATGATGCTCTGTTTTAGATGTAATAATACGCTTTATACCCAAATCTTTAACAACACTATGGAGTATAAGATTAGTAGCCTCGGTTGCACTTGCCGTAAAAATAATTTCGGAAGATTCGGCGTGTAGCATTTTTGCAATACTTTTTCTTGATTGCTCCACTAAATTTTTTGCCGAACGCCCAAAACTATGCGTAGAAGACGGATTTCCATAGAAATTACGGATTACGTTAGTCATTTCTACAATAACTTCTTCACGTAAAGGCGTTGTGGCGGCGTTATCTAAATATATTTTTTGCATTGTAATTTTTAATGAGAACCCTCAACTTCAATAGTATCAACATTAATACCTTGCTTTTTTAAAATTCCTTTTACTAAAACAGCAAATAGTGTTAAATATGCAAAGCAAACTACAGCTACTATGTAGGATTGATGAATACCAATAATATCGGCTAGTTTTCCTTGTATAGGTGGAATAATACCGCCACCTAAAATCATCATAATTAAAAACGCCGAACCTTGCGAAGTATATTTGCCTAAGCCTAAAAGCGATAAACTAAAAATAGACGGCCACATAATACTGCACGCTAATCCGCCCGACAGAAACGCATAAATAGCGGTATTTCCTGTAGAAAACAATCCTACAAGCATTGCTGCAATGCCAAATAAGCCAAAAATAATTAAAGTTCTAGCTGGTTTATCTTTAGATAAAAAGAAAGCACCTATTTGCAAGAAAACACAGAAAATGTAATAATACAACGGTTTCATATCTTTACCCGAAATAGTGTTTACAGCTATAATTACTGCAAATGCAACAATTGGTACTACAAGTAATGCAATTGTTTTTTTAGTCGATTTTAAATTAAAAGCGCTAATTGCGCCTGCCCATCTGCCAATCATTAAACTACCCCAATACATTGAAATATAAGGAGCAATTTCAGATGATTGCAAACCGCCAAAATCTTTTAATTTTAATAATTCGCCTAAGTTACTACCTATAGCCACTTCTACACCTACATACGTAAAAATAGCTAGCATACCTAACACCAGTTGCGGATACTGCATAGCGCCCCAACCTTCGGTTTTTTTATTTGCCGAATAGTAAGCAAAAAATATACCGCATACAATAACCAATAATGCCCCTGTAAGCCAATACATTCTATATTTTTCTAAAGGCATTTTAATACTCGAAATTTCATCGGTTTGGGGTTTTATTTCGGTTTTTAAACTTGCAATAGCAGCTTCAATTTTAGCTGATTTTTCGGCTTTTTCGACTTCCGATAGTATAATATTATGCTTGTTTACTACTAAACTATCGGTTAAACTATTAATTTTTTTAGTTGTAGGTGCTATACTATTTTCTATAGCAACAATTTTTTTTGCTTCGGCAGTAGTATAACTAGCAAAAACAGGGCTAAACATTACAATTAATAAACCTGTTATAACCAACAGTGTAAGTAGCGCTTTATTAGCTTTCTCCATTGGTTCTTTTGAAATACCGCTAGGAACTTTTTTAGAAAAATAAAACAAAGCAGCGGCGGCTAAAAATAATACGCCAACTCCCATATAAAGGTAAATAACTTTGCTTAGTTCTAAGTGTTGTATTTGCTCATCTGAAATAGAAGCCGCAGTTCCAAAAAGTGCAAAACCAACTAAAATTGGGCCAATCATAGTACCAAAAGAGTTAATTCCACCACCAAGATTTACCCTACTAGCACCTGTTTTAGGATTTCCTAATAAAATAGCAAAAGGATTGGCCGCTGTTTGTTGCAACGAAAAACCAAGTGCTACAATAAACAAACCGGTTAACATACCTGCATACATATTTGCCTTAACCGCTATAATCATAGCACCTGCGCCTAATGCCGAGAACAACAAACCATATACAATGCTTTTTTTGTATCCCCATACTCCTACAATATCTTTTCCATTTACCGTACTAAAAATAAAGAGTAGTAATGCACCTATATAATAAGCTGTGTAGAAAGCAAAATCGATTAATTGCGATTGAAATTGATCCAGATTAAAATAATGTTTACAAAATGGTATAAAAATACTGTTTCCTGCGGCAATAAAGCCCCAAAAGAAAAACACTGTAATGAGTGTATATAATGCGGGGTAGTTTGTTTTGGTTTGATTAGTATTCATAATTTGGTTTGTTAGTTGAATTATTTTACGAAGAAACAAACTTTTTTACATAAAAAAAATAGAATGCTTTAATTTTGTATTGATTTAGTGAATAGCTTACGATTAACAGCTACAGTTTACCTATTACCTAATTATGAATTACGAATTATGAATTACGAATTACGAATTACGAATTACGAATTACGAATTATGAATTACGAATTATGAATTACGAATTACGAATTACGAATTACGAATTACGAATTATGAATTACGAATTATGAATTACGAATTATGAATTATGAATTACGAATTATGAATTACGAATTATGAATTACGAATTATGAATTACGAATTATGAATTACGAATTATGAATTAGATAATTTGAGAATAAGTTAATTAGCAATTAGCATTAGTTTTTAGCTGTTAACGAATAAGAAATACTGGTAACCGTAAACCGTATAATGTAAATATGAAATAAACAAAAATGAGATTCCTACGGAAATAGAACACTCGACAGAGTCAATGACAAGTTTGTAGAAACTTGAAACGTGAAACAAAAAAACTATGATTTATGAAAAATAAACTACTTTCGACTTTCGACTTTCGACTTTCGACTTTTGACTTTTGACTTTTGACTTTTGACTTTCGACAAAATATGTTTTAAAAATGATTGCAAAAAAATACTGTACTTTATAAACTGAAACATTTATATTTAGTATGTTTGCTTAAAATAAAAGTTATGTTTAAAAAGTCATTTTTGTTCGTTTTTTCTTTTTTTATTTTATTATCAAGTTGTGACGATGGAGATATTACGTTGCAATCGTTTAATTTTTCGGAGCAGCCAATTCAGAAATGCGGCGATAATTATTTGCTTTTTAAAGTAAAAGGAAAAGAGTTATTACTTGTTCAACTAAATGAAACCCTTTATAACCAAGCTTTTATTAATGAAGAAACAGGCGATACGCCTAGAATAATTTCAGTTAGTAGCACTACTCCTATTATTTATCGAATGTATTCTGGCGACATTACATTGGCTAAAGTGTGTAGCGAATTGGCACCCGCAACACCCACTGTTGTAAACGAATGGAAAGCCGAAGCAGGAACAATTCAAATTGAATCGAATAAAATTTTTGATGAAAACGATCCTTCTATTGTGGTAGGCTATACGCACAACATTACTTTTTTAAACGTAAATTTTGAAGGTAGCGCCGATAGTTTTAGCTTTGAAAGCTACATTTTTGGCGATTGGGAAACTCAACTTTAATTTTTATTTTGTTTAAAATATACTTCGGTAGCACCTAAGCCATACTTTCTGTAACTTGCATCTTGAAAAATAATGTTATCGTAACGACCCAATAAAAATTCTATTTCCGATTTTAAAACACCTTCGCCAACGCCGTGAATTAAAACCATTTTTGGAATACGGTTTTTTATACAAAATTCTAGCTTTCGTTTTACTTCATCTAGTTGAATATTGAGCATATCAAAATTTTCTAAACCTTTAGTTGAAGGAACTAATTTTTCAATATGTAAATCGACTTCCAGAACAAATTCATCTTTTTTTGAGGTCTTAAATTGGATTGTTTTTTTATTTTTTTGCGTCGTTTTTTCTCGAATTACTTCACTGTAACTTTTACTTGAAAACACATTATGTAACTCATTTGTATTCTGCAATTTAATCAATTCGTTGACAAAATATGTCATCTGTAAAAAATCAGTTGTTTCAATTGTAATCTCGTTATTTTTAATAGCAATAATTTTCCCTTCTATTGCCTCGTCTAGTACCGCAACCCTATCGCCTATTGTAAAACTATTCTTCATCGTTATTTGTATTTTTACTCGGTATAGTTTTCATTAATTTATACATGCCAAAAACAAAAACAGCAAAAGATAAAAACATTATAAATTTATTGGGCTCGGGTTTCGATTGCTCATAAACTGCTAAAATGCCACAACCAAAACAAAAAATTAGATATATAAAATTTTTCATTACTTTATTTCTTTAAGTTAGTATACAAAGGTAATTTTTTACTTTATTTTTTTGTAATATTAAATAGTTAAAATATATTTGTTGTAATTGTAATAAAGCTTGTATGGAAGATTATATGTTGCCTTGTACAAACAAATCGATTTTTGGAATAGAGTGTTTAGGTTGCGGAACACAACGTGCTATAGCTTTATTACTGAAAGGCGAATTTGTTGAAGCATTTAAAATGTATCCCGCTATTTACACCTTTATACTGTTATTTCTTTTTTTAGGCTTACATTTTATTGACAAAAGCAGAAATTATACGCGTATTATTATAATAACAGCCATTGCAAACGCAATTATTATGGTTGTTTCTTACATTTATAAAATTATTTTTTAACACTAACCATAAAATTATGATGAATCAAAAATTACCAAATGCTACAGCTGTACTTATTTTAGGTATATTTTCTATACTAACGTGCTGTTGTTATGGAGTTGTAGGTATTATTTTAGGAATTATCGGTTTGGTTTTAGCCAATAACGATTTAAAATTATACCAGCAAAATCCACAAGAATTTTCAAATTACAATAATTTAAAAATTGGAAGAATTTTATGTATAATTGGAATTGCTGTAAGTGCAATTTACTTAATTTATGTTATTTATATGTTTTCTGTAATTGGCATGGAAGGATTACAAGATCCTGAACTGTTACAAGAGAAACTTCAAGAAATTTTTGGGAAATAAAATAAATTTTACCCTATTTAGAAAGAGAAGCAATTGCTTCTCTTTTTTTATTTGTTAACAACTGATTAACAAGATAAAAAAGTACTATTTCGTTTTTGGCACGCAAATTGGTTTATACCTAACAAGCAACAGCGTTTTAATTAACACGTTGAAAGTTTAACCTTAAATTGATGCAAAATGAAAAAAATTACTTTACTTTTAAGTGCATTTGTTCTTGTAATAGGAACTACAATTGCAAAAGCATCATCAGAAAAGGTTTTTGATGATGGAGACCGAAGAATACTAACTCCGATTGATTATCGATATGCCGATCCAATCGTTTTTATGGAAAGAGGAATTGAATTTTATGTTTTTCCTAATGGCGATTTCGATTTTAATACTGTTACTACTACTGCTTCGCAACCAAGAAATGCTACATACGGAGCACCAAGAAGCAATACCAATCGTTACCACAATCCTGCGCCAATGGGCGTTCGCGTAGAACACGACTATATGGGGCGAGTACGCCGAGTAGGGAATGTATTTATTAATTACGACGCTTACGGACGAGTAAAACGTGTAGGCTCTGTATATATGAGCTATAACAGTTTTGCTTTAAAACAAGTAGGTAATCTTAGAATTATTTACGATAACAGAGGAAGAATTATAAACATAATTGGTTTTGTAAACAATTCGAGTACTGTTTATAATTACAATCAAAACGGAGGTGTTTACTATGGCCCATCAAACGGAAATTATGGTAGTTACAATTATAATGATACAAGTAATAACGATGACGATTTTTACTACTATAGAACAGATGGGACTAAAGCAAAAATAAATGCTGATGAAGTTATTGAAATACAAAAAGAAGAAAAAGAAACAGCTACTCCTCGTAGCAAAAAATAAAAAAAGTTTGGTTGGTTAGTTTGTTTTTAAAATCCTGTGGATCGAAAGTGAAGCAGGATTTTTGTATTATTTTAAAACCGTAACCAACTGCTCGGTTAGATTTTTCCTACTATATTGTTGCAAGCCTACTGGAAAAACCTTTAACTCATTTTTTAAATACAAATTAAACAAAGCGAAAATATGTGCCTTAAGTGCTTGTTTTTCCTCGTAAGTAAAGAATTTTCCTGTGTTAGTTTGTTGAATTATAGTGGCAAAATCGGCATTTTTTGGTCCTAAAGCCACAATAGGTCTATTAGAAATTAAATATTCGAATACTTTGCCCGGAATTATACATTGTGTTTTTTTCGAATTTATTTCAATTAACAACAAAACCTGTGAACAACGTTGCTCTTGCAAAGCTTCTGTATGCGAAACATAACCTAGTTGATTTACATAGTTTTGCAATCCAAATTGCGAAATACTAGCTAAAACATCAGTACTAACGGCGCCAATTAATTTTAATTGAAATTTTTCTGCAAAAACACTACTCTCGGTTACTAATTCGCTTAAACTTTGCCATAAAATTAACGGGTTTCTTTCAGATAATAAAGAACCAATGTGTGCCAATGTAAACTTTTCATCCATTGGTTTTTGTATAATTTTCTCTACATCATAACCATTTGTAATAACAAAAATAGGTTTCGTTGTAAGCTGTTCGAATTCGGTTTTTGTAGTGGGCGATGTAACAATAATTGTATCGCAAGTAGTTACTACTTTTCGTTCTAATTTTTTATGTTTTTTCTGTGCTTTGGTGCTTAATTTCAATTTGTTATGGTAACCAATGGTTGTCCATGGGTCGCGAAAATCGGTTATCCAGTTGATATTAAATTCGTTTTTTAAACTTAGCCCGATAAGATGCAAGCTATGCGGTGGACCTGTAGTAATTACAATTGTAATTTGGTTTTCTTGTATATACTTTTTCAGAAATTTAACCGATGGTTTTACCCACAGTACACGAGCATCGGGAATAAAAAAATTGCCTCTTACCCAAAGCAACATTTTTTCAATAAACGATTGTTTTTTGGTATCAGAAATAATTCCAGAACTAATTTTTTTAGCTTTTTTTCTAGAAAAAACCGATGCTAACCCGTAAGGTTCTTTTATTTTTTGTTTAATGATGATAGCATTTTCAGAAACTTCTTGCTTTAAATTAGCATCAAGTAGCGGATACGTGGGATTTTCTGGAATATAAACGTGGGGTTGAACACCAAAAGTGGGTAAATACTTTACAAATTTTAACCAACGCTGTACTCCTGGACCACCAGCTGGAGGCCAATAATAAGTAATGATGAGTATTTTTTGTATTGGTTCGATAAATAAAAAACGCTAAGTTAGTACAATTTTAATTTTATACTAATTTTTGCTTTTATTTTATTCTGCTGAACTACTTTCTAAACCTCTATTTTCTTCAATTGCTTTTCTGCGTTCTTCAATTTCTCTTTTACGATCTTCTATAAGTTTTTTACGCATTTCTTCTCGTTCTTTTAGCATTTGCTGCTTAAGCAATCTTCTTTCCTCTGCTTCTTGAGCTCTTTTTGCTCTTATTTCTTCAATTTCTTTTATACGCAAAGCTCTTTCGTCTAGTACTTCTTCTACAATTTCTTCTTTACTATCTTCAATAGTACTTACCGTTTCATTACTTGCTACTTCATTTACTACTTCGCTATTTACTTTTACTTTGGTAACAATGTTTGAATTGTTATTTTGAGCAATATCAGTGGTAGTAGCTGTATTATGGGTTACATTTGTAATATTTTCTGTTTTTTCAACTGTTGTATCGTTTTGTATAGTAGCTTTTTCTGTAGTAGCAATTTGACTATTTGTATTCGTTACACTTTTAGAAGCCATTGTATTAGCATCAAATTTTTGTTGGTGCATTAAAGTTATATCGAAATAAAGTTCGTTATTTTTGAAAAAATTATTATTAACTTCTACAATTAACAAATTATTTTCGACTCTTTTATTGCCCGACGGCTTATAACCTAAAGTGTTTATTATGGTGGCAATGTGGTTTTCGTCTAGCACGTAAATAGGACTAGAAGCTCTTGTACCGCAGCCTGTTTTTCGCATAGTCATAAAAATACTGTAATAAAATTTAAAATTATCTTCAGACTGCTTTTGATTGTTTGTTAATTCGTATTGGCACGAATGTTTGGTTTTTAAATAATCTAAATCGAACGGATCTGTTTTTAGAAGTTCATCACAGTATTCAACTACTTTTTCGCAAGGCAACAAAGACAATCTTTTTAATTTGTTTGCTTTTTCTTCTAAAGAAAGTGCTTTGTAAGGTTCAACCATTCGGTAACCAAAATACAAATAATGCAACTCATCTTCAGATAATTTAACATTTGGATTATTAAAACGTTCTAATAATTTTGGCAAGTAGTATTTACTTGATTTTTTAGTTACTTCGGCTTGAATTTTTACAAAATCTGGTTTGCAAAGTTCAATTTGACCTAAAGCTTGTAGTGTAAAACAAAATAGTGTTATTACAAATATTCTAACTTTCATAAAATTCATCATTAAATCCTATCAAATATAATTTTTCTTTTGCTCTGGTTATGGCAGTATAAAGCCATCTCACATAGTCTACTGTAATACCATTAGGTAAATAGGGCTGCTCTACAAAAACAGTATGCCACTGCCCTCCTTGCGATTTATGGCACGTCATTGCGTACGAAAACTTTACCTGTAAGGCATTAAAATAGGGACTATTCTTTACCTTCAAAAATTTTCGGTATTGGTGTTTTTCTTCGCTAAAATCTTGCATTACTTCGTTATAGAGTTTATTCGACTCTTCATAAGTAAGCGAGGGCGACTCACTAGAAATAGTATCTAGCAATAGCACCGTTTCAAAGTTAGGCTGATTTGGGTAATCTACCATTTTTACAGTTACAGTTGCAAAGGTAAAACCATAAAGTTCTTGAATTGTTTTAATTCGTGTAACTTCTATAATATCGCCATTTGCAATAAAACCTGCTTCTGCATTTTCTTTAAGCCAAAAGTAATTATTTTTTACTACCATTAACAAATCGCCTACCGATAAATTTGATT
>NZ_JAWKMX010000016.1:0-54130 GCF_041392005.1 Flavobacterium sp.
ATTTATTCATCATTTTATTTTTGAACAAAGTTAAACTGACTTATGATGAAAAAATGTAACAACGGTTACAATGAAATGTTACATTTGTTACACAATTCTTTCTAAAAAAGAAGATATTTGTAAATTATAATTTTAAGATTTACCTAGTAATAGAAGTTTGAAAATGAATAATCCAAGACTATTTACTAACTTAAATAATGATTGGTTATATTCAATACTTATTTGGTTATGCTTTTTACCCTTTTTTTCGCCTGCAATTGCTTTATTTGTTGGTTTACTTTTTTCTTTACTTGGAATTAAACACAAAAATATTCATCAATACACTGCTAAAATTTTAAAAACTTCTATAGTTTTAATGGGCTTTCAGATAAGTTTAGAAGCAGTAATTTCAGCCTCTAAAACGGGTTTTATTGAAACGGCTATTACTGTAACAGTTGTTATGTTATTAGGCATTTTATTAGGAAAATTATTTAAAGTTGAAAAAAACATTACGTTACTTATTGCATCAGGAACAGCTATTTGTGGCGGAAGTGCTATAGCAGCCATTGCACCTATATTACATAGTAAAAACTATCAAAATTCGTTTGCTTTAATGGTTGTTTTTGTGTTAAACGCTGTGGCATTATTTTTATTCCCATTTATTGGACATCAGTTAGGATTAGACCAAGAAACTTTTGGAAAATGGGCTGCTATTGCCATTCACGATACGAGTTCGGTTGTAGGTGCAAGTGCTATTTATGGCGAAAAAGCGTTGCATATTGCTACAACTATTAAACTTATTCGCGCATTGTGGATTATTCCTCTTGCATTGGTTATAGCCTTTGTATATAAGGGAAGTGATAAAAAAGCAATTACGTTTCCTTGGTTTATTTTGTTGTTTGTAGTAGCTATTGTTTTTGCTACTGTTTTCCCAGAATTTAACGAAACCTATAATCATTTAAGTTGGTTAGGCAAACGAGGAATGGTTGTGGCATTGTTTTTAATTGGTTCTAATATTTCGATTAGTGAAATACAAAAAACAGGGCCACGAAGCTTTTTATTAGGCATTAGTTTGTGGATTTTAACAGCCGTTGGTTCTTTATATTTTTTAACTCGATAATTTTTTTGTTTGTAAGAATTAACACTTTAAGTGTATTTATTTTTCTACAAATAGTGCAAAAAAAATGTTCTGCTTTTAGCAGAACATTTTTAAATTAGTGTTTTACTTTTCTTATTTTTTAGATGCGCAACATGCTTTTTTCTCGCTTTTATCGCACGATTTTTTTTCAGCTTTATCGCCACAAGAAGCTTTATCTTCTCCTTTTTTAGAAGCACAACATGATTTTTCTGTTTTTGCTTTTGCTTTCTTTTCTTGTTTTGGTTCTTGTGCAGTTACACTCATTGAAAACATAAACGCTGCTACTGCTAAAATTCCTACTACTTTTTTCATTTTTCTATTTTTTATTAACTATTTTACTTGTTTTTATTTACAACAAATATATATTTTTTTTAAAAATTAAAATACATTTTATTGTTTTTTTAAGATTTTTTCAGATTTATAAAACTTATTATCAAATATAAAGGTTACAATTACCATTTTTTCATTAGGCGATTCTAAATTAAATTCCATAGTATTTTTACCTTCTTTTAAATTTGAAATAATTCCTTCCGATATAATTTTACCTTCTACAGACATTACATAATATTCTAAAGATGCTTCGTACGGAATATCCAAATTTAACATTACAGTATCGTTTGTTACTGGATTGGGATAAAAAACACAATTAAACGGATTTTTTCCATTTATACTTTCTAAATGTAATGTAGAATTATACACTAATTTAACTTCATAAATAGATGAATCGGCGCTTGTTAAATTGGTTTGGTTATCCGTAAAAGCGGTTGGCGATGTACTTAAAATTCCGCCATATAAATGTCCAATAACAAACTCTGGCGCTGTAATATTATGCAACTGAATTACTTCGTTAGTGTAGTGTGGTATATTTTTATTTGGAATAAACTCGGCACCTGAACCTTTTAAATTTGGCATTTCAACAGGTAATTGATATTCTTCTAAGCTGCCATTAGACAATCTTGAAACACGGCTAATTGTTTTCACAAACGGCACTGTATTATCTTGAATTAATGTTCCATTTTGATAGTAATATTGACTCATTCCACCAAAAAACAAACTGTGCATTTGATTATCTGTGGCATTATACAAACCAACTTTTCCACTATGATAATTACTTAAATATTGACTAAATTGTGTTTGTGGAAAATAGCCATTTGCTTTAATATCGACAGGGTATAAAAAAGGTAAATTTGCGCCTATTTGAAATACGCCAGATGAAATAGTGTAGCCCAATTCGCCGTTAGGAAATACTTGTGGTACCAAATTATAATCTCTTCGATGTAAATGTACCGCATCGGTTGTAACAGAATAATTAGAAAATGACAACTGAGTACCGCTATTATCGATTTGGAATTTTCTAATAGCACTTGAATACGTTTGGGTAAACGTTGGGTTATTCATTGGGTTATACCGTCCATCAAAACGATGACCGCCTACTAAATAAAACTCGTTTCCTATTTTACCTAATTGCCCTCCAGTAATTGCAAAAACATCATTTGTTATTTGTTTAAAAAAAGGCGTTATAGTCGCATTGGTTTCTATCGCGGTCATAAGTCCAACTACATCTATTGCTGTTAGCTTATTGTGTGTAATATGATCGTTTGCTGTAGCTGAAAAACAATAACCTCCAATAATATAAAGCGTATCTTCATCTTGATAAAAATTCATATTGGTCGATTGTAATTGTTCTTTTATAGCAGTAGGCAATGCGTTAAGTGATGCCGACCACAGTTGATTATTGACTACATCTACCACATAAATATCGGTATTATTTTGACTTGATGGGAAAGCATTGAAAGGTTGGCGTGCATGCAAACCATCTTTTCGTCCGCCAATTATAAGCCATTTTCCATTGTGTTGTGCAAAAGCATACGAATGCAATCCAGGTAAACCCGTTACTGTAACTGGTGTAAGCACAACATCGTATGGAAATGAACTTTGCGCTTGCATAATTTGAAAACAACTTATTACAAGCAGAAAAAATATTTTTTTCATTATATACTGTTTTTAATTATTAATTTATTCTAAAAGTTAGTAGAATACTTGGGCGGATGCCAAATAGTTGTACAATAACTTGAAAATAAATTATTTTTATAAAAATTTGTAGTACACAAAACCTCGGTAAGTATAAAAATTGTAGGAATAACTATTGATTCTTTTACAAATTGAACAGAATTAAAATTTAAACTCATAACAAATTTACCTGTTTCACACTCAGAATCAGCAGTGGCACAAGCTGTTTGTGTAGTTACAATAACCTTTATTGCTCTAATAGATGGTAATGTTATAATACTAAAAAGGTAAAAAAGTAATATGTAAATTTTACATTTCATTAATCAAATATAAGAATTAAATTGAATCTAGTACTTTGTCAATAATTTCTTGTTTAGAAAGTATGGTTGAAGTTTTCCATAAAATATCGCCTCCATGAAATAACGCCAACATTGGAACAGAGTCAATAGAAAATTTATCAACTATTTCCGGAACATCTTGAACATTAACGACAAAAATATTAATTCTTTTTCCAATAGTTTTATTCACTTTTTGTAACGTAGGTTCTATCATTGCACATGGTTCGCAGTTTGAATTTATAAATTCAACTAAAGTAGGAACATCTTGATTTATTTTTTCCTGTAAATTAATTTTCATTTTCTAAAGTTATTTTTTCTTTTTTGGATTAGTCACAAACATGTTAAATAACAATCCACCCATTAAACCGCCATAAAGTGTGCTATTTAATGGTTTAGATGTGATGGCACAAGTTCCCGAAGCGCAACCTACATAATAGTAATATGTATAGCCCACAATTAAACCAACGACAATACCTATTCCTGTAAAAATATATTGTTTTTTTGTCATTTTATTTTTTGTCAAATACAATACTCCAAATTCCTCTTACTTCATTTTCATCGTAACCAACAGCTAAATCATTTGGATACAATTCTTTTATTTTTTTAAAAACGTTAGGTTTGATATTTTCGTGTTTTCCGTGACATTGTAAACACATCGTGTTAGTAGAAATTGGATAGTAAAAATGTACTTTTTCGTCTTCTTCTACTACAATTGGCTTTACATCTTTCTTATCATTCAAATCCTTTTTGAATTGCTCAATATATTTTAATTCTTCTTTATTAGCTCTATTATCCGGATTTCTATTTTTATCGGATACTCTTTTAATCTTAGCATTGTAATGAACCGACATACTATCGGTTAATGGTATCGCTTCATGATTACAAAAAGCTAAAGCTTTTTCAGTTCCTTCTTTTTGAATGGTTCCCATTAAGCTTTTACCTAATACTTTTTTGGTTCCTAAAGCATATTCTAAACCAATATCGGCAAATGTTTTTTCTTTTTCTTTAACTACAAATTCTTTACCCGATTGCTCCCAATTATCGTTTCCATGTCCTTGCCAATGTTCTTTGAACCAGGTTGGCTCTTCTATTTTATAATCAAACATAAAGGCAGCAATTTTAATGGCAGCACTATCGGGAAAAACTTGTTTTGGCATAACCCCAAATTTTTTAACAGCACCATACATTAAAGCTTTATCATCTGTTGGGTTTTTAACAAATTCAGAAACGTGTTGAATGAATTCTTCTCTTGTATAACCTTCTTTATCAATATATCTTGCTTTAATAGCAACCATAGGCGGAGCAATTCTTCCTTCTACTTCATCTGCAACTGGACTATGACATAAATAGCAATGTTTCTCCATAAGAGCTTTAGACTCGTCTGGATTATATACAAAACTATCATTTTCTATTTCAGTTACATTTTTATAAGCTTCATTTTTTTTGTTACAACTAAAAAGAGTGATAACTATAATTACTAAACTAAATAATTTGTTTTTTTTCATCGCTATTTTTTATAAAATTCAAATATAGTTTTTATGTATTTGTTTCAAAGTAACTATTGTTACAACTCGTTTTTATAAAATAAGAATAAACTATTTTTAAATAATCAAAAACTATCATTTTTATATATTACAATAAATAAAAACAATACACAAGTGTTTTGGTTACAAATCGGCATTTTTTTTTAGTTGAATTTTGTCTCATCAAAAATTAATAAAAAAAATATGGAAGAAAATGTAACATTTATGCCGAGAATTGGAGAAAAAGCTCCGGCATTTACAGCAAAAACAACGCAAGGAATAATTAACTTTCCTAAAGATTATGAAGGCAAATGGGTAATATTTTTTAGTCATCCAGCAGACTTTACGCCTGTATGTACTTCTGAGTTCATGACGTTTGCCAATATGGAAAAGCAATTTAATGAAGCTAATTGTGAATTAGTTGGACTTTCCGTAGATGGTTTATACAGTCATATTGCTTGGTTAAGAACCATCAAAGAAAAAATCGAATACAAAGGAATGAAAGATATTGAGATAAATTTTCCCTTAATTGAAGATATTTCAATGGAAGTTTCTAAACAATATGGAATGATTCAACCAGGAGAAAGTAGTACCCAAGCGGTTAGAGCAGTTTTCTTTATTGACCCAAAAGGAACTATTAGAACAATTTTATATTATCCACTAAGTATTGGTAGAAATTTCCAAGAAATCTATCGTGCATTAATTGCTTTACAAACTGCCGATGCTTTTGAAGTGGCTTGTCCTGCAGATTGGCAACCGGGTGATGAAGTTATTGTCCCAACAGCTGGTTCTTGTGGTGTTGCTAAAGAAAGAATGGATGATAAAGATGAATTAGATTGTAAAGATTGGTTCTTCTGTACAAAAAAATTAGATAAAGATTTAGTACTTAAAACAATACTAAAAAAATAATCTAAAATTGCTATGAAAAAGAAGAGAAAGACTAGTAAATACTAGTCTTTCTTTGTAATATAGGTTACAGTTAAAAATTATTGAAATGTATAATTTTGAACATTAAAACAAATCAAAATGAAAAAAATATTATTTGTATTAACTCTTGTTAGTCTAATTTCTTGTCAAAACAAAGAAGTTAATTATGAAGAGATTAATATAGTTAGCAAAACTCCTTTAATGATAGAAGCTAGTGATTATTTCAAACCAATATCCATGGTTTCAAGTGATAATATTCCTGATAATTTTCAAGAACTAAATAATCCTGTAAATATTACATCTGTAAAATTTGAAAACAGACTTAATGAAAAAGAACTTTTAGGACAAAAATTGTATTACGATAAACGCTTATCTAAAAATGGAACCATTAGTTGTAATTCTTGTCATAACTTAGATACTTATGGCGTAGATAATTCTCCCTTTTCATTAGGTGACACGAAAGAATTTGGCGGAAGAAACTCACCAAGTTCTATATATGCGGCTTTACATTTTAAACAATTTTGGGATGGACGTGCAAAAGATGTTGAAGAACAAGCTGGAATGCCAATTTTAAATCCTGTTGAACATGGCATTCCTTCACAAGAATTTTTAGTCAATCGCTTAAGAGGAATTGAAGAATATCAACAATTTTTCAAAAAAGTATTTCCTAATGATAATCAGCCTATTAATTACACAAATTTAACAAATGCTATTGGTGCTTTTGAAAGAAAATTAATGCCTGAAAGTAGGTTCGATAGATGGCTAGATGGTGATGATGATGCCTTAGATACAAATGAAAAAGAGGGGTTACAATCGTTTATAAATAATGGCTGTATTGCTTGTCATAGCGGCGTTGCAATTGGCGGACAAATGATGCAGAAATTTGGCATCTATGGTAATTATTGGGAACACACTAAAAGCAAGAATATTGACAATGGTTTACATGACATTACGAAAAATGAAAGCGATAAGTTTGTTTTTAAAGCACCTAGTTTAAGAAATATTGAAAAAACATATCCGTATTTTCATGATGGTTCGGTAAAAGATTTGAGTGAGGCAGTAAAGATTATGGGTAAACTACAAAGCAATAAAGATTTAACGGAAACTGAAGTAAAAAACATAGTAGCCTTCTTAAAAACACTAACCGCAGAAGTTGATCCAAAATTTAAAAAAGCCGATTTATAAATCGGCTTTTATTTTTTAAAACTGAAAATAGATAAAAGGTTGTGTGCCTTCGGCTGCGGTTGCATAAACAAGCCAAAAAACAAAACCTAAAATAATTGCTTTAATAAGTAGTGGTAATTTTTCGAATAATTTTTCGTTGAAATTTGTAAATTTAGCAGGTAAAAAATGCCAAATAAAACCAAAAGCAAGTAACATAAAAACATTTTTATACCCTAAAACAATCGTTTGAATTTGTTCCCAATTCCAGCGTAGTTGCGAAATGTTTTCGACCATTATAAAAACCGTTTCAAAATCTTTTGCTCTAAAAAATAACCAACAAAAAACCACAAAATGAAAGGTAAGAAGAATTTGAAAAAACCGAACAACATAATTTTTTGGCAATTTTATAAACTGGCCAAAAAAGCGTTCAAAAGCTAACGCTAAACCGTGCAAAACGCCCCAAAAAACAAATTTCCAATTAGCTCCGTGCCACAATCCGCCTAAGAACATCGTCATAAATAAATTGAAATAGGTGCGAAATTTCCCTTTTTTATTTCCGCCTAATGAAATGTATAAATAATCGCGAAGCCAACTCGATAAGGAAATGTGCCAACGTCGCCAAAACTCGGTTATTGATGCCGATTTATAAGGCGTATTAAAGTTAGGTGGCAATGTAAAACCCATAAGTAATGCCAACCCAATTGCCATATCGGAATAACCCGAAAAATCGCAATAAATTTGAATAGCATAACCGTAACTTGCCATTAAATTTTCAAATGCCGAATAGCTATTAGGTGCATCAAAAACTCTATCTACAAAATTTACCGATATATAATCGGATATAACCGCTTTCTTAATTAATCCGCCAATAATTAAGAATAAAGCATAACTAAATTCTTTTTTGGTAAGGTTTAACTTTTGGTAAATTTGCGGAATAAAATCGCTTGCTCTAACAATTGGCCCTGCTACTAATTGCGGAAAAAACGATACAAAAAACAAGAAATCGATAAAACTTTTTGTAGGTTCGAGCTGTTTTCTATACACATCTATGGTATAACTTAACGTTTGAAAAGTGTAGAACGAAATTCCGACAGGAAGAATAACATCAATAAACGAAACATTATCTGAAAATAACTTATTAAAATTATCAATAAAAAAATTGGTATATTTAAAATAAGCCAATAATCCTAAATTGATGATTAAACTTAATATTAAATAGAACTTCCTATAAAATTTTAACGGTTCTACATAAATTAATCGTGAAAGTGTATAATCGACAACCGAAGAAAAAATTAAAATCCAAAAATAATGTCCGCTTGATTTATAATAGAAAAAAAGCGAAAACAGCACAACATAAGTAATGCGAAAATAGTGCGTTTTTCGGCTTAAAATATAAATGAAATAAAAAACTAAAAAGAAGCCCAAAAACAACGCACTATTAAACAATAGCGGACTTTTTGGATTATAAATAAACCAAGATTCTACTGTATCGTAAGATACGTTTTGAATAAAATCGAGAATTTTAGTCATGCAAACTTTCGTATGAATTTAATAGTGCTTTATAAAACAATTTGCCTTGCCACTCGTAACCTTCAACAGTATAATGCACTTTGTCTTTATAAATTATATTGTTTGCACTATTTTTATTAATATTCTCGAGTCCGCCCATAGCTTCATATAAATTCCAAACCGCATAATTATTAGTTTCGGCATTAGCTATTATTTTTTCTGTATAATCTTGTACTAAAGTATTCGGATATTTTTTATTCCACAACGATGGCGGCGGTGTAGTAACCAAAATTTCGGCGTTTGGGTTTTCGTTTCGAATATTCTCTAGCATTTTAGTAAATTCCGAATAAAATGTTGCTACATCGAGTTTATCGAAGCTTTCATTTGTTCCTAACGATATAATAAACAAATCGGATTGTAATGCTAGTAATTGTTTAAAAAATCGGGATTCTTTATTAAAATCGACTGCTTTTGCTCCGTTTACACCAATAGCGTTATAAATAATTCCTGGATTATTATTTTCGAGAATTAATCCGTTTAGGGCAAAATTGTTTTTGTTTTCTGATGAAAAAATAAAAATTTTATCTAGTAAATGAGCACTATCATACACATAACCACTACCATCAAAATAAGAGTTTAACGGAATAAACTCTTTTTTACTTATAGTTTGATTTTCCGTTTTTTGCGTTGGAATTTTTAAAGTTTTTCCAGCTCGTATTGTATTCGATTTTAATCCGTTATATTTTTTTAAAGTCGAAACTGTAGTATTGTATTTTTGGGCAATTGTAGATAACGCTTCGCCACTTTTAATTTTATGTGAAATAACTTTAGGTTGTGGCTTTTCAATTTTTATTTCTTTTGATGCCAGTGCAAAATCGGCTAAATGCTCCTCATTAGGTGTAAGCATTTTTATAGAAGTAAACGCATACTGTGCATTTTTTACTTGAAGTTCTAGTACAAAATTTGAGTTAGTTGTTTCAAATGAAATACCACTTAAACCCATATTTTTAGAAAATTCTGCCGAGACTATTCGCGATGTGGCAAAGGTTGTATTTGCCGTATATTTTATAAACGAATTGCTATTGGTTTTAGCTAACGAATATGGAAAAGTGTAACCCAATCCGCTGTTTCCGAAACGTTCTTGTAATAGCGTTCTTGTTTTACCACTAAAAAAATCGGCTTGAATATGTGAATCGCCAATTTGTGTAATTCGTATTTTGTTATCTTTTTTTCTATCTAATTGTGCTAATTTTTGATAAAAATGGTTTATAGCTTGTGTATTATAAATGGTATTGTAATTGGTAGCATTGCTTAAAATAGCAACAGCGGTATCAATGGTTTCACGATTTGAAACACCGCTAGTTGGCTGTCCAAAACACGACTGAAAAAAACTAAAAATTACAAGAAAACTCATTTTAATCTTCATAAATAGTATCTTTTTTTTGGCTGGCATTTTTTGTATTTAACGCTTTAATTTTAGATAGTGAATTGTTATTTTTTTTATAGGTTTTGTATGCTTCATCTAATTGGTCAAAAATTAATTTTCCTATCATTTTTGAACCACGATAATTAAAATGTGTATAATCTTTATTGGCTTTTGCCGTATCGGCTTCTACCCACTTTACCATACTACCTTCGCCACCCATTTTATCGTATAAATTAACAAACCCCGATTGTGAAAGCATAGCATATTTTCGTTGCGCTTTAAGCAGCGGAACAACTGCCGAATCGGTTTTCATTTCTAATCCGTATTTGGTTGCTTTATCGGCTGTAGAAATAATTAAAAACTCGGCATTTGGAAAACACATTCGCAAATGACTAATTACTTTTTTCATTCGCTTTTCGTACCAAGAATAATTATACGAACCATAGTTTAAAATATTAGTTCCGTAATGCAATACAATCAATTTATAGTCTAATTCTTTTTGAAAAGCTTGCATTAATCCTGCATTAAACATTGATAATGGTAAACCCGAGTTTCCTCTACTCGAAAAATTATCGATATGTACACCTTTTCCATCATCAAAATTAAAGCCATAAATAGGTGTGTTATGCGTGTCGAAATATACTTTTAACGATTTTAAATTGTTGTTAGTTAACTGTAATGTGTTTAATTGCTGGTTTCCCAATAAATTATAGTTTAACGTATCGTTTCCTACTACACTATAAATTTTAGTATTTTTAGAAGTGGGTTTTCCGTAAAAAAGTGTAGGTTTTGGCAGCTCGGTTACATAACGCATTTTACTAGCTGTATATTTTACCCACGAATTAGGAATGGTATCGTTAGCAAAAAAAACATGTCCGTTAATACCGAAAGATTGTTTTGGTTTTTTGGTTTTTAAATACGATTGTGTAGTCCAGTTTGTTGAAAAAGTATGCCAAACAGAACTTCTAGATGCCGCCGATTCCGAAGTTATATTGACAAAACCTACGCCGTTACCGCCAAATTTTTCCTGAAACAGAGTTCTAATATCTTGCACAATCATATCGCCATCTGTCATAGAATCGCTAAAATAGGCAATACGAACGCTTCCTTGTTTGTTGGTTTCTAATTGAAATAAACTGCTAAAAAAATTGGTTAAATAGTTTATTCCTGTATAATGTTCATCATCAATAAATACAGAAGCCGCTTGTAAAGAATCGGTAGTTGTAGTAAGTATTGTATTGTTTTTTATTTGAATATCGAAAGTATCAACTCTGGTTGTTTTTTCTTCGTTTATTGCATCTAAAAGTAAGCTATCGACAACTACATTTTTTGTAGCGGTTTTAGTTTCTGGAAAAAGTTTGGCTCGTAAAAACGTTTTAAAAAGAAAAAAAGAAGCCGTTGCTAGTACAAGAGCAAAAAACGATTGAAAAAAGTATGATTTTGTTTTCACTTTTACAAATTTACATTCTATTAGGAACTTGAATCCCTAATAACTGGAATGCGTTTTTAATAGTAACGCCAACTGTTTGCGCTAATTGTACACGGAAAGTTTTTTTATCAATATTGGTTTCGCCTAAAATAGATACATTTTGATAGAACGAATTAAATTCTTTTACCAAATCGTAGGTGTAATTTGCAATTAAAGCCGGACTATAATTAGCTGCTGCATTTTGAACGATTTCTGGAAATAATTGTACGTGTTTAATAAGCTCTTTTTCTTTTTCGTGCATTTCAATTGAAACAATTGGTTTAGAATAATCAAAATCAGCTTTTCGTAGAATAGATTGAATACGAGCATAGGTATATTGAATAAATGGCCCCGTATTACCATTAAAATCTACCGATTCTTCTGGATTAAACAGCATATTTTTTTTAGGGTCAACCTTTAGCATATAATATTTTAATGCCCCTAAACCAATGGTTTTGTATAATTCTTCTTTTTCGGCATTAGAATAACCGTCTAGTTTTCCTAATTCTTCCGAAATTTCTTTTGCCGTTGCCGTCATTTCGGTCATTAAATCGTCGGCATCTACAACCGTTCCTTCACGCGATTTCATTTTACCTGATGGCAATTCTACCATTCCGTATGACAAATGGTACAAATGTTGTGCCCAATCGAAACCTAATTTCTTCAAAATCAAAAATAAAACTTTAAAGTGATAATCTTGCTCGTTACCTACGGTATAAACCATTCCGCCTACATCTGGGTAATCTTTTACACGTTGAATAGCTGTTCCGATATCTTGCGTCATATACACCGCAGTACCGTCAGAACGGAGCACGATTTTTCTATCTAAACCCTCATCGGTTAAATCTATCCAAACCGAACCATCAGGGTCTTTCTCAAAAATGCCTTTTTCTAAACCCAATTGTACGACTTCTTTTCCTAACAAATACGTATCGCTTTCGTAATAATTTTTATCAAAATCGACACCCAAGTTTTTGTAAGTTTCAGCAAAACCGTCATATACCCATTGGTTCATTTTTTTCCATAAGGCCACAACTTCTGCATCGCCAGCTTCCCATTTACGGAGCATTTCTTGGGCTTCTAAAAGTGAAGGTGCTTGTTTTTTAGCTTCCTCTTCTGCTTTACCTTGAGCAATTAATTCTTTTATTTCGGCTTTGTAGTTCTTATCAAATTCCACATAGTATTTCCCTACTAAATGATCACCTTTTATACCCAAAGTTTGTGGTGTTTCGCCATTGCCAAATTTTTGCCAAGCCAACATCGACTTACAAATGTGAATTCCACGGTCGTTAATAATTTGGGTTTTATATACTTTTTTACCCGAAGCTTTTATAATTTCGGCAACCGAATACCCTAATAAATTATTACGAATATGCCCTAAATGCAACGGTTTATTAGTGTTTGGCGAAGAATACTCAACCATAATGGCTTTTTCATTTTCTTTAGGCTGTACATAACCAAAAGTATCTTCATCTTTAATAGAATTAAAGAAATTAAGATAAAAAGTATCGGCAATAACTAAATTTAAAAAACCTCCTTTTACTTCAAATTTTGCTACTTCTGCAACATTCTCTAGTAAATAATTCCCTATTTTGGTACCAATTTCAACTGGGCTGCCTTTTAAAATCTTTACTAATGGAAAAACAACCATTGTAATATCACCTTCAAACTCTTTACGGGTTGCTTGAAATTCAACTTTTTCAATTTCTATATCGAATACATTTTTAACGGCAACTTGAATGTGTTTGGTAAGTATTTCTTGCAATGTCATTTTCCTTTATTTTTTAAGGTGCAAATTTAGTAATTAGTGGTTAGTAATTGGTAATTAGTGTTTAGTTTTTTTTAAAAAGAAAGCGATTCAAATGAATCGCCTTCTATGTTCTTTATTCTATTCTTAATTTTCTAAAACTACCAACGCATAATAACGCTTCCCCAAGTAAAACCAGAACCAAAAGCAGCTAAAACTACTACATCGCCTTCTTTAATTTTACCGTGTTCCCAAGCTTCTAAAATTATTTGAGAGACTATTTTAAAAAACTAAACACTAATTACCATTTTGTTCTAAGCTCAGTTCCAATTTTAATATTTTCACCAATATTTCGATCAAATTTAG
The DNA here is from genome assembly GCF_041392005.1 of Flavobacterium sp. Lineage (GTDB taxonomy): Bacteria > Bacteroidota > Bacteroidia > Flavobacteriales > Flavobacteriaceae > Flavobacterium. The sequence continues at coordinate 13,596 of NZ_JAWKMX010000016.1, forward strand.
CAAAAATCATCCCATAACTTACTTTTGAATTTACAGAGTCTATTTTTACATTATATCTACCGTCTTGTGTAGAGAAATACAGAAAATCACTAACATTATGATCCTTTCCTTTATCTAATTCTATTAACCAATACTCTTCTTCATATAAGTATATTTTTTTTATATTTTGAATAAATACAGAAATTGGCTTTTTTAAAAAATAATCTCTCCATTCAAAAGGGATTTGAGTTAAATCTAAGTCAGAAGAAATTTTACTTAAACTAGTTTTGTTTACAAAATAAGGACCATCTTCTTCAGGTTCCCTGCCTTCATTATAACTTTTAGCAAAAGTAATAAAATCATTATAATCGTTTTTTACAAATGTTGACCCAACATAAAATCCTTTTGTTTCATCAGCTAATAGATAAGATTTATTTTCCCATGTTATTAAAGTATATTGAGAATTTATTTTTAAAGAATCAGCACCATATTTAATAATTCTTTTTTCAGATTTTGTTTGATCACCTTCGCTAAAAATTTCTATTTCAACTTTTTCTGGAAATAAATTAATTTTATTCTTTTCCTTTAAGAAATTACCAAAAACAGTTTTAATAAAGGAATACTTATAATAATAATAAGGATAATAATGATAAATAAAACTACCATCATTAAATAAATTTAGCTCCTCACCATGAGATATTGTTTCATATTCAAATTTTAATGAATCTATTTTTTCAATACTTCTTTCATTGATATTATAATTTGGTAGAAATATTACAATCACAAAAAGAAATAAAACGCTTTTAATATTCATATTTAAAATATAACTAAAAATTACAACTGCAAAACTACCAACGCATAATAACGCTTCCCCAAGTAAAACCAGAACCAAAAGCCGCTAAAACGACTACATCGCCTTCTTTAATTTTACCTTGCTCCCAAGCTTCTGTTAATGCAATAGGAATGGAAGCCGCTGTTGTGTTTCCGTATTTTTGAATGTTGTTGTGTACTTGATTATCTTCTAACTTAAATTTCTGTTGAATAAACTGCGATATTCTTAAATTCGCCTGATGTGGAATTAGCATATCAATATCCGAAACTTGAAGGTTATTTGCTTGTAAACCTTCGTTTATTACTTCGCTAAAACGCACCACTGCATTTTTAAACACAAACTGTCCGTTCATATACGGATAGTAACTTTCATCGTCTGGATTGTTATCTTTAATAATATCGGTTACCCAACGTTTTCCCATTCCTGGTGCAATTAGCGCTAATTCTTCGGCGTGTTGTCCTTCGGAATGAAGATGTGTAGATAAAATTCCTTTAGAATTGTCTTCGGTTCTTGATAAAACGGCCGCTCCTGCGCCATCGCCAAAAATTACCGAAACGCCACGTCCGCGAGTGGTAAAATCTAATCCGCGAGAATGTACTTCGGAACCAATGACCAAAACGTTTTTATACATTCCCGTTTTAATAAATTGATCGGCAACGGAAAGTGCATATACAAAACCCGAACATTGATTGCGAACATCGAGTGCACCTACTGTACGCAAACCTAAATCGCGCTGTACTAAAACCCCTGGACCAGGAAAATAATAATCGGGGCTTAAAGTTGCAAATACTACAAAATCGATATCGTCTTTAGCTATACCAGCACGTTCTATAGCCATTTTGGCGGCTTTAACGCCCATTGATGTTGTAGTGTCGTCTAAACTTGAAACATGACGGCGTTCTTGAATACCTGTGCGTTCTTGAATCCACTCATCGTTGGTATCCATTACTTTAGATAAATCGTCATTTGTAACTATATTGTTTGGTACATAATACCCTAGACCTGTTATTTTTGAATTGTACATAACATTTACCTTTTTATATTGAAGTACGAATGTACAAAAAATGATGTAATTTTTAGTAATTGTTGTAAGTGGTAAGGTTTTTATAGTTCATTAGTCAATAACTCAGCTCCATCAACTAGCGCAAGCATCTTGCTTATGCAAATAAAAAATGGTTACTTTTATCTTTTTAAAAAGATGAACAGAAAATATAAATTTGAAGAAAAAAATGAGGCTTATTTTGTTTTATTAATCTAATAGATAAAAAATACAGTAGTGTAGAAAATTATGAAAACGATGATTAAAAAGTTTTAGAAATTGTTTTGAATTGAATGTAGCACGAGCAAGATGCTCGCGCTAGCGGGGCAAGGTTTAACTTAGTTAGAATTCATCCAACAAAAGGAATTTATGGGCATAGATATAATAGAAATAAAGGTAAAGCGGAACAAGTACATTTTTAATAAGTTGTGAAAAAAAATAAAACAATCATAAGAATAATTTTATTAACGTTTTATTTCCTTTTCTTAATATATGAGTTATATTTTAAAAGGGTAAAATTTTTATCTAATTATGAGAAAGAGCAAATAAATGATGTTATAGAAATGACAATTAATGGCTATAATGAACAGCTTTTTAAATTTTCTAAAGATACTGATTTTAGAGCTTTAAATGTAGGTAATGAAAATTCATATAAAATTATGAAAGGTGATTCAATTTTTAAAATGAAAAATTTAAAAAAAATAACTGTTTTTAGAAAGAATAATGATACTTGGATTGAGACATATGAATTTAATATTAGATAAATAAAAAGATAGTAAACAGATTTAATATGCCCTACGCCGGCGCAAGCATCTTGCTTGTGCCCATAAAAAATGGTTACTTTTATCTTTTTAAAAAGATGAACAGAAAATATAAATTTGAAGAAAAAATGGGCTTATTTTGTTTTATTAATCTAATAGATAAAAAATACAGTAGTGCAGAAAATTATGAAAACGATGATTAAAAAGTTTTAGAAATTGTTTTGAATTGAATATAGCACAAGCAAGATGCTCGCGCTAGCGAGGGGTTTCAAATGTGGTGTTAGCGTAATTATCAACGTATAAAACATTGATTTTCAGTTAAAAATAAATTTTAATATGTAAAAAAAGAGATGAAATGAGCCTATTATTACATTTTATAAAAACAATACCCTACTTTATCAATTTAGTTGTAAAAACATTGTTGTTTTCAGAAATAATTGTAGCAAAATAAATACCGTTAGGCAAATTTGGCAATTCTATAGTAGTAATTTGATTATTTGTATTTAAAAAAGTTTCTGTAATAATTTTTCCACTTATGTCTTGTATTAAAATTTGTTGTAATGGTAAATTTTGATTGTTTGTTACGGTTAGTGTGTTTATAAAAGGGTTTGGTGTAATAGAAAGTTTAGTAGTACTAAAACTTTCGGCGTTCATAGTTGTGGTATCAACAATTTTATAAACAACCCCCGAATTCATTCCCGCTACATATAGTTCGCCATTTACATCTTCGCCAAAAGTTGTAAAATAATTACCCGCATAGGCCGAAGTCCAAGTTATGGTACCGCCTGTTACAGCATCTATAAAACCAATTTTATTAGTGCAATAATCCGCAAAAATATATTTGTTTTGAAGATTCGGATACAGTGTTCCTGTATATACATAGCCACCCGTTATAGAGCAACCCGAAGTGGCAGCGTGTGTATATTGCGCAAAAGGAAACGTCATAGTACTGCTGCTTGCACAGCCTGAAGTATTATATACGCTATTGCCTTCGTAGCACCGCCAGCCGTAATTTAATCCTGCACTTGTGCTCGTGGCTTTATTAATTTCTTCAATAGCGTTTTGCCCTACATCGGCTATCCACAAATCGCCATTTAATCGGTTAAAGGAAAATTTCCAAGGATTACGTACACCAAAAGCCCAAATTTCATCGAGCCCTGCTACACCCACAAAAGGATTATTACTCGGAATGCCATATGGAGAACCTGTATTTACATCTATTCGCAATATTTTACCTAAAAATGAATTTAGATTTTGTCCAGAATTTAAAGGGTCGCCTCCACTACCGCCATCGCCCATTCCTATGTATAAATAACCATCGGAACCAAATGCTATAGTTCCACCATTATGATTAGCATAAGGTTGTGAAATGGTAAGTAGTATTTGCGCAGAGCTAGCATCGGCAATATCTGGATTGGTAGCATTACGAGTATATCGTGCAATTATAGTGCTACCATCGGAACTACGCGTATAATTAATATAAAAATAGCCATTTGTAGCATAATTTGGATGAAAAGCTAAACCCAACAATCCTCTTTCGCTACTAGAAGTAGTTAAACCCGAAACATTTAAAAAAGGTGTAGCGTTTGTAGTGCCATCTGAGTTTAGTATTTTTATTAATCCTGCTTTTTCTACTACAAACAATCGGGAATCGTTTGCGTTTACTATAGCCACAGGATTAGAAAAACCCGAAGCGAATGACGTAATATCTAATAATTGTGCGTGTAGTGTAAACATTGTACACAATATGCAAAAAGTAATTATTCTTTTCATATACAAGTAGTTAAGTATTTCTTCAAATTTACAAAAAAATAACAACTAAAACGTATATTTACAACAGCATAATGAATTTAACATTTTGAAAAACAATATAATACAGCTAAAAATTCATTACTAATACAGTTTCATATTGTTTAATTACAGGAAAAAATCAAAAGTATATTATAATTTTAAAAAGTTATTTACTATTCGTTTTAGGTTGAATACAAACTGTTTTATTGTATTGTAATACATCTTTAGCGTTAAAAAATATAGTTTTTTGATTGGCTAAAAGAATGGTTTCAATTAGATAATAATTTCCTTTAAAATAAGATTTTTTAACAACAACCTCAAAATTTGATTTTTCAACAAGTTCTATTTCGTGTGGGTAAAATAATTGTATGCTTCCATTAACTTCAATTTCGGAAACCTCATCAAATAATGAAGCAATATAATACGTTGGTTTTTGATTATAAACGTTGTAAGCCGTATCTTTTTGGAGCATTTTTCCGTTTTTCATAACCAAAATTTCATCGGCAAAAGAAAGTGAGTCGTTAACATCGTGTGTAGCCACAATACACGTAATTTGTTTTTCTTTTAAATAGCTGAAAATACGCCGACGTAAACTATTTTTTCTAAAGTTATCGATATGACTAAACGGTTCGTCTAACAAAAGTAACTCGGGTTTTTTTGCTAAAACTTTTGCTAGTGCCACGCGTTGCATTTGTCCGCCGCTTAAATATTTTGCTTTAACTTGGGCAAATTCGGTCATTTCAACAACCTCAAGCAACTCGTTAATTCGGTTCTGTTTTTCAATTGGAAAAAAATTAGACAAATATTTCCCTATGTTTTCGGCAACCGTTATATAAGGCATTAAATCGAAATCTTGTGCCAAATATTTCATAGTAGGCATACCAGGAACAAGATTAAACTTTGGTCCCGTAACTTTTTGATTGTTCCAAATTATTTCGCCAGCATCAACATCATATAAACCGTAAATTAATTGTAACAATGTGCTTTTTCCACAACCACTTTCGCCAATAATTGCTAAGTTTTTTCCTTTTTCTAACTGAAAAGAAAGATTTTCTAAAGTTGTTTCTTTAGCATTGAAATATTGAAATGAAAGTTGGGATACTTGTAACATAAATAAAAAACTGTTTCAAAAAGTAAATTTGTCAATCTGAATTTATTTCAGATTCTATACCAACAAATGTCAGTATTTTTAGATTCCGAAGCAAGTTCGGAATGACAATAGATTACTTTTGAAACAGTTTCGTTTAATTTTTTATTTCTTAATTACCGTTTTGCGCGTCTTGAATCATTTTTTCGTTAGCAAGAATAGCAAATTCTACACGACGGTTTTTGGCGCGACCTGCATCGGTTTCATTATCGGCAATTGGTTCTGCTTCTCCCATTCCAACAACTTCAAAACGAGAAACAACAAGTCCTTTACTCACTAAATAATTTTTAACAGCATCGGCACGTTGTTGCGATAATTTTAAATTGTACTCATCGGCACCTTTGCTATCGGTATAGCCATAAATTTTAATATCGGTATCGGCATAGCTGTTAAAAACAGGTACTAATTTATCTAAATTAGCTTTTGCTGTAGATGTTAACGATGCTTTTGCAAATTCAAAATTTACAGAGTTTTCACCTAGTGTAAGTTTAATCCCTTCGCCCACTCGTTCTACATCTGCACTAGGTAATGCTTCTTCTATTTCGCGTGCTTGCTTGTCCATTTTGTTACCAATAACGCCGCCTGCAACGCCACCTACTACACCGCCAATAACCGCACCTAAAGCACCATTACCGCCTTTTCCTACATTATTCCCTAAAATTCCACCAATAACGGCACCACCAACAGCACCTATACCAGCACCTTTTTGCGTATTATTTGCATTTTGAACAGAGCTACAACTTGTTGATAAAGCCGCTACTAAAAATGAACCTGCTACTAAAATTGATATTGTTTTTTTCATAATTTCTATATTATTGATTAACTCGTGTAAATTGATAAACTAAATCTTTTGTGCTTCCGCCTACAGTAACTTTGTCTAGTAATTGAAAACTATCTTCGGTTATATTAGCTATAGAAAGCACATAGCCTTGACTTACTTTTTTAGATTTTTCGGCGTTTAAAACTTTCATTACAAATTTCCCTTCTTTGTTAATATACCAAGTAATATCAGAAGAAAATGAAGCACAATTTGCATTGTTTAAAGCCATTGTTCCTTTGTTGTTATTCGAAACAAAAGTCCAATCACTATTTACAAAACACTGCGAATCGAACATATCGAACGATGTTACCTTAATATATTCAGAACCTGGAAAACTTACTTCCGTAATTGTCCACATTCCTTTTAAAGTCCTTTCTACTTTGTTGTCTAAATTAGTAGCAACAGGCGAAGTTGATTTACAGCCAACCATCAGTATAACTGTAAAAAGAAGTAGTAGTTTTTTCATACATTTAATTTTATAGCACAAAATTACGAAATATTACATTTTCTTGTTTGCATTTTTTGGCGATATTTTTCTACGAAAACGACTAAAATCAGTCAATTTGTCATATTGTACATTTTGGTATTTATTTTGACATAATCCTGCTAAAATGTTTAACCAAAAAAGAATAGAGTATGTCAAGTGGAAAAATTAATGTTTCAGTAGAAAACATATTCCCTTTAATAAAGAAATTTTTATATAGCGACCACGAAATTTTTCTTCGTGAATTGATTTCAAATGCAACAGATGCCACATTAAAATTAAAACACTTAACCAGTATTGGCGAAGCCAAAGTAGAATATGGCAGTCCAAAAATTGAAGTTAAAATTGATAAGGAAGGAAAAAAACTTCACATTATTGATCAAGGATTGGGAATGACCGCTGATGAAGTTGAGAAATACATCAACCAAATTGCATTTTCTGGAGCTGAAGAATTTTTGGAAAAATATAAAGATTCTGCCAAAGATTCAGGGGTGATAGGGCATTTCGGTTTAGGTTTTTACTCTGCTTTTATGGTGGCAAGTAAGGTTGAAATTATTACAAAATCATACAAAGACGAGCCAGCCGCACATTGGACGTGCGACGGAAGCCCAGAATTTACTTTAGTTCCTCATGATAAAACCGAAAGAGGAACTGAAATTATTTTACATATTGCCGATGATTCTACTGAATTTTTAGAAGAAAGTAAAATTCGCGAGTTGTTAACAAAGTATAATAAATTTATGCCAATTCCAATTAAATTTGGAACCAAACAAGAAGCTTTACCAAAACCAGAAGATGCTGGCGATGATTACAAAACAGAATATGTTGAAGTAGATAATATCATTAACAACCCTTCACCAGCTTGGACCAAACAACCTTCAGATTTAACTGATGAGGATTACAAAAATTTTTATCGCGAATTGTATCCTATGCAGTTCGAAGAACCGTTGTTTAACATTCATTTAAATGTAGATTATCCGTTTAACTTAACTGGAATTTTATATTTTCCAAAATTATCGCACGATTTACAAATACAAAAAGATAAAATTCAATTATATCAAAATCAAGTATTTGTAACCGATAATGTAGAAGGTATTGTACCAGAATTTTTAACGATGTTGAAAGGAGTTATCGATTCGCCAGATATTCCGCTTAATGTTTCGCGTTCGTACTTACAAGCTGATGGTAATGTAAAGAAAATTTCAAATTACATTACCAAAAAAGTTTCTGATAAATTAAAATCGTTATTTAATGCAAATCGTGAAGATTTTGAAAAAAAATGGAACGATATTAAAATAGTATTAGAATATGGTATGCTTTCGGAACCAAAATTCTATGAAAAAGCAGGCGATTTTGTATTATATCCTACCACTGATGGCAAATTTTACACATTAGCCGAATTAAAAGACGCTTTAAAAGACAATCAAACGGATAAAGATGGAAATTTGGTAGTGTTGTATGCTTCCAACAAAGACGCACAACACAGCTATATTACTGCTGCAAAAGATAGAGGTTATGAGGTGTTTTTATTCGATTCGCCTATCGTATCACATTTACTTCAAAAATTGGAAATGGATAACGAAAAATTAACTTTTGCTCGTGTAGATGCTGATCATTTGGATAATTTAATCAAAAAAGACGAAAACCAAATTTCAAAATTATCTGACGAAGAAAAAGAAAATTTAAAAAATGTAATTGAAACAGTTGTTCCAAAAGAAAATTATTCGGTTCAATTAGAAGCTATGGACAGTCAAGCAGCACCATTTATGATTACGCAACCCGAATTTATGCGCCGTATGAAAGAAATGAGCCAAAGTGGCGGCGGCGGTATGTTTGGCATGGGAAATATGCCCGAAATGTATAATTTGGTAGTAAATACAAATTCGGAACTAGCTTCTTCAATTTTATCTACAGAAAACTCTGATGCCAAATCGGCCTTAGTAAAACAAGCGTTAGATTTAGCAAAACTTTCACAAGGGTTATTAAAAGGCGAAGATTTAACCAACTTTGTAAAACGTAGTTTTGAAACTTTGAAATAAAAAGTAAAAGAATAAATTAACGATTTTTCTTTTATAATAAATTGAAAACCTATGAGATACTATCTTATAGGTTTTTGTATTTTTACATAAAATTTCAATTATGAAAAAAATCTTCTTTATTTCAATACTATTAAGTATTTCGAATATAGCTTTGGCGCAAAACCCCATTTATACCAAAGCAAAAGTTATAGAAGTTAATGCCTATCGCAATAATGCCGAACTTAAAAATACAACTTCATTTTCGATTCCCGCAGGAAATTCGGAAGTAGTAATTGGTAATATTTCTGAAGAAATTATTGAAAATTCGCTACAAATTGCATTAGACAATAAAAATGTAAGCATTCTTTCATCGCAATTTACCGATGATTACTCATCTGATTTTAAAATAGATACAACCAATCCGCAATTAAAAAAAGTAGCCGATAGTATTGAAATTGTAAACAATTTAATTGTTAAATCGAATATCGAAATCGATGCCAATACTAAAACCATTGAATTATTAGATAAAAACCAAACCGTTTTAGTAGGAAGTAGTACTTCTAATGTTACACAATTAACGCAACTAACCGATTATTATACTGCTAAACGTATCGAAATTAGCAACAAATTGGTTAAACTTAGAGATACTAATATTGAACTCCAAAAAAAATTGAATCGATTAAAAAGTAGTTTAAAAACCAAAGAAGAAAAAGAACTAGACGAATACGCCAGCGGTGTATTGGTTTTAAAATTATACAGTAAAGTCGCTGCAAATTGTAAGGTCGAAATTAAGTATTTGGCACAACAAGTATATTGGGAACCGCTTTACGAAATAAATGGAAGTAGTATAAACGAACCTTTAACCGTGTTTTTTAAAGCAAGTTTACGTCAAAATACTGGCTTAGACTGGAAAGGTGTAAAATTATCGCTAATAAATGGAAACCCTTCGCAAAACAAGATTGCACCAGTAATTGAACCATGGTTCATTTATGCAGAAAACAAAGAGGATAATATGGTTATTGCTAGGGGAATTCCAAGAAAAATCAATGATGCTGAATATAGTTCGAATCAATTAGATGAGTTAGTTGTTACAGGAGCTGGTTTTAGCATAAATTCTAACGAATTAAATATCAGTTACGATGTTGCTATTCCGTATGATATTCAAGCCAATAACGAACCGCATTTAATTTCATTATTTGACCAAAAAATCCCTGCGAAGTTTACTTATTTTACAGTACCCAATTATATTAGAGAAGCTTTTTTATTAGCTAAAATTGATAATTTTAGTAAATACGGATTTATTTCGGCGAAAGCCAAAATAATTTTTGAAAATATGTATATAGGCGAAACGTATATTAACCCAAGTCAAACCGAAGATGAATTGCCAATTACGCTAGGAAACGACAACCGAATAAGTGTAAAACGTGTAGAGGTAAAAGACAAATCGAGTGAAAAATTCTTGTCGTCTAATGTAGAAAAAACAGTAACCTACGATTTAGTAATTCGTAACAATAAAAAACAAAATATAACAATCGAAATTAAAGACCGCTACCCTATTAGTAACAACGAAGCTGTAAAAGTTGAACTTTTAGAACGAAGCGGTGCAAAAGTTGATGACGAAAAAGGATTTTTAACATGGAACGAAAAAATATCAGCTTCGGAAACGAAAACTATACGTGTTAGTTATAAAGTAAAATATCCTAAAGATTATTCTATTAGTAATTTTTAAATAGATGACAAAAATTGAAACTATTATAGAAAATTGGCAACACTCTACCGAAGATTTTTTACCAAAATTACTAATGGCTATTCTTGTAATTATACTATTTTATTTTATAGGAAAAATTGCAAAAAATATAAGTTTACGCTTTTACACCAAAGTTTTTAAAAGTAGTACAGCTGTTCCTAATATAATTGCATCATTAATATTTTTCTTCTTTTTGCTTTCGGGTGTTTTTATTGCCCTACAGGTAATGGGATTAGAAAAAGTACTAACACATATTTTAGCTGGTGCTGGAATAATTGGCATTATTGCCGGATTTGCTTTTAAAGATATTGCATCAAATGCTTTTGCGGGTTTGTTGGTTAATACGCAACATCCGTACAAAATTGGCGATTGGGTTCAAATTGAAGATATTTATGGTGTTATTACTAAAATAGGCTGGATTACAACCAATATAAAAACCGTTCCTGGCCAAGAAGTATATATTCCTAACCAATTGGTTTATAACAACACATTTACAAATTATTCTACTTACGGAAAACGTAGAATTGTACTTAAAAGTGGCGTTTCTTATGGCGACGATTTAGAACAAGTGAAAAAAGTTGCGTTAGATGAAGTTACAAAAATTCCTCAATTGCTTACAACAGATGATGTCGATTTTTATTTTACCGATATTGGCAATTCAACTTATAATTTTCAGCTTCGTTTTTGGATAAAATTTACAGATAATAACGACTATCAAAAAGCGATGAGTGATGCCATTGTGCATATTAAAAAACGATTTGAACAAGAAAATATTTCAATTGCGTATCCTGTTACTACATTAGATTTTGGCGTAAAAGGCGGCGTGAATATTTTTGATAAACCAATTTCAATAAAACAGTAAAACTAGGTTGTATTAATTCCCTATCAATTTAGTGTCTTCTTGTTTTTCTTCGTTTAAAAATTTACGTTCTTCTTTTGCTAATTTGTTTTTAGTTGGAATTTTATAATTCAAAGAAAAGCCAATTCGTCTAGTGTCGTATTTACTCGTGTAAAACAAATCGGTTCCAATGGCACCAAAACCTTGTTTATTTGTATTTAAAATATCGTTAATATATAATGAAACTGACAAATTATCTGACAAGAATTTTTTTGCAAATGTAGCGTCTAATTGTTGACTAAAAGGTTCTTGAATGGCATAATATTGATAATTTCCCCCAGTTGTTGAAGTATTATAGTTTAATGTAAATTTGATTTTACTAGGCAACTGAATTTGAGACATTAAATTAAAATTCCAAAAACCTTTATAATCAATATTATCAAGAAAATGTTTTTGATGTCCTACATAAATATACAAGAAGTTAATTTCATCTGGATTAAAATCAAACTTTAAGGTTTCTTTCAAGCCTTTTGAAAACAACATATAAGGCAATGGCAAACCAAAATTAAAATTGTGAATTTTTAATTTTGGTGTATTTACAGAAACACTTGCAGCTCCGTTTGGTGTTTCAATAATTCTATTTACAACTTGATTGCTTGCATCGCTAATTGAATATCCTATGTAAAAATATTCAAAAGCACTAACTCTAATTTCATAATTATCAAAAATAGTTGGATCTAAATTTGGGTTACCAAAAAAGGAAACATTTGGGTTTTGATAATTGGTATTATTTGGATTTAAAGCAGAAGTGTTAGGCAAATTTATTTTTTTATTATAATTAGCATTAAAAAACACTTGCGGCATTATATTGTATTGTATCGTTGCATTAGGAAAAAACTGGGTTAAATTAAATGGTGTTAACAAACTCGTATTTGTTTCTCCTTCAATTTTATACGATTCTAATCTTCCGCCTAAAATAAAATCGAAGTCTTTATAAGTCGATTGAAATTCAGTATATGCTGCGTAAGTTGTTCGCCAATAATCTAAATTCTTCACATCAAAACTTTCGGTAACAAAATCTAATTTATCGGCTAAAACACCTATACTAAATTTTGTTTCATCTAATACTTTTAATTCTTGCGAATAATCGGTTTTAAATTGATAAAAATTTTGATTGTAATTATTTTGAAGACCAGTACTTGCGTTAATCAAAGAATTTAAATCGAAATTATTTTGATTATTATTATAATTAAATCTGAAATCAAGTTTTTTGTCATAATCATCAAAACGCTTCTGATAATTTAAAGCAATATCGTTTCGTTTTCTTTTATTTTTACTTAGATCAGATGAAACAAAACCAAAACCATTAGCATCAATAGTTGATCTATTATTACTGGTATTAAAATCGTAATTTACTAACAATCTGTCTTTACCTAAATCAAATTTTAAACCGGTTTTACAAAATAAAACCGATTTGTTCTGTCGGATAAATTTTGCGAAAATTATTTTGTTGGATAAAAAAAATTACTTCGCTGATACCTTCATTATAACTTTGACCAACTTGTATTTGCCAAACCAAAAAGACTATTTTTTGCACTAACTAGTAAACTATTATTAAACCGATGACGAGCATCATCATATTTGGTAAAACTATATCCATTTGAATATGTTGCCGATAAATAATTCTTAGCGTTTTTAGCCGTAATTATGTTAATAATAGCGCCACCAGATGTTGCTGGAAACTCTGCGCCTGGTTGCGTTATTATTTCAACTTTTTCAATAGAATTTGCGGGCAAACTTTCTAAATAAGACGTTAATTCATTCGAATAAATATTTAACGGTCTGCTATCCATAAACACTTCAAGTTGCTTTCCTTGGTACATCATACCCGCAACATCTGAAACAATTAAACCTGGAAGTTTTTTTAAACCTTCCATAACAGATCCTGAATTTAAATGTGCTTGTTGAGAAAAATCAAAAATGGTGCGATCTGCCTTTTGCTCAACAGCTTTTTTCTTTTTTACTATAATTAATTCATTAAGCTCTTTGGCTTGTAAAGTATCTGTTTGTTTTTCATTTTGAGAAAAAACATTAAAGGATAAAAAGAGAAAAAAAATAAAATATATTTTTTGCATTTTTAATTGATTTATTAAATAAGTATAGAAAATTCTAAAATGTTACAATTTTAATTAAAACACTTGTAACTTTGTATTTATAATTATTTCCTAAAAAAATGACTTTATCATTAGAAACACCAGCGTTACTTTTTTCGGCAACTTCGTTAATTTTACTAGCCTACACTAATCGTTTTTTAACTATTGCACAAATTATTAGAAACTTAAAAAAGAGTTACGATGAAAATGAAAGCCGAAAAATATTACTCCAAATAAAAAACTTAAATTTACGTTTAACACTAATTCGTTTAATGCAACTTTTTGGTGTATTATGTTTGTTTTTTTCAGTTTTTGCAATGCTCGTTTTGTTTTTAAATCTTCACGTTTTAGGCATTTGGCTGTTTGGCATTTCGCTACTTTGTTTATTAATTTCTTTGGGTTTATCGTTTTGGGAAATTAGCATTTCGGTTACAGCACTGCGCATTCATTTAGACGATTTAAAATAATTACGCTATTATCCAAAGTAATACAGGTTTATTTGTTTGTTTTAATTTTTCGTCTAACGCTTGCATAAATTCATTAGAAACCGCTGGGCAACCCCAACTTAGTGGCGAATATTTTGGATAAATTTCTTTGGTGCTAACGGCGTTCCACGAATGCAAAACCACTACTCTTTTTACGGCTGTACTATTTGTTGGTTCAAGTCCGTGTAGCCAATATTTCACATGAATTCCCCAAGAGCTGTAATCGCGATTACCTATTTTATACTTGCCTTTCATAGCACAATGACTATCTACTTGGTTAGAAAACTTTGCCTTTTCCCATTTATCAGTATTTTCTTCAAATACATCGCAACTTCCATGTGTTACTAATTTTTGGTTTATAATTTTTTGCTTTTCAAAATCATAAATAAAAAAGCGATTTTTACCCGAATGAATACTATAATCTAACAAAAAATAATACGAATCGTTCATATTATTTTCCTTACAATAAGCCAATGCTTCTTCATGGTAACGAGAATAATCTTTATTAAAACTAGAATTTAAAGTAGCACTATTCTTTATTTTATTGCTCTCGCAAAAAGAAAATAGCAGATATACAAAAAGTAAGTATTTCATAACAAAAAGATTTTTTTAGAGTGCCACAAAAATTAAACCATAAAACTAATCTTATTTTTATTTTTTGAATTGTACCTTTGCCCACATTTTAATTTTTAAAAAAATGAATACTAATACTGTTTTAAAAGGAGTAATTTTAGTAGGTCTTGGCGCTACAAGTTACGGTATGCTAGCAACGTTTGTAAAACTCGCCTACAAAGAAGGTTTTACTACTGCCGAAGTAACCTCGGCACAGTTTATATATGGTATTTTAGGTATTGCTTTGCTTATTTTTTTTCAGAACATAGTGCCAAAAAAACCTATAGTTATGCCTACGAAAAAAAATAGATTTCAACTAATTTTAGCAGGAACATCATTAGGCTTAACCAGTGTTTTTTATTATTTATGTGTAAAATATATTAATGTTTCTATAGCTATTGTAATGCTTATGCAAACTGTTTGGATGGGCGTTTTACTCGAATGGATTTTAGACAAGCAAGTTCCTTCTAAAAGAAAAATTCTAGCGGTTTGCATTGTACTTTTAGGCACTTTACTAGCCACAAACATTACAAACAGCGCTGTTAGTATCGATTGGCGAGGTATCGTTTTTGGCTTGTTAGCGGCAGCTTCGTTTACAACAACTATGTTTACTGCTAATAAAATTGCTGTAGGCGTGTCTAATTTATATAGAAGTCTTTATATGCTTTTTGGTGGCGCAATAATTGTTTTATTATTTGCTTTACTAACTCAAACTACACCTTTTAATCTTGAAATTTTTTACAAATGGGGCATTCTCCTTGCGCTATTTGGTACCATAATTCCACCCATATTAATGAATGCTGGTTTTCCAAGTACAGGTATTGGTTTAGGAAGTATTGTTTCTTCTTTAGAATTACCCGTTTCGGTTTTAATGGCTTATTTTATTCTAAACGAAAATGTTATTTTCTTACAATGGATTGGAATTATATTAATTTTATTTGCCATTTTTATTATGAACTTCAAATCAAAATCATAAGATTACCAGCTATTTAACTTTAAAATTGATTGTTTTACTTCTATTTTCTAAAAATTTTATTAGTACCTTTAAAATATAATTTTAAAACTAATCAATTATGAAAAAATTATTTGCCGAATTTTTCGGAACATTTTGGCTTGTATTTGGCGGTTGTGGTAGCGCTATTTTTGCTTCGCAAATTGCACCCGCTGCCGATAGTGGTCAAGTGGGCATACTATTAGTAGGAGTAGCGCTTGCTTTTGGTTTAACAGTTTTAACAATGGCGTATGCTGTTGGTCATATTTCTGGCGGACACTTTAACCCTGCTGTAACTTTAGGCTTACTATCTGGCGGGCGACATACTGCTAAAGATACTGTTCCTTATATTGCAGCACAATGTATTGGTGCAATTGCCGCAGCAGCAGCCTTGTTTTATATTAATGGTGGTACAGGTGGCGATGGTGCAGGTGCTTTTGCTACCAATTTTTATGACCACGCCGTTTATTTTGGAAAAAGTTATAATTTAGGTCAAGCTTTCTTAACCGAGTTTTTATTAACAATGTTTTTCCTAATTATAATTATGGGAGCAACAGACAAATGGGCAAACGGAAAATTTGCTGGAATAGCTATAGGTTTAGGCTTAACGTTAATTCATTTAATTTCAATTCCTATTACTAATACATCTGTAAATCCTGCTCGTTCATTATCGCAAGCTGTTTTTGTTGGTGGCGATGCGCTATCGCAACTTTGGTTATTTTGGGTAGCACCAATTTTAGGTGCAATTGTAGGTGGTTTAATCTATAAAAACTTATTACAAACCAATAACAAACAAGAACTAGATAGCTAAAATAGTATAGCTTTATTTTAAAATTCCTACTTTAATAAGTAGGAATTTTTTTATTTTTATAACAATCTAAAACATTATTAACACAAATACTATAAAAAAACCAAACAACTTATTTTCGTTTTCTATTTTTTTTGTAATATTGAACTCTTAATCCTTTAAAAAATAAGTTTAATTTTTTCATGAATTATGAAAAAGAAAAAAATTTCAGAATTAGACAACGAAACAATTGAAAGAATTGTCAGTATGGCGCAAGAGGAAAAGAAACCTTTTGCTGTAATTAAAGAAGAATTTGGTATTTCTGAAAATGAAGTTACCGAATTAATGCGAAAAAAACTTCCTAAAGACACCTTTGAAGTGTGGAAAAAGAAAGTTTCTGCAAGCAAACCAAAACCAAAACCACAACGATTTAACGACATTGAAGACGATGATTTAGACACAAAATACTATTTCAAAAATAAATTCGATTAATATTAATCCCGATTTTTTCGGGATTTTTTTGTAACAAAAATCAAATAGTATATACCTATAACAAAAAGTAATTAAAATGAAAAAAATAATTTTATCGCTTGCTTTTGCTAGTTTTATATGGAGTTGTAAAACCACAAATACAGCAAGCTCTACATCTCAAAACGAAGTTGATGTAGTTATTGATTTAGTAAATGTAAAAGACGACAAAGTTCAGGTTACTATTGTACCACCTAAATTTAATTCGGAAACCGCTACATTTATGATTCCAAAAACAGTTCCTGGCACTTATTCGGAAGACGATTATGGTAGATACATAGAAAATGTAATTGCTTATGATGCTAAAGGAAATAAATTAGCAGTAGCAAAGCTAGATGTAAACAGCTACAAAATTAACGATGCAAAAAAATTAAGCAAAATTACCTACTGGGTAAACGACACCTTCGACACCGAAAAAGGTGGTGCTTTTACTGGAAATAGCGATGATATTTTTTCTCCTGCAGGAACCAATATTAAAGCTGGCGAAAATTTTTATGTAAACACGCACGCTTTTGTAGGCTATTTTAGCGACAAAACCGAAACGCCTTACAAATTAACCATAAAACACCCTAACACAATTGAAGGTGTTTCTGCTATGATTGATAAAGATAATAGCGATACTGTTGATGTATTTTATAGCTCAAAATATGCTACTTTAGTTGAAAATCCTTTAATGTATTCTAAACCAAATTCTGAAAGTTTTATGGTGGACGATATGGAAATTATTTTAGGTGTGTATTCGCCAAGTGGTAATTTTTCTGCTAAAGATTTAGCGCCTAAGTTAGAAACCATGATGAAAGCCCAAAAAGCTTTTTTAGGCAAAATGAATACCACAAAAAAATATGCTATATTATTGTATTTATCAGATATAAAAGCCAACGATGCTAAAGGTTTTGGAGCATTAGAACACCCTACTTCAACAACTGTTGTTTTTCCTGAAATGATGGGATTAGAAATGTTAAACGAGCAAATGAAAGATGTAGTTTCACACGAATTTTTTCATATTGTAACACCTTTAACAGTACATTCAAACGAAATTCAATATTTCGATTTTAACAATCCGCAAATGTCGGAACACTTATGGATGTACGAAGGCGTAACCGAATATTTTGCTAACTTGTTTCAGGTAAACCAAGGCTTAATAGATGAAGATGGCTTTTTTAAAAGAATGGTTGATAAAATTAACCAAGCTAAAGCAATGGACGACAATATGAGTTTTACCAAAATGAGTAAAAATGTATTTGAACAACCTTATAAAGATCAATATATTAATGTGTATCAAAAAGGCGCTTTAATTGCTATGTGTATCGATATTATTATTCGCGAAGAAAGTAATGGCGAAAGAGGAATACTAGACTTAATGAGCAAACTTTCTAAAGAATACGGAGCAACCAAAGCTTTTAAAGACAACGAATTATTTGGAAAAATTACTGAATTAACGTATCCAGAAGTTGGAGCATTTTTACAAACATATGTTGCAGGAGAAACACCTATTAATTACGACGAGTATTTTGCAAAAATGGGAGTAACTAAAGCAACTATAGAAGTTAGCGGAAACCCATTTTTAAAAGGACAAATGCCTTATATAACTGTTGATCCTACAACAAAAGAAATTAAATATTTACCTACTGTAGAACCAAATGCGTTTATGACAGCTCTTGGTATTAAGGCTAATGATAAATTACTAGAAGTAAATGGAACAAAATATAACATGGATAACATTTACGATTTAGTAATGGGAAGTATGAGCTGGAAAGACGGCGATGCTATTACTGTTACAATTAATAGAGATGGTAAAAACCAAGAACTTAAAGGAACTGTGGTATTACCAAAAGAAACTAAAGAAGGTTATAAAGCAACCGACGATAGTAAAAAAGCACTTCGCGAAGCTTGGTTAAAAGGTTAATACCAAATTATAGCAATTTAAAAATCCTCAAAGTAATTTATTATTTTGAGGATTTTTTCTTTTATTTGCTAAAAATAAAAATATGCACAAACCACCTTTTTTTACCGATGACACTATTGTTTTTGGTCTATTAATGCTTTTAATAGGCTTTGTTTTCTATACCTCATCAAAAGAAGAAGGTTTCTGGAAAAAGTTTTATGGCGTAGTTCCTGCTTTGTTAATGTGTTATTTATTGCCTTCTATTTTAAGCTCATTACATATAATTTCACCAGAGTGGGAAGAGCTAAATCAATCAAAAGAAGTTGTAAAAAAATCGTCTTCTATATATTACGTAGCGAGTCGTTATTTATTACCAGCTGCATTAGTGTTGATGACATTAAGCATCGATTTAAAAGCTTTACTAAACTTAGGCCCTAAAGCACTTATTGTATTCTTTGCAGGAACAATTGGCATTATTTTAGGCGGTCCATTAGCTGTTTTAATTGTTTCTATTTTCTCACCAGAAACTGTTGGCGGACAAGGTTTCGACGCTGTTTGGCGCGGACTTTCAACACTTGCCGGAAGTTGGATTGGCGGTGGCGCAAACCAAGCTGCTATGCTCGAAATTTTTAAGTACAATCCGCACAAATATGGTGCTATGGTACTGGTTGATATTGTAGTGGCAAATATTGGAATGGCAGCTTTATTATATGGAATTGGCAAGAGAGAAACCATAAACAAATGGTTAAAAGCAGACAATTCTTCGGTACAAGAACTTCAAGATAAAGTAAGCGATTACCAAGAAAGTGTAAAACGAATTCCATCGTTAACCGATTATATGATTATTGCCGCAATTGCATTTGGTTCAGTTGGATTAGCACATTGGGGTTCTCAAATACTATCCGAATTTTTTAACTCTAATTTTGAAGCTGTACGCGATCCAAAAAGTTTTGCTTCAACCTTTGGCGGAACGTTTTTTTGGATGATTACTTTAGCTACATTTATTGGCATAGGTTTATCGTTTACGAAACTAAAAACTTACGAGGGTGCAGGTGCAAGTAAAATAGGTAGTGTTTTTATTTATATTTTAGTGGCTTCTATTGGTATGAAAATGGATTTATCATCGGTTACCGAAAATCCCGGATTAATTTTAGTTGGTATTATCTGGATGGCAGTTCATTTTATCATCATATTCAGTGTAGCAAAACTTATTCGTGCTCCGTATTTCTTTATAGCAGTAGGAAGCCAAGCAAATGTAGGTGGTGCTGCTTCGGCTCCTGTTGTAGCGTCGGCATTTCATCCTTCATTAGCCAGTGTGGGCGTTTTGCTTGCTATTTTTGGTTATATAGCTGGAACATACGGTGCTATTTTATGCGCATTTTTAATGGAAACCATTGCTCCAAAATAAATTTTAGACAATTAATTATATGAGAAAAATAGTACTCTTTAGTATTTTAACATTAAGCTTTTTTGCTTGCCAAAACAAAGAAACCAAAACTGGAAATGTACATCTTAGGGGTAACATAGCTGGTTTAAGTCAAGGAAAATTATACCTTCAAAAACTACAAGACACTGCATTTGTAACTATTGATAGTGTTTTATTTAAAGGAAATTCTAATTTTGATTGTTATTTTAATATAGAAAGTCCAGAAGTTATTTACCTATCGCTAGATAGAGGACAAACCCAATCTATAGACAACAATTTGCCCATTTTTGTAGAACCTGGCGAAATTACCTTAAATACAAAACTAAAAGAATTTTTTAGCGCTGCAGAAATTAAAGGCTCTAAAAATCAGGATTTATGGGAAGCGTTTAAAAAAAGTAATTCAAATTTTACAAATGCAAATTTAGATATTATTCAAAAACGTTTAGAAAATGAACTAAACTACAATGCCGCAAAACAAGATAGTATTGATAATGCGTACAAAAAATTACTCCGAAAAAAATACCTATTTGTAACCAATTTTGCTATTACTAACGCCAATTACGAAATTGCGCCTTATTTAGCATTAACAGAAATTCCAGATATTAATGTTGCTTTTTTAGATTCTATAGCAAACAAAATGCCGCCTAAAGTAGCAAGCTCTAAATATGGCAAAATGCTTAATGAACACATTAAAGACATAAAAAAGAATCAATAAAAAAGAAAGAGGCATTAGCCTCTTTTTTATTTAGAAAAATTACAATTCAATAATTATTTGATACGAAATACTACAGAAGTATTCTTAAACAAAAAAACGTCTTACTTTCGTAAGACGCTTTTTGAGCCGATGGAGGGACTCGAACCCACGACCTGCTGATTACAAATCAGCTGCTCTAGCCAGCTGAGCTACATCGGCAACTCAAATGCGGTGCAAATATAATTCGGAAAATGACATTTGCAAAAAAAAATCGCATTTTTTTGCTACAATTTTTTAATTTAATTGGTTTATTTTTTCAACTGTCTGATTTACAAAACCTTCAAAATCGTTACGAATTTGCTTAAAATGTGTTTTCTTATTTTCAACCGATTTGTCATTAATACGTGTCATAAAACCATCGAAGTTTTCGTAAATTCCGTCAATAATTTCATCGGTAGTTTCTGTTGGTTTGCCGCCATTTCCTATTTCCCACACATATACAATATCAACTAAATCGCCTAAAACGTAATTGATTTCTTTTTTCAAGTTTTTAACGCTTGCCATTTTTTTATATTTAAAATTTACTGCAAAGATAATTATTTAATTGATTGTTTATTGTTAAGTGTTTGTTGTTTTTTATATTTGGATATGAAAAACGCTGAACGTATGTATAAAATGGCTTTTGCTAGTGTGTATCCGCACTACATTGCAAAAGTGGAAAAAAAAGGCAGAACTATTGACGAATTGCATACTGTAATGTTTTGGTTAACAGGATATAACGAGAATGATTTACAACATATAATTGCGAATAAAACAACTTTTGAAGCCTTTTTTAACAACGCCCCGCAAATAAATGAAAATGCGTCGAAAATAACGGGTGTAATTTGTGGTTATCGAGTGGAAGAAATTGAAGACAAAATTATACAGCAAATTCGCTATCTCGATAAATTAGTAGATGAATTAGCAAAAGGCAAAAAAATGGAAAAAATTTTACGCAAATAACTAAACTTAAACCCAAACTTCTAATATAGTTGCCTTTCCTAAAATAGTAGCATTTTGAATAATTGCTGGTAATAAAACCGTATCGCCCATTTTGTATTGATACAAAATAGTATCTATTTCAATTGAAAAACTACCTTCGGTACACATAAAAACAGTAAATGAGTTGTTATGTGCAATCCAATTCATTTTACCATTTAATGGAATAACATTAGTTTTAAAATAGTTGCAATGCACCGCAATGTTACTTTTATTTTCCTGTTTATTATAAGCAATTTTGGTTTCAGTAGTGTTGTAGTTAATGGCGTCTAAAGCCAATTCGGTATGCAATTCACGACCAATTCCATTAGCATCTACTCTATCCCAATCGTACAAACGATACGTTATATCGCTGGTTTGCTGAATTTCGGCAACTACTACTCCACCACCAATGGCATGTACTGTTCCTGTTTCTAGGAAAAAAATATCGCCTTGCGCAACAGGAATTTCGTTTAACAACTCGGCTAATTGTTTGCTGTTTAGCTTTTCCACATATTCATTTTTGGTAGCGTTTTGTTTAAAACCCACCACTAATCGTGCATTTTCATCGGCTTGCATTACATACCACATTTCGGTTTTACCAAACGAATTATGACGCTTTTTGGCTAATTCATCGTTAGGATGAACTTGAATCGACAAATCAGTTTTAGCATCAATAAATTTGAACAACAGCGGAAATTCTTTTCCAAAACGAGAAATTACACTCTCACCTAAAATTTCAATTGGATATAAATTGATAATTTCGTTTAGGTTTTTCCCTTTAAATTCGCCATTATTAATTACACTAACTTCGTTTGGAACTGTAGATAATTCCCAACTTTCGCCTGTTGTTTCCGAAGGAATTTCTTTATTAAGAAGCGATTTTAGTTTTGTTCCACCCCAAATTCTATCTTTTAAAATGGGTGTAAATTGCAATGGGTAAAATTCCATGTTTTATTTTATTATAAGTATTCTGAAATTTGCTTGACTTAATGCTATGATTAATTTCCTTTATAACTTACAAAATTCCTAGGAGTTTCATACAAGGTAACTTCCAAGTCGTTTTCTGTAGAAATAAAAGGTCTGAGTTTTTGCCAAATTACAACACAAATATTTTCGGCAGTAGGGTTTACATCTTGAAAATCTGGAACATCAAGGTTTAAATTTTTATGATCAAAAGCTTCTTCAATATGTTCTTTAATTAAATCGGATAATATTTTTAAATCTATTACAAACCCTGTCTCTGGGTCGATTTCTCCAGTAACACTTACAATTAATTCATAATTGTGTCCGTGAAAATTTGGATTGTTACACTTACCAAAAACCTTATCATTTTGCTCCATAGACCAATCTTTACGATACAAACGATGTGCCGCATTAAAATGTGCTTTTCGAGAAACGGTAACTTGCATATTAAAATTTGTGTTTTTCGATATAATGATTGAATTCTTCAAAAATAATTTTAAACCAAACCGTATATTGCTCTGGATTGGCAGTCATATCTTCCTTTAAAGCATCAATTGATATCCATTTCCAATTTTCAACTTCATCTGTATTAATTTTAGGGCTACTATTGTATTTTCCTATCATTACGTGGTCAAGCTCATGTTCGGTTAAACCGTTATCAAAAGGAGCTTTATAAATAAAATGAAATAATTCTGTTAAATCGGTTTCAAAGCCCATTTCTTCCTGTAACCTGCGTTTGCCTGCTTGAATATTGGTTTCGCCAGCACGTTGATGACTACAACACGTGTTAGTCCATAATAAAGGGGAATGGTATTTACCAGCCGCACGTTGTTGTAACATTAATTCATTAGCATCATTAAAAATAAAAACCGAAAATGCCCGATGCAACAAACCTTGTTCGTGAGCTGCTAATTTTTCCATTAAACCTAACGGTTCGTCATTAATATCGACAAGTATTACTTTTTCTTCTTTCATTATTTCTGAATTGTGTCAAAAATAATAAAATTTAATCGTTTTTAAATTGGCTATTGGTTATAATTTAGCGATTCTGCAATTTTAATGGCACATTTTTCGCCATCAATTGCAGCAGATATAATTCCACCTGCATAGCCAGCACCTTCTCCACACGGGTACAAACCTTTTATTTGAATATGTTCTAAAGTTTCAGGATTACGAGGTATGCGCACTGGCGATGATGTTCTACTTTCTGGTGCATGCAATATGGCTTCATTTGTAAAATACCCTTTCATACTTTTACCAAATTCTTGAAACCCTTGACGCATAATTTGAGTTAAAAAATCTGGGAAAACCTCTCCCAATTCAACAGAAGAAGTGCCAGGAACATACGAAGTTTTAGGAATTGAACTCGATATTTTCTTTTGCGAAAAATCAACCATACGTTGTGCAGGAACTTTTTGAGAATACCCAGCTAAATGCCATGCTCGCTGTTCAATATCTTTTTGAAAATACATTCCCGCCAATGGGCCAAATTTTGCATACGGTTTAAAATCTTCTAACTTTAACTCGACCACTATACCTGAATTAGCAGTAGCTTGATCACGTTTTGATGGCGACCAACCATTAGTTACCACTTCACCAGGTGCTGTTGCACAAGGTGCAATAACGCCACCAGGACACATACAAAACGAATACATTCCTCTACCGTTTACCTGTTTCACAATTGAATAGGGAGCTGGTGGTAAATAATCTCCTCTAAAATCGCATGAATATTGAATACTATCAATTAAACTTTGCGGATGTTCTGCACGAACACCTAAAGCAAAAGGCTTGGCTTCAATAATAATGTTTTTTTTATGTAATAATTCAAAAATATCGCGTGCAGAATGACCTGTTGCCAAAATCATTTTTTTAGCATCAATGGTTTCTCCATGTTGTGTTACAGCACCTACAATTTCATTATTTTTAATTAAAATATCGATAACTTTGGTTTCAAATAATACGTCACCTCCACAAGCAATTATCATTTCACGAATATCTTGAATAATTTGCGGCAGTTTATTTGTTCCAATATGCGGATGCGCATCAACCATAATTTCAGGCGTAGCTCCAAAACCAACCAATAACTCAAGAATTCTATTTACATCGCCACGTTTTTTAGATCGGGTATATAACTTCCCATCGGAATAGGTACCTGCACCACCTTCGCCAAAACAATAATTGGAATCGGGATGAACAATACCATCTCTATTAATTGATTTTAAATCACGACGACGCCCTCTTACATCTTTACCACGTTCTAAAACAATCGGTTTTAAGCCCAGTTCAATAAGTTGCAAAGCAGCAAATAATCCCGCAGGACCAGCCCCAACAACAATAACGGGTGTTGCATTTTTAACATTTGGATAATTGGGTAAGGCTACAATTTGTGGAGTATATGCTTCGTCTTGAAAATATACTTGTACTTTTAGGTTTATTTTAATAGCACGTTGACGGGCATCGATAGATCGTTTCACAACGACTACTTTTTGAATTGAAGACGGTGCAACTTGAATTAACTTTGCAACTTGTTCTTTAAGTATGATTTCATTTGCTGCTGCATCGGGTGTAACTTGAAATTGTATTTCGCGAGGCATTTATTTTAGTTTAAAGTTTGTTTGTTTCAAGTTTCAAGTTATCAACTTTTCGTTTAAAACAGTATGCAAAAATAGTAATTTGTATAAATTTGTCTTTATGTTTTTTTTGTTATCATAAACTTGAAATTTGAATAAATGCGAAAAATTAAATTAATTTGGGATTTTAGAGGGTTAGCAGCTGCAAAAACCGCCGAGCATCATGAAATTCATCTTAAAGAATTTTTAGAAATTGAAAATTACTCGTTACAAATTACGGGATATGAACTTATATCTGAAATGCACGCAATTGCTTATTTAGTTGTTGAAGAAGCCGATATGATTCGTTTTCGCGATGCACTTAAACCACATCGAGGGGTAATTTATGAATAAAAAAGGAGCTCGAAGCTCCCTTTTTAAACTGATTTTATTTTATAAAAACGACTTATTAAGCCGCGTCTTTTTGAGTTTCTTCCGTTTCAAGAGTTTCCACTGATTCGTTAGCTGGTGCTGTAGCTTTTTCGTTCATTTGTTTAACCTTTTCATTTAAGGTTTCAGCATCAATTCCATCTTCTTTCATTTTTTTCTTTTTACAAATTTCGCACAAATCAAAATCGGAATGATTGGCAACACCTGCATGAGCTTCGGCTACCGTTCCATTTAGTCGTTCGCTATTTTTAATAGTATAACAATCTTCGTACAAATGATATTTTCCGCCACCTTTGGTATAATAAACGCTATTTGCACCTGTTAAAGCTTCTACCATATTGGTTTCTTCGGTATATTTTTCAACTGAAGCTGGATTAAAATCGGCGCCACCAATACCCGCAATAAGTAATGCCACACCAGCAATACTTCCTAAAATTGCTTTGCTTTTTCCGTCTACTTTTTTATTGGTTAAAATAAATATGATTAAAGGTAAAAAAGCAACAAAAGCTAAAACAACGCCTAATTGGCTTTGCATATAAAACAAAAATTTGTTTTGTTCTGATGGTGGATTTAATCGATTAGACTTTTTCCACAAAAAAGAGCCTGCAAAAACAAGAACTAAATCGAGAACGATTAAACCAATAACCCAAGCATTAACTGGAGATTCTCCAGAATTTACTGCTTGTAAAAAGAAACGAATAGCAAATATTTGCGCAACAATTGCTCCAAGCCATAATAAAACTGCAAATAAACGAAATTGCGTTGCTTGACTTTTAGCTTCCTCGGTGGGTTTCCAAACTTTTTGAGTTTCAGACATAGATAATAGTGATTAGTGATTAGTGATTAGTGATTAGTGATTAGTGATTAGTGATTAGTGATTAGTGATTAGTGATTAGTGATTAGTGAAATTATATAACTTAAATGTTTTAAAAAAATAATTGTAATAATTTAAGAATTGTTGACTAATTAACACATTGCCGAATTAATTTGCTACTTCGCTTATAAATTTAAGGCGCATTAATCGTAGTTCTTCGGTATCGTAGTCGCCATCGAATTCTTTTAGGGCTTCTTCAATTTTATCGGTTTCCGATTCCATAAAATAATCGAAAATTTCTTCTTGTTGGTCTTCGTCTAAAATTTCATCTATCCAGTAATTAATGTTTAATTTTGTACCCGAATATACAATTTGCTCCATCGATTTTAGCAACTCGTCCATTTCAAGACCTTTTGCACTTGCAATATCGTCTAAGCCTAATTTTTTATCGACACTTTGTATAATATACAACTTCATAGCCGAATTACTTCCTGTTGATTTTACTACCAAATCATCTGGTCGAGTAATATCGTTATCGGCTACATAGCGTTCTATTAACGCTACAAATTCTTTACCGTATTTTTTTGCTTTTCCTTCGCCAACGCCATGAATATTACTTAATTCATCAATCGTTATAGGATATTTAAGCGACATATCTTCTAAAGAAGGGTCTTGAAAAACAACAAATGGAGGAACGTCTAATTTTTTAGCTACTTTTTTACGTAATTCTTTCAACATATTCATCAAAGCCTCGTCGGTAGTTCCTGATGATTTTGAAGAAGCCACAATAGTATCATCATCTGATTCATTAAATTCATGATCTTCTGTCATCATAAATGAATGTGGTTTCTTAATAAAATCGTGTCCTTTAGTAGCGAGTTTTAAAACACCATATGTTTCAATATCTTTTTTTATTAAATTGACTACTAAAACTTGACGGATTAATGCCATCCAATACTTATCGTCGTGATGGTTTCCTTTTCCAAAAAGCGGACTAGCATCAACTTTATGCGCTTTTATTATGGCATTTACTTTTCCGGTTAAAGCAAAAATAATTTCTTTTGCTTTAAATTGTTCTTTCGTATCGCGTATCATTTGAAGTAGTAACACTACTTCGCCTTGGGCTTCTATTTTGTTTTTAGGATTTCGCGTATTATCGTCCATATCGGCGCCTTCGCCATTAACTTCGTCAAACTCTTCTCCAAAGTAATGTAATAAATATTTACGGCGCGACATTGATGTTTCAGCATAGGCAACAACTTCTTGTAATAATGCAAATCCAATTTCTTGTTCGGCAACAGGTTTTCCCGATAGAAATTTTTCTAATTTTTCTATATCTTTATACGAATAATAGGCTAAACAATGGCCTTCGCCTCCATCGCGACCTGCCCTACCCGTTTCTTGATAGTAGCTTTCGAGTGATTTTGGAATATCATGATGAATAACATAGCGAACATCGGGCTTATCGATACCCATACCAAAGGCAATAGTTGCCACAACCACATCTACATCTTCCATTAAAAACATATCTTGATGTTTGGCACGCGTTTTTGCATCTAAACCCGCATGATACGGTACAGCACTTATACCGTTAACTTGTAATAACTGTGCAATTTCTTCAACTTTTTTACGACTTAAGCAATAAATAACGCCCGATTTCCCTTTATTTTGTTTGATAAAACGTATTATATCGGCTTCCACATTTTTAGTTTTCGGACGTATTTCGTAAAATAAATTAGGACGATTAAATGATGCCTTAAATACGTTAGCATCGGGCATATCTAAGTTTTTTAAAATATCTTCTTGTACCTTAGGTGTTGCTGTTGCTGTTAAACCAATAATAGGAATTTTTTCTCCTAACTGGCGTATTATAGCTCGTAAATTACGGTATTCTGGTCTAAAATCGTGCCCCCATTCTGAAATACAGTGTGCTTCGTCTATAG
The DNA here is from genome assembly GCF_041392005.1 of Flavobacterium sp. GTDB lineage: Bacteria > Bacteroidota > Bacteroidia > Flavobacteriales > Flavobacteriaceae > Flavobacterium. Next base: position 42,352 of record NZ_JAWKMX010000016.1, read on the forward strand.
CTACAAATGAAATTTTTACTTCGCGAAGAAATTGTATATATTCTTCTTTGGTTAACGATTCTGGTGCTACATATAACATTTTGGTAACACCTTCGGTTATATCTTTTTTTACTTGATTTACCTCTGTTTTGGTAAGTGATGAGTTTAAAACATGTGCTACTCCCATTTCAGATCCTAAACTTCTAATGGCATCAACTTGATTTTTCATTAACGCAATTAGGGGTGAAACAACTATTGCAGTTCCTTCTAGCACTAAAGCTGGCAATTGGTAACATAATGATTTACCACCACCAGTAGGCATAATAACAAAAGTATTGTTGCCACTTATAATACTTTTAACTACTTGTTCTTGAAGTCCTTTAAACTGACTAAACCCGAAATATTTCTTTAATTCTTTATGTAAATCAATTTCGACTGGTTTCATTCGCTATTAATATGTTTTTAACTAAATTTGCAAATATAAAGATACAATAATCTTTAATATTACAAAATAAATTTATAGCAACATTTTGGATACAACAACACAAATAATAAAACTAGCACAAGATACCATTTTAGAAGAAAGCAGAAGCATCTCAAAACTAATTGATTATTTAACTGACGAATTTGCCGAAGCTGTACTTAAAATTTTTGAAGCCAAAGGAAAATTAATTGTTACTGGAATAGGTAAAAGCGCTATTATTGCTCAAAAAATAGTGGCTACTTTAAATTCTACTGGAACTCCATCGGCTTTTTTACATGCTTCAGAAGCCGTTCATGGTGACTTAGGCATGGTACAACCTGGCGATATCATTATTTGTATATCGAAAAGTGGCAATAGCCCCGAAATAAAAGTACTCGTTCCTTTACTCAAACGATACGACAACATTTTAATTGGAATGACTTCCGATAGAAATTCGTTCTTAGGAAAAGAATCGCACTATATTATGCACGCACATGTAGATCGTGAAGCTTGCCCAAACAACCTAGCACCAACCAATAGTACTACGGCACAATTAGTACTAGGCGATGCCTTGGCGGTAGCTTTAATGCAATTGCGTAATTTTAAAAGTGAAGATTTTGCATTATATCATCCTGGTGGAGCATTAGGAAAAAAATTGTTACTTCGAGTTTCCGATATGCTTGATACTTCACATACGCCACAAGTAACTCCGGAGGCGTCTATTAAAAAGGTTATTATGGAAATTTCGGAAAAAAGATTAGGCGTAACTGCCGTAATCCAAAACAATGAGGTAATTGGTATAATAACAGATGGCGATATTCGTAGAATGTTAAACACTAACGATACCTTTACGCATTTAACCGCTAAAGATATTATGACGAAAAATCCAAAAAATATTAGTTCTGATGTTTTAGTTTCAGAGGCGCTTGCTGTTTTAGAAAACAATGCTATTACACAACTAGTTGTTATTGACAACCAGCAATATAAAGGAATTTTACACTTACACGATATTTTAAAAGAAGGAATTGTATAATGGCAAAGAATTTAGGCGAAATGTCGTTTTTAGATCACTTAGAAGAATTGCGTTGGTTACTCATTCGCAGCACAATTGCTATTTTAATTTGTGCGGCTGTTGCATTTTTCTTTAGCGATTTTATTTTCGACCAAATAATTTTTGGACCAAAAAATCCCAATTTTGTTACGTATCGCTTCTTTTGCGAACTGTCGCAAAAATTTGGAATGGATAGTTTATGTGTAACCGAAATTCCTATTCGTATTCAAAGCAGAGAAATGGGCGGACAATTTTCGGCGCATATGTGGACTTCCATTACGGCTGGTTTCATTATTGGTTTTCCTTTTATTTTATGGGAATTTTGGAAATTTATTAGTCCTGCTTTATACAGTAACGAAAAAAAATATGCCAAGTTATTTATTGTAATTGCCTCGCTTTTATTTTTTGTTGGTGTTTTATTTGGTTATTATTTAATTGCTCCACTTTCGGTTAACTTTTTGGCAAATTATCAGGTAAGTAAAGAAATTTTTAACGATATCGATTTGTCGTCGTATATAAGCTTAATGCGATCATCAACCGTAGCGAGTGGTTTATTATTCGAACTTCCTGTGCTAATTTATTTTTTAACCAAATTTGGATTAGTTACCCCACAATTTCTACGAACCTATAGAAAATATACTTTGGTTATCGTTTTAATTTTATCGGCAATTATTACGCCGCCCGATGTAATGAGTCAGGTTATTGTAGCGGTTCCTATTATGATTTTATATGAACTTAGCATTTGGATAAGTGTATTGGTTGTAAAGAGAGAACAAAACAACACTAATTTAGTTTCTAAAAGCAATGAGTAATTTAGTAGAAGAATTTAACGAGTATCGTTCTAAAATGAACGAAAAATTATTAGGCGACGATAATAAAGTTATCAAACGCATCTTTAATTTAGACACCAATGCGTATATGGAAGGTGCTTTAGATGTAAAAACGAAAGAACTTTTAGGACTGGTTGCATCGGCAGTGTTGCGCTGCGACGATTGTATAAAATACCATTTAGAAACCAGTTATAAAAATGGCATTACCAAAGCCGAAATGATGGAAGCTATGAGTATTGCAACTTTAGTGGGTGGCACCATAGTGATTCCGCATTTACGAAGAGCTTACGAATTTTGGGAAGCACTAGAGAATAATTAGTTAATTTGAAGATTAATCAATTTGAAAATGTAATTATTTGTTAACACTTCTATTTGATTAATTATTTTTAACTTTATTTGCTAAATGATTCAAGTAATGAAAATTTAGGGTAATTAAATTATTTTCAAATTTTCAAATTTTCAAATTTATATCATGAAATTAAGAGCTGATAATTTAATAAAAACCTATAAAAAAAGAACCGTTGTAAAAGGTATTTCTGTTGAAGTAAACCAAGGCGAAATCGTTGGTCTTTTAGGTCCAAATGGCGCTGGAAAAACCACTTCTTTTTATATGATTGTTGGATTAGTAAAACCCAACGGTGGTAATATCTATTTAGACAATATGGATATTACTAATTTTCCAATGTATAAACGTGCACAACACGGTATCGGCTATTTAGCTCAAGAAGCTTCGGTTTTTAGAAAATTAAGCATTGAAGATAACATTTTGAGTGTATTGCAATTAACCAATCTTTCAAAAGCCGAACAAGAAGCTAAAATGGAAGAATTAATTGATGAATTTGCTTTACAACACATTCGTACTAATCGTGGTGATTTATTATCGGGTGGTGAACGCAGAAGAACAGAAATTGCACGTGCATTAGCTACCGACCCAAAGTTTATTTTACTTGATGAACCTTTTGCAGGTGTTGACCCTGTTGCCGTGGAAGACATTCAGCGTATTGTAGCGCAATTAAAGAATAAAAACATCGGAATTTTAATTACCGACCATAACGTTCAAGAAACTTTAGCCATTACCGATAAAACCTACTTAATGTTTGAAGGCGGCATTTTAAAGGCTGGAAAACCCGAAGAATTAGCGGCAGATGAAGTGGTTCGACGTGTGTATTTAGGTCAAAACTTTGAATTGCGTAAAAAGAAAATCGATTTTGATGCGCCTAAAACCACAATAATTCACGGCAAAGGCGAATTAAATTTGAATAAGGATACTGAGTAGTTTTTCATTCCGAACTTGTTTCGGAATCGCATCATTTTAAATTATAAAACTGAAACTGTCCAAAAAGTACAATTTTGTCAAGCTGAACTTGTTTCAGCTTCTATATATATTTGATTATCATTTATTATTAGATTACAAAATAAATTCGGATTGACAAAAAAATAACTTTTTAGATAGTCTTTTTTTATTTCTTACTTCTAAAATAATCAAACCAATCAATTATCGCTGCTATAAGTAAAAAACCATAAAAAGCATCTTCAAAAGGAATGGTTCCTATGCGAATGCCTAAATTTTCGGCATCGTTATACCAAACTACAGGTTCGTCTATAAAACTACCTGTTAAAATTCCGTTTACGATAAAAAAGAAAACTAAAGTAATGGCATACGAAAAATAATGTCTTCCTAAATACGTTTTTTTGTACAAATGATAAAGCAAGTATAAAGCTAGCAAACTAAAGGTTGATGCCGTGTACCATTTGTTGTAATTCATTACAAAAAGTACAATGGAAAACATTAATAGAAAATTAGTAATTAATCTGTGTGATTTTTCTAGCGGATTTTTCTTGAGTAAATATTCCAAAGAAAAATAAACAAAAACACTCGAATACGGAATACAAATAAAGAATAACACTTCTTCTAAAGGTAAGTTAAAAACTTTTATTCCCGTTAAATACCGTTCGTTAAAGCCCCAAACGCCAATTTTAGTAAAATACGCATCCCAAACTAAAAAGAAAAGTCCAACAATGGCAATGCCTTTAAACAAAGCCAACCAGTTTTTATAATACGAATGTTTCGGATAAAAACTCGCAATAAAAGGCACCAAAAGTGTGAGTAAATCTATTGTTAAGTAGAGATACTTTTCCATTTACATTGAAAAATATTTTTTTGGAACAAACAGCATTCCAAAGCATTCGCCGTGGGCTTTTCCTAAATGTTTATGATGAATTTTATGCGCTTTTCGCAATCCAACTAAATATTTGTTTTTGGTGTGTTTAAACCATTTAAAACGTTGATGAATTAAAACATCGTGCACCAAAAAATAAGCTATTCCGTAAAGTAAAATTCCTAAACCAATAAAGAATCTAAAATTCAATTCTGGTTCTACTCCAAAATAAAACAAGGCAATACTGGGAATAGCGAATATAACAAAGAAGGCATCGTTTTTTTCGAAAATTCCTTGGTATTTTGGCTGATGATGATCTTCGTGCAAATACCATAAAAATCCGTGCATTACAAATTTATGCGTACACCAAGTAACGCCTTCCATTACTACAAAAGTAATTATTGTAATGGCTATATAAGTTACAATTTCCATTAGGCTTGAATAATATTAAGTTGATAACGTAAATACGATTTTCCCAAAATTACTAATTTTAACGGATTTGACACACGAATTCGCTTACTTAAAAATTCATTGGGTTGTGTATTACTTATTTTTTTTATTAAGCTTTTATAATATCTATATGCCGTGTAAACGCCAAATTTTGCTTCTATTGGTAATTTTAAAATTCCTTTAAATGCCTCGTTAAAATCGGCATTTATTTCGGTAATTATTTTTGCTTTATCATCATTATTTAACGATTTAAAATCGATTCCTGGAAAATATACTCTACCCAAACTTTCATAATCGTGTTTTAAATCGCGTAAAAAATTTACTTTTTGAAAAGCCGAACCTAAGCGCATAGCGCTTTCCTTTAACTCTTCATATTGCTTTTCATCGCCTTTTACAAAAACTTTTAAACACATTAAACCCACTACATCGGCAGAGCCAAAAATATACGCTTCGTATTCGGCTTGCGAATTGTACGCTTTCTTGGTTAAATCCATTCGCATACTGTTCATAAAAGGTTTAACTAATTCTTGTAATTGGTATTGATGTACTACTTTTTGAAACGCATTTAAAACAGGGTTTAAACTAATTTTGCGTTGTAAAGCTTTTTCATATTCGGCTTCAAATTCGTTTAATAATTCTTCTTGCTCAAAACCTTCAAAACTATCTACAATTTCATCGGCGCAACGAACAAAGCCATAAATGGCATAAATATCGTTTCTAATTTCGGGTGCTAACATTTTTATAGCTAGCGAAAAAGAAGTGCTATAAGTAGTGGTAATTTTTTTACTACATTCAAGCGAAGAAATATCGAATAAAGCTTTCATAGTTTCATAGTTTTTAAAATTTTTTCACTTGCAATTTTACCTGAGATAATTGATGGCGGAACGCCTGGCCCTGGCACAGTTAACTGACCCGTAAAAAACAAATTTTGAACTTTTCTACTCTTTATTTTGGGTCTTAAAAATGCGGTTTGGCTTAAAATGTTTGCTAAACCATACGCATTACCTTTGTACGAATTATAATCATTTATAAAATTTTGCACACAATAACTTTCTTTAAAAATAACAAAATCTTTTAAAGATTGACCTGTTAATTTTTCTAATCGTTCCATAATGATGTTAAAATATTCTTCTCTAATTGCCGCAGAATCGTTTAAACCTGGTGCAATTGGAATTAGAAAAGTAGCCGCCTCTTTTCCATGTGGGGCAAAAAAGGAATCGGTAATCGATGGAAAACTGGCATAGAAAAGAGGCTCTTTTGGCCACTTTTTAACATCGTAAATTTCTTTAGCATGTGCTTCAAAAGAAGTATCAAAAAAAAGTGTATGGTGTTCTACATTTGCAATTTTTTTATCAAAACCTACATAAAAAAGCAATGAAGAAGGAGCAAATGTTTTCTTTTCCCAATACTTTTCTGTGTACATTCTATATTTTTCATCCAATAAAGTTTCTGTATGGTGGTAATCGGCGCCACTTAAAATTGCGTCAAAAAAACAATTTTCATTATTCACTTTTAGTCCTTTTGCCACGCCGTTTTCAACAATAATTTTTGAAACATTTGCACTGGTTTGAAAGTTTACGCCTAAGCTTTTTGCTAACGAAACCATTGCTGCTACAACCGAATACATTCCGCTTTTAGGATGCCAAGTTCCTAAGCCAAAATCGGCATAGTTCATAAAATTGTAAAACGATGGTGTATTTGAAGGTTTAGCGCCTAAAAACAATACTGGAAATTCTAAAATTTGGCGCAAACGTTCGTCTTTAAACTGCTTTCTAACATCTTTTTTTATGGTCGAAAAAAATTGATGAACACGAAAAGCCGTTTCTACGCTAATTAATTCGAATATAGAATCGCCTGGTTTGTACACCATTTTTTCAACCGCAATGGCATAATTATCTTTGGCTTGCTGTATAAACTTTTGTAATTTTTTACCACTTCCTTTTTCAATATTTTCAAACGTTTTGGTAATTTCCTCTAAATTATCTGAAATAGTAACCTGTTCTGTTTTTGAAAAATATACTTTGTAGGCTGGCGTTAATTTATCCAACTCATAATAATCGGCAGGTTTTTTCTCAAAATCGTTAAAAAACTTTTCAAATACATCAGGCATCCAGTACCATGTTGGCCCCATATCAAAATTGAAACCCTCTTTCGAAAAGCGTCGAGCTCTACCGCCTAATGTTGCATTTTTTTCAAAAACGGTTACATTCATACCGCTTTTTGCTAAGTAGCACGCTGCCGATAACGACGAGAAACCAGAACCTATTATGGCAATTTTTTTATTCATATTTTATTTTGTTTAACAAATATAGTGATTTTATTAAACAAAATAATTATAAATACTAAATTAAATTGTATTTAACATTTGTTTAATAGATGTAAAACATTGAATACTTGGAATAAAAGAAGTGAAATTATGTACTTGTTTACCCAAAACTAGTAATTTATGAGGCGAATTTACCAATATATTTTGATGAAATGTATCTAAATAAGTGTTTAAATTTTCTTCTTCGGGTTGAACCGTAAAATAACTAACAAAGTTTACCTTGTTAAAATGATGTACAACTGTTGTTAAATTTTCCATTGGAACATTTTCGCCCAAATACACCACTTGCTTGTTTTTTTTAAGCAATAAATAATTGACCAATATAATGCCTATTTCATGTATTTCGCCCATTGGTAAAAACAATACATATACTTCATTTGAAGAAAAATTTGCGTTTTTTTGTGCTTGTTCTATTTCTGCAAAAAGTTTTTGTCGAATTAAAGAACTAATAAAATGTTCGTGTATTGGTGTAAGCGTTTCGGTTTGCCAAAGAAATCCTATTTCATCTAAAAGTGGTATAAACACTTCGTAAAAAATAATTTCAAAATCTTTTGTTTCTAATAGTTTATCGTAGGTTTCGTGAAACAGTTTAGCATCAAAATTAAACATCGATAGTTTAAACTTAGAAATGGCAAAATTACTATCGGTTTTATCGGAATAAATTTTTTGTGCCAAACTAATAATTTCTGTTTCCGAAAGCTTTGCTATTTTAGAAATTTTATAACCAAAATTATTAAGAAATGCTATGGTTAATATTTTTTTTAAATCGTTAGTTGTGTAAAATCTTACATTATTAGTATTTCTATTGGGCGAAAAAATAGTGTAGCGTTTTTCCCACATTCTAATAGTATGCGCTTTTATTCCAGAAAGATTTTCTAAATCGTTAATACTGAAAACAGACTTTATATTGTTCATCTAAAAACAGGTTTTAGTTAAACAAAAATAAACATTATTTTTTAGTTAAACTAACTAATCGTACAAAATCTCCATTTAGTAAATTAACATCAACCATTCCATCAATACCATTAATTTTAGCTTTTTCGGTAAATTGCCACAGCAACCAATTGTTTTCGGGTTCTTTTCGCCAAAAGTTATAATTAGCAATCCAAAATTGATACTCTGGAAAATCATCTTTTAGAAAATCGTTGTAATAACTTTCGCCCGAATAAATAATAGGCTTCATATTATAATGTTTTTCTACTGCCGTTAACCATCGTTTTAAGCCCACTTTTAAACTGTCTAACGATTGGGTTTTGGGAAGTTTTTCAATATCTAAAATAGGTGGCAAATCGCCTTTTTTTAAGTTTACAGTTTTAATAAACAAATTGGCTTGTGCTATAGAGTTTTCGTTAGGTCGATAATAATGATACGCGCCACGTATAATATTTTTTTTCGCTATTTGTTGCCAATTTTCGTTAAACCGATTGTCAACTTTATTTTTTCCAACAGTTGCGCGAGCAATTACAAATTTTATGTCAAAGTTATCTTCAATGGTTCCTAATTTATCCCAATGTATTTTTCCTTGATACTGCGAAACATCAATACCTGCTACATGATTTTTATGTGAGCTTAAAACTTCGTATATATGAATATCGACTAATTTACGTTCGTCCTTAGAAAGCTCTAGTTTTTTATTCGATTTAAATCCTAAATAATAAAGAAAACCATCACGATATTGATACCCTAGTACCAAAAGTATTACAAGAAAAAGAGAAAATACCGAATACAGTAAAACTTTTAGTGTCGAAAATTTTGAGGTTGCCTTTTTTCGAGACGTTTTTTGTTTTTTGCGTTTAGTTGTTGCCATTTTTTGCTGTTGTATTTACAACCATAGACACTAGAATATATGATAAAATAATTACAGGAATAGCTAACACATTTAAAAACAGCAATAAAATTAAAGCATACACTACAAAACTAAATCGCACTTTATTATTTGCCCAAGAAAAATCTTTTAGTTTAAGAGAAAACAGTTTTATTTCGGCATTTAGTAAATAAGCACTTAACAAGGTAATGGCTAACAACACATACGGATTGTCTAAAACATCGGTAAGCCACTGGTATTCATCTGCATATTGAATCATAGGAATACTCATAATTAACAACGTATTGGCAGGTGTTGGTAATCCTATAAAATTTTCGGTTTGCCTTTCATCTATATTAAATTTTGCCAATCGGTAGCAAGATGCTAGTGTAATTAAAAATCCTAAATACGGTACTATACCCATATAAAAAGTATCTTCGGTAACTTTAAATTGCGGAATATTTTCTTGTATTTGTTCAAAAAGTTTAAACATCATTAAACCTGGCACTACACCACTGGTAACCATATCGGCTAAAGAATCGAGTTGAACACCTAACTCGCTTGAAACCCCTAATTTTCGAGCTGCAAAACCGTCCCAAAAATCAAAGAATATACCCAAACATACAAAGTAAAATGCAAAATCGTAATAGCCATTAAAAATTTGAATTAATGCCAATAAACCACAAGTTAAATTTAACAAGGTAAGTGCATTAGGTATGTATTTTGAAATTGCCATAGTGTAATAGTTTTAACTTTGCGCAAAGATAACACAATAAGTTAGCACTTTTAAAGTTTACTAATTAAGAATTTTATGTGATATTTGTAAAAAAAAATTGTTTTTGAAGAAAATTGCCTTCATATTTTTATTTTGTTTTGGCGTTTGTTCTAGCCAAGCCATTCGGAAATATTCAAACGAATTTATGAATATTGGTGTAGATGCAGCTGCATTGGGCATGAGCAATACTGTTACTGCTCAAACTGCCGATGTAAACTCGGGTTATTGGAATCCGGCAGGTTTGTTAAATATGGAAGACAAACAAGTGGCGCTTATGCACGCTAATTATTTTGCCAATATTGCCAAATACGATTATGCTGGTTTTGCCATGCCTATAGACGATAGAAGTGCTGTAGGTATTTCGCTTATTCGGTTTGGTGTAGATGATATTATGGATACTACACAACTTATAGACAGCCAAGGAAATATAGATTACAACCGAATTTCACTCTTTTCAACTGCCGATTATGGACTTACCGTGTCGTATGCTCGAAGTTTACCAATTGATGGTTTAAATTATGGGGTAAATGCTAAAATTATTCATCGGGTTATTGGCGATTTTGCTAACTCTTGGGGATTCGGTTTCGACTTAGGAGTACAATATATTAGCGATGATGAAGATTGGAAATTTGGAGTAATGCTTCGCGATATTACCACTACCTATAACACTTGGGCCATAAACGAAGAAGCTTATAAAAAAATACAAGATGCTGTGCCAGGCGAAAACCAAGAATTACCCGAAACCGCTGAAATTACGCTACCAAAAGCTCAATTAGGAATTTCAAAAAAATATATAATCCGATACGATTATAGCATTACAGCAGCAGCCAATTTAAATATGCAGTTTGCACAAACCAACGATATTATTTCTACTAGTGTTGTAAGTATTGACCCAGCTGTTGGCTTTGAAGCAGGCTATATAGATTTGATATTTTTGCGTGGTGGTGTTGGCAATTTTCAACAAATTACCCAAATTGATGGAAGCGGCAAACTAAGCTTTCAGCCAAATTTTGGTGTTGGGTTTAAATACAAAGGCATTCAAGTAGATTATGCGTTAACCGATTTGGGAAACCAAAGTGCAGCGTTGTATTCTAACATATTTTCATTAAAAGTCGATTTAGGTATTTTTCGTTAGTATAAATAATTTAGTAAAATAATGATAAAAAAAATACTTTTCTTTCTACTTATACTATTCCATTTTATAAGCTTTTCGCAAACACCTCAACTATCGGAACAAGCTGAAATTAGCTTTTTAAATTGCGGAACAGGAAACCAATCGTACTCACTTTACGGTCATACTGCTATTCGCGTAAAAGATATAAACCAGAATATCGATTTGGTATTTAACTATGGAATGTTCGATTTTGAAACACCAAATTTTATGCTAAAATTCATAAAAGGCGATTTGCAATATTTTGTATCGGCATATCCGTATGCTAATTTTGAATACAGCTATCGTTATGAAAAACGAAGTATTTGGGAGCAAAAACTAAAACTAAATGCCGCACAAAAACAAGCTCTATTTACTACCATTTGGAATTCGTTGCAAACTGACGACAAATATTATACGTATAAATTTATTGATAAAAATTGTACTACAATTTCAATTGATAAAGTAAATAACGTATTGTCTTCTTCTAAAATTGAAAGCACAAAACCCATTACAAAAACCTATCGTGAGGTATTATTTACGTATCAAAAAAATCATTTTTTTTTAAATTTAGGGATTAATTTAATTTTTGGAACTAAAGTAGATGAAGCTGCCCAAACACTATTTCTTCCTTTAGATTTAATTGCTTCATTAGAAAAAAACGAAACCATTGCTGAACCAAAAATTACACTTTATAAAGCCCCAGAAAACACCTTTATACCTTCAATTTTTGATAGTATTTTTACACTTATAATTGTTTTAGGAATAATCGTTTTATCGCGAAAAAAATGG
>NZ_JAWKMX010000017.1:0-53842 GCF_041392005.1 Flavobacterium sp.
TTGAAAAAAATGGAAATACGCAAGTAGATGCCGTTTGCGATGAAAATATAACCTCTTTTTCTTCCAATGATTGGAATGGTTTTTCAACCGACGATAAACAAAAAATACTTTTACAATATCGCTTAACCTATTTAGCCGAAACCGAAGTGAATTGGTGTCCGGCACTAGGAACCGTTTTAGCCAACGACGAAATCGTAAATGGCGTTTCCGAACGCGGCGGACATCCGGTTATTCGTAAAAAAATGACACAATGGTCGATGCGCATTTCAGCCTATGCCGAACGTTTATTGCAAGGTTTAGACACCATCGATTGGACAGAAAGTTTAAAAGAATCACAACGTAACTGGATTGGAAAATCCGTAGGTGCTTCGGTAAATTTCGTAATTCCTAATTCTAAATTCGTAATTTCTGTCTTTACTACCCGTCCCGATACTATTTTTGGGGTTACATTTATGACATTGGCTCCCGAGCATGAATTGGTTTCGCAAATCACAACACCAGAACAAAAAGCTGCGGTAGATGCCTACATCGAAGCAACTGCAAAACGTTCGGAAAGAGAGCGTATGGCGGATGTAAAAACCATTTCAGGAGTGTTTACCGGCGCTTATGCAGAACATCCCTTTACTAAAGAACCAATTCCAATTTGGATTGGTGATTACGTTTTAGCAGGATACGGAACAGGCGCTGTAATGGCGGTGCCTTGTGGCGATGAACGCGATTATGCGTTTGCCAATCATTTTAAAGGAACGAACGGCATGCCTGAAATTAAAAATATTTTTAATCAAGATATTTCAGAAGAAGCGTTTGCTGGAAAAGAAGGGTTTGAATTAGTAAATTCTGATTTCTTAAACGGATTGGATTATAAATCGGGAACAAAAAAAGTTATTGAAGCACTTGAAAAAATAGGTGCTGGCAAAGCTAAAGTAAATTATCGTTTGCGTGATGCGGTTTTTTCGCGTCAGCGCTATTGGGGCGAACCTTTCCCTGTGTATTATGTAAATGGTTTGCCGCAAATGATTGATGCAAAGCATTTACCCATTCGTTTGCCCGAAGTAGAAAAGTATTTACCAACCGAAGACGGTCAACCACCATTAGGAAATGCAACTGTTTGGGCTTGGAATGTTGAAACAAATGAAGTGGTAAGCAACGATAAAATTAATCACATAAATGTTTTTCCATTAGAATTAAACACTATGCCAGGTTGGGCGGGAAGTTCGTGGTATTGGATGCGCTATATGGATGCACAAAATGAAAACGAATTTTGTAGCCAAGAAGCTTTAAATTATTGGCAAAATGTAGATTTATACATAGGCGGAAGCGAACACGCAACAGGGCATTTGTTGTATGCTCGTTTTTGGAATAAATTTTTAAAAGACAGAGGCATAGCACCTACCGAAGAACCATTCAAAAAGTTGATTAATCAGGGGATGATTTTGGGAATGAGTGCGTTTGTATTAGAATCTTACCATGATTCGATAAAAATAGAACCAATTTATATTTCATATGATTTAATAAATTTAGATAATATTCAATCTAATTGGTATGAACTGCAAAATAAATTTTACAAAGAGAAAGGGCTTAATGATGAAAGTATTTCGCAAGTAAAATTTAGACATATACATATAGATGTTTCATTATTGAAAAATGAAAATGAGATTGATATTGATAAACTAAAATTATGGAGAGAAGAATTTAAGAATGCATTTTTTATTTTTAATGATAAAAACGAATTTAAAGTTCTTCGCGAAGTAGAAAAAATGTCAAAATCAAAATACAACGTTGTCAATCCAGATGATATTTGTAATGAATACGGAGCCGATACTTTGCGTTTGTACGAAATGTTTTTAGGTCCGTTAGAACAAGCAAAACCTTGGAATACAGCAGGAATTACGGGTGTTTACGGTTTCCTAAAAAAGCTATGGCGTTTGTATTTTGACGATAATGGATTCAATGTTACCAACGACGAACCAACCAAAGAAATGTATAAATCGTTACACAAAACCATCAAAAAAGTAACCGAAGATATCGAGAATTTCTCGTTCAACACATCGGTTTCACAATTTATGATTTGTGTGAATGAATTGGCACAGCAAAAATGCCATCATCGTGCTATTTTAGAACCTTTAGCAGTTTTAATTTCGCCTTATGCGCCACATATCGCAGAAGAATTATGGCAAGCACTAGGTTACAACGAATCTATTGCAACGGTTGCTTTTCCGAAATTTGAAGAAAAATATTTAGTAGAAAGTAGTAAAGAATATCCTGTTTCGTTTAATGGAAAAATGCGTTATAAAATTGAATTACCGTTAGATTTAACCAAAGAAGAAATCGAAACCATCATATTGAATGACGAACGCACGCAGGCACAATTACAAGGACGAACACCTAAAAATGTGATTATTGTTCCAGGAAAAATTATTAATTTAGTGGGCTAATTATCAATTTATGAGAGGAATCCAAGATACATCACAGAAAACGTTTAGACAACTTATGGGTAATGGTCTAAGATTTGAAATACCAAAATTTCAAAGAGATTATTCTTGGGAATCTGAACAATGGGACGACTTATGGTTAGATTTAATGTCTTTAATGGAAGATGAAGAAACAGAACATTACATGGGTTATCTTGTTTTACAAACAACTAATAATAAAAATTTCTCTATAATAGATGGACAGCAAAGGTTAACAACTATGAGCTTATTAATATTGTCAATTTTAAAATGTCTTGATGATTTAGTAAGTAATAATATTGATAGTGAAATAAATAAAGGAAGAAAAGAAACTTTACAAAATAGTTATATTGGAAATATAAACCCTGTAACTTTGATCTCTGACAATAAAATTAAGTTAAACAGAAATAGTGACGATTATTATAGACAGCATCTTGTTTTATTGAAAGATTTGCCAATAAGAAATACAAATTCCTCAGAAAAACATATGCGTGAATGTTTTTTGTGGTTTTATGATAAAGCAAAAAAACAATTTAAATCTGGTGAAGAATTGGCTGGATTTATTGATAAAATTGTAGATAAATTATCTTTTACGGTAATAGAAGTTACAGACCAATTAAATGCTTTTAAAGTTTTTGAAACACTAAATGCTAGAGGCGTTCAATTATCGTCATCAGATTTATTAAAAAATTATTTATTTTCAGTTGTTGACGAAACAAATCCTCACAAGTCTGAAATGGAAGAGTTAGAATCACTTTGGAGTAAAGTGTTAGGGAAACTTGGTAACCAAAAATTTGAAGACTACTTGAGATATTATTGGAATAGTAGGAACAAAATTGTCCGAAAGAATAATTTATTCAAAACTATAAAAAAATCAATTTTTAATAAAGAACAAGCATTTTTTTTAATTAGAGATTTAGATGTAAATGCAGATATTTTTTCAGCAATTCAAAACCCAAATGATGAATTGTGGAAAAGTAAAAATGAACTAATTAGTTATTTGGAAGAATTAAAGCTATATCAAGTTAGACAAGTTTATTCCTTGTTTTTAATTGCCTACCAAAAACTAAGCGATGAAGACTTTACAAAACTAGTTAAATATTGTTCGATTATTTCTTTTCGATACAATGTAATTGGAGGATTAAATCCAAACGAACAAGAAGATATTTACAATAAAATAGCAATAGAAATTTTTAACAATAATAATTATAATATCGAATTATTAAGACCAATTTATGTTAATGATTCAGATTTTGAGCAAGCATTTATTTCAAAAAGTTTTAAAAGAACAACTAGAAATCACAAAATAGTTAAATACATTTTAGGAAATATAGAAAGAAAAGTATTTTCAAATGATATTGCCTTTGAGAGTGATATTTTTACAATCGAGCATATTTTGCCCGAAAGTGCTGATGAAAATTGGGGTGAATTTACTGATGAAGAAATAAACCGTTCTATTTTTCGAATGGGTAATCTTACACTTCTTGAAAAAAACTTAAATAGAGATATTGAAAATTCAAAATTTGAAATAAAAAAAGAAGTATTTAAAAAAAGTAATTCAAAATTTACCAATAAAATTATTGATGATTTTGAAACATGGGATGAAAATAAATTAATTTTGAGACAGAAAGAAATGGCTAAATACGCTAAATCTATCTGGAAAATTCAAGTTTTGGAATAGTTTTTAGGATTTATTGTTCCAGGGAAAATTATCAATATTGTAGGGTAATTTTCTATACATTTTACGCATTCGAAACTGAAAAATCTGTCAAATTGACAATTTTAAAAATTGGTTCAAAATTTGATTATATTTATAAAAAATTAAAATACTATGATGTATATGATATTAATGGGCGCTATTGCCCTTGTAAGTTGGTTGGTTAGCAATCGTTTGCAAAGTAAATTTGCACATTATTCCAATATTCATTTGCAAAATGGAATGAGTGGTGCCGAAATTGCCGAAAAAATGTTGCACGACAACGGTATTTACGATGTAAAGGTGATTTCAACGCCAGGTCGTTTAACCGATCATTACAATCCGCAAAATAAAACCGTAAACTTATCGGAAGCCGTATATAATCAACGAAATGCTGCGGCTGCGGCTGTTGCGGCTCACGAATGCGGCCATGCGGTGCAACATGCAACGGCTTATAGTTGGTTACAAATGCGTTCTAAAATGGTGCCTGTTGTGCAAATAACATCTTCATTATCGCAATGGGTTATTTTTGGAGGATTAGCGTTAATGGCGGCTTCTAGCATGGGCTTTTATGTTGCCGTAGCAGGGTTAATTATGATGGCTATTGCTACTGCTTTTTCGGTTGTAACCTTACCTGTAGAATACGATGCCAGTAACCGTGCTTTGGCTTGGTTAAAAAATAAAAATATGGTAACGCCACAAGAATATGCAGGTGCAGAAGATGCTTTAAAATGGGCAGCTCGTACCTATTTAGTAGCTGCAATTGGAGCTATTGCTTCCTTATTATATTGGGCATTGCAAGTTTTTGGAAGACGATAAAAATAAAGAAATAATAGAAAGAAAATAGAAATAGCCCTAAATTGGTATAAAGTTTAGGGCTTTTTTATTGGTTATAATTGAATTTGACGTTCAATTTGTTGTTCTAAAGAAATATAGGTTTCGGTTCGCGAAACACCAGTTATTGTTTGAATTTTTTTGTTGAGTAATTGCATTAAATGTTCGTTATCTTTACAAATAATTTTGATTAAAATACTCCAATTTCCTGTAGTATAATGGCATTCTAACACTTCTGGAATTTTTTTAAGTTCTCTTACTGCATCGGCATTGCTAGAGGCGCGTTCTAAATAAACGCCAATAAAAGCCATAGTTGTATAGCCTAATATTTTGCTATTTATAATACATTTTGAACCTGCAATAACACCGGCTTGCTCTAATTTTCTTAACCGTTGGTGTATAGCAGCACCCGATATACCAATTTTATTAGCAATTTGAAGAATAGGTAAGCGTGCATCTTCCATTAAATGGCGTAATATTTCTTTGTCTATGCCGTCAATTTCAACTTGTAAAGAATTTATTTTCATTGGTGCAAAATGTTAAATTAAAGGAAATAGCATATCCGTTTTTACTATTTTAGATGGTTTTATAAATCTTATAAACTATTTTTTTACATTCAGCAAATTGTAGCCAAGATAAGGCTCGTTTACTTCTTTAAAGGTTATGCCAAATTCTTCTAACTCTTTTAAAATAGGTTCATAAACTTCTTTTGAAATAGGTAATTGAACGCCTGGCGTTTTAATTTCGTTATTTAGAATTTTTAAAGCAGCAATTGCTACAGGTAAACCAACGGTTTTTGCCATAGCAGTATAAGTTTGGTCGTCGCCAATACAAACCATTGTAGCATCAATTTGCCGTTTGTCATGGTTAAGTTCGTATCCTATTTTATGATACATCACAATCATATCTTTGTCTTCGGGTTGAAGTTGCCAACATTCCGAAAGAATTTTTTCTAATATTTGTGCTGGTGTGGCATTTTTTAAACCTACTTTTTTATGGGCATTAAATAAGTTTAGTTCTACTAATTTGTCCCAAATAACATCATCTTGATCAATTTTTTGAATATGACGTAGTTTTATTTCAACTGTATCGGTAGGGTGATAAGGAAGAAATGAATTGGTAAAATCACGATAACTCATATTTTCAGAATCTTCCATAACGTAAGAATCGTCTGTCATACCCAATTGCACTAAAATGTCCCAAGCTCTTGAAAAACCAACTCTTCTTATAGTACCACGATAAACCGTTAGTGCATTAGCAAGACCATAAACATTTTGATATTTTAACGAATCGCGGTTTGCATAAGCTTCAAATCTACCATATCCTTCTACTTCTAAAAATTCGGTTCTTCTAAATAATTTGTTATAAGGAATATATTTATAGGTTCCTTCTTGAATAAATTTTGCAGCACCACCTTGCCCAGCTAAAACTACATTTCTTGGATTCCAAGTAAATTTATAATTCCATAAATTGGTATCACTTTCAGGTGCTACTAATCCACCACAAAACGATTCAAAAAGAATAATTTTACCGCCTTTGTCTCTAATTTCATCAATAACCTTCATGGCACTCATATGATCAATCCCTGGGTCAAGACCTATTTCGTTCATTAAAACAACGCCTTTTTCTTTTGCTTGAATGTCGAGCTCTTGCATTTCTTTACTAATATAAGAGGCTGTAACCATACTTTTGCCAAAAGTTATGCAATCTTTTGCTACTTGAATGTGAAGATGCGCTGGGAGCATAGAAATTACAACATTGGCATTGTTAATTTCTTCATGACGCTGTGTTTCGTTAAAAATATCGAAGGCTATTGCTCTAGCGTTTTTATGGTTATTAACCTTTTTTTTAGCCAATTCTTCCGATAAATCGCCTATAGTTATGTGGAGTTTTTCGGTTTCAGATTTATCTAAAAGATACTGTATTAAAGAAGAAGCAGACCTTCCAGCTCCTATTACTAATATTTTTCTCATTGTATTTTGTAATAAGCAGCGAAAGTACGCAAATGTAAATTGTTGATAAAACAATTTAACTGATATTTGTCAAATTTAACAAACTGAAAAATGGTTATATTTGTAGAGATTTTTATAAAATGGAAAAGAAAATAACGATAGTAGCTGCACTTTTAGGTTGTATTGCCATTATTTTAGGAGCTTTTGGTGCACATAAATTAAAAGAAATGCTTTTACCCGAGCAGCTAACCTCTTTTGAAGTAGGTGTACGCTACCAAATGTATCACGCCTTGTTTTTGTTGTTGATAGTTAATAATACACTACTAAATATAAAGGAAAAAACCATTATTTTCTATTTAACGTTAGTTGGCGTGCTGTTTTTTTCGGGTTCTATTTATATACTTAGCACAGCCAGTATTACGGGTGTTAAAACTAAATTTTTAGGACCAATTACGCCAGTAGGAGGACTTTTTTTAATTAGCTCTTGGTTGTTCTTATTGTATGCAGTAATCGTAAAAAAAAGCATATAATTATTTATACTTAAATATAATTTATAATTTTGCACTTTAAAAATAAAACAACATAACTCATATTTTATGGATAATAATATTCAAAAAACGAAAACGATTTCGTTAGAGAAATACGGAATAAAAAATGTTCAAGAAATAATTTACAATCCGTCTTATGACGAACTCTATAATGCGGAATTAAATAACGATTTGCAAGGATATGAAAAAGGGCAATTATCAGAACTAGGAGCTGTAAATGTAATGACGGGCGAGTTCACAGGTCGTTCGCCAAAAGATAAATATATAGTAAAAGATGAAGTAACGAAAGATACTATTTGGTGGACTTCTGAAAAAGCAGTTAACGATAATAAACCTATTTCAACAACAACTTGGAACGCACTAAAAGAAGTTTCGGTAAACCAATTGTCAGGAAAAAAACTATATGTAGTTGATGCGTTTTGTGGCGCTAACGAGAACACGCGTTTAAAAGTGCGTTTTATTATGGAAGTGGCTTGGCAAGCACATTTTGTTACCAATATGTTTATTCGTCCAACAGAGGAAGAGTTAGATAACTTTGGCGAACCCGATTTTGTGGTAATGAACGCTTCTAAAACATCGTTTAAAGATTACGCAAAACACGGTTTAAATTCTGAAGTTTTTGTTGCCTTTAATTTAACCGAAAAAGTACAACTTATCGGAGGCACTTGGTATGGTGGCGAAATGAAAAAAGGTATGTTTTCTATGATGAATTACTACTTGCCACTTCAAGGAATGGCTGCTATGCACTGCTCGGCAAATAAAGGTAAAGATGGCGATGTTGCTGTTTTCTTCGGTTTATCGGGTACAGGAAAAACAACCTTATCTACCGATCCTAAGCGTGAATTAATTGGAGACGATGAACACGGCTGGGATAATGAAGGAGTGTTTAATTTTGAAGGCGGTTGCTATGCTAAAACCATCGATTTAAGTAAAGAAAACGAACCCGATATCTACGGAGCTATTAAAAAAGATGCCTTGTTAGAAAACGTAACGTTAAATGCCAATGGAAAAATTGATTTTACAGACGGGTCGGTTACACAAAATACGAGAGTTTCTTATCCTATTTATCATATTGAAAATATTGTAAGACCAGTTTCAAAAGCAGGCCATGCAACAAAAGTTATTTTCTTAACAGCCGATGCTTTTGGGGTTATGCCGCCCGTTTCTAAATTAACGCCCGAGCAAACAAAATACTATTTCTTATCGGGTTTTACAGCAAAACTAGCAGGAACAGAAAGAGGAGTAACCGAGCCACAACCAACATTTTCGGCTTGTTTTGGTAAGGCATTTTTATCGCTTCATCCTACAAAATACGGAGAAGAATTAGTAAAGAAAATGGAAGACCACAACGCCACCGCTTATATGGTAAATACGGGTTGGAATGGCACAGGGAAACGTATTTCTATAAAAGATACTCGTGCTATTATCGATAGAATTCTTGACGGTTCAATTGAAAAGACCGAAACTAAAAATATTCCAATTTTTAATTTTACTGTCCCTACAAGTTTAGCCGAAGTAAATGCTGAAATTTTGGACCCAAGAAATACATATGCCGATGCTAAAATTTGGGAAGAAAAAGCAAAAGATTTAGCGGCTAAATTTATTAAAAACTTTGAACAATATACAGATAATGAAGAGGGAAAATCGCTTGTAAAAGCAGGACCTCAATTGTAATAACAACCACTAAAATACCCAAGTTTTACTAATTAAATAGGAAAACCAGAAAAAATTAATTTTTTCTGGTTTTTTGTGGTTACAATTTTAATAATAAAAATTTTGTAATTATTGTTCAGGTGCAATTTGAACAGCTAAACCCTCTAATTCTTCTGAAATATGAATTTGGCACCCTAAACGGCTGTTGTCTTGAACGTGATACGCTTCATCTAACATCGCTTCTTCATCTGGGTTTCTATCAATAGCCACTACGTTGTTTAAAATATAAACTTGGCACGATGCACACATTGCCATTCCACCGCAAATGCCAAGTGTTCCTTCTTCGGCTAATTCATAAGAACGAATAAGTTCCATAAGGTTCATATTCATATCGGTTGGTGCTACTACTTCGTGAGTTACACCATTTCTGTCGGTTATTTTTATGTTTACGTCAGTCATTTTTAGTCAAAAGTTGAATGTTAAAAGTTATAAAGTTACTTTCAAACTTTTAACTTTTAAACTTGAAAACAAAATAATATTAATCAATAGCTTTTACAACCGCTTTCTCGGCTTCTTTTCTACTACCATCAAAACCATCAATACCCGAAACGGTTGTGTATTTTAACACATATCGTTTACCAGGGTTTAATCGGTTATACACACTTTGGCACATTAAAGTAGCTTCGTGAAAACCACATAAAATTAATTTTAATTTACCAGGATAGGTATTTACATCGCCAATGGCATAAATGCCATCAATATTGGTTTGATAATCTAAAGCGTTGTTTACTTTTATGGCGTTTTTTTCAATTTCTAATCCCCAGTTAGCAATGGCTCCCAATTTTGGTGTTAATCCAAATAGTGGGATGAAATAATCGCACGCAACATTCATACGTGCACCGTTCATTTCGACATCTACAGCTGTTATTCTTTCGCTACCATTGAAACCCACCACTTCGGCAGGCGTAACTAATTTTATTTTTCCTGCGTCTTTAAGTTCTTTTACTTTTTCTACCGAATCTAATGCGCCACGAAATTCGTTTCTTCTGTGAATAAGTGTAACCGAATTTGCTACATTTGACAAGAAAATACTCCAGTCTAAAGCCGAATCGCCACCACCTGCAATTACAATGTTTTTACCCCGATATTTTTCTGGATCTTTTACAAAATAATCGACTCCACGATCTTCTTTTTCGTAAAATTCGATATCTTTAAGCAGTGGTTTGCGTGGTTCGAAAGTTCCTAAACCACCTGCAATAGCAATGGCTTTTGCCTTGTGTTGTGTTCCTTGGTTTGTAGTAACAATAAAAGAACCATCGTTTAGTTTTTCGATGGTTTCAGCAGTTTCGCCTAATGTAAAACCTGGTTGAAACTGTTTTATTTGTTCCATAAGGTTATTAACTAAGTCGCCAGCTAATACTTCGGGGTAACCGGGTATATCGAAAATTGGTTTTTTAGGATATAATTCGGCTAATTGCCCTCCGGGTTGTGGTAAAGCATCTATAAGGTGGCATTTCATTTGTAATAATCCTGCTTCGAAAACAGTAAAAAGACCTGTAGGGCCAGCGCCAATGATTAAAATATCGGTTTCTATCATTTTAAATTTTTTATGATGCTGTAAAATTCAGCATTTTTTTTAATTTTCTTTGTGATAAATGTCACATAATAGCGTGAGGGATGGAAGCAAAGTATCGTGTACTGCGTACAGCCCGACCCCTGACGAAAACTTTGTTTTATTAGGGGGCACGCCCTTTATATCTAAATTACGATACATTTACGACAGTTTCGATTTGCGGCGCATATTTTTTTATAGTGGTTTCTACACCAGCTTTCATGGTGCTAAGACTTAAGCTACAGTTTGTACATGCACCTTCTAAACGTACTTTTACATGTTTGTTGTCGATAATTTCGACTAACGAAATATCGCCGCCATCGGAATTTAAAAAAGGACGAATTTCGCTAAGTGCTTTTTCGACATTTTGTTTGGTTGTTTCTTCGGTCATATTTTTCTTTGTTCCGTTTTAGTAAAAATTAAAACTACAACTACGATTTTTACTTTTTATTTACTGCAGAGCAGCCTGCCATTGTAGTTATTTTAATAGCTTCGGTTGGCGGCAAAGTATCGTTTCGGCTTACGGTTTCGGCTACGACGTTTCGAGCCAATTCTTCAAAAGCTTTTTCTAATGGTGTTGCGGTTTGCAGTGCTGCTGGACGCCCGTAATCGCCTGCTTCGCGAATGCTTTGTACCAATGGAATTTCGCCCAAAAATGGTACTTGTAAATCGGCGGCTAAATTTTTTGCACCTTCTTTACCAAAGATGTAATATTTATTGTTAGGCAGTTCTTCTGGCGTAAAGTAAGCCATATTTTCTATAATTCCCAAAACGGGGACTTTAATGTTATCGTTATTGAACATAGCTACACCTTTTTTAGCATCGGTTAATGCTACAGCTTGTGGCGTGCTTACTACAACGGCTCCTGTTATAGGTAACGATTGCATAATTGATAAGTGAATATCGCCTGTTCCTGGCGGCAAGTCGATAAGCATAAAGTCGATTTCGCCCCAATTAGCATCGAAAATCATTTGGTTTAAAGCTTTTGCAGCCATTGGCCCGCGCCAAATAACGGCTTGGTCTGGTTTTGTAAAAAAGCCAATTGAAAGCAATTCTACACCGTAACTTTGTACGGGTTGCATTTTTGATTTTCCGTTAACTTCTACCGATACGGGTTTTGCATTTTCTACATCGAACATTATAGGCATCGATGGTCCGTAAATGTCGGCATCGAGTACGCCAACTTTAAAGCCCATTTTGGCTAATGCTACCGCTAAATTTGCTGTAATAGTAGATTTACCCACACCACCTTTTCCTGAAGAAACGGCTATAATATTGCTAATTCCTGGAATTGGTTTTCCTTTTATTAAATTTGGATTTTCGGTTTTTTCGGGTGCTTCAACTTTTACGTTTACTTTTATTTTAGCCTTTTCATACACTTTTTCGTGAATAACTTTCATAATATCAACTTCGGCTCTTTTTTTAATATGTAGGGCAGGAGTTGTTAAAACTATATCGACTATTACTTCATCGCCAAAAGTTAGTACGTTTTGTACAACGCCGCTTTCAATCATATTTTTTCCTTCGCCAGCTACCGAAATAGTTTCGAGTGCTTTTAGAATTTCTTTTTTATCTAATTTCATTTTTATTTATACTAAATCTGAATTGCAAAGATACCGTGAAAATGATAAAAGGCAAAGGGTTGATGGTAAAAGTTTTAAAGTAAGATTTTCTTTTTAAGAAAATATATTAATTACTATAAAAAAGCAGTTTTGAAAGTTCAAAACTGCTTTTAACTAACATTGTAATTATTAATATTTGAGATACAAATCAAATGCTATAGAAACTTCTTCGTTTAATTTGATTAGGCCTAATATTTTTTTAGGCGATTTCAAATTAAAGTCGTTAATGTTTAGTGTTAAAATTCCGTTTACATTTTTGTTTTTTGGATTAATTGTAACAGGAATATGGTATGTTTTTTTTACATTGGCTATAGTAATAGTTGCAGTAGCAATTATTTTTACGCCGCTGGTTTTTAACTCATTTACCTCAATTTTTATGTTTGGATATTCATTGGATTTTAAAACTGATTGTAAATCTTTAGTAATTATACGATGAGCACAATCGAACCCTTTTGTTTGAATTAAAAAAGTAGCACCTTGTAAAAGAATTTTATTTTCTTTTTGGTAATGGGTTACAAAAAGTTGTGATTTAATTAAATTTTGATTGTATTCGCATTGAAAGCTATTTATATTTGATTTTCCATTAATTATAATTTGGCTTTTTTCGGAAATAATTACCTGTGTTTTATCTGTTGAAGTAAAGCCAAATAGCACTAGTGCAATAATTATGTAAAAACTATTTTTCATTTTATAGTTAGCAGGAAAGAAAACTCTTTCCTGCTAATTTTAATTTTTTATTAGAAACTTATAATTGCTTCGGCTACAACGCCATTAAATTTTCCGCCATCGTATTTGCTACCTGTTGCAAAACCATCGTATTGTTGTGTAACGTATTCTACTTTAGCCAATATATTTTTTGTCATAAACCAACCAGCACCAACATTGAATCGAGTAATGTCTATATCGTAACCCGATACATCTTCGGCTGAAACTTGATTGTAGCGTCCTGCTACGTAAAAGTTATCGCTATTACCGAAACGATATAATAGTTCTGCGCCGTATTGACTGGCTTTTCTTCTGTCGGTTTCGCCTAAATTTTTACCATTTGATAATTCTAAAACTCCAAAGAATTCTAGGCCTTGATATTTAATAAAAGGGTTAAACATAATTGCTGTTAATTTGTTGTTAAACCCAGGATTGTATCGCCCTGTTGTAAAATCGGTTTTTGCAGAAACCGCAGGATCATTTTCTGACATTACTAAATAGTAGCGTGCACCAGCTCTATCGCCTGCATATAAATAGGTTCTGGTTGCCCATGCAGTATTGTAAATAGAACCTGTTAAACGAATTCTTAAATCAGTATTAATTTGTTTGTCCCAACCTACTTTTGCTACAATAGATGGACTAGCATTTCCGTTTACTTCGTTGTCTGCAACATCTTGGTTAAGTTTTGTGTTTGTTGCACCAAGCATTGCCAAAAAGTTGTTTTTTTGGTAATAAAATTCGGCACCTACTTCGGTTGTAAAAGAATCCATAATATAATTGCCAACGAATGGATTAAAAATACCTTGTGCATTATCGGAACGTCTAAAATGAGTATCACCATAATTAATTTCCATATGTCCTACTTTAAAAGTAGCATTTTTCATAAAGTCTGCAGCAAATCCTTCTTTAATAAAGTCTAAATTATCTACTTGTAAATAACCGCCTTTTACATAAGGTTCTGGATGATGACGAGACGATAAATAAGTTCGTAAGTGCATACGTAAGCCTTTAGCTAAAGCTACGTCTAAATCTAAATTAGCTGTTGCTAAATTAAAATTGTTTGTAATAGGTTTTAATGCTACAGCACCTGTTTCATTTTCGTGGTCTAGCGCTTGAAATTGTAATGCAAACGACCCACCAATGCGAACTTTAACATTTTCGAAAGTTGATACTGAATCTTTTGGTGCTTCAAAAACATTTAATCCGTTTTTATCGGGTTGCCTGTAATTGTCTAAATTTCTGTTTTGTGCATTGCTACTTAAGCTAAATGCTAACGCTGCTAAAAAAAGCGAATTTTTAAAAATTGTTTTCATGTTTATTTAGTTATTAAAATCTATTTATAAATTATTGTAAAATCTATAGTTACTTCTTTACCAGTTTTAATAGTTCCCATTAGCGCTTTTGGCGGCTCTATTCCATAGGTTGTCATATCTATTTTTTGTTTTCCACTAATGGTAAACTTATTTCCTAAATTTTTTATAGTAAAAGTTTGGTTTATTTTTTTAGTTATACCGCAAATTGTTAAATTTCCTTGCGTAGCAACGGTATAAGTCTCGTTTGCATTTGCTGTAACTTTTGAAATGTTTGTTACCACAAAAACAATATTTTGATGTTTTTCTGTTTTTAAAGCTTTATAAGTGTTTTTGTCCATACCGCTTTTACCACTTTTCAAACTTTCTGAAACTACCGAAAAACGCATTGATTTTATTGTTTTTAAAATTCCGTTTTCAGTTTCAAAAACGGCTGTTCCACTCATGTTTTCGGCAACTACATCCCAATCGTGAATGTTTGATGTTCCGTAAACCGTAAGTTTACTTTCGGTTGAATTTACTTTTGTTTCTTGAGCTTTAGCAAAACTCAAAATCAATAAAAAAGTTGTAAATAATAGTTTATTAATGTTTTTCATTTTCTTTTGATTTATTAATTTAACACCACAAAGTTCGGGCGCAGAAAATCAAAAAAAAATGAACAAAATCATTGATTAAAAAATAAGAATTTCTTAAATTAAAGGAGTAAAAAACTAAAACGTTTGCGTAATTCGCAATAAAAAAATAGTTTATTACAAATAAACGCAAGATAAGTTAGTTAGTAAATAAAAATAAAGCTTTGTATTATGTTTTAGTTATAAAGCATTTACTCTTTAGTAACTATCTGCAACGTTTCTCTAGAAATTTGTTTAAGCAAAACTGTTTTACCTGTTTCAACAACGTTTACCGAGTTTTTGTCGAAATGACGAATAGTATAAAGCGATACATTTTCGTTATACGAAACTTTAAACTTCTTTGCTAACGTTTTACGCAATTCGTCAAAATTGTTGAATTTATCTTCAATACAAACCGAAAAGCTAATAGCAGAGTTTTGTATAACATTTACTTTTACTTTATAATGATGAAATAAAGCAAAAATTTCGCTAATGTGTTCTTCCATTATAAAAGAAAAATCTAATGATGATAAAGAAATTAACAATTGATTTTTCTTAACAATGAAACAAGAGGTGTGCGGTTCTAAATCGGCACCTTTAGAAACCGAAGTTCCTGCTAAAAGTGGGTTTAAAAACGATTTTACATACAACGGAATTTCTTTGCGCTGTAAAGGTTGTAAGGTTTTTGGGTGAATAACACTTGCGCCATAAAATGCTAATTCTATAGCTTCGCGATAGGAAATTTGGTTGAGTAAAACAGCATTTTCAAAATAGCGTGGATCGGCATTTAAAACGCCTGAAACATCTTTCCAAATGGTTACACTTTCGGCACTTAAACAATATGCAAAAATTGCGGCTGTATAATCGGAACCTTCACGCCCAAGAGTTGTAGTAAAGTTATTTTCGTCGCTACCAATAAAACCTTGCGTAATGTTTAAAGTGTTTTTCTTTACCCCTTTTTTAATTAACGATTGGGTTTGTTCCCAATCTACATTTGCATCGCGATAATTGGTGTCGGTTTTAATGAAATTACGAACGTCTAGCCAGTTGTTTTTGATACCAATTTCTTTTAAATAGAAACTAACAATAGTGGTAGAAACCAATTCTCCAAAACTAATGACTTGGTCGTAAACGAAGCTGTAATTTGGCGATTTGTTGCTTCTAATAAAATATTCTAAATCGTCGAAAAGTGCAGTAACTTCATAAAACACTTCGTGCTCTTCATCTTCAAATAAATCTATTAAAATTTGGTTGTGGTATTTTCGAACTTCTTGTAACGAAGCATTTAATTCGTTTGATTTGTTAAAATAGTTGCGAACAACTATTTCTAAAGCATTGGTTGTTTTTCCCATTGCAGAAATTACCAATAAAGTATTTTCTAAACCTATTTGTGTTAAAATACCAGCTACGTTTTTAACGCCATTGGCATCTTTTACTGATGCACCACCAAATTTGAATATTTTCATTATCTAACGTATTACGATAAAAGTATTAAGTATTAAGAATTAAGATTGATAAAATTATTTATTCCGTTTTCATCTATTTGAACAACGCGCCAATCGTTTAGTATTTTTGCGCCACTTTTTTTATAGAATTCTATAGCGTTTTTATTCCACTCAAGCACATTCCATTCTATTCTCTTTACACCGTCAAGTTTACCCTGTTCGATAATTTTTTTGTACAAAGCAAAGCCAGTACCTGTTCCCCTTTTGTTTTCGCGAACAATTAAATCTTCTAAATGAATGGTTTTTCCTTTCCAAGTAGAATACCGGTAATAGTATAGTGCCATTCCTATTACTTCTTTATTTTCTTCCGCTATAAAAGTATAATACAAAGGGTTTTCAGAAAAGCCATCGCGTAGTAAATCAGCTTCTGTAACAACAACCGCATTTGGTTCTTTCTCAAAAACGGCTAATTCTGTAATTAAGCTTAAAATACTCGAAACATCTTGCTTTGTCCCTCTTCTTATAATCATTATAAAAGATAATTTACTGCAAATGTACTACTAAGAAAAACATCTTTTACGAAATATTTAATCGAATAACAAAAAAACACGATATTTGCACAAATAACACAACACTTTTTCTAAAATGGAAGAAAAAAACACAACTTTAGGTGAATTTATCATCGAAAATCAAAATTCTTTTCAATATTCAACAGGCGAATTATCGCGAATTATCAATTCTATTCGTTTAGCCGCAAAAGTTGTAAATTATAAAGTTAATAAAGCAGGATTAGTAGATATTGTAGGTGCTGCTGGCGAACAAAACATACAAGGCGAAGACCAACAAAAGCTTGATGTTTTTGCTAATGAAACCTTTATTCAAACATTGATTAATAGAGAAATTGTTTGTGGAATTGGTTCTGAAGAAAACGACGATTTTATTACAGTTGCTGGTGCTGATAATAGCCACAACAATAAGTATGTGGTGTTAATGGATCCGCTAGATGGTTCTTCTAATATTGATGTAAATGTTTCGGTAGGAACTATTTTTTCGGTGTATCGTAGGGTTACTCCTATGGGCACACCTGTTCAATTACAAGATTTCTTACAACCTGGTGTAAATCAAGTAGCGGCGGGTTATGTAATTTATGGAACATCAACTATGTTAGTTTACACTACGGGTTTTGGTGTAAACGGTTTTACTTTAAATCCGGCAATTGGAACGTTTTACTTGTCGCATCCAAATATGAAGTATTCAGAAGACGGAACTATCTATTCTATTAACGAAGGAAATTATATCCATTTTCCGCAAGGCGTAAAAAATTATTTAAAATATTGCCAAATGGAAGAAGGCGATCGTCCTTATACTTCTCGTTATATAGGAAGCTTAGTGTCCGATTTTCACAGAAATATGATTAAAGGCGGAATTTATATTTATCCTACAAGTTCTAAAGCACCAAAAGGGAAATTACGTTTGTTGTATGAGTGTAATCCAATGGCTTTTTTAGCAGAACAAGCTGGTGGAAAAGCTTCTGATGGATTTACTAGAATTATGGAAATTGAACCTACAGAATTGCACCAACGTGTTCCATTTTTCTGCGGCAGTAAAAACATGGTAGCAAAAGCCGAAGAATTTATGCAAAACCCTTAAAAAACTTTATCGTTTCATACTAAAATGCGATTTAAATTGTTTCTCTTGTTGTTCAAACAAAAAATCAACAGTAAACCAATAATCGGTTGAAGGAAGCTGGTGTCCGTTATAGTTTCCGTCCCAACCTATTCCTAAAGGCGAAATTTGTTTTAAAAGTTTACCGTATCGATCAAAAATTGATATTACTGCATTTGGATAATCTTTGCGTAAATCCCAAATATTCCAATAATCATTATAACCATCGGCATTTGGTGTAAAAAATTTTGGATATTTTACTACGGTAAAATTTACTACGTAATCGCCACAATTTCCATAAACATCTCTAATAGTAACGTTATGTTCTCCAGAACTTAAATCGTAAAATTCATTATTTGTGTCAAAATCGTTACCATCTAACGAATATAAATAGCTACCAAAACCATTTTCAAGAGTTACAATTGCTGTTGCAATGTTTTCAAAAGGTAAAGTAACTTGTACCGAAGCTACTGCTGTGCTCGATTGTGTTACGGTAACCTGAGCAGGCAAGTAATTACAGTTTGGCGGATTTTCGGGACTTAACATTACAGGAACAGCCGTGTAGGTACCTGCTTCAAGAGCAGTATAGGTTACACCATTTCCTACAAGATTTGTACTATTGTTTAAATACCATTCTACTGTATATAAACTAGGGTTAAGACCCGATTCTAATACGTAACCTTCTAAAGTATTTCCCGTAACTGGATCTACACAAATAATTCCATCTGGAATAGTAAATTCTAATGGCGGATACAAAGTAAACTGAAAATGTTGTTCTGCCATACAAGTAGTATTGTTATTTGCTGTAGCATATACCCAAATGTCATAAGTAGTGGGAGCATCGTTTGCCTGAATGCTGTAAGTATAGTTAGAAGGATTTATAACAGTTGCGGCACTACCACCAGAAGCCGAATAATAATTTACATTATAATTGCCAGCAGGTAAAGTAGGTAACGTAAAACTTGTGCAATAATTACCGTTATAAACTGAATAATCAGGCAACGAAGGTGTTTCTGAAACTGTAATAACAAAACTATCTTCTTCAACACATGAAATACCAAATCGACCATTGTTTACGGCATAAACATAAATAGTATATGTGCCAGGAGTGTTAAACACACTACCATTTGGAATTGGATTTACACCACCAGTTTCATAGAAATAACCAATAGTATAATTGGTTGTAGCTTCTGGTGGAATATGTGTTAAAATAGGAAGTTGGTAATTTTCAGTATCACAAACTGCAATGTTTTGATAATCGGGAAGATTAATGCCATTATAAAAAACGGTAAACGGATTATCGACAATACAGCCTGTAACAGCATCTTCATTATACATATAAAAAGTATTGTCTTCGTTAAATATATCGGAAGGGTTTACTACTGTTCCAGTTCCGTTTGGTCCACCTGTAGCAGTATAAATTGTTCCGTTTGTTGGTGTAGTAATAGAATAAGGGTTACATTCAATTGAGTTTAATACTTCATCTGTAACAGGGTTTGGGTTAATGGTTATAGTAAACGACCATTCATTGGTACAACCATTACTATCTGGACCATTGTAAACATAATACGTTCCAGGAGCCAATGCAGTGCCGCTTAAATCAATTACAGTGTTTGAGAATAACTGAACTTGGTCAGGCGTTGATGACCCGCCAGATAATAAATAATATGTACCATTGTTTAACTCTGGTAAAACATACTCGCCACAATAAGTAGCGCTTGCAATTTCATCTACTAAAGGTAAAGGGTTAATAGTAATGTTAAAATTTAAATTTTCGGTACAATTTGGTAATTCGGTAGTATTGGCATAATAGTAAACAATTTGAGAGCTGGTAATTGGAACAGAAGGGTCAATACTAGTTCCTTGTCCACCAGGTTGTGTATAATAGCCGCCAAATGTAATGGTTGGTAATGTGTATGCTCCACAAGCGGTAATATTAGTAAATATACCTGTGTCAATAATATTAACAATAAACGGATAATCTAAGCCACAAATTCCCATAGTACCATCATGATTAATATGGCTAACTTCGTTATACACATGAACAATTTGCGTTGTGGATATAACATCTCCTGCGAATAATGGTGTTCCTGTGCCGTTAACGTTTGTAAAATAATTGCCATTTGTTAATGCAGGTAGCGTATAACTATCGCAATAGGTTACATCGTTAGGTTCTTCTAATTCGGGTAGCGGATGAATATGAATATTAAAAAGTTCATCTCTACAAACAACATCATCTATTTCGGCATAATAATAAATAGGTTGAATAATGGTTGCGTTTGTATTATTTTCATACAAAGTTCCCGAAGGAATTAGAGTTCCACTTCCGTTTGGTCCGCCTGCTTCGGAATAAAAAGCACCAATTCCTTCTGGAGGAAGTGGCACGGTAAAACTACCACAGTTGTCGAGTGTAGGCGTATATTCATCTATAAAAGTAATAGTAAAACTAGTTTGATTGGTACAACCATTTGCATCGGGTCCAGCAAAAATATAATAAATACCACCATCTTCAATTACAGGCGTAGCTCCGCCTTGTCCTAGATTGATGCCTGAGCCATTAGCTTCGGAAAAATAAGAACCATTGGTAATGGTAGGCAGAGTAGTAGTACTACAAGCTACAATATTTTCGATACTATCTATAACAGGTAGCGGTAATAAATTTATAGCAACAGGTGTTACATCGAAACAATTTGGGTTATAAGTATCTTCAATACGAATCCAATAAGTTATTGTTGTTATTCCTGAAGGAATTGAAATACTACTATTAATTGCGTTTGAGGCACTTATTGCATCGTTTTCAGTAGTGTAATATGAAATAGTATAATCGCCCGTTTGTCCGTTTATTACAGTTGTGTTATGCACGGCTAAATCGTAGGATAGATTGGAACTACTGCTACAAATACTAGTTGTAATATTAGTGGGTGCAATAACTGCATTAGTAATAATTAAATCGAAAGTATATTCGGCATCGCAAAAGTTATCAGTTTCTGTATTAAATAACTTTATATAAATGGTCTGCCCGCTACTTTGAAAGTCCGTCAAATCAGAAGTTGCAATAGGGTTATTGCTAATCACATCAGCTGCAGAAGCGTAATAATAAATATCGTAAATACCATCATCTATGCCTAAATATGCTTCATTGTTTGTTGTTAAATTAAAAGAAGCATTAGGCGAACCATTGTTGCAAACATATATATTTTGAGGCGTGTTAATTGTTAAATCGGTAAAATGTATAGTATCTTCAATATGGCAAGCACCTTTGTCTATAATAACCGTATAATCTCCCGCTTCTGTAACGGTGTAAGTAGCATTTGTTGCTCCAGCAATTACAACTCCGTTTTGTAGCCATTGAAAAGTATAGGAATTATCTAGTCCTGTATCTAATAGGTACTCATCGCCGCTACATATCGTTTGATCATTACCTAAATCGAAATTTATAACAAAACTTCCTCCTGCTATAAAAACTGCAGAATCAAAATCAGAATCGCCATAATCGGCAATAGCTAATCGTATTTTATACGGATTATCTGGAATAACATTTGCTCCAGCGGTTAAAACAACCGTATGTCCTCTCATGTTTAAAGTAGCATTTGAAGGATTGGTAACATTGTAAGTGCTGAAAAAACCAGGATTTGAGGAGTTACAGGTGTTGTTGTAAGCCGAATTTCGTATGTTTTTTACGGTTACTGGGTTTGTTGTTCCTGGAACAACCGCTAAATTTGTTGTAGTTCCAGTTGTTAAATCGGTAAGTGCAAATGCAAAAATATCATTAGAAATACATTGGTATTCGCCATATTCGTTCGATGCAAATAAAAAATTAAAACTAAACGAATTAAAAGAAGGTATAAAATCGAATTCTAAAAAAGCAACATCTCTTATAGGTGTGTTTTGTCCGCTACTTTGAAGGCTTAAATTTTGCAAAAAAGTATCGGTATCATTGTTTAACGGCGAGCTTACATTAGTGTTGGTATAAGTGCCAGCAGTGTAAGCCGCTATACCATTTCGTATTAAAACGCCTTCTGTTAACGGAAATGTTGAACCGTTTTGATTAAAATAAGCTACCGATTGACCAGCAGACATAGAAATGTTGTTAATTTCGGCACAAGGATTATTAAGTAATACGTCAACTAAATTTTCAGAACTATAAGTATCATCTACTGTTATGGTTTGGCTAAAGCAAATTAAAAAACCAAAAAAAGTAATACTATACGTTAATAGAATTTTCATTTTGTAAGAAAAAATCGGTTCTAAGCAAAAGTAACGAAATAATTTCAAAAAAATAAGAAACACTAGTACTTAAAACTTAAAACAGCAAAATTTTACGAAAGCATAACATTTGGTTTAACGCATAAAAATTTTTAAAGTGAAATGAAACAAAAAAATGTATCGAGAATATTTTAATAATGTTTTTCTGTTCCCGATACATTTTTTGTTTAAGTATTTTAAAGAATAAAACGTTGCTAATCGTTCAATTTTAAAACTGCCATAAAAGCTTCTTGTGGAATTTCTACATTTCCTACTTGACGCATACGTTTTTTACCTTTCTTCTGTTTTTCTAAAAGTTTACGTTTCCGCGAAATATCACCACCATAACACTTTGCAGTAACGTCTTTTCTTAGTGCTTTTATGGTTTCACGCGAAATAATTTTAGCGCCAATTGCAGCTTGAATTGGAATATCAAACTGTTGCCGTGGGATTAACTCACGTAATTTTTCACACATTTTTTTACCAATGTTATACGCATTATCTTCATGAATTAAAGCCGAAAGCGCATCTACCTGATTCGCATTTAGTAACACGTCTAACTTCACTAATTTTGAAGCTCGCATTCCAATAGGATGATAGTCAAATGACGCATATCCTTTAGAAACCGTTTTTAAACGATCGTAAAAATCGAATACAATTTCAGCCAAAGGCATGTCGAAATTTAATTCTACGCGTTCTGTGGTTAAATACGTTTGATTGGTAATAATTCCACGTTTTTCAATACACAAACTCATAACATTACCCACAAAATCCGATTTGGTAATGATAGTTGCTTTAATATAAGGTTCTTCTACACGGTCTAATTTTGAAGGCTCAGGTAAATCCGATGGGTTGTTTACCACAATAGCCGTGTCTGGTTCTTTTTTAGTATATGCTAAATACGATACGTTCGGAACAGTTGTAATAACCGTCATGTCGAATTCGCGTTCCAAGCGTTCTTGGATAATTTCTAAATGCAACATTCCTAAAAAGCCACAACGGAAACCAAAGCCTAATGCAGCCGAGCTTTCTGGAGCAAATACCAAGGAAGCATCGTTTAACTGAAGCTTTTCCATCGAAGCACGTAAATCCTCAAAATCTTCGGTATCTACAGGGTAAATACCAGCAAAAACCATCGGTTTTACGTTTTCGAAACCCGTAATCATATTCTTGGTAGGATTTTTAGCATCAGTAATCGTATCTCCTACTTTTACTTCTTTTGCTTCCTTAATTCCTGAAACCAAATAGCCTACATCGCCACTCGATATTTTTTGTTTCGGAACTTGGTTTAGTTTTAATGTACCTACTTCATCGGCAAAATATTCTTTGCCGGTTGCCATAAATTTAATTTTTTGCCCTTTCGAAATTTCGCCATTAATCACACGGAAAATTACTTCAATGCCACGAAATGGATTGTAATGCGAATCAAAAATTAAAGCTTGTAGGGGCTCATCAGAATTACCTTTTGGAGGCGGAATTTTTTCAATAATAGCGGCTAAAATATTTTCAACGCCAAAACCTGTTTTTCCCGAAGCGTGAATAATATCTTCTAAATCACAACCCAATAAATCAATAATATCGTCGCTTACCTCTTCTGGATTGGCACTAGGTAAATCTACTTTATTTAAAACAGGAATAATTTCTAAGTCATTTTCTAAAGCCAAATATAAATTCGAAATGGTTTGTGCCTGAATACTTTGCGCCGCATCAACAATTAACAAAGCGCCTTCACAAGCAGCAATTGAACGCGAAACTTCGTAGGAAAAGTCAACGTGGCCCGGCGTATCAATCAAATTTAAAATGTATTTTTCGCCTTTGTATTCATATTCCATTTGTATAGCATGACTTTTTATGGTAATACCACGTTCACGTTCTAAGTCCATATTGTCAAGCAATTGCGCTTTTTCTTCGCGAGCCGTAACGGTTTGAGTTGCTGCCAATAACCTGTCTGCCAACGTACTTTTTCCGTGGTCAATGTGTGCAATAATGCAAAAATTTCTAATATTCTTCATCTTCTATCTATTTGTCAAACTGAACTTTTTTTCAGTTTTGGGCGTGCCCTAGTTTTGCAAACTCGGTCAGGCTATTCGCTTTATTTTTTTACCATTTTGTTCCGCAATGCTTCACAAAATCATAAAAAAGATGCCGCTACTATCCTTCACGCAATAATCTGCAAATATACTTTAAAGTTTTTAAGAAATTATATTTAATTTTAGATTATTCAGTTCGCTTAAACAACTGCTAAAGTTTCTAAATTTAACATAGGGGTATGTAATTTTTTAGTAAAATTGTAGTACCAAAAAAAGCTATGAACTACGATAGAATTAAAGAAAAATTAGAAATTTTAGCCGATGCAGCTAAGTACGATGTTTCCTGCTCATCAAGCGGTGGTAATCGAAAAAATAAAGACCAAGGATTGGGCAATTCTTCTGCTTCAGGAATTTGTCATACTTACACCGAAGATGGTCGGTGTGTGTCGCTGTTAAAAATTTTATTAACTAATTTTTGTATATACGATTGTGCCTATTGCGTTACTCGAAAAAGTAACGATATTAAGCGAGCTGCTTTTACCGTTGAAGAAGTAGTCGATTTAACAATTAATTTTTACCGAAGAAATTACATAGAAGGTCTTTTTTTAAGTTCGGGAATTTTCAAAAATCCCGATTATACCATGGAACGTTTGGTTCGAGTAGCCAAAAAACTACGATTAGAGCATAAATTTAATGGTTACATTCATTTAAAAACAATACCAGGCGCAAGCGATGAATTAATGCGTGAAGCAGGTTTGTATGCCGATAGATTAAGTGTAAATCTCGAAATTCCAACAGAATCGGGTTTAAAATTATTAGCACCCGATAAAAATCATCAACAAATGATTAAACCTATGGGGTTTGTTAAAAATGAAATTATTCAATACAAAGACGAAAAGAAAAAAATAAAATCGACACCAAAATTTGCTCCAGCAGGTCAAAGTACACAATTAATAATTGGCGCTACACAAGAAACCGATTTTCAAATAATAAAAGTAGCCAATCATTTTTACTCCAATTTTAATTTAAAACGAGTGTATTATTCTGGGTACGTTCCTGTTGCAAACGATTCTAGATTACCTGCTCTTGGAACGCAAGTACCTATTGTAAGAGAAAATAGATTGTACCAAGCCGATTGGTTAATGCGTTTTTATGGTTTTAATGCCGATGAAATTGTGGAAAAAAGCAATCCTTTTTTAGATTTAGAGGTCGACCCAAAGTTGGGCTGGGCACTTAGAAATCGTGATAAGTTTCCTGTTAATATACAATTCGATTCTTTAGAAATGATTTTGCGTGTTCCCGGAATTGGTGTAAAATCGGCTTATAAAATTGTACAAGCCAGACGGTTTCAAAATCTAACAGTAGATCATTTAAAAAAAATGGGCGTTGCTTTAAACCGAGCAAAATATTTTATTTCAGTACTACATAACACTAAACATTTACAGTACTTAGATAGCCCTTTTTTAAAAGAGTTATTGTTAAACGAAACAAAAAGTAAATTTGAAAAACCTTTTAGCAAACAATTATCTTTACTAAATGACACTTCTTTTTTACGATAGTACATTTGAAGGTTTTTTAACTGCCATTTTTGAAATTTATGAATTTAAATACCAAAATGCTAGTATTTTAAAACATACAACGCAACAAAAAACCTTTTTTGCTACATCTACTACTGTTGTAACCAATAAAGAAAAATCGGATAGAGTTATAAAACGATTAGAAAAACAACTAGGTAAAAACGGTGTGCGCGAATTGTTGTTTGTTTATTTTTCAGAAAATGAAGCCGCAGAAAAAATATTAACCGAAGTAATTTTTTATGCTATAGCTAACCCAACTAAAAATATTTTACAAGATTATGCCAATCAATACGTGTTGCAATTTTCTAAAATTGTAAAAAGCGTTGGAAGAGAAAAACATAGAATGGAAGCTTTCGTTCGGTTCGAATTGTTAAAAGATGATGTTTATTTTGCTAAAATAAATCCTGATTTTAATGTTTTACCGTTAATAACCAGACATTTTAAAGAACGTTATCAAGATCAAAAATGGATAATTTATGATATAATGCGAAATTATGGTGTTTATTATAATTTGCATTCGATTGAAATAATAGAATTGCCCGATTTTGATTCCAATACCAATGAGTTACTGCACAATAATGAACTGAATTACCAAAAATTATGGATAGAGTATTTTGACCATACCAACATTAAAGAAAGAAAAAACCAAAAATTACATATTCAACACGTACCTAAAAGATATTGGCAATATTTAACCGAAAAGAAGATTTTATAAACTATTTATAAAAAACTACCTTTGCAAAAAATAATTGTACTATGCCTAAAATTGGTACTATAGAACTACCCGAATTTCCATTGCTGTTAGCACCTATGGAAGATGTGAGTGATCCGCCGTTTCGTAGATTATGTAAACTTCACGGAGCCGACTTAATGTATTCTGAATTTATTTCTTCGGAAGGATTAATTCGTGATGCTATAAAAAGTCGTCAAAAACTCGATATTTTTGATTACGAACGACCAGTGGGGATTCAAATTTTTGGTGGCGACGAAGAAGCTATGGCCATGAGTGCCAAAATTGTAGAAACCGTTCAACCCGATTTGGTGGATATCAATTTTGGTTGTCCGGTAAAAAAAGTGGTATCAAAAGGAGCAGGAGCAGGTGTATTAAAAGATGTTGATTTAATGGTGCGATTAACAAAAGCGGTTATTAAAAGCACATCGTTGCCTGTTACTGTAAAAACCCGTTTAGGTTGGGATGAAGCTTCGATAAATATTGATGAGGTTGCCGAGCGCTTACAAGATATTGGCGTACAAGCATTGAGTATTCATGCAAGAACAAGAGCACAAATGTATAAAGGTCATTCGGATTGGGCACATATTGCACGCGTAAAAAACAATCCACGAATTACAATGCCAATTTTTGGTAATGGCGACATTGATTCGCCCGAAAAAGCGTTAGAATATAAAAATAAATTTGGTATCGATGGCATTATGATTGGTCGTGCAGCTATTGGTTATCCTTGGATTTTTAATGAAATTAAGCATTTCATGAAAACTGGCGAACATTTACCAATTCCAACTATGAAAGATAGAATTGAAGCAGCTCGAAATCATTTAATTTGGAGTGTGGAATGGAAAAATGAAAGAGTTGGCGTTGTAGAAATGCGTCGTCATTATACCAATTATTTTAAAGGTATTCACGGCTTTAAAGAATACAAACAAAAGCTAGTTACTACTGATGGTTTACACCAATTGCTAGATGTTTTTAAAGAAATTGAAGAAGTGTACGCTGGTTATCAGTTTGAGGTTTGATTTGTTATGCTGAATTTATTTCAATATCTTTATTAGACTCTTACAGAGTGACAAAACACATGTAAAATTGCTACAACACCATTTCTTCGTAACTCAAAATTGTAGTATAACCTTTTTCTATAAAATAATCTTTTGGGTTGTCTTTGGAAATGACCATAACAAAATCGCCACCCCAAGCACCTAAACTTTTTAGCTATTTACAATAGAGTCTAATAAGATTAGTCATTTATTTTCTCATTCCTATTTAATATCATTTTATAAAATAATATTGTTAATCATTACGAACCTTTAGGTGAAATCGGTTTATGCTTGACATTAACACCATCTCTCATAACTCAAAATTGTGTATAACCTTTTTCTAATAATCTTTTGGTTGTCTTCACAAAATCGCCCCAACACCTAAACTTTTACCTTTTAATCGGGAATAATTTTTCTTTTACGGTTTCGTTTCTAAAACATCACTCATGATGGCTTGGTGTTTTCCATTAAAAAGCAAGTCCACGACCTTCGGTTATGGTTACTGTTTTTATATAGCTGAAATTTTCGCGATGGTTTTATCGACAGTATGATGTTTTGCTAAATAATTTTGCAATAGCAGCGAACTTTGCTTTTGATTCAAATAACACAAAATGAATATTTTCTTTAAAAACAGGATTAAAGTTTACTTTTCAAAAAAAGGTTTTTCATTTTCTAATTGATAAACAATTGGAGCATCGGTTTGCGCACAAGCAACATCATAACCGCTACCTCCAAAGCTATTTCTAAGCAATTCGAACGCATCAATTTCTAACCATTGTGCAATGTTGTTGATTAACGTTGATGAGGTGCCCAAACCAAAGTCGAGGGAAAGTTAAAAGGTTTTATTGGTAACCTTTGGGTTATCAATAAAATTTGGATTTTGCTTATAGGCTTGGTAAGAATCAATCAGTTTGTTTTTAATAGAATTGTTAATTTCTACTTTATTTTTGAAACAATTTCTTCAAATGTAATCATGTCTTGAAACCAAAACCGATTGATCTACATCGTAGCTTGTCAATGAAAAGCAAAACCATTATCTTCGGTTATTTCTAATGTTTGTCCAAATTTTGTAGGAACAGTAATGCTTTAGCTCCATCTAATACAACATATTCGATGAGTAATAATTTTCCGTTACTGTAGAATTTTTTAATTTCCATTTATCTTTGTGTGTCTTTTTTGTTTTCTTAGCGAATATTCGTGTAAAAGTTGTTTCACAGTGATACTCAGACGCTGAGTTTCGCAGAGCTTTTTATATAATTTCTGTTAAACCAAAACTGTAAGCTTATTTTCTAAGATTTTCTAAATAATCAACCACTAAACTATGCGAAATAGTAGTGTCTTTAAAATAGTTTAAAACCTGTTGTTTTTCTTCTTTTGTTGCGTGATGCTGGTTTAAAATGTTCATGATGTGCATTTTCATGTGCCCTTGTTGAATGCCTGTAGTTGTTAACGAACGAACCGCTGCAAAATTTTGAGCCAAACCCGTTACGGCAACAATTTTTATTAATTCTTCGGCAGAAGGTTTGCCTAAAAGTTCTAATGAAAATTTAACTAATGGATGCAATGATGTTAATCCGCCAATAGTACCTAAAGCCAATGGAACATCTAGCCAATACGTAAAAATTCCGTTTTCGATTTTTGCATGAGATAGGCTACTATATTTACCAGATCGACTTGCATAAGCATGAACACCTGCAGCAACGGCTCTAAAATCGTTGCCCGTTGCCAATACCACAGCATCTATTCCATTCATGATGCCTTTGTTGTGAGTAACAGCACGGTAGGGTTCAATTTCGGCAATTTTTAATGCGTTTACAAATTTTTCAGCAAATTCAGTTGGGTTGATATTTTTGTCATCGCTCATGTTTCCAACTGGGCACGAAACTTCAGCCACGCACAATACAATTGGGCACATAATTACTCAAAATACTCATAATTACTTGAATATTTTTTCTTCTTCATTAAAATTATCAAAATGCTGTGCTTCATTTTCTAATGTTTTGGCAAATTGCTCTAAACATTGTTGATAAAATTGGCGCCTGCTATCTTTAGTATTAAAAGTAGCATGAAGTTGGTAGTAATTCTCTAGTTCGAAGTTTTGTTTCGCAATTCAATATCGAGAATTACCACGTTTTTGCATGTTTTTGGTAAAATTTTCGGTATCGGAAAAAAATTTTGATTTTATTTCGTTGAAAAAATGGTGTAATTTTTCAGAATTTCCGTTGAATAAAAAGTGTACTTGACCTATTTTTTCTGTACCAATAATGGTTGCTTT
The DNA here is from genome assembly GCF_041392005.1 of Flavobacterium sp. Taxonomy (GTDB): domain Bacteria; phylum Bacteroidota; class Bacteroidia; order Flavobacteriales; family Flavobacteriaceae; genus Flavobacterium. Next base: position 30,001 of record NZ_JAWKMX010000017.1, read on the forward strand.
AAAACCACCACGGTCGCCCCAAAATTTAGCGGCTTTAGATGCAGCAGCTACTACCGAACTTTCTTCGATAGCCATTGGGATAGTATAATTTTTATCGTTAATTAAAAAATTAGGAGCAACCCCATAAGGTAAATAAAAATTGGTGATGGTGTTTTCAATAAACTCATCGTGTAGTTTTTGAAGCGATTTATTGGTGTTCCAATATTGTAAAATAATTTTTTTAGCTTCGTTTGGATTTTGAAAATACGTGCTTGTAATCCAATCTATTTTTTCTTCTTTAGATAGTTTAGAAAAACCTTTTATATTTTGTGTCATTTTCTTTTAATAAATTGAAGCGCAAAGATACGAAAGAGTTTACTATAGCAAGTAGTAATAATTTATATTAAAGTGAGTTAAAGTTATGGTTATTTCATAAATTTTCACTAAACTTGAAAGTTTTTTATCAAATTCTATGAAATCAACTAGATTATTAATTGTATTATTCTTATTATCAACAATTTCAATTACGGCTCAAAAACAAGTAACACTTGAAGAAATTTGGTCTGGAGCATTTAGAACCAAAGGCATGGATGAATTACATTCTTTGCAAAATTCCAATCAATATACGGTTTTAAACTTCGACCGCAGTGCGAAATCTATGCAAATTGATTTGTATGATTTTGCAACATTAAATAAAGTTTCAACAATTATTGATTCTAAAAATTTCCCAAATTTAAGCGGTATTGATAGTTATTCTTTTGATGCAAGCGAAAAAAAGTTACTTATTGCAAATAACTCAGAATCAATTTACAGGCATTCTTTTGTGGCAAACTATTTTGTATATGATTTAACAACAAAACAACTCACCGAAGTTGCCGATTATAAAATTCAGGAACCTACATTTTCGCCTGATGGAAATAAAATAGCTTATGCTTTTGAAAATAATCTTTATGTAACTGATTTAGTTTCAAAAACAACCCTACAAATTACAAATGATGGTAAAAAGAATAGTATTATAAACGGAACAACCGATTGGGTTTACGAAGAAGAATTTGCTTTTGTTCGTGCTTTCGATTGGAATAAAGACAGTAATAAAATAGCCTATATCCGATTTGATGAGTCAAACGTTCCTGAGTTTTCTATGGATGTTTATGGTTCCGATTTATATCCAACTCAAGATGTATTTAAATATCCAAAAGCAGGTGAAACTAATGCTACAGTTTCGTTACATATTTTCGATATTGAAACTACAAAAACAACACCAGTTGATTTGTCAAAATATAACGATTTTTATATCGCCCGTTTACAATGGACTAAAGAGGCTAATGTTTTGAGTGCTCAAGTACTTAATCGTCATCAAAATAATTTAGATTTACTATTTATTGATGGTAAAACAGCATCATATTCAGTAGTTCTTCAAGAAACTGATAAAGCCTATGTTGATGTAACTGATAATTTAACGTTTTTAGATGATAATAGTTTTATTTGGACGTCTGAAAAAGATGGCTACAACCATATTTACCATTACGATAAAAACGGAAAGTTAAAAAAACAAATTACAAACGGAAATTGGGAAGTAACTAATTTTTATGGTTTTGATGCAGCATCTGAAAAAGTGTATTATCAATCGGTTGAAAATGGTTCAATTAATAGAGATGTATATTCAATTGGTATCAACGGAAAAAACAAAAAGCGATTAACAACTGAATCGGGAACAAATGCGGCAACATTTAGCCCAAAATTTGATTATTTTATCAATTCATTTTCAAGTGCTACAAAAGCACCAACTTATACGCTTCGTTTAACTAAAGATGGTAAAGTTGTAAAAGAAATTGTAAATAATTCTGAATTAGAAAATAAATTAGCCGATTACGATTTGTCTCAAAAAGAATTTTTTGAAGTAACCACCGAAAAAGGACACAAGCTAAACACTTGGATGATTAAACCTAAAAATTTTGATCCATCAAAAAAATATCCATTATTGATGTATCAATATTCTGGTCCAGGTTCGCAAAGTGTTGATAATAATTGGAATAGTTATGACGATTATTGGTATTATATGTTAGCACAAAAAGGATATATTGTTGCATGTGTTGATGGTAGAGGAACCGGATTTAAAGGCGCAGCTTTTAAAAAATGTACCTATAAAGAATTAGGGAAATACGAAGTTGAAGATCAAATTGATGCTGCTAAAGCATTAGCAAAAAATAATTTTATTGACGCGTCACGAATTGGAATTTGGGGTTGGAGTTATGGTGGATTTATGGCTTCTAATTGTATTTTTCAAGGAAACGATGTGTTTAAAACTGCCATTGCAGTAGCACCAGTTACCAGTTGGCGTTTTTACGATAGTATTTATACCGAACGCTACATGCAAACACCGCAAGAAAACGAAAGTGGTTACGATAACAATTCACCATTAAGTCATGTAAGTAAATTAAAAGGAAATTTTTTATTAGTTCATGGCACGGCTGATGATAACGTACATGTACAAAATTCAATGCGAATGATTGAAGCGCTTATTCAAGCGAATAAACAATTTGACTGGGCAATTTATCCCGATAAAAATCACGGAATTTACGGCGGTAAAACCCGCTTACAACTCTATACAAAAATGACTAATTTTATTTTAGAAAAAATATAATATGAGCGATACTACGACAAATAAATCACAAGAATTATTCGGGCATCCTAAAGGATTATTTTATCTGTTTTTTGCAGAGTTGTGGGAGCGTTTTAGCTTCTATGGCATGAGAGCATTGTTGATGCTTTACATGGTTAAAGAAATTTTTAAAGCTTTTGAAGATAAAGATATTGCAGCAGCAGCAGTTTATGCGTCTTATGGTTCTTTGGTTTATGCTTCAACGGTTATTGGAGGTAGAATTTCTGATAAAATTTTAGGAATGCGTGCCTCAATTTTTTTAGGTGGTATTTTAATGGCAATTGGACACTTTGTTTTGGCTGTTGAAAATGATATTGCCTTCTTTATGGCTTTGGCCTTTATTGTTGTAGGGAATGGTTTTTTTAAACCAAATATTTCAACATTTGTTGGTTCCCTTTATGAAGATGGAGATCCAAGGAAAGATTCTGGATTTACCATTTTTTACATGGGAATTAATATAGGAGCATTTGCTTCTCCGTTATTGTGCGGATGGTTAGGAGAAACTTATGGTTGGCATTATGGGTTTGGTTTAGCAGGATTTGGAATGTTATTAGGATTGTTGGCTTTTTGGAACGGAATTAGAACAAATGTTTTTGGAGAAAAAGGAATGGCTCCTAATGAAACTTTGCCTAAAGTATTGGGTTTTGATGCTAAAAAAGCTATTCCAGTTTTATCTTTTTTAACAGTTCCAGTAATTGCTTTTTTGCTTTATAGTTACAAGTCTTTAGGGAAAGAAGGAACTTGGCTAGGAGATCAAAATGCGGTTAATTTATTATTTAAAGTAATTGGAGTTGGAATTATTATATTTTTAATAAAGGTATTAAAAGAGGCTACTTCAGATGAACGAAAGAAATTAATAGTAGCCATAGTAATTACTGTTTTTATGTCTTTGTTTTGGGGTTTTCATGAGCTTTCTGGAAGTGTAATTACATTATTTGCAGATAGAAATGTAGATTTAGCTGGAATTATGAATGCCAGTCAAACAAACTCTTTGAATTCTTTGGTTATTATTGCATTATCAATTCCAATCTCTTTGTTTTGGGCGTTTTTAAGTAGGAAAAAGTTAAACCCTAGAACTCCTGTTAAATTTGGATTAGGACTTTTATTTGCTGGTTTGAGTTTTTATATCTTATCATTAAGTAAACATGATGCTAATGCTCAAGGAATGGTCCCTTTTGCGTATTTAATGATAATGTATTTTATACTTTCAATAGGAGAATTGTTTATGTCGCCAGTAGGATTGTCAAAAATTACAGATTTATCTCCAAAACGAATAGTCGCTTTTATGATGGGAATATGGTTTTTGTCATCAGCATATGCTTTTCAAATTGTAGGCTTTATATCAAAAAAACTTGCAGTAGAAGGTTCTCAAGAGGTGACTGGAGGAATGCAAACCTTAGCGTTGTATACCGATGGTTTTGAAATTATTTCGCATTATGCTATTGGAGCTGGAATAATTGCCTTACTTTTAGCACCTGTTTTAAATAAATTAATGGGTAACGTACACTAATAATAAATTAACTAAACTAACTTATATGAATACAGATATTGAAAACCTATTTAAAGACAAAGTATTAGGACATCCAGCGGGATTGTTTGTACTTTTTTTTACAGAAATGTGGGAACGTTTTTCGTATTACGGAATGCGTGCCTTATTAGTATTATTTTTTACTGCTTCATTATTAGATGATGGATGGGGTTGGCCTCGCGAATGGGCATTTGCAATTTTTGGAACGTACACATCATTAGTGTATTTATCAACTATGGTTGGTGGTTATTTTGCTGATAATGTTATTGGAATTCGTAAAGCTGTTGTTGTAGGGGCGTTATTAATGACTTTAGGACATGCTTGTATGGCAGTTGAAACATCATTTTTTATTTATTCAGGTTTAGGTTTATTAGTTATTGGTAGCGGTTTTTTTAAGCCAAATATGACTTCTATTATTTCTGAGATGTATAAAGGTAAAGAAGAGAAAAAAGATGGCGCTTACACAATTTTTTATATGGGTGTAAATGCTGGAGCTTTCTTAGGAATTTTACTTTGTGGCTATTTAGGTGAAAAAATTGGATGGTCTTGGGGATTTGGTGTTGCAGGCATTTTTATGTTATTTGGTTTACTACAATTTTGGTTAGCGCAAGGAATTTTTGGCGAAATTGGTAAAGAACCAAAAAATAAAAATGTTGATGTAATTGATGAATTAACTTCAGATGAAAAAGAAGTTGAGGCTGGAAGAAACCCTTTTACAGGCGGTCAAAAAGTATTAATTGCAATCGCTTCATTATTGGGTATGCTTTGGATTTTTAATGATCCTATATCTAAAATTTCTGAAGGGAAATACAATGTTTTTCCATTTGAAATTGCTGGTTTATCAGGTTCAACAATTGCAATATTACTAGCATTTGTAATTTTTATAATATTACTTGCGATTCGTATTCCTAAATATACTCCAGTTTTAAGAGATAGAATGTTAGCAGTAGTATTTTTTGCTTTCGTAACTATTTTCTTTTGGGCAATTTTTGAACAATCACCAAGTTCATTAACTGTTTTTGCAAAAGATTATACAAATAGAGTATTAGAAGGAGATGCCGGATTTATATTTAAAATTGTAAACTCTTTAATGACAATTATTCCTTTAGGAATCATTTCTTGGGTTTTATATTTATTATTTAAAAAGACATTTGCAAAATATGCTTTATCTAATATTTTCTTAGCATTGAGTTTTGTAATTATATGGTTCATTGCAATATGGATGTTGAATGAGGAATTTCAAAAAGATTCTGCTGAAATTCCAGCGTCTTGGTTTTCAGTTTTAAATTCATTGTATATTATAACATTAGCACCATTGTTTTCTAAATGGTGGGAAAGTAAATACAATCCAAATGCAAATATGAAATGGGCAATAGGAATGGGATTATTAGGTCTTGGAATGGCTGTAATTGCTATTGGTGCAGGTGGCATTGAGCCAGGAGCTAAAACAGCTTCAGTTAGTATCATTTGGTTAATTTTAGTTTACCTTTTCCATACTATGGGAGAATTATGTGTTTCTCCAGTGGCATTGTCATACGTATCTAAATTAGTTCCTGGAAGAATGATTGCCTTTATGTTTGGTATTTGGTATTTAGCAGTTGCAATAGGGATGAAGTTAGCAGGTGTATTTGCAGAATCTTCTGAGGCAATTGCTCAAGAAAAAGGATTGAGTAGCTTCTTCTGGTTATTAACTTTTATTTCATTTGGATTGGCAGTTTTATCAGCAGTTTTATATCCGGTTATTAAAAAATTAATGCACGGTGTAAAATAATATTGGCATTGTATTTGCAATGAAATTTGAAAAATTATTAAAATGAAGAAATTAGCAATCATTATAATGTTAACTTTTTTTGGGTTAACAACACAAGCGCAAGAATTAAAATGGCACACCGATATATCTGAAGCAACTAAAATAGCTTTAGACGAAAACAAACCTTTATTCTTGTTTTTTACAGGTTCTGACTGGTGTGGTTGGTGTATCAAACTTCAAAAAGAAGTTTTTCAAAAACCAGAATTTGCAAAATGGGCAACCGAGAATGTAGTTTTAGTAGAACTCGATTACCCTAAAAGAAAGCAGTTGCCAACTGAATTGCAGCAGCAAAATGCTCAAATGCAACAAATGTTTCAAGTTACAGGTTTTCCTACCATTTGGTTTGTAAAGCCAGTAAAACAAGAAGGTAAAAAAGTAAATTTAGACGAATTAGGAAAAACAGGATATGTACCAGGCGGCCCAGAAGCTTGGATAAAAGTAGCAGATGCTATTTTAAAAAAGCAATAATTCCGTTATTCTAACGTATAAAATCCCTTTTCGGCAGTAGCATGAAAAGGGATTTTTCTTTTTGCACAAGTCGATTTCCATAAAGTAAGTAAATAAAATTTAGTATTACTGGTTGCAACAATTACTTTCGGGTTCAATTCAGTAATTAATCGGTTTAGATTCAGTTTTGGGTTTTCGGTTAAAATTACACAATCTACATTTTTTATATTAGGATAAACGGCAAAACTATCGACTACTATTATTTTTTTGCGGTTAAATAAATATACGTTTCGCAAAGAATTTTCTTCAATAGTGTTGCTAAAAACACCTGTTTTGTATTGGTTTAAAGCAGTTCTGTTTTCATTAAAATTAGTAGAAAAAGCATAAATTGTAGTTCCTTTTTTGTAAGATATTAAAGTTTGTTTTGAAGCATAAATAATAGTTTCTTCTTTACTGTAATTGTAAAATTTTGTTCCAACATATACCAATTGAAAAACTAAAATTGAACTAAGAAATACAACAGTCGCTGCATACGTTTTTTTTCGTAAAGCAATTAATAAAAATAGAACAACTACCGAAAAAATAAATGCTAAAATGAAAGTAAACGGAATGTTTTTGAAAATAAAAGTAGTAAAATTTGAAAACCAAGCAATACTTTCGTTCATAAAATGAATAAGAAGTTGTAAGAGTTTCCCAATTAAAACCGAAAATTTTGGAAATACAAAATTAAGACCAAGTGTAATTAATCCTAACCAAAGAATTGCTGTTGTAAGTGGAATCGCAACTAAATTAGCAACCAAAAACAAAGGCGAAAACTGATGAAAATAGTATAAACTTATAGGCAAAACACCAATTTGTGCTGCTAATGAAACAGCTAAAATATCAGTAAAAAAAGAGACAATTTTATTTTTACTAATACGAAAATACTTAAAATACGGATTAAAACTCACAATTGCCAAAACAGCCGAGTAACTCATTTGAAAACCAATATCAAAAATTAAATTTGGATTATAAACCAATAAAAGCAAGGCAGAAGTTGCCAAAATATTATAAGTATTGGTTTGCTTATTTAAAATTTTGCCAAAAGCAAAAAGCGAAAACATTATAACAGCTCTCGAAACAGAAGCCGAAAAACCAGTAATAAAAGCAAAACTCCACAACACTAAAATGGTAATACAAAAACGAATAATTCTAGCTTTTTTAGAGGTTCCTATTGGCTTTAAAATCCATACAAGAAAAATATATAAAATACCAACGTGTAAACCCGAAATGGCTAAAATATGAATTACGCCCACATCAGAATAAGCAGTAAGTGTTTTTTCGTCGAGCAATTTTCGTTGTCCTAAAAGCAACGCATTTACTACGGATTGTGTGTTGTTGTCCCAATTGTGAATGGCAAAACTATTGGCTAATTTCTTTTGAAAAGTAAACCAAAAACAATCCCAATTTTGCTGTGTGTTAACAACTTTATAGTCGCTTCTTTTTAGAAAAATTTGATCAAAAATGTTATTGTTTTCTAAATAAGCCGCGTAGTTAAATTGAAACGGATTTTGTTCGCCAGAAGGTTTAAGAAATGTTGCCAAGCAAATAATTTCGGTTCCAGGAATAATTTCAGTTGTGCTGTCTTTTTCAATATAAACGAGTAGTTTTCCACTTGCAATTTTTTGATTAATCTTTTCAATTTTTAAAATATGTTTCGTGTTTTTAGCGCTTGACTTTAAGTTTGAAACAACAATTCCTTTTACACTATTTTCACTTTCAAGAAAACGCGAATAATGATTATTTTTTTGCGGTTCAAAATGGCTATTTTGTAAAAATAACCCGAGCAAAAAAGCAAGGCAATACGTTGTTATTCCAAATAACGAAGTTGCTTTTCTATTTTTTTTGGTTTTCCAATTAAAATAAAAAAGTAATCCTATTAAAAGTAGCAGTAATCCAAAAGAAATGAAATAAGGAATTGTAAAATAGCTGTTGCAAACAATTCCTAATGCAAGTAAAAGTGTAAACGGAATTAAAGGATAAGCGTAAACTTTCACATGTTGTTTTAACGCTAATTTACAATTAATTCTTTAATCGAGAAACAATTAATTGCGCCGTTTTATCGCTTGCGCCACCATCGCCTAGTTTGTGTTTTAGCTCGACATAATTTTGCAATATTTTTTCTCTAGCAGCGCCACTAACTATTTTTTGCAATTCGGCTTTCAGATTCTTAGTGTTCAACTCGCCTTGAATTAATTCGGTAACTACCGGTTTATCCATTATTAAATTAACCAATGAAATGTATTGTAGCGTAATAATGCGTTTGGCAATTTGGTACGAAATCCAACTACCTTTGTAGCAAACCACTTCGGGCACGTTAAACAAAGCGGTTTCTAAAGTTGCCGTTCCCGATGTTACCAATGCAGCATGAGCCACATTTAACAAATCGTAGGTTTTATTCGATACAAAATGAACGTTTTTATTTACTAAAAAAGGTTCGTAAAAACTGTAGTCTTGACTTGGAGCTCCAGCAATAACAAATTGATAATCAGTAAAATAATCAACAACCGAAAGCATTACTTTAAGTTTCGTATTAATTTCTTGTTTTCGGCTACCAGGTAAAAGTGCAATAATTGGTTTTTCAGATAAATTATTTTCTTTTCTAAATTCTTCAGTGGTTGTTTCTTTTCTATTTTGAATAGCATCTAAAAGCGGATGACCTACAAAATCAACAGGAAATAGATGTTTTTTCTCGTAGAAATCTTTTTCAAACGGAAGAATAACATACATATAATCAACATCGCGTTTTATCGCTTTTATTCGGTTTTCTTTCCAAGCCCAAATTTGAGGCGAAATATAATAATGCGTAGGAATTTTTTTTTGTTTTGCCCAAGAGGCAATTCGCATATTAAAACCTGGATAATCGATAAAAATTAAAGCATCGGGTTGAAATGCTTCAATATCTTTTTTACAAAATTTAATATTATTTAAAATAGTTTTTAAGTTAAATACAACTTCAATAAAACCCATAAACGCCAAATCGCGATAGTGTTTTACTAAAGTTCCGCCTACATTTTGCATAAGTTCGCCACCCCAAAACCGAAACTCGGCATTTGAGTCGTGTTTTAAAAGCGATTTCATTAAGTTAGAACCGTGCAAATCGCCCGATGCTTCGCCTGCAATAATGTAGTATTTCATTATAAAATTAAAGTAAAAATAGTTAATACAAATAACGATAAAATTATACCGCGCGACATCATTTCTTTTCCTCTATTTAGTAAAAAGAAAAACAAAAATAAATTAGGAATTGAGCCTAATGTAATTACTTTTCCTACCAAATCGTTTGCTTTTAAATATTGATAAGCTAAAGAAAATTCGGTATTTCCTTTAGAGATTACTAAAAAAATTACGAAGCTACAAGTTAATGCTACTAGTATTCCTAAAAGTAAACCTTTAAATAAGTCTTGTTTTTTCATTTTAAAAATTCCAATTGTTTAGCGTTTGTATGGCATGGTGCGCGGTTAAATCGAACTGAACAGGAACAATAGAAACAAAACCATTTTCGAGAGCATATTCATCGGTATCGGTTCCCGTATCTTGATTTACAAATTCGCCAGTAAGCCAATAATATTCTTTTCCTTGCGGATTTTTTCGTTTGTCAAATTCTTCAACCCACATTGCTTTTGCTTGGCGACACACTTTCATTCCTTTAATTTCGCCTTTTTCACTTTTAGGGAAATTTACGTTTAAAACCACACCTTCGGGCAATCCGTTTTTTAAAACTTCTAAAGCAATTTTCTTTACATAACGTTTTACAGGCGAAAAATCGGTTTGCCAACTGTAATCTAAATGCGAAAAGCCAATAGCTGGAATTCCTTCAATTCCTGCTTCTACAGCAGCACTCATAGTGCCCGAATAAATAACGTTTATAGACGAGTTAGAACCATGATTAATACCGGAAACACATAAGTCGGGTTTGCGTTTTAAAATTTCGTGAACCGCCATTTTTACGCAATCAACAGGCGTGCCAGAGCAGCTATATTCGTGTTCAATTTCGGGGTCAAGATTTACTTTGTCTATGTGTAACGTGTTGTTAATTGTTATGGCATGCCCCATTGCACTTTGTGGGCTGTCGGGCGCTACAACAACAACATCGCCTATGCTTTTCATTACCTCAATAAGGGTGCGAATTCCAGGAGAAACAATACTATCGTCGTTAGTTATAAGAATTAATGGTCGTTTGGGCATTTTTATTATTTTTTGCTAAAGTAAAAAAATTAATGATAACATATTTTATGATATATATAATATAAAAGGCTTTAACAAAAATTTATCGTATATTGCATTATTGTGGCATAATTTTTTATGTATTTTAGCCAAGAATATTTACCAAATGAAACGAATTGTTGAGTTTATGAAAAAAAATTATAAAATAGTACTTTTAGTTACAGTTATTGCAGCTGTACTATGGAGTTTTATGCCTTCTGTAAAAAAAGAAGATCCAGGAAAAGACAAACTGCTTTTAGAAATATTAACGTATGTATTAGAACAAGGGCATTACAAACCAGCAGACATAAACGACGATTTTTCGAAGCAAGTTTACACCAAATACTTAAAAGGAATTGATCCTACAAAACGATTTTTTTTACAATCTGATATTGATGAGTTTAACAAATACAACACATCAATAGACGATATGATAAAAAATAAAGACCTAACCTTTTTTGAACTAACAAATTCGCGTTTGCTACAACGCATAAAAGAAGTTCAAGAAATCTATACCGATATATTAGAAAAACCATTCAATTACAACAAAGAAGAAAGTATTAATGTAGATTATGAAAATCTTCCATATGTTTCTAATAAAAAAGAGTTAAAAGACAGATGGCGTAAACAACTTAAATTTTCCGTTTTAGCCACAATAGCCGATAAAAATAAATTAGAAAAAGACAAAGCCGAAAAAGATACATCCTATCAACCCAAACCATTCTCTGTAATAGAGAAAGAAGCTAGAGAAAGTCTTTTAAAATCGCAAAATGATTACTTCAATTTTATCGAAAACGAATTAGATCATAACGACTGGTTTTCTATTTACTTAAATGCAATTGTAGAACGATTTGATCCGCACACATTCTATTTTTCTCCAGACGACAAAGAGAAATTCGATATTAGTATGAGTGGTAAATTTGAAGGAATAGGTGCGCGCTTACAAAAAAAAGATAACCAAGTAGAAGTATCCGAATTAATTTCGGGCGGACCAGCTTGGCGCGGCAAAGAATTAGAAGCAGGCGATGTTATTTTAAAAGTAGCGCAAGCCGAAAACGAACCGTTAGATATTGCAGGAATGCGATTAGACGATGTGGTTAAAAAAATTAAAGGGCCAAAAGGAACAGAAGTTCGCTTAACCGTTAAAAAAGTAGATGGTACTATTGCTGTTATTTCTATTATTAGAGATGAAGTTGAAACCGAAGAAACCTTTGCAAAATCGGCAACAGTAACAAAAAATGGTAAAAAGTTTGGAATTATTTATTTGCCTAAGTTTTACATTAGTTTCGAAAATAAAGAAAATAGAGACGCATTTAAAGATGTTGCTGCAGAAATTCAACAATTAAAAAATGAAGGCGTAGAAGGTATTATTATGGATTTACGCAACAACGGTGGCGGTTCTTTAGAAACTGTTGTTAAAATGACAGGTTTGTTTATTAAAAACGGCCCTGTTGTTCAAGTAAAATCTTTAGGAGGTAAAAAAGATGTATTAGAAGATAGAGACAACAGTATATTATGGGACGGACCATTAGTAGTTATGGTTAATAATTTTTCGGCTTCGGCATCTGAAATTTTTGCGGCTGCAATACAAGATTACCATAGAGGTGTAGTAATAGGAAGTAAACATACTTACGGTAAAGGAACAGTTCAAAATATGATAGATTTAAATAGATTAGTTAAAAACGGAGTTTATGGCGATTTAGGAGCACTTAAAACCACTACTCAAAAATTCTATAGAATAGACGGTGGTTCTACTCAACAAAAAGGGGTGTTAAGCGACATTGTTTTACCCGATAGGTTTTCGTATTTAGATATGGGCGAACGAGATGAAGACAACGCTTTAGAATGGGATAAAATTTCTCCAGCAGACTACAAAATAGTGTATCCAAATTTTAATGAAATTGTAGCAAGAAGTAATAATAGAGTAAAACAAAGCGAACAATTTAAATTAATAGATGAAAATGCAAAATGGATATACGATCGTAAAGACAACAACGATTTTAGTTTAAATCTAAAAAAATATGAAGACGAAATTGCAAAAAGCGATGCCGAATTAAAGAAATTTAAAATTATAACAGAATTTAATAACCAATTAAATTTTAATTCGTTGTCTGTAGAAACTAAAGCTATTGCAAACGATTCAATTTTAAAAGAAAAAAGAGAACGCTGGCACGAAGAAATGCAAAAAGACATTTATGTAGATGAAGCATTAAATGTACTAGAAGATATAGATGCCGCTTACCCAGCATCGAAACTAGTACAAAACAAAACGAAGGCTACAAAATTAGAACGAGTAGATTAAGGGTAAAAAAATAATTTTCTATTTGTTTATTATAAACTTATAGTTATATTTGCACCCACATTTCACAATGCTGCGGGTGTGGTGAAATTGGTAGACACGCCAGACTTAGGATCTGGTGCCGCAAGGTGTGAAGGTTCGAGTCCTTTCACCCGCACAACAAAAAGACTTAAACGTATTGTAAATCAATAGTTTAGGTCTTTTTTGTTTATATTTTAATAAAATCTTATTTTTATTTATTAATAGCTAAAGGCAAACAAAAAAAGCTCAATTAAAAATTGAGCTCTTTAAGTAGAATTAATAAATTCCTTATTTGTTCATATTTTTCATTTCAAAAATAAAAGTATCTAAATCTACATTTAACACTAATAGCGATAAAGCTTTATCAACAATAAAATTAACATTACTAGGTGTAAAACCTAGAGCTAATGCAAAACGTGTTAATATATCTTTTTGTTTTGGTCCTAAAATATGATCGGCATAAACCATACGCGCTAAATCATACAAACGTTCTAAGCGATTATTGTATAAAACAGGTGGGTTTATAGGATATTTTGTTGGGTTTTCTAAAATTTCTTCATATTCTTCCGAAGAAATTTCAAGTTTAGTAGCTAATTTATCTAAAAACGCTTTTTCTTCAGTTGTAATTTCACCATCAGAAAGTGCAACTCTCACAATTGCCGAAAAATGACCTTTATTACGATTTTTAAATCCGCTATCAAATAAATCTGAAAATGACATATCTTTTTGATTTTAATTTTTGCAAACTTACACAATTTTATAAAATAAATAACACACTTTTACTGCTATAAAATAGAATATTTTGTAAGTTTGAATTCTTAATATTTTTACAAATGACAGAGTTTTGGTTGTATTTTAAAATAGGACTTCATCATGTGCTTGATATCAACGCATACGATCACGTTTTATTTTTTATTGCATTAATGGTTCCTTATGCGTTTAAAGATTGGAAAAAAGTATTACTTTTAGTTACGCTTTTTACTGTTGGTCATACGCTATCGCTTATTCTTTCGGTTTTCGATATTATTCGAGCAAATGCCACTATAGTCGAGTTTTTAATACCTATTACCATATTAATTACCGCTATATATCATTTATTCACAGCAGGAAAAACAGCTAAAAAAGAAAGTATATCTTTTGAAGCAATCGTTACTTTGTTTTTCGGAATAATTCACGGTCTAGGTTTTTCAAATTATTTTAAAACCATTTTACCAGGCAATGCTACCGATAAACTTTTACCATTATTAGAATTTGCCTTAGGTATAGAAGCTGCCCAACTTATAGTTGTTTTAATGTATCTTATACTCGCTTACGTGGTGCAAACTGTTTTTCATTTTTCAAAACGAGAATGGGCTTTAGTAGCAGCTGCATTTGTAATTGGGGTAGTGCTACCTATGGTAATAGAAAGTGAAATTTGGAACAGATAAAATGGCAAAAAAATTAAAATACGACAAAGCCTATTTAAAAATTGCTAACGAATGGAGCCAGCTTTCCTATTGTAAACGCAAACAGGTTGGCGCAATAATTGTAAAAGATAGAATGATAATTTCCGACGGGTACAATGGCACGCCATCGGGTTTTGAAAATTGTTGTGAAGATGCAAATAATCTCACAAAATGGTATGTGCTGCACGCCGAAGCTAATGCCATATTAAAAGTAGCCCGTTCTACACAATCGTGCGAGGGTGCTACACTATATATAACTCTTTCGCCTTGTAAAGATTGCAGTAAGCTCATCCATCAATCGGGTATAAAACGAGTAGTTTATCATCAAGAATATAAAGATACTTCAGGAGTCGATTTTTTAAAAAAAGCAGGCGTTGAGGTCGAATTAATAGAGAATTTAAATTAAATGAATTCGAGAAAATTATATATTCCATTAGCGTTTTCTATTGCAGTTGCTATTGGATTACTGCTTGGTAATAAACTAGGTAATCACAATGCTGTTGCAAGCAATAGTGCTGCTAAAAACAAGTTAAACCGATTGCTCGATTTTATTGATGCCGAATATGTAGATAATATAAATACCGATTCTATTGTAGATTTGACAGTGGATAAAATTCTCCAAAATTTAGACCCGCATTCGGTTTACATTAATAAAAAAGATATTGTAGCAGTAAATGAAAGTATGCGTGGCGATTTTGTAGGAATTGGCATTAATTTTTATAATTATAAAGATAGCATTGCTGTAATTAAAACCATAAAAAACGGACCTTCTGAGAAAGCAGGAATTAAACCAGGCGATCGCATTTTGTTTGCCAATAATTATCAATTATACAATAAAAACATTAGCAACGATACTCTTTTCTCAAAGTTAAAAGGCGAAATAGGAACCGAAGTAGCACTTACCGTTTTTAGAAAATCTGAAAATAAAAAATTAAAAATAACCGTTACACGCGATATTATACCGATTAAAAGCGTAGATGTTGCACTGAAAATTGCTAATAAAATAGGTTACATTAAAATAAATCGATTTTCAGAAACTACATTCTCAGAATTTCATGAGGCATTAAACAAATTAAAGAAAGAAACCATTACCACATTATTGGTCGATGTTAGAGAAAATGGTGGCGGATATCTTGAAATGGCAGAAGAAATAGCCGACGAGTTTTTGAAAGACAAAGAATTAATTGTAAAAACAATTAACAAAAAAGGTAACGAAGAAATTTCTTTAGCAACCGAAAAGGGAATTTTTGAAAAAGGTAAATTATACATTTTAATTGATGAAAACTCAGCATCGGCAAGCGAAATTTTAGCTGGTGCTATTCAAGATAACGATAGAGGAACAATTGTAGGCAGGCGTTCTTTTGGAAAAGGTTTAGTACAACGCGAAATTCCTTTTAACGACGGGTCTGCTGTGCGGTTAACAGTAGCTCGGTATTATACACCATCGGGGCGTTCTATTCAAAAACCTTACGACGATAAAGCCGAAGGATATTTTAATGAATTTGAAAAACGATTCGCAAGTGGCGAACTCTATGAAGCCGACAGTATTAAAGTGGCCGATAGTTTAAAATATAAAACTAAAAAAGGACGTATTGTGTATGGCGGTGGCGGTATTATTCCCGATGTTTTTGTGCCAATAAGCCAAAATCATGCTCAAGAAGCAACGAATATGATTATGCAATCGGGCTTAATTTCGTATTTTGTTTTTGAAGAATTAGATAAAAATCGATTATTTTTTGAAAAACTATCGCAAGAACAATTAAAAAACGAAATTTTTACCAATCAAAAATATATAAACGACCTTAAAAGCTATGCTTCAAATAGTGGATTATTATTAGATTATTCCAATAAAGATAAAATTTTAACGTATCTATATGCCGAGTTTGTACGCCAATTGTTTACAGACGATGCGTATTATAAAATTATTTTACAAGAAGACGATATGGTAAAAAAAGTACTAGAATTAAATAATTTTTAGGTTTTATTTCCCTAAAGCATCATGAACCTGTGCAAATTCGCCATTATTCCATAATGTTAAAATTTCTGCGGCTGCATTTGCGCCACTTCCAGCTGCAATAGAAAGTTGGCTTCTACAACCTGCTAAAGTTCCTGCAACATATAAACCATCGGTAACTAAATTTTCGGTATTTTTTAATTGAATACGATTTTTACTTGGTGCAGCTTTTTGGTGTGGTATAACAAAATCTTCTAAACCCTTAATTAACATAGGACTATTCGAATTAATAGCGACAACAACAATTTTAGCCTTATATTCATTTTTGTTTGAAGTTACCAAATAGCCAAAATTAGTTTTCAAAACAGCAGTTACTTTCTCTTTTTCAATTTGTTTAACATGTGGGTAAAGTTCGGCTAACTGATGTAAACTACTACTTAGCAAATCGGTGCCCAATGTTTTAGGTTTTATTCCATATACGTTATTGTAAACGCCATTTTGTAAATAAGAAGCACGTTGATGCACAATAATGCCAATTTTTTTGTTTTTGGCATATGGTTTTTTTACGGCAGAACCTAACAATAAAGCGGCAGAAACACCCGAAACACCACCGCCAATAATTAGTACATCAAACATAATTATTTGGTTCTTTCATCAATACTCTTCGAAATACGAAAAATAAGCATCAAAACAATAGCGCACAAACCAGCAACAACACCTATAAGTGCAATAGTGCTTCCTTCTTCAAATGGATTGCTGTAATTTATTTTGGTTAAATTAAACCCTATTAAGCCTAAAGCCAAAACAATTATAATATAAGATACAACTTTCATAAAGCAAAACTATAAATACATAGCAAATATAAAACAATCTATAAAAACGTAAACCTAATTTAACGATACTTTGTGAACCTAACAGTTACTTAAAATAACGTATATTTGACACCAATATATAAATTGTATAATGTTTCAGTTAGATAAAACTATAGTATCCGAAGAAATTTTTGAAAAAGAATTTGTTTGTAACCTAAGCGCTTGTAAAGGAGCTTGTTGTGTAGATGGCGATGCTGGTGCACCATTAACAGAAGAGGAAACTAAAATTATGGCCGAAATTTACCCAAAAGTAAAACCGTATTTACGCCCAGAGGGTATAAAAGCCATAGAAAAACAAGGTACACATATTGTTTCCGAGTTTGATGAGCTAGAAACACCGCTTATCGACGGTAAAGATTGTGCATATGTAATTTTTGATGGGAAAACGGCACTTTGCGGCATTGAACAAGCGTATAATGAAGGAAAAGTAAGTTGGAAAAAACCTGTTTCGTGCCATTTGTATCCTATTCGTGTAAAAGAATATTCCGATTTTGCTGCTGTAAATTACCACAAATGGCACATTTGTTCCGATGCGTGTGCTTTAGGAGAAGAATTAGGCGTTCCCGTGTATCAATTTGTAAAAGAAGCGTTAATTCGAAAGTTTGGCGAACAATGGTACTCCGAACTCGAAAAAGTGGCCGAAGAGTTAAAAAAATAAAATTTTAATTGCCTATTATTATGATGAAATGGGAAAAATTATTGTCGTTAAAACGACAAGGCGATACCACAAAAAGACTCAGAAAAGAACAAGACGACACTCGTTTAGGCTTTGAAGTCGATTATGACCGGGTTATTTTTTCTTCGGCATTTAGAAGTTTACAAGATAAAACACAAGTTATTCCACTTTCCAAAACCGATTTTGTTCACACGCGGTTAACTCACAGTTTAGAAGTATCGGTGGTAGGTCGTTCGTTAGGTAGATTGGTCGGGAAAAAAATTTTAGAAAAACATCCGTATTTAACCGAAATTTACGGTTACCAAATGAACGACTTTGGTGCTATTGTAGCGGCAGCAGCATTAGCTCACGATATTGGAAATCCTCCTTTTGGACATTCAGGGGAAAAAGCAATAGGCGAATATTTTAAAACAGGAAATGGGCAACATTTTAAAACGCAACTAACCGATAAAGAATGGCAAGATTTAATAGATTTTGAAGGCAATGCTAATGGTTTTGCTGTTGTTTCTTCTTCTAGAAAAGGAGTAGAGGGTGCTTTGCGTTTAACGTATGCTACTTTAGGTGCTTTTATGAAATATCCAAAGGAAAGTTTGCCTAAAAAACCAACATCAAAAATCTGTGATAAAAAGTATGGATTCTTCCAGCAAGATAAAATATTCTTCAAAGAAGTAGCCGAAGAATTAGGATTAATTGGGAATAAAGAAAATGAAAATATCGGTTTCGAACGCCATCCGTTAGCGTTTTTAGTAGAAGCTGCAGATGATATTTGTTATACAATAATCGATTTTGAAGACGGCATTAATCTGGGTTTAATAGAAGAAGAAAAAGCATTAGAATATCTTATAAAACTTGTAAAAAACAGTATTGATAGTAAAAAGTATAATGAGCTCACTACAAAAGAAGATCGTTTAAGCTATTTACGCGCGTTAGCTATAAATAGTTTAATAAATGATGCCGTTTTTATTTTTTTAGAAAATGAAGAAGCTATTTTAAAGGGTAGTTTTTCAATGGCACTACTCGATAAAAGTCAGTATAAAGCACAAATAGATGATATTATAAAAGTAAGTATAAAACAAGTGTATCAGAGTAAAAATGTTATTGAAAAAGAAGTAATGGGTTATAAGGTTATTCATACTCTTTTAGATGTTTTTTGTACCGCTTACCACAATCAAATGTCAGAAAAAGCATCAAATTACGATAAAATCGTACTAAAATTATTACCAGAACGATTTTTACAAGAAAAAAAATCAGTTTACGAGCAGTTGCTTAATATTTGTCATTACATCTCGTTGTTAACAGACGGGAAGGCGATTGAGCTGTATAAAATGATAAACGGCTAAATAAAAAATGTTAACAAAATAACACAAATTGGTTTTTTAAAAATTTAAAATTTATATTTGTTACGTTTATAAATCTACATATATGAAAAACAAATTACTACTAAGCTTGAGTTTTTTATTTTGTTTTACTCTTTTTGCACAAGAAGTACCACAATCAAAAATTCAAAATTTTTTAGCTAAACAAGCTAATGAGTACAACTTAACAACTTCTGATATTTCGCAATGGAGTGTAGAAAGCACTGGAAGTTCAAAAGCTACGGGTATTCAAAACTTTTATATTAATCAAATGTACAATGGAATTGTTATTACGAACTCATTGTCAAATGTTTGGTATAAAAATGGAGAAGTGTTAGATATTAAAAATAGCTTTGTAGCTAACATTGCATCAAAAGTAAATACGACAGCTCCATCAATATCGGTTTTAGAAGCTTTAAATTATGCACACAATCATAACGGTGAGCCTCTTGTTTCGCATCAAATTATTGAGCAGCGAGAATTTAACAAATACGTTATTTCAAATGGAAACATTGAAGATGATGTTAGGGCACAATTGGTTTATCTTTACCAAGATGACCAATTAAAACTTGCTTGGAAACTACAATATTACTCTCAGGATTATAACCACTTGTGGGATGCTCGAATTAGTGCAACAAATGGCGAATTATTAGAAAAATTCGATGGTGTTTTATCGTGTAATTTTGGCACAACAGGAAGTCATAAAGGACACAATCACGAAGTAGGTTTTTATTTTAACAAATTAGCATTTGCCAATAAAAATACTAGTATAGTAGATATTCAAGATGGTTCATATAGGGTTTTCCCATACTATACAGAAAGTCCCAATCACGGTTCAAGACAATTACTTTCTGGAGTTAACAATTTGGTTGCATCGCCTCACGGTTGGCACGATATAAACGGAGTAGATGGTCCAGAGTTTACAACGACACAAGGGAATAATGTTCATGCAGTAGATGATACAGATGGTAATAATTCTGGAGGAACTAGCCCTAATGGGGGTTCTTCTTTGGTTTTTGATTACCCTTACGGTGGTGTAGGAGTAACCGCTTCTTCATATTTAAATGCGGCTACTACTAATCTGTTTTATATGAATAATATCATGCACGATGTATGGTATCAGTACGGATTTGATGAACCAAATGGAAATTTTCAACGTAACAATTATGGAAACGGTGGTACAACTTCTTTTTTAGGAGATTATGTGCTAGCTGATGCTCAAGATGGTGGAGGAACGAATAATGCTAATTTTTCAACACCACCAGATGGAGACCGTCCTAGAATGCAAATGTATCTTTGGGATGTAGGTCCAGTACCGTTAAATTTTGTGGTGAACTCGCCAGCTAGTGTGGCAGGAGAATACTATGCTTCTAATAATGTGTTTGACCCAGGACACGTAGATTTACCAGCTATGCCTGGTATAGCTTACGATTTAGTGCTTTACGAAGACGCTACACCAGATACTTCAGATGCATGTGAAGCCCCTGTAAACGGCGCCTTATTTGCAGGAAAAACAGTAGTTATTCGTAGGGGAATATGTACTTTTGTAGATAAAGTTTTAATGGCACAAAATGCTGGTGCAGCAGCGGTAGTTATTGTAAATAATGATACAGCTAACCCTAACCAATATGTTAATATGTCGGGGGCAAATGCAGCAATTACTATTCCTGCAGTATTTATTCCATATAACCTTGGAGAAGCTATTATTGCAGCTATGGCATCGGGAACTGTAAATGTTACATTACGCGATGCAGTGGTAACATTTGTGAATTCTGATGGCGATTTTGATAATGGTGTTATTGCACACGAATATACACACGGAATATCAACTCGTTTAACAGGTGGTCCAAATACAAGTTGTTTAAATAATCAAGAACAAATGGGCGAAGGCTGGTCAGACTGGGCAGCTTTAATGATGCAAATTGAAGCAGGAGACAACGGTACAGAAACTAGAGGTATTGCTACTTTTGTGGCAGGGCAACCAACAAATGGACCTGGTATTAGAACGTATCCTTATTCAACAGATATGAGTATTTGTCCGTTTACTTTTGCCGATACTAATACAGAGGCAGTTCCACACGGAGTAGGGTCTGTTTGGACAGCAATGCTATGGGATTTAACTTGGGCTTATATAGATAAATATGGTTTTGACCCAGATATTTATAATGGAAACGGCGGAAACAATAAGGTAATGCAATTAGTTTTAGACGGTATGAAGTTGCAAGGTTGTAATCCTACATTTATTTCAGCTAGAAATGCCCTAATTGCCGCAGACCAAGCCACAACTGGCGGAGAAGATTTTTGTTTAATTTGGGAAGTTTTTGCGCGTAGAGGCTTAGGGGTTAACGCTTCTTCTGGTTCGGCAAATAGTGCAACAGACCAAGTAGAAGATTTTACAGAACCAGCTCCAGGGCCAAATTGTGTGTTAAGTGTAGATTATTTTAAAAATCAAGAATTAATACGAGTTTATCCAAATCCTACAAACGGAAAGCTAAACTTACGAGTTAATAATTATAACGGAGTATTAAATGTTGAGGTTTTCGATTTAAACGGAAGAAAAGTTATGTCTAAAACATTACAAAACTTTTCAGTTGAAGACGAGTTAAACATTACTTCATTACAATCGGGTATGTATTTATTAAAACTTACAGGAAACGATATTTCGTACTCTAAAAAAATTATCAAAAACTAATTTTTAGTAAAAACCAATTTTAAAAATGGCTACTAGTTTTAGTAGCCATTTTTTATTTCATTGCACGCAATGTGTTGCTTACTGTAATTTTATATTTTGTTTTCTCGTTTTCAATATATTTCATTACATATATAAACTTGTTATTACCTATTTTATCACTTTTAATTGTAATTTCTTCTTTAGAATAATTATCATATAAAATTAAATCTACAGTATTGTTAAAACTAAAACTATCGGCATATTTTGTTTTTACATGACTAATAGGATATTCCGAGTAAATGATTTTTTCATTTTGTTTTACAATTATTTTTTCGCCTTTAAAACCTTGACTTAAAATCAATACGCTTTTAGTGTTGGAAGTGGCATTTTTTTGTTTTAAAAACTCATTTTTAGTGTTTTCAGCTACACCTTTAAAATCGTTGCGAGTTTGGTAAGAAACGTTTGAATGTAACACAGACGAACAGTTGTAAAAAAATACAACAATTGCTAAAAAAATAATCTTTTTCATAATTTAGGACTTTGCTTTAAATTATAACGGCTAAACGTGAAAACTATTTTATCTTTGTTTTATTAAAATTAAAATGATTACAAAAATAGGACATCGCGGAGCAAAAGGATATGTAGTAGAAAATACACTAGCTTCTTTTCAAAAAGCTATTAACTTAGGTGTAAATGGTATCGAACTCGATGTTCATTGTTGTGCTTCGGGCGAGCTTGTTGTTTTTCACGATTTTACATTAGACCGATTAACTAATGGAACAGGTGCTATTTCTAATTTTTCTCTATCGGAATTAAAAAAAATAAAGATTGATAATGATTATGAAATTCCAACTTTAGTAGAAGTTTTACAACTTGTAAACAAAAAATGTTTTTTAAACGTAGAGTTAAAAGGAAAACAAACAGCAGAACCTGTTTTTCAACTACTTTTAAAATATATGAACGAACAAAATTGGCAACCAACAGATTTTATAGTTTCGAGTTTTCAGTTTGACGAATTAAAACAATTTGCCAGTTTTCAATCTGAAATTCCTTTGGCAATACTCACACAAGCTAGTGTTAATCAAGCTATAGAATGGGCACAACAATTCAACGCAAAAGCAATTCATCCGCATTTTTCGTTGTTAACTAAAGAAAATTGTACAAAAGCTAAAGATTTTGGTTTACAAATTAATACTTGGACAGTAAATGAATATGCCGCTATAGAATATATAAAACGTTTCGAAATAGATGGTATAATTTCAGATTTTCCAGACAGAATATGAATACAAAATATAATGTTATTATTGTTGGTGGCGGTGCAGCGGGTTTTTTTACAGCCATAAATTGTGCCGAAAAAAATCCGCATTATAAAGTTGCTATTTTAGAAAGAGGTAAAGATGTGCTCTCTAAAGTAAAAATATCGGGTGGCGGTCGTTGCAACGTTACACATGCTTGTTTTGAACCAAAAGAATTGGTAAAATTTTATCCACGAGGCGAACGCGAATTAATTGGTCCTTTTCATCAATTTTGTACTGGCGACACAATGGAGTGGTTTGAAAAGAGAGGAGTTGCGTTAAAAATAGAAGCCGATAATAGAGTGTTTCCTACAACGAATTCTTCGCAAACAATTATGGATTGCTTTTTAAACCAAGTTAAACATTTAAAAATAGATGTTTTAACAAATCAAAGTGTAAAATCGTTATTACAATTTAACGATTTTTGGAAAATAGAAACGAATATCGAAACCTTTAAATGCGAAAAAATAGTTATTACAACAGGAAGTAATCCTAAAATTTGGGAATTACTTTCGGGTTTAAAACATACTATAATTCCGCCAGTTGCATCGCTTTTTACTTTTAATATAAAAAATAGCCTAAT